>JBLXGN010000007.1:92548-330432 GCA_048260865.1 Marinobacterium sp. | reverse complement strand
GATAGTTCTCAGTACTTTTCCATTCTCATCGCATTCGTTCACAGTAAAGAAACCGAACGCTTCTTCAGTTTCGGGTAATTCAACCACATTATCTTTTCTCGATATATTGTGTTTCTGGCAGAACTTCAATAAGGCTATAGCTTCACCAATGCTTTTTGAATCATCAGTGTTGATTGATGCTAGTTCTTCCAGTTTATTAATAGTTTTTTCGTACATGCCTCAATTACGCATAACAGCTTGTTAATGAGGTCTGCGACCTCATAATAATTATTAGCAGGTATACCTTTTAATTTTTACCTTAAATATTTAACCCTTTGAAATTAAACAATATTCCAATTCAGCATTCCGGTAAAAAGGTACTTTTCTCGACATAGCGCCACCCAGCGGGTATAACGAACTACATACATTTCATGGATGAGGTGTTGTACATGTCGAAATCTCCCTTTCTCAAGTCCGTAGAAGACTTTATGTTGGTCCAGCGCTATAGCCGGCGGACAATCAGCACATATCTGTATTGGATCAAGTACTTCATTCTTTTCAGTGGCAAGCGACATCCTAGCCAGCTGCATGATGAAGACATCATTCGCTTTCTGACTTTTCTTGCCGTTGAGCGCGATGTTTCTGCCGGAACACAGTCCCTTGCTCTTAATGCGATTGTCTTTCTCAAAACCAGGTTTCTTGGCCAAACCGTCGGTGATCTGTCCGCATACAGTTCGGCTCGCAAGCCTCGCAAGTTGCCCGTAGTGCTCACAAAGAAGGAAGTTGCCGCCCTTCTCAGTCAACTGGCTGGAGTTCAGTACCTGATGGCAGCAATGATGTATGGCTCGGGATTGCGTCGGATTGAGCTGGTGCGACTGCGTGTTAAAGACGTCGATTTCGACTATGGGCAGATACGTGTGATAAACGGAAAAGGGGGGAAGCACCGGCTGGTGACGCTTGCGGAGGAGTTGATTCCATTGCTGAGACAGCAGGTAGAACGGGTAGAGAATTACTTCACACAGGATTTGATGTGCGAGGGTTACGCGGGTGTTTGGCTGCCGGACGCACTTGCTCGCAAGTACCCCAATGCTCCCTTTGAGTCTGGCTGGCATTATCTGTTCCCTGCTTCTCGCCTGAGTATAGACCCTGCCGGCAAGCTCCTGCGCCGGCACCATTACGATGAGAGTAACCTGAACAAACTGATAAAAAAAGCAGCGCGAGACGCTAACATCCAAAAGCAGGTGTCATGTCATACTTTGCGGCATTCTTTTGCAACGCATTTGCTGCAATCTGGCGTGGATATACGAACAGTACAGCAGCAACTCGGACATGCCGATGTAAAAACAACAGAAATCTACACGCATGTTTTGAAACAAGGCGCTCAAGGCGTCCGAAGTCCCTTGAGTACGCTACAGGGGTGACACTCGCAAAAAAGCCCGCAATCGCGGGCTTTTGAGTACGAACCTGAAATCTGATTAAAGCTGCGTGTGCAGACCGCACTCGCGCGTTTCGATCGCTTTGGTCGGATCGAAGTAATCGTGTTCGTTCGGCAGGTTATGTTCCGCCAGGTAGGCTTCCATATCGGCTTCTGTCCAGTTGAACAGCGGCGCCACCTTGATGATGCCGTCCTTGCTTGCCGATACGATGTCCAGAGACTGACGGAATTCAGTCTGATCCTTGCGAATCGCGTTTAACCACAGGTCCGGTTTCATCTCGGCCAGCGCACGCTGGAACGGCTCAAGCTTCACCTGACGGGTAAACTCTTCATGCTGAGGATCATCCACATCCGGGATACCGCCCATCAGGACGTTGCGGCGTGCCGCACTCATCTCGGGGATGAAGGTGCGGATATTCAGATTCAGGTCCTTGATCAGCTTTTCCGCAAAACGGTAAGTGGCCGAAGTGTTGTAACCCGAATCAACCCAAAGCACTTCGATATCAGGCTTGGCCTGAACAGCCATGTGCAGGATGACGGACTCGTAAGGACGGAAATTGGTTGTAACCAGCGGTTTATCGCTGTTGGCGATTGCCCAGGCGATGATTTCCTGCGGTGTCTTACCTTCCAGTGCCGCGTTGGCAGCTGCCAGATCGATGCTCATTCCTGTTCTCCTGTTCAGCTCTGCGGGTACGCCGGGCGTGTTACGGATGCACCGCCCTGGTAACGAACGCTTACTTCATCAAAAGCGCCAAGCACTTCTTCCTTGTAACGATCTTCAGGCACTTCGAGCGCATCAAAGCCGCAACGTTCCAGATATGCCAGACGATCTCGGGTTACATCACCCACTGCTCGCAACTGACCGGTATACCCTTCACGACGCAGCAGTCGGGCAATACTGAAGCCACGACCATCGGTAAATGCCGGGAAGACAACCGCGATCAGCGATACCTGATCCTTGAGTGCCAGCACCTGGTCCAGAGCATCGTCGCCAGTGACCTGTACGCCGACTTCACGACCTGCAAGCGCATCGCGATTTTCCAGCCACTGAGCCAGCGGCAGAATAATAGAACCTTCAGCCGGGATCGTCTGATCTTCAGCCACGGTTACCCATTGATCTTCAGCAACAGGGATACGATTAATTAGCAGCGGCATAAACGGCCTCCTTGAACGGATCCAATCCGACGCGACGCACAACTTCCAGGAAGCTTTCAGCTTCGGAGTCACGCTGATCAATGTACGCCAGCAGTATTTTTTCGACGGTGTTGGCTACGTCATCAGCCGCAACCGATTTACCCAGTACTTTACCCAAAGAGGCTTCTGCTTCAGAGGAGCCGCCAAGAGTGAACTGGTACCAGTCTTCACCTTTCTTATCCACGCCGAGAATACCGATGTGGCCCACGTGGTGGTGCGCACAGGCGTTGATGCAGCCAGACATGTTGAGACGGATCTCACCGATGTCGTGCATGTAGTCGACGTTTTCAAACTTCTCGTTGATCTGCTCGGCGATGTTCAGCGTCTTGGCGTTAGCCAGACTGCAGAAATCAAAGCCGGGGCATACGATCATGTCGGTCAGGGTGCCGATGTTCGGGCGTGCCAGACCGTTGGCATTCAAAATTTTCCAGACTTCCAGCAAGTCACCCTGCTTCACGTCTGCCAGCACCAGATTCTGGTGATGGGTGGCGCGCGCTTCACCGAAGGAAAAACGATCCGCCAGGTCAGCTACGGCTTCCAGCTGGATATCGGTGATATCACCCGGTGCCTTCAGGTAAGGCTTCAGGGATACGACAACGATGCGATAACCCGCCACTTTGTGCTGAACCGTGTTGCGTTCGAACCAGACACGGAACTCTTCGTTTTCAGCCAGCTGAGCGTGCAGATCATTGTTCGCCGCATCAGCCTCATAAGCCGGCGGTACGAACTGAGCTTTGACCTTGTCGATCTCTTCCTGCGACAGACGCAGGTCGGATTCGCGAATCTCGGCCCATTCGGCGTCAACCAGTTCACGGAAGGCATCAATACCCATGGCGTTAACCAGGATTTTAATACGTGCCTTGTACTTGTTATCGCGACGACCGTTCAGGTTGTACACGCGGATTATCGCTTCCAGGTAGGACAACAGATCCTGCTGCGCCAGGAATGGGCGAATCTGCTTGCCTATAAAGGGTGTACGACCCAAGCCGCCGCCGACCAGTACTTCGAAACCGATCTCACCTTGCTCGTTTTTCACCAGGTGCAGACCGATGTCATGTACCTGAGAGGCAGCACGGTCTTCAGGACCACCAGTGACAGCGATCTTGAATTTACGCGGCAGGTAAGCGAATTCCGGGTGCAGTGTTGACCACTGACGAATGATCTCACACCAGGGGCGCGGGTCTTCCAGTTCGCTGGCGATCACACCGGCATAAGGATCGGTAGTGGTGTTACGGATACAGTTACCGGAGGTCTGGATCGCGTGCATCTGTACTTCAGCCAGTTCGGCCAGGATATCCGGTACTTCTTCCAGCTTGGGCCAGTTGTACTGAATGTTGGTACGCGTGGTGAAGTGGCCATAGCCCTTATCATAGGTACGGGCGATGTGTGCCATCTTTCGCAGCTGCGTAGAGGACATCAGGCCGTAAGGGATGGCGACGCGCAACATGGGCGCTTGACGCTGAATGTAGAGGCCGTTCATCAGGCGCAAGGCACGAAACTCCTCATCAGGCAGTTCGCCGGCCAGGAAACGTCGAGTCTGATCGCGATATTGCGCTACCCGTTCGTCAACCAGTTTCTGGTCCACTTCGGTGTACTGGTACATGTCAGGTCAACCTTAGTTAATATAAGCGTCATTGAAACAGGCGGCCATGGTACCGGTCGCTCTTTATAACGTAAAATACTAATTAATAATTTTGTTATTTCTTTTTGGAACATAAGACTTCTACATCTATAGCACTGTAGATCATCCAGGGTCGCCCACCTCCACTTATTCATTTAAGAAATATAAAAATTCATATTTATTCTTTTTTATTTTATTAACACTTGGACATAATGCGCTGCAGTTATGAGCCCCATCGGGCTCTGTGTGCGTTAATCAACCGAAAGAGTCATACGATGAATCAGTTGCCGGAACACCGCCTGACCCATTTGAAGCAGCTCGAAGCTGAAAGCATTCACATCATCCGCGAGGTGGCTGCCGAGTTCGATAATCCGGTCATGCTTTACTCCATAGGCAAGGACTCTTCCGTCATGCTGCACCTTGCCCGTAAAGCATTTTTCCCGGGTAAACCGCCCTTCCCGCTGCTGCACGTGGACACCACCTGGAAATTCAAAGAGATGATCCAGTTCCGTGACCAGATGGCCAAGGAAGCAGGCATGGACCTGATCGTGCACATCAACCCTGAGGGTGTTGAGATGGGCATCAGCCCATTCGAGCACGGCTCAGCCAAGCACACCGATATCATGAAAACCCAGGGCCTGAAGCAGGCGCTGAACAAGTACCAGTTCGATGCTGCCTTTGGTGGTGCCCGTCGTGATGAAGAGAAGTCTCGTGCCAAGGAGCGTGTATTCTCCTTCCGTGACAAACATCACCGCTGGGACCCAAAAAACCAGCGCCCTGAGCTGTGGAACACGTTCAACACCCGTGTCGACAAGGGCGAGAGCATCCGTGTTTTCCCGCTGTCCAACTGGACTGAGCTGGATATCTGGCAGTACATCCACCTGGAGCAAATCCCGCTGGTACCGCTGTACTTCTCTGCCGTTCGTCCTGTAGTTGAACGCGACGGCATGCTGATCATGGTCGACGATGAGCGTCTGCCACTGGCAGAAGGCGAAGTCCCGATGATGAAGCCAATCCGCTTCCGTACTCTGGGCTGCTACCCGCTGACCGGCGCCGTAGAGTCCGAAGCCGATACCCTGCCTGAGATCATTCAGGAGATGCTGCTGACCACCACATCAGAGCGTCAGGGCCGCGCCATCGACCACGACAGCGCTGGCTCCATGGAGCAGAAGAAGATGGAAGGCTACTTCTGATTTGCAGCTGAATTAATAAAGATGCGGGCATCTGCTGAGCGAGCTTGATAAACCCTTCGGTTAGTCGCCCTCAGACAGCATGCCCCTCAAGCAGGCGCTACAGTTGTTGCGCCTCGGCACAGAACACGGGAAGAGATAAAGATGTCACACCAATCCGATCTGATCGCTACTGATATTGATGCTTACCTGGATCAGCATGAAAACAAGGAACTGCTGCGCTTTCTGACTTGCGGCAGTGTAGACGATGGCAAATCCACGCTGATCGGCCGCCTGCTGCACGATTCCAAAATGATCTATGAAGATCAGCTGGCTGCTATCCAGAGCGACAGCAAGAAAGTCGGCACCACCGGTGAAGAGCTCGACCTGGCTCTGCTGGTCGATGGCCTGCAGGCTGAGCGTGAGCAGGGCATTACCATTGATGTTGCCTACCGCTACTTCTCTACCTCCAAGCGCAAATTCATCATCGCCGACACCCCGGGACACGAGCAGTACACCCGTAACATGGCGACAGGTGCGTCTACCTGTGACCTGGCGATCATTCTGATCGACGCCCGTCACGGCGTTCAGGTACAGACTCGCCGACACAGCTTCATCGTGTCTCTGCTGGGTATCAAGCACACCCTGGTTGCCGTCAACAAGATGGACCTGGTGGACTTCAGCGAAGAGCGCTTTGAAGAGATCAAGAAGGACTATCTGGAATTTGCCAGCGGCCTGGGCCTGAAAGACATTCACTTCGCTCCGATCTCTGCCCTCAAGGGTGATAACGTAGTAAACCCGTCCGAGCACATGCCTTGGTACAAGGGCGAGTCTCTGATGGAAACGCTGGAAAGCGTTGAGATCGCTGGCGACGAAAACTTCGACGAACTGCGCTTCCCGGTTCAGTACGTCAACCGTCCTAACCTGAACTTCCGCGGTTATTGTGGCACCCTGAGCGCTGGTATTGTTCGCCCGGGCGATCAGATCACCGTGCTGCCATCCGGCAAGTCCAGCAAGGTTAAATCCATTGTAACCTTTGATGGCGAACTGGATGCTGCTTACGCGCCGATGGCCGTAACACTGACCCTGGAAGATGAAATCGACATCTCCCGTGGCGACATCATCGTGCACAGCAATCAGGTGCCGGAGACCCACAGCCGCTTCAATGCGCACCTGGTTTGGATGTCCGAGCAGCCTCTGCAGGCCGGTCGCAACTACGAAATCAAACTGGCAACCACTCGTACCGCCGGTCGCGTAAGCGCCATTCACCATGCGATTGACGTCAACACTCTGCAGCAGTCTCCGACCGCTTCACTGGGTCTGAACGAAATTGCGCAGGTTGAAATTCAGCTGGAAACACCGGTTGTTGCGGACGACTACAGCCGCCACAAGGGCACTGGTTCTTTCATTATCGTTGACCGCCTGACCAACGCGACCGTTGCAGCGGGCATGGTGATCGGCCAGAACGCGGATGCAGCGTCTATCGAACTGCACAATAGCTCCGCACTGACTACTGAGCTGCGTGCTCGTCGTTTCGGCCAGCAAGCTGCACTGATCAGCCTGACCGGTGCCGACAGCGCTACGGCTGACACCCTGCTCTACACTCTGGAGCAGCAGCTGTTCGCTCAGGGCCGTATGCCACTGGTTGTTCGTGGTGACGCTCTGGCTCAGGCCGACACTCTGAAAGCGGCGGGTCTGTTGCTGCTTACCGATGCAGACACCGCAACTGCAGACCTCAAGGTCGATCTGACTGAGCTGTCCGGCACGCCAACGGAACAAGTTCAGGCACTGCTGGTCAAGATCAAGCAGGCTGAACTGATCTAAAAACCGGCTCACCAAAACCGGCACACTGGACAACATAGAGGGGCTAATCTTGATTAGCCCCTCCCCCGTATTGCCCGGCATCAACGGCTGGCCTGTACCCTGGGGTTATTAATCCGGTAAAATTCAGCAGCATCTAATACTGCCCCGCACGTCGTGGGGCTCTGGCAGCGACAGGGGCTATGACTGATTTTCTGCTCATTCTGATCAGCACCGTACTGGTAAACAACTTTGTCCTGGTTCAATTCCTGGGGCTTTGTCCCTTTATGGGCGTTTCCAACAAGCTGGAAACCGCCATGGGCATGTCACTGGCCACCACGTTTGTGCTGACACTGTCATCCGTCTGCAGCTACCTGGTGTATTCGCTTCTGCTGGAGCCTTTCGGTCTGGAATACCTGCAGACGATTGCCTTCATTCTGGTTATCGCTGTTGTGGTGCAGTTCACCGAAATGGTGGTGCATAAAACCAGTCCCCTGCTCTACAAACTGCTGGGTATTTTCCTGCCACTGATCACAACCAACTGCGCTGTACTCGGCGTGGCACTGCTGAACATCAAAAAGCAGAACGGGTTTATTGAGTCCATCGCCTATGGCTTTGGTGCTGCGGTCGGCTTCTCATTGGCGCTGGTGCTTTTCTCAGCCATCCGTGAGCGCGTAGCCGTTGCTGATGTTCCCGTACCCTTCCGTGGCGCCGCTATCGGCATGGTCACCGCAGGCCTGATGTCGCTGGCATTCATGGGTTTTGCCGGCCTCGTACAGTTCTGAGGCGGAGTGAGCAATGACCACTGTAATTAGTGCAATCCTTATTCTATTTGGCCTGGCTGTCGTTTTCGGCATCATCCTGGGCTATGCCTCTGTGCGTTTTCGCGTAGAAGGCAATCCTATCGTCGATCAGATCGACGCTCTGCTGCCACAGACCCAGTGTGGCCAGTGTGGCTACCCGGGCTGCCGCCCCTACGCCGAAGCGATTTCCAATGGCGATGCTATCAACAAGTGCCCTCCCGGTGGCCAAAGCACCATCGAAGCACTGGCCGACCTGCTGGACGTAGAAGCCATCCCGCTGGATGACGAACACGGACAGGAACAGGTCAAAATGGTCGCCTACATTCGTGAAGACGAGTGCATCGGCTGCACCAAATGTATTCAAGCCTGCCCGGTGGACGCCATTCTGGGTGCAGCCAAGCAGATGCACACTGTCATCACAGACGAGTGCACCGGCTGTGATCTCTGTGTTGAACCCTGCCCCGTGGACTGTATTGACATGATTCCGGTGGAAACCACTATTGCCAACTGGAAATGGCCGTCACCGACCGAGTCATCCAGCCTGATCGCCACCGACCGCGGTCGTGGCCAGGCACAGCAGCAGGAGGCCGTCTGATGGGTAAGGTTTTCGCATTCCACGGCGGCATCCATCCGCCTGAAAACAAGAAGCAGTCCACGCGCCAGCCAATTGGTCGCCTGCCGCTGCCAAGACGTCTTTATGTACCCCTGCAGCAGCACATCGGCATGGCTGCCAGCCCGATCGTTGAAGTTGGACAGCAAGTTCTTAAGGGTCAGATGATAGCCGAGCCGGTAGGCCGCATCAGCGTAGCCCTGCATGCACCGACTTCAGGCGTGATCCGCTCTATTGGCCCACACCCGGTACCCCATGCGTCCGGCCTGGATTCCGACTGCATCTGTATCGAAACCGATGGCGAAGAGCGCTGGGTTGAACACCAGGGACTTGAGGATTACACCAGACTCGAACCCTCACAGCTGATCGAGCATATCCGCCAGTGCGGCGTGGCCGGCATGGGTGGCGCAGGCTTCCCGACTGACGTGAAGCTGCATTTGGGTGACGACCATATCGTCAACACACTGATCATCAATGCCGCTGAATGCGAACCCTATATCACCGCCGATGATATGCTCATGCGCGAGCGTGCCGACGAGATTCTGGGCGGTATTCGCATCCTCAATCACCTGCTCAAGCCGAGCCATATCATGATCGGCATTGAGGACAACAAGGCCCATGCCATCCATACGCTGGAGAAGGCAATAAAGGGCTGCGAGCTGAATCTTGATATCCGCGTAGTACCGACCAAGTACCCATCCGGTGGTGAGCGCCAGCTTATCAAGCTGCTGACCGACATCGAAGTTCCCAGCGGCAAGATCCCGGCTGATATCGGCATCGTATGCCAGAACGTAGGCACCATGTCTGCGGTATACCGCGCCGTACATAAAGGGGAGCCACTGATTTCTCGTGTTGTGACCGTAACCGGTGACGCCGTTGCTCAGCCTCAGAACTTTGACACGCTGATCGGCACCCCCTTTGCTGATCTGCTGGACGCGGCCAACGTTTACGAAAACAAGCTTTATCGATTGGTCATGGGTGGCCCCATGATGGGCGTTACGGTGGAGCACGATCAGATTCCTGTGATCAAAACCACCAATTGCATCATCGCTGCCAGCCAGGACGAAATGCCCGCCGCCCAGCCGGAACAGGCTTGTATCCGTTGCGGCATGTGCGAGCAGGTCTGCCCCGCCGAGTTGCTGCCACAGCAGCTCTACTGGTTCTCCAAGGGCAAGGAGTTCGAAAAGGCCAAGAATCACAACCTGTTCGACTGTATCGAATGTGGCGCCTGCGCTTACGTCTGCCCCAGCAGTATTCCGCTGGTGCAGTACTACCGCTTTGCCAAATCCGAAATTCGCACAGAAGAAGCCGAGCAGCGCAAAGCGGACCACGCACGTGAGCGCTTTGAAGCACGCCAGGCGCGCCTTGAGCGCGAACAGGAAGAGAAAGAAGCCCGTCGCAAGGCACGTGCAGAAGAAGCAGCCAAGGCTCAGAAAGCTCGCAAGGCACCTGAAGCCGAAGCCGCACCTCAGGCACCGGATCTCAGCAGCCTTAAAACCGCTGCCGCTGTTGCCCGCACCAAATTGAAGAAGGCACAAAAGGCCCTGGATGCAGCCCGCGAATCCGGTGAAGGCGATATCAGCGAGCTGGAAGCCGCGGTATCCGCCGCTCAGACCAGTTCTGAAACAGCTCAGGCCGCTTTGCAACAGGCCGAATCCAGTGCTGCTCCGGCAGCCGCGCCGCAAGTTGACACCCAGCAGCTCAAAACCGCAGCTGCCGTCGCCCGCACCAAGCTGAAAAAGGCACAAAAAGCGCTGGATGCAGCCCGCGAATCCGGTGAAGGTGATATCAGCGAACTGGAAGCAGCTGTTAAAACGGCTCAGGAAAACGCCGACAAGGCTCAGCAAGCGTTTGAGCAGGCGGAATCTGGCACCACTGCAGATAACGCTGGCGGTCCGGACCTGAAGCAACTTAAAACCGCCGCTGCCGTTGCCCGTACCAAACTGAAAAAAGCACGCGACGCGCTGAAAAACGCTGAATCCAAAGGCCTCGAAGGTCTTGATAAACTGCGCGCCACCGTTGAAGCCCTGGAAACCAAGGCAGATGCAGCGGACAAGGCCTATCAGGATGCAGAGCAGGCCTCCGGCGGCACAACCGCTGAAGCAGCCAAGTCCGAACCCGTAGATATGAAGGCGCTTAAACAGCAGGTCTCCATTATGCGAACCAAGCTGAAAAAAGCCGAAGCAGGCCTGGAAGGACTTGAGGGAGAAGAGCGCGAACAGGCTGAGAAAGCTCTGAAGGAACTGCGCCAGCGCCATGAGGCCGCCGATAAGGCATTCAAAGCGGCAGAACAGGCTCTTATCGATGCAGCTGCAGCCAAAGGTGTCGACCTCAAGCAGCTTAAGATCGATGCCGCCATGGCACGTGCCGCTGTCACCAAGCTTGAGCGCTCCCTGAGCAAAACCGAAGACGATTCCGCCCGCACCTCACTTGAAAGCGAATTGGCTGATGCCAAACGTAAAGCGGATGAATTGACCGAAACACTGAAGCAGCATGAACCCGCCTGAGCCCCGGCTCGGCGGCCTGCTTAACTTAATGCCAACAGGATCGAATCCAAGATGTCACTGATCCGGATGAGTTCACCTCATGTTTACAAGGCCAACAGCACCGCCAATGTAATGCGGCTGGTCATGATGGCAATGCTACCCGGCGTTCTGGCCATGACCCTGTTCTTTGGCTGGGGCACGCTGATCCAGATTGTCTGGGCAGGCGCACTGGCTTTGGGCTTTGAAGCCGCGATGCTGAAGCTGCGCAAACGCCCGCTGGGCTTCTACCTGCGTGACTACAGCGCCATTGTAACCGCCATGCTGATCGCTGTTGCCCTGCCTCCAATGGCACCCTGGTGGCTCACAGCCGTCGGTGTTTTTGTTGCCATTGTTATTGCCAAGCACCTCTACGGCGGTCTGGGTCAGAACCCGTTCAACCCGGCGATGGTCGCCTATGCGCTACTGCTGATCTCTTTCCCGGTTGAGATGACCCGCTGGAACCTGCCGTTCGTGCTCACCGGTGAAGGCTGGTCCATTGCACCCTTCTTTGACACCCTGAGCACTATTTTTGGCGGCGCGCAGGACGTCTTCTTTGACCAGTTTACCGGCGCCACTCCGCTCGATGAGATCCGACACCGTGGCGGCCTGACCACAGAAGAAGCCTGGCGTCAGTCTGCAGTTCTGGCAGAAGGCATAGGTGCCTGGCATGCCGTCAGTGCAGCCTGGTTCATGGGTGGTATATTCCTGCTGTATCGCAAGGTCATCACTTGGCACGCACCTGTTGCCATGCTGGTTACTCTTGGCCTGATCAGCAGCATGTTCTTCGGCTTTGACCCGGATAACTACGCCGACCCTCTGTTCCACCTGACCACTGGCGCCACCATGCTGGCCGCGTTCTTTATCATCACCGACCCGGTCTCCAGTGCAACCAGTAACCGTGGCCGCCTGGTGTTCGGCGCCTGCATCGGCTTGCTGGTGTTCATCATCCGCACCTGGGGCAACTACCCAGACGGTTTTGCTTTTGCCGTACTGCTGATGAACCTGGCCGCACCCTTTATTGATCTATATACCCAGCCACGCAGCTATGGCCACAGCCGTGCCAACAAGGGACGTGGAGGTAATTAATGAACGAGTTGATTCAAGCGATCCGCGGTAATGCCATTGCCATTGGCCTGTTTGCCATTGTCACCTCCGCAGTGATTGCGCTGACACAGGTCGCCACAAGCGATGCCATCCAACACAACAAGGAAGCCTTTCAGGCTCGCGCCCTCTATGAAATCGTGCCGCGTGAACTGGACCCTGAATTGCTGGATCACAGCCTCACCATCACGGCCCCTGAACTGGTAGGACCGGCGGGAGAAACCAGTGTCTACCAGGCAATTCAGGATGATGAAGTCAAAGCGGTACTCATGACCGTCATTGCCCCCGACGGCTATAGCGGCAATATCGAACTGCTGGTGGGTATCAATGCCGACAGCTCCGTAGCGGGTGTCCGCGTTATCAGCCACAAAGAAACCCCCGGACTTGGTGACAAGATCGAACTGGCCAAGTCCGACTGGATTTTGGGATTTGATGGTGCAGAAAAGGCCGTTGGCCGTGATGAAAGCTGGGCGGTACAGAAAGATGGCGGTCGCTTTGATCAGTTTACCGGCGCCACCATCACTCCCCGCGCCATTGTAGGCGCAACTGCCCGCGCGATCGAATTCTTTCGCGCCCACCGTGACCACCTGCTGACACCGGTAACCTCTACCGTTCAGCCACAAACTGCAGGAGTGACAGAATGAGTGTCGACTATCGAAAAATTACACTCGACGGCCTCTGGCACAACAACCCGGCACTGGTTCAGCTGCTGGGACTCTGCCCGCTGCTGGCTGTCACCGCATCCGTTGTTAACGCGCTTGGCCTTGGGCTAGCCAGTACACTGGTACTGGTGTGCTCCAACCTGACCGTTTCGCTTTTCCGTAAACTGGTACCCGAAACGGTTCGTCTGCCGATTTTCGTGATGATTATCGCCTCGTTCGTGACGGCCATTGAGCTGCTGATGCAGGCCTTCACCTACGAGCTCTACCTGATTCTAGGCATCTTTATCCCGCTGATCGTTACCAACTGCGCCATCATGGGACGTGCAGACGCCTTTGCAGTCAAAAATCCGGTCAAGGCCTCTGTGGTTGATGGCCTGATGATGGGTGTTGGCTTCAGTATCGTACTGGTACTGCTGGGCGGCATGCGCGAACTGCTGGGTACAGGCGCACTCTTTGCCAACATGCACCTGCTGTTTGGCGAAGCCGCCCGCAATTGGCAGCTGGTTATTTTTGATGACTACCGTGGCTTCCTGTTCGCCATTCTGCCGCCTGGCGCCTTTGTGGGCCTGGGCCTGATGATTGCGTTGAAAAACATCATCGATACCCGCCTTGAAGAAAAACGCAAGGCGGCCGCACCCAAGACCTCCGACGCCGCGCCCAGCAAGCGCGTCCGCGTTACTGGCTAATACACCCCGGGGGGGCATCTAAGACCTAAGGATGATGCCCCCTTAGATCAAGATCATTGTCTCAACCTGCCTACATAAGCTAGCATCCCCTATTCACATGGAATTAGTGGGATCTAACGTGGGCAGCTCTATACCCGTTGTAATCTGCGATGATTCGCGCCTGGCACGACGCCAAATGGCACGCGCCCTGACGCCCTGGAATGTCGATATCACCGAGACCACCAACGGCCTGGAGGCCTTGGAGGCCATTCGCGCAGGCAAGGGTGAACTTCTGTTTCTGGACCTCAATATGCCGCTTATGGATGGGTACGAGGTTCTCTCTCGAATACGCAGCAATGACTTGCCCACACTTACTATCGTAGTGTCCGGCGACATTCAACCCGAAGCCCGCGAGCGAGTACTACAGCAAGGGGCTCTGGATTTCATCCGCAAACCTATCGACCTGCAGCAACTGAGCCTTACGCTGAAAGCCTTCGGCCTTCTGGAAGCACTTGACCAGCCTCCAGCTCCCAGCACTGACTCGCTTCCCGAAACACCCAGCACTGATGCAAGTTCATCGGTACTTAAAACCACCATCGAACTGCTGGACAGCTATCAGGAGCTTTCCAATGTGGCCATGGGTGAAGCCGCAAGCCTGCTTGCTCAGTTGCTGGATACCTTTATTGAGCTCCCCATACCCCGCATTCAACTGATCGACGCCTGCGAGCTCGAAGCCATGCTGGCTCAAACATTCCAGGCTGATACTCTCACCACCTTGTGCCAGGGATTTATAGCGCCGGGTATTGCCGGCGAAGCCCTGCTGACCATGTCGACACGTAACGCGGATAACCTGGCACGCCTGCTCAAACATGACGGCATCTTAACCGAACAGGTCGAGCGAGAGCTGGTGATGGACATTGCCAATGTACTGATAGGCGCCTTCCTGAACGGCCTGGGTACACAGCTCGATATGCGCTTTAGCCAAGGCTCCCCCCTGATGCTGCACAGGGAAAACCTGCCCAAGCGGGACTGCGCACAAGACCAGCAGACCACGACCCTGAGCGTTGATATCTGCTACCGCATCGAGGGACAGGACATCAACTGCGACCTGATGCTGCTGTTCACCGAAGACTCCCTGACCACCTTGAATGAACGGGTAAGGCACCTCTGATGATTAATCACCCCGACACTGCACTCAACATGGAAGAGCTGCACTGGCAACTGGGGCTGCTGCAGGATCTGGACGTCGGACTAATCGTGCTGGATGCCGACTACCGCGTTAATCTGTGGAACAGCTTCATGGCAAACCATTCAGGCATCAGAGATGCTGCTGCACAGGGCAAACGTCTGGATGAGCTATTCAATGGCTTCCCGGCTCGCTGGTTCCGCCGCAAGCTTGAAAGCGTATTCCTGTTACGCAGCAAGGCTTTCATTACCTGGGAAGAGCGCCCCTACCTGTTCCGATTCAAGCCCTACCACCCGATTACCGGCCTGGCGGAATACATGTACCAGAATGTCACCCTTATTCCCCTGACCTCCCCAAATGGTGTGGTTACGCACGTTGGCATCATGGTCTACGACATGACCAGCACCGCCATGAGCCAACACGCCTTACATCAGGCCAATGACAGCTTGGCCAACCTCAGCCGCACAGATGCCCTGAGCGGACTGGCCAACCGGGGTTACTGGGAGTCCTGCCTGCAGCAAGAGTTCGAACGCTATACCCGCACTCAAAGCCCCTCCAGCCTTGTTATGCTGGATGTAGACCACTTCAAGAAAATCAATGATACCTACGGGCACCAGGCCGGTGATGAGGTGATCAGAACGCTGTCTAACACCCTTAAATCCATGGCACGCACAACAGACTTGCCCGGACGTTACGGTGGTGAAGAGTTTGGTGTCCTGCTGGTCGATACGGACAGCCATAGCGCACTCAATTTTGCCGAACGCCTTCGCCGCACCGTTGAAACATTCGTTGTTCGTCATGACGGGAATCTTATTGAGTTCACGATCAGCATCGGTGTCGAAGAGACACGTAACGAACACCAATCCCATGAAGAATGGATGCGGGTGACCGATACGGCGCTTTACCACTCCAAGATGAGCGGGCGTAACCGTACCACCCTGGCCGAGGATCTGGAATAATGATCGTTTTGTAGACTTCAATAGCGATCGTTACATGAATGCCGACAAGCGTTACCAGATTTTCAGCCGCCTGCAGGCGGAAAACCCCAACCCGGAAACCGAGCTTGAGTACGCCTCCCCCTTCGAGCTACTGATTGCAGTCCTGTTGTCGGCACAGGCAACCGACGTGAGCGTCAACAAGGCCACCCGCAAGCTATTCCCCGTCGCCAACACTCCTGAAGCCATGCTTGCGCTCGGGGTAGAAGGCGTTAAGGAACACATCAAAACCATCGGACTGTTTAACACCAAGGCCGAGAATGTCATCAAAACCTGCCGCATGCTCATCGAACTGCACGGCAGCGAAGTGCCTCAAAACCGTGCAGATCTTGAAAAGCTTCCTGGGGTAGGACGCAAAACAGCCAATGTGGTGCTCAACACTGCATTTGGACAACCCACCATGGCCGTTGATACGCATATCTACCGCGTTTCCAATCGCACCGGCATTGCACCCGGCAAGACGGTTCTGGATGTGGAGAAAAAACTGCTGCGCCATGTACCCAAACCCTTCCTGGTCGATGCTCATCACTGGCTTATTCTGCATGGTCGCTACGTGTGCACAGCACGCAAACCCAAGTGTGGTTCCTGCCTGATTGAAGACCTCTGCGACTATAAGGAAAAGACCGATTTCTAGCCTTGAGGTTACTCACATTTTCTGTGGATAAAATCGTGGATAATGTTTGGAATAGGCGCCTCAGCCCAGCTATTTTAGGGCCTTCAGCGAATTGGTAATTTTTTGTTCAGTTTCAAATAAAAATTAAACAAAACAATAAGTTACATATTACAATAGCGTTTCATATTTTTTTCTGAAGGGTTATGCACCGGCTTCGTGCATGCTCCGCCCCGCATGTGAACAATCCAAAAAAAATGCGCCCTGTCAAGGCGCATTTTTCCGAAAATTACGGTTTGTTGACCCGATTCAATCCTCGGGTAATTCGAGCTCTACGTGGGTCAAAGGACGACAGCTACAGGTCAAAATTTCATCATCCTGCAGATCAACCAAACTGTCCTGCACATACTCCACTTCACCATCAAGCAGACGCACCTTGCAGCAGCCACAATAGCCACCGCGACAGCTGTAGGCAGCCGGAATATTTTGAGCTTCCAGCGCATCCAGCAATGAGAATTCATACTGATAGAAGAAGGTGTGGTAGTTGTTTACCTTGATCCTTGGTATGCCCGACATAATTCGTACCGTTGCTACAGATCGAAACCGTCAAAGTCGTCAGTATCGACATCATTATCGATCTGACCCACCAGATATGAGCTGATCTCCGCTTCCTGCGGCGCGACCTGCACGTTATCACTGACCAGCCAGCCATTCATCCAGGGCAGAGGATTCTGGCGTGCCGGGAAGAGTTCTTCCAGATTCAGAGCCTTCATACGCACATTGGTGATGTACTCAACATAATCACCCAAAATACGCGCATTCAGACCGATCATGGAGCCTTCACTGAACAGGTACTCAGCCCAGTCTTTCTCCTGCTCTGCAGCTTCGCGGAAAATAGCGTAGACCTGATCTTCACACTCAACCGCAATCTGTTTGAAATCCGGATCATCGGTACCTGAAGCCATCAGATTGAGCATGTGCTGAGTGCCGGTCAAATGCAGAGCTTCATCACGTGCGATCAACTTGATGATCTTGGCATTACCTTCCATCAATGCGCGCTCGGCAAAAGCAAACGAACACGCAAAGCTGACATAGAAGCGAATTGCCTCCAGCACGTTCACCGATACCAGCGTCAGGTACAACTTTTTCTTGAGGTTGTACAAGTTGACGTCGTAGCTTACGCCGTCAATGGTGTGCACACCTTCACCGTGGATAGTGAACACATTGACCAGGTGAATGAACTCGTCGTACAGACGTGTTACTGCTTCCGCACGCTTGATGATCTCCGGATTGGTAACAATCTGGTCAAACACCTCGGACGGCTCAGTGATGATGTTACGGATGATGTGCGTGTAGGAGCGACTGTGAATCGTCTCGCTGAACGCCCAGGTTTCAAACCAGGTTTCCAGCTCCGGCAGCGACACCACCGGCAGAAAAGCCACGTTCGGCGAGCGTCCCTGCACGGAATCCAGCAGCGTTTGATACTTCAGATTGCTGAGGAAAATGTGCTTCTCATGTTCCGGCATGCCCATGAAGTCTTTGCGATCGTTGGTCAGATCGACCTCTTCTGGACGCCAGAAAAAAGACAGCTGCTTCTCAATCAGCTTTTCGAAGATCGGATACTTCTGCTTGTCATAACGCGCCACGTTAACGGGACGGCCAAAAAACATCGGCTCAAGTGTGGCATCGTGATTGCTGGGGCTGAAAGTAGAATATGACATTAATGCCTGGTCCTGAAAAAACAGTGCGACCCCGGACTAGCGTCCGGGGGTGAAAGCGATTGGCTTGGGGTGTTCGGTGTTACAGCTTGCAGGCGCCGCCTTCACAGCCGTCATCGGCCTTTTCGGACGCGCCGGCACCATCACGGGTGTTATGGTAGTACAGCGTCTTCACACCATACTTATACGCCGTCAACAGATCCTGGAGCAGCTGTTTCATCGGTACTTTTTCACCGGTAAAACGCGTCGGATCGTAGTTGGTGTTAGCAGAGATCGACTGATCGACAAACTTCTGCATGATGCCAACCAGCTGCATGTAACCGGTATTGTTCGGAATATCCCACAGCAGCTCATACTTATCCTTGAGCTCCAGGTACTCCGGCACCACCTGCTTCATGATACCGTCCTTGCTTGCCTTCACAGAGACAAAGCCACGCGGCGGCTCAATACCATTCGTAGAGTTGGTAATCTGAGAAGAGGTTTCGCACGGCATCAGCGCAGTCAAGGTGCTGTTGCGCAGGCCGAATTCGCGAATGTCTTCACGCAGCGTTTCCCAGAAGTAGTGCAGCGGCTCTTCGCAGTAGCTGTCCACATCGCGCTTGTAGGTGTCAGTCGGCAGCAGCCCCTTGGCGTACGTAGTTTCATTGAACTTCGGACACGCACCAAACTCTTTCGCCAACTGGTTGGACGCTTTCAGCAAGTAGTACTGAATCGCTTCAAAGGTACGATGTACCAGACCATTGGCACTGCCATCGGAATAACGCACACCGTTCTTGGCCAGGTAGTAGGCAAAGTTGGTCACACCCACACCCAGAGTACGACGCGACATGGTGGCATTACGCGCAGCCGGGATCGGGTAATCCTGATAGTCCAGCAGGCTATCCAATGCACGTACGATCAGGTCAGAAAGATCTTCCAGTTCGTCAAGATTTTCCAGTGCACCCAGGTTGAAGGCAGACAGCGTACAAAGTGCAATCTCACCTTCAGGATCGTTTACATCATTCAACGGCTTGGTCGGCAGCGCAATCTCCAGACAGAGGTTGGACTGCTTAACCGGCGCTACCTGCGGATCGAACGGACTGTGCGTGTTGCAGTGGTCGACGTTCTGAATGTAGATACGACCGGTTGAAGCGCGCTCAGACATCATCAGACCAAACAGTTCAACGGCCTTGATGCTCTTCTTGCGAATGCTTTCGTCCTGTTCGTACTTCAGGTACAGACGCTCGAATTCATCCTGATCGGCGAAAAAGGCATCGTAAAGACCCGGCACTTCGTGCGGGCTGAACAGCGTGATGCTTTCACCTTTAATCAGGCGCTGATACATCAGCTTGTTGAGCTGGACGCCATAGTCGATGTGACGTACGCGGTTCTCTTCTACACCACGGTTGTTTTTCAGCACCAGCAGAGATTCAACCTCAAGGTGCCACAGCGGGTAGAACAATGTCGCAGCACCACCACGCACACCACCCTGAGAGCAGGATTTAACCGCTGTCTGGAAGTGTTTGTAGAACGGAATACAACCCGTGTGGAAGGCTTCACCGTTACGGATCGGGCTACCGATAGCACGAATCCCGCCCGCATTAATGCCGATACCGGCGCGCTGGGACACGTATTTAACAATCGCAGCAGCGGTAGCATTGATGGAATCCAGGCTATCGCCGGTTTCAATCAGTACGCAGGAGCTGAACTGACGAGTCGGAGTACGTACACCCGCCATGATCGGCGTCGGCAGTGACAGCTTGAACAGAGACGTGGCGTCATAGAAACGCTTCACGTAGTCCAGGCGAGTTTCACGCGGATAATTGGCAAACAGGCACGCTGCAACCAGTATGTACAGCTGCTGCGGGCTCTCGTAGATGGCACCGGTTACACGGTTCTGTACCAGGTACTTGCCTTCCAGCTGCTTAACGGCCGCGTAACTGAAATTCATGTCACGACTGTGGTCCAGATAGCTGTTCAGCTCATCCAGCTCTTCACGCGTGTAGTCGCTCAGCAGATGCTGATCGTAGCGTTTCTGCTCAACCATGCTCACGACATGGTCATAGAGATGAGGAGGCTCATAGTCATTGAATGCGCGCTTGCGCAGATGGAACACAGCCAGGCGCGCTGCCAGATACTGGTAATCAGGCGCGTCTTCTGAGATCAGGTCAGCGGCTGACTTGATCAGTGTCTCGTGGATGTCAGAGGTTTTGATGCCATCGTAGAACTGCAGATGGGCACTTAATTCGACCTGGGATACCGACACATTTTCGAGCCCTTCCGCGGCCCAGATAATGACACGATGGATCTTCTCAAGGTCGATCAGTTCACGCCGACCATCGCGTTTGGTAACCATCAGATCTTGCTGCATTCTGCACGCTCTTCCAGTTCAAATATTGCTAACACTAATACCTCACCGAGGCATCACCCCTGCGACAGCCCAACCACATCCATGTCAGAGAACCACAAGCAACGGGGCGCAAAAACAGCAAACACCCGAACCGGTCAGTTTCAGAGTCGAAACACAAGATGTAGTACAGCACCGCCTACAGGGCACTAAATATAGATTCTGACGCAGGGATTTCAATATTGATTTATCGGCCTATCACGTGTAGCCGGACCAGCCCCTAACGTCGAAAGGCGCGGATTATGCGGCCTTAGCGCAGCTTTTTCCATGGCATTTTTAAGAAGATTTTTTTTCATGACTTGCTTTAGAACAATGAAATCCAAGCATAGTAAAAAGCCTTAAAATTTCCCTTAATGAAGCCTTTACATTCTGCTCTTCGGTCACTAGAATGCGCTTCCTCTGGTGGGGTTCCCGAGTGGCCAAAGGGATCAGACTGTAAATCTGACGCGCAAGCTTCGGTGGTTCGAATCCACCTCCCACCACCAAGATCTAAGCAAGAGAGCCTCGGTTAACGCCGGGGCTTTTTTGTGCACACAAGCTGGCAGTGGATGAGAAGCACCGAAGGTGGTTCGAGCCGAGCCACTTAAAAAGTGGCGAGACGACGTTGCGACGAAGACGCAACGGCCCGAAGGGGAACAATCCACCTCCTACCACCATAGATTTAAAACGAAATAGCCCCGTCAATTGACGGGGCTATTTCGTTTTAAATCATCCTTATTTCTGCGCGGCTTTTACAAGCCAGCGAAACAGCCGCAGATGCGATGGCATATACCATAGATATTCCGGGTGCCACTGCACCCCCAAGATGTCAGCCTGTTCAGACTCAAAGCCTTGTACGATCTGATCCAGGTCACGACCGACGATTCGAAGCCCCCGCCCTGCCGAACGGACCGCCTGATGATGCAGGCTATTGACTCGAAGACGGTCCTTCTTGCAGATACAGGCCATACGACTGGGAGATTCCAGCTGCACCTGCTTGGTCGGGAGTAACCCGGGGCGGTTGTAGGTACGCTTTCGCAACTCGCGAAGATCCTGGTGCAACTGACCACCCAACATCACATTAATCAGCTGAGCACCCCGGCAGATCCCCAGCATCGGCAAACCCGATTCCAGCGCATAGCCAATCCAGCGCATCTCCAGGTCGTCTCGTTCCGGGTCCGTTCTCACGGGCGCTTCCAGATCACCACCATAATGTTCAGGACTGATGTCATCACCACCACCAATGATCAACGCATCCACTGAATGCTCCGGCACCTGATGGCGCACACTAACCCTCACCGCTTCAGCACCAACCAATGATAGCGCCAGTCGGGTACACCACCAGGATGGCGACCAGCGCCGGCCGTTGCCGGTTACAGCCACCCTCGTTCGCGCAACCATAAACCCATATCCTTTACCCAATCCGAACGACTCACCCCCAGTAGTGGGCGCGATCTTTCCTGCCAGCGCGCCGTCAGGCGCTTGATGGCCTCGTCATCCGCCGCCAACTGCTCCACCACCCACCAGGTATTCCACTCCCTTGCCAGGTCCCAGCCATCACGCTCAATTTCACAATTTGGCAAGCGATAATGCAGCGCAGGGCGCGCCTGAATACGGTCATCCTCTACCGCTTCTCGCACTCTGGATTCATCGAGATACGCCAGCAGAGGCAGCAAATCCAGTGCCCTGTTACGAGTGGCGTTATAGGTCAGATACAACTCGAACAGAGCATCTTCATCATCAACCTCCTGCCGCAACAGCCGGTCGATGTATTCCTCGGGGTAAAGGTCCACATATGGTGACATCTTGCGTGTCAGGTTGACGTCATGGGCATCCACCAGCCACCACTGCAACAGGCTGTAGGCCCGTAAATATGACAAGATGGTTTCGGGCTCCAAGTCAGGCATCTCTGCGTTGATATGAACCCCCAAGGCTGCAACAAGCGAGTCATCGGTGCCCTGAGCTCCGGCATGACGCAAGGCTTCAACCAAGTCGTCAACTGAATCAAGCTGATCCAGAGGAATAGGTGGGCATACCAGCTCCACAGGTACCACCAGTGCAGCAGCGCGACTAAGTCCGTCCAACCAGTCTGGCGTCACCTCATCCCGGGCGTATTCCTTAGCCACTTGTTTAAGCAGGGCCCAATCCAGCTCCAGCTGAAAACTCCCCTGCTCTGTCTTTATTGTCGTTTCAACCGGTGAATGCACTTGCTCTTCACCTTGCAACACATTTCGAATGGCCGCCAACGCCTGAGCAAACGTCAGTCCGGTGAATTCAAGCTCGAACCCTACACGCCTTGGACAACCATCCTTGAGAGTCGCTCGCGGGGGTTGCCGGTAACTCTTCCTCATACCCTACTCCTTTCGCTTAAGTCATTCGGGTGCATCCGAAAACCACCAGGATTAAGCCTCATATTGCATCAAGGTCTCATGTCGTTACTATGCTTTAACTTGATAAAGCATGTTAGGCTTGCTCTGAAGACTTAAGTTCTTCAGTAACTTGTGCACGAACATTCATAATAATGATAACAACGCTTTGAAAACTGACCTCATATCCCCTGCTGCTGAGCCGCTGCTGAGCTTGCTTAGTGAGCAGCAAACGATTTTGGATAATGCTGGCGTCGGCATTTGCTATGTCATTGATCGGCGCATTCAGCGCTGTAACCAGCACTTCGCCTTTATTCACGGTTATAGCTCCGCCGAACAGATGTACGGCATGCGCAGTGCTGCCCTCTATACCGATGAGCACAGCTACGAAGCACTTGGCAGGGCCGCCTATCCTGTGCTGGCCAGTGGTGAGCGCTACCAGACCGAACTCCCCATGCAACGTTGCAATGGAGACGTTTTCTGGTGCCGACTGACGGGAACCATGGTTGACCCTGAGCACGAATCACAAGGCACAATATGGATCGTGGAAGACATCAGCGAGCAACGCCGGGCCGCTGAAGAATTCAAAACCTTGAATCAACGTCAGCAGCTGATTCTGGATCATGCGATGGTCGGTATCGTGTTCATCCAGAATCGTTGCGTCACCAGTTGCAATAAACGCTTTGCCGAAATGCTGGGCCATACACCCGATGAGCTGCAGGGTGTCAGCAGTCGCACCTGGTACCCGGACAAGAAACTCTGGGAAGCCGCCGGTCGGTACTATGATGACTTTCTCGCCAAAGGCCTCGCATTCCGTTCGGAAATTGAGCTGACCCGCAAGGATGGCAGCCAAATCTGGTGTGACGTCCGCAGTAAGGCTGTTGATCCTGACGATCTTAGCAAGGGCTCCATCTGGATCATGATGGACATCTCAGAACGTAAAGCACATGAACATGCCCTGGAGACCGCTCATCAGCTTCTGGAAAAACGCGTCGAAGAGCGCACCCGGGACCTGGAACGCGTGGTGACAGACCTTCATCGCGAGATTGAGGAGCGCATACTCGCAGAGGAACGTATTCGTCACCTGGCTCAGCATGACAGCCTCACCGGCTTGCCCAACCGCAATCTGTTCGAACAGCGACTGGAAGAGCAGATCAATCTATGCGGGAGCCAAGGCAGACAGCTGGCCGTCCTGTTTTTAGACCTGGATCGCTTCAAGCACATCAATGACTCTTTGGGCCACCATGAAGGCGACATTCTCCTGAAGAGCATTGCAGAGCGCTTACGACTTGCCATCAGTAACGACAGCACGGTGGCACGTATCGGTGGTGATGAATTTGTGATCATGCTGCCCAACATCAGCTCCCACCTTGAGATAGAGACTGTCATCGCGGCCATGCAGAGCGCCCTGCAACCCACCTTAAATATTGGATTGCACGAACTGCGGATTTCCTGCAGCACTGGCATTGCGCTATTTCCAGATGATGGCGTAACACCGCAAACCCTTATTCAGCATGCCGATATCGCCATGTACCGCGCCAAGGCGCAAGGCCGCAATCGTTTCCACTTCTACAACCATCAACTGGACCAGGAACAACTGGAACGGGCTGAGCTGGAAAATGCCCTGTTTCACGCGCTAAAACAGCAGGAGTTTGAGCTTTACTATCAGCCTCAGGTCAATATTAAAACCGGCCAAATCGATGGTGCCGAAGCACTGATCCGATGGAACCGCCCCAACCACGGCATGGTTTCCCCTGATGCATTTATCCCGCTGGCCGAAGAGTGCGGACTGATCGCCGACATTGGCGACTGGGTGCTGGAGCAAGCTTGCGCTCAAATGCACCAATGGCAACAGGACGGCATCAAGCTGCGCGTATCCGTAAACCTTTCTGCATTACAACTGGACGATCCGGATTTTTGCGAACACGTGGCAGATTGCCTGGACCGCTTTGGACTGGAAGCTGATCAGCTGGAGCTTGAGCTTACTGAAAGCATCCTGATGAAGCACGTTGATCAAACCACCGATCTGTTGCAGACCCTTGATCAGATGGGTGTACACCTGAGTATTGACGATTTTGGCACGGGCTACTCCAGCCTGAGCTATCTCAAGCGATTCCCGTTGGACAAATTGAAGATAGATCAGTCTTTCGTTCGCGAAATATCGGTCGACAAGGATGACGCCGTTATCTGCCGCACCATTATTTCAATGGCCGAAAACCTGAATCTTAAAGTGACTGCAGAAGGTGTGGAGACATCGGAGCAACTGGCACTGCTGGCAGAGTTTGGCTGCCACCAGTACCAGGGCTACCTGTTCAGCAAGCCCCTGCCAGCGGCAGGGCTGCACGCATTATACCTGCAGCAAATCGAGCTTGCCGAACCGACCTACAGCATATGATTACTTGGTAAAGCCACCCATAATGCTGCGTACAGCTGCCGGAATATCGCCCGGCAGCAGTACGACTTTGGAGTTTTCGCCCTGCGCCATCTCCTTGATGGATTCCACATATTTATCGCCCAGCAGATACATCACGGGAAGCTCATTACCCTGAATTGCAGAGGTCACCTTTTCAATCGCTGACTGAGAAGCTTCCGCCAATACGACCTTAGCTTCAGCATCACGACGAGAGGCTTCCAGACGGCCTTCAGCCTGCAGAATTGCGGCTGCCTTTTCACCATCAGCACGGGTTACTGTTGCACGACGTTGACGCTCAGCGGCAGCCTGCTCTTCCATCGCCATCTGCATGGTCTGAGACGGGTTGATATCCTGGATCTCAACCGTTTTCAGGGTAATACCCCAGTCTGCGATATCATCCGAGATAGCGCCCTTCAACTTCGCCTTGATGGAATCACGATTCGATAGCGCCTCATCCAGCTTCATTTCACCCACGATAGAACGCAATGAAGTTTGAACCAGGTTCTGAATAGCGATGTTGTAGTCTTCTACCCCGTACACCGCCTTCTCAGGGGAAACGATATTGATGTACGCCACTGCATTGGCGATGATCACCGCGTTATCCAGCGTGATGACTTCCTGGGAAGGAATATCGAGCACGATATCCTTGGTAGTCACCTTGTAAGCAACCGTATCGATATAGGGAATAATTACATTAAGACCCGGCCCCAGCGTCTTGTGATACTTACCCAGTCGCTGTACGACATGTTTGCTGCCCTGCGGCACGGTACGAACACCCAAAAACAGGGTAACGATGACCAGTACCAAAAATACACCCGCCATCACCAATCCATCGATGGAAACCATTTCCTTGTCCTCCAGTTAGAGTTAACAGCTGTGAGCCTAGGCCCGTTTTTTGACAATTAAAGTATTACCGGAGATATCAACAATCATCACTCGGTCGCCTAACGCAACCTCGTCTTCACAGATAAACTCCCACTCATCCGCCCCCAACACAGGGGTTGAAAAGCGCACCTGCCCGCGACGTGGCGACTGAGGCGCCAGTATGACCTGTCCCGTCTCCCCCATAACCGCTTCACGGGCAACACCCGCCTTGGTTTTATCCACCATGCGCGGACGCAGGAACTTGAACCAGGCCAAGGCAAACGCACAGGACACCAACGCCCAGGCGACCATCTGCACGCTCAGGCTCATGTCCGGCATAATGGCCAGGAAACCGGCCAGCACCAGTGCACCCAGACCAAACCAGAATATTGTGAAGCTGGGCACCACGATCTCGGCCAGCATCAACAACATGCCAAACACAACCCAGTGCCAGTACTCAATTTGAAATGTCATTCTTGCAGGTTCCCTGTGTCTAATTCACGTTAAGGATTATGGAGCAGTTCAGCGGCGGGGTCGACCTGAAGCCGCTCTTCAAACCGGGCGGATTATATAACGCGCTTACCCAGACTCGACGAACGTCTAACCACCCCAAAGCAGCAGTACCATTAGCCCCCGGCACTCATACCTAGGTTCAATGTGGAATAATGGAATACCCGTACAAGTATATGCTAGAGTTACGCCCGTTCCATTACGGGCTGCAGGTTGATCGGCGCACGCTTTCTGACCGAGCCTGTTTCACCGCTTTACCTTACCTCTCTCGGTTCTGGAAAGCCTCCAGCTCAACGCCTCCCAACTGCCTGTAACCGGAAATTCTTTCCGGTGGTCGCTCCCTGCGTGGTCGCAGCAATCATGGAGACCGGTTTTGTTTAACCCGGCCGCTCCGTCGGTCAAACCGAGACTTTATAATGCCAACAACACAACTCGGTGCCTTCGCGCACAACTTCCTGGGCAACGCCCCTGGGTGGTACAAGCAGACAATTCTCTTGTTCCTTCTCATAAACCCCTTTGCTCTCTGGATCCTGGGACCTCAAGCCACGGGGTGGCTGCTGATCGGTGAATTCATTTTCACACTTGCCATGGCACTTAAATGTTACCCGCTTCTTCCAGGTGGTTTGCTGGCCATAGAAGCACTCCTACTGGGCATGACCAGCCCCGAATCGCTATACCATGAGGTGGAAGCCAACCTGCCGGTTATTCTGTTGCTGATGTTCATGGTGGCAGGTATCTATTTCATGAAGAGCCTCCTGCTGGTGACCTTCACTAACATCCTGCTGAACGTCCGCTCCAAGTACCTGCTGGCACTGCTGTTCAGTATGACCGCAGCACTGCTGTCCGCGTTCCTGGACGCACTGACAGTCACTGCCGTGATTATCAGCGTAACCGTTGGCTTCTATTCGGTATACCACAAGGTTGCCTCCGGCAAAGGACACCAGCACAAGGAGCATAACCACGTAACCGACCACGAAGTGGTCGATCTACACCGTGACGACCTGGAAGGCTTCCGCGCCTTTCTGCGCAGCCTCTTGATGCACAGCGCTGTGGGTACCGCCCTGGGTGGTGTTTGTACGCTGGTAGGTGAGCCTCAGAACCTGCTGATCGCCAAAACAGCGGGCTGGAACTTTGCTGAATTTTTCATGCTGATGGCACCAGTATCCATGCCGGTGTTGGCAGCAGGCCTGTTTACCTGCGTGCTGCTGGAGAAGCTGCAGCTGTTCGGTTACGGCGCCAAGTTGCCGCGCCCTGTGCTGCATGTACTGAAAGAGTTTGCTGAAGCCGAACGTGCCAAGCGTACGCCTGCACAAAAATCCGCCCTGATCATTCAGGCGATTGCAGCCGTGGTTCTGGTGCTGGGCCTGGCCTTCCACGTAGCGGAAGTAGGCCTGATCGGCCTGTTGGTGATTATCCTGATCACTTCATTTAACGGTGTGACCGACGAACACCAGATTGGCAAGGCATTCGAGGAAGCGCTGCCGTTTACCGCCCTGCTGGTCGTGTTCTTCGCGATTGTTGCCGTCATTCATGAGCAGCACCTGTTCAGCCCCATCATTCATTGGGTACTGTCATTACCGCCTGAGCAACAGCCTGGCATGTTCTTCCTGGCTAACGGTGTGTTGTCGATGATTTCGGATAACGTATTTGTCGCGACGGTGTATATCAGTGAAGTGAAGCAGGCACTGGATGCCGGTGAAATTACCCGCGCCCACTTTGATCAGCTGGCAATTGCCATTAACACAGGCACCAACCTGCCCAGCGTTGCAACACCAAACGGCCAGGCCGCATTCCTGTTCCTGCTGACCTCGGCTATCGCGCCGCTGGTTCGCCTGTCCTACGGTCGCATGGTGATCATGGCGCTGCCGTACACCCTGGTTCTGGGTGGTGTCGGCCTTACCTCTGTCATTCTGTTCACCTGATCCCCGCTCCAAACACTGTCAGTACCGGGGCTCAGCCTCGGTTACTGGCTTAGCGGCCAACCCAGCAACAGGGTGGTCAACGTCACAACCCCCACCAGTAGATTCATCGGCACCCCCACCTTCAGGAAGTCAGTGAAGCGGTAACCACCTGGGCCGTAGACCATCAGGTTGGTCTGATACCCCAAAGGAGTGGCAAAACTGGCCGATGCAGCAATCATGATCGCAAAAATAAACGGCTCATGGCTCAGCTGCGCCTTCTCGGTAATTTCCAACACAATCGGCAACATCAGTACGGCAGCGGCATTGTTGGTAATGATTTCGGTCAGAATCGATACCGCCAGATAAGTCAAAATGAGCAATAGCCAGGGCGTACCGCTACTTAATTCGACAATTCCACCGGCCAGCCAGGTTGCGACACCTGTCTTTTGTAGAGCAGCACCCAAAGCAAAAGAAGCAGCAATGGTCAGAATCACAGTCAGATCCAGGCTCTTTTCTGCCTGCATTACGCTGCAGCAGCCTGTCATCACCATTAAACCGGCACCGATCAGGGCCGCATTGAGCATGCTGGTCAGGCCTGTGCCTGCTGCCAGAACCAGCGCAGCCAGAATGCCCCAGGCCAGCCAGGCACGCTCATGGCGCGGCTGAGTTTTATCGAGATCATTGATCAGCAGGAAGTCCTTGTTGTACTTCTGACGGCTGACAAACGCAGGACGGGCTTCGAGCAACAGGGTGTCACCAGCTTCCAGCTTGATACTGCCCAGGTTGCCCTGCACACGCTCACCACTGCGTGCAACCGCCAGTACGACTGCACCGTAGCGGTCACGGAAGCGCGCATCACGGATGGCATGTCCCACCGCATCGCAGTGAGGCGACACAACCGCTTCCACCAGGCAGCGTTCGGCACGGTCCTGATTCAGCGTATCGGAATGACCATTTTCCGGTGAGGGCACCACACCATTGATACGCAGAAGATCCGAGATCGCTTCGGTATCACCGGCAAAAACCAGACGGTCGCCTCCCTGCAATTTCTCCTCGGATGAAACCGCCGTAACGATATTGCCGCGACGGTCAATCTCCACCAGGTACACACGATCCAGGCTACGCAGACCTGCCTGCTCTACCGTCTGGCCAACCAGTGGGCCATCGGAAGCAACAGCAACTTCAAGGGTAAATTCACGTAGATTGCCAAACGCGCGCTTGTCACTGCGATCCGGCAGCAAACGCGGAAACACGGCCCAGATAAACAACACACCGACAATCACAACGGGCAGGGCAACTGCCGTTATTGAGAATAGAGAGAATCCTTCCCCGCCGGTCAGTTCCTGATACTGGCCATTCACCACCAGATTGGTGCTGGTACCGATCAGCGTGAGTGTCCCGCCCAGAATGGCACTGTAACTTAGCGGGATCATCAACTTGGAGGCCGGTACATTGATTTTGCGCGACCAGGCATGAATGGCCGGGATCATCGTGGCCACAACGGGAGTATTGTTCAGAAAACCACTGAGCAGAACGACAGGCGCAAAGATACGTCCCAAGGCGCCGCGCACCCCTTCCGGGCGGCCCAGCACCTTGTTCACCAGCATATCGACACCGCCAGAGGAATGGATACCGGCAGCAATTACGAACATGCAGGCAACGGTCACAAGGCCCGAGTTGGCAAAGCCGGCCAGGGCTTCACTGGGTGTCAGCACACCACTGATGCTGAGGAGTGCCAGCACCGCCATCATGACGATATGGGGCCCTGTCCTTGTCAGGATCAGAGCTGCCAATGCAGCCACCATCAAACTCAGCGCGAACCAGCCTTGCCACTCCACAGCGTTAACCCATATCCGTTGAAAACGCCCTAAGATACAGGGTTATTTTGATTCCATAAAAGAATAAATATTAACTTATTTATAGCATATGGAAATATAAAAACCTCGGACAACGCTCAGACTTCCCCGCATTTCCTTGCAGGCAGCCCCAAAGAAATGACGACTGTCAACGCCAGCATAGCGGCCGAAATCCACAGACAAGCTTCCAGGCCATCACTTCCCTGACCCGCCAGTTGAAACACCCAGCCCGATAGCAGAGTGCCGATCAGACGCCCCATGGCATTGGCCATATAGTAAAAGCCTACATCCAAAGACACGCCATCCTGACCGGCGTAACTGACAATCAAATAACTGTGCAGTGATGAATTGACCGCAAACACAGCACCAAAGGCAAACAGGCCTCCGATCAACGTCCAGGCGGGATCAAACTCCCACATCAGCCCCAACGCAATTGCCACCGGCAGCAGAGTCAGCAATGCTGCCCAGCCGGTGGCTGCGCGACCATCCGGAACTCGGCCGGATGCCTTACCCGTAATACGCGGCGCCAGCGCCTGGACCAGGCCATAACCGATCACCCAGAGCGCAAGAAAGCCTCCTGTCTGGCTGTGATTCCAGCCCAGGGTTTGTGACAGGAATACCGGTAGCGCCACCACAAACCAAACATCTCGGGCACCAAAGAGAAACATCCTGGCTGCCGAGAGAATATTGATAGCGCGACTTTTGGAGAAAATATCGCGAAACTTGGGCTTGTTTTTGGCCTTGCCCAGATCCTTTTTCAGCAACACCAGACTCAACAGCCAGACCAGCGCCAGTGCCACCGCCATTGCAGCGACTGCACCGGCAAACCCCAGCCACATCAGCAAGGCACCACCCAGAAAGAAACCTGCGCCCTTCAGTGCATTCTTAGATCCTGTCAGGATCGCAACCCACTTGTAGAGAGTTCCCTGAGCCTCCCCCGGCACCAACAACTTGATGGAGCTTTTTGCACTCATCTTGTTCAGGTCTTTGGCGACGCCGGACAACGCCTGCGCCGCCATCACCCAGGGCACTGTCAGCCAGGCAGCCGGTACCAGCAACATTGCCAGCGCCACTACCTGCATTCCCAGACCTATATTCATGGTGCGATTGAGCCCCAGATGAGCACCCAGCCAGCCGCCGACCAGATTGGTAATCACGCCGAAGATTTCATAGAACAAAAACAACAGTGCAATTTCCAATGGCGAGTACCCAAGCCCGTGGAAATGCAGGACCACCAGCATGCGCAAGGCACCGTCGGTCAGGGTAAACGCCCAGTAATTGCCGGTTACAACCAGGTACTGGCGAATAGCAGGGGAAAGCTGGCTAATCATTCTCTGTTCTCGTGCTCAAACCCTGCCTACTTAAACCAGGTCCATACGCCCGACTTTAAGCGCCAGTTCCGCCGTACGGTTGGCGTAGCCCCACTCATTGTCATACCAGAGGTAGAGTTTCACCTGAGTCCCGTTCACAACCATGGTCGACAGCGCATCGACCACACTGGAGCGCGGGTCTGTGCGGTAATCAATCGACACTAGCGGGCGCTCTTCAAATCCCAGCACACCCGCCAATTCGCCCTCGGCAGCCTGTTTCAGCAACGCATTCACCTCCTCCTCAGAGGTTTCACGCGCTACTTCGAATACACAATCTGTGATGGACGCATTGGCCAGAGGTACACGAATGGCGTGACCGTTCAGCTTGCCTTTCAATTCCGGAAAAATATGGGTGATGGCGGTTGCCGAACCAGTGGTCGTCGGAATCAGGCTCATGCCACAGGCACGGGCACGACGCAGATCCTTGTGCGGCGCATCCAGGATGGTCTGAGTGTTGGTGATATCGTGAATCGTCGTCATGGAGCCGTGTTTGATGCCCAACTGCTCATGGATCACTTTAACCACCGGCGCCAGACAGTTGGTCGTGCAGGATGCCGCCGTTACGATCGGATAGTGTTCCGGGTCGTACAGGTCGTCGTTTACGCCCATGACAATATTCAGCACACCCTCTTCCTTCACAGGTGCCGTAACAACCACACGCTTCACACCCTGATCCAGATAGGCCTGAAGCACCGCTTTAGTCTTCATCTTGCCAGAGGCTTCAATCACCAAATCACACGCTGACCAGTCAGTTTCGCTGATCACCTTATTACCGGTGACCACAATCCGCTGCCCCTGAACCAGCATGCTGTCAGCTTCGGCAACAGCCTCATGTGCCCAACGACCATGCACGGAATCAAAGTTCATAAGATGTGCCAGCGTCGCGGCATCACCCGCAGGATCATTGATCTGCACGACTTCAACGTCTGGCTGGTCGAAAATTGCCCGCATGGTCAGGCGCCCCATGCGCCCGAATCCGTTAATACCTACTTTGATTTTGGCCATATACACACTCGTCTTGATAGAACTACTCTGGATCAGCCACTGGCTCGCACAGTCTGGCCCCGGGTTAACTCAGCCAGCCGCGAATCGCATCCTGACTGGGGATGCTGCCGCTATGAACAACCTGCTCATCAATCACCACCGCTGGCGTACTCATCACGCCATAGCCCATGATGGTTTCCGCCTCAGTCTCTTTGGATACATTTACATCAGCCCCCAACTCCGCTGCCACCTTGGAAATGATCTCGGCGGTTTTAATACATTTACTGCAACCGCTGCCCAACACTTTGATCTGTTTCATATCCAATCCTCGCGATTACTGAGACCTAGATGAAAGGTGTCAGCCAATTGAAAATCCATCCCACAAGCGTGAATGCAGACAAAAGGACGGCAAAGAGTATTGCCAGCAAACGCCACTGCATTACCTGCTTGAGCAAAATGAATTCGGGAAAACTTGCCGCTACCGTACTCATGCAGAACGCCAGCGTTGTACCAATGGGCAGCCCGTTCACAATCAGACTTTCCATCACCGGAATTACCCCGGTTGCGTTGGAGTACAGGGGTATGCCCAGAGCCACTGCTGCCGGGACCGACCACCACTGACCCTCGCCCAGATGGGCTTCGATCCAGCCATCAGGCACAAACCCGTGCAGAGCGGCCCCCAGACCGACACCGATAATGACCCACTTCCAGACACGGCCGAAGATCTCCAGGGTTTCATCCTTGGCAAACTGATGCCGTTCAGTCATTGACAGCTTTTCCGCCGGACCGCTTTGCGCCACCTGTTGCTGACGTCCTCTTTCCAGCGCCTTCCGGGCAAAGGACTGCAGCCAGCGCTCGGCCCTGATCTGATCCAGAAAAACACCACCCAGAATACCGACCGCCATGCCCACCACCACGTAAAGCAGAGTGAACTTCCAGCCCAGCAGGCTCATCAACAGCAAAACGGCCACTTCGTTAATCAGCGGAGAGGTCAGCAGGAATGCCATGGTGATGCCCACCGGAATACCGGCAGATGTAAAACCAAGAAAAACCGGAATGCTGGAGCAGGAACAGAACGGTGTAATGGCACCAAATCCCGAGCCGAGTACATACCCAACCCCGCGGTGACGACCTGCGAGAAAGTCACGCACCCGCTCAACATTCAACGAGGCACGCAGCAGTGCGATCACATAGATCATCACCACCAGCAGGGCATAAATCTTGCTCACATCTTCAACAAAGAAGTGCAGTGCATCGCCGAGTTTTGTATCCGGCGACAGTCCCAGGAGCTGATAAACCAGCCAGTCCGCCAGGCGTGTGAAGACTTCAAACATGATTGTCTCCGAACCAATGCCGGGTTCGGTTTGCCAGCGCGACCAGCGACAGCATTACCGGCACTTCAACAAGCACACCAACCACCGTTGCCAGCGCAGCCCCCGAATGCAAACCAAATAGCGAGATCGCTACAGCGACAGCCAACTCAAAGAAGTTGGATGTCCCGATCATGCAGGCCGGTGCCGCCACGTTATGCGGTAATCGCAGCCAATAGGCCGCTGCATAGGCGATGAAGAAAATGCCATAGGTTTGAATCAGCAAAGGAATTGCGATCAGGCCGATCGTTTGGGGCTGGGCAATGATTGTTTGCGCCTGAAACCCGAACAACAGCACCACCGTTGCCAGTAGCCCCAGGATTGACCAGGGCTTCAGCCGGTGCAGAAAAACAGCGAGGCGCTCACCCTCGTCCTGACGCTCCAAATGGCGTCGAGTCAGGGCTCCGGCAACCAACGGCAGCACCACATAAAGTACCACGGACAAGACAAGTGTCTCCCAGGGCACATGGATGTCACTGACGCCCAGTAGAAATGCAGCGATGGGGGCAAAAGCAAACACCATGATGATGTCATTCACCGATACCTGTACCAGAGTGTAGTTAGGATCACCTTTGGTGAGCTGACTCCAGACAAACACCATCGCTGTACAGGGCGCTACCCCCAGCAGAATCATGCCAGCGATATATTCACCAGCACTCTGAGGATCAACCCAATCTGCAAACAGCACACGGAAAAACAGCCAACCCAGGGCTGCCATGCTGAAAGGCTTAATCAGCCAGTTGATGACCAATGTAAGCATCAAACCTTTGGGTTTGCGTCCCACATCCTTGATAGCCCTGAAATCGATCTGCACCATCATCGGGTAGATCATCACCCAGATAAAGACAGCGACGACCAGGTTCACATGAGCAACTTCCAGCCGCGCAATGCTCGAAAATGCAGCAGGCACTAAATTTCCCAACAGCACCCCTGCAAGAATGCACAGACCAACCCAGAGGGTCAGATAACGTTCGAAAACTCCCATAGCAACCCCTCTCTACACGTCAGCAGGCACTGCCACACACATCACTACCGGCTGATGGTCGCGATTCCATTGTTTCAAGCCTTTGATACGAGGCATTCAGTTTTGATCCGGCATGGCTTGCGGCGCGCTCAACCAGGTCCTTGACCCATTCTGGCAAGTCCGGGTGCAACCTGTAAAAAACCCATTGCCCTTGACGACGATCGGCCAGGAGCCCAAGGGCACGCAACTGAGCCAGATGACGGGACACCTTTGGCTGAGATTCCTGTAATGCAGTTGTCAGTTCACATACACAGAGCTCACCCTCACGCAGAATCAAAAAGGTGCTGAGCAACCGCGTTTCATCCGACAACGCCTTGAACAATTCCAATGGCGTCATGACATTCCTCTCATCAATACATATGAAAAATCATATATGTGAATTTCCATATATTCAATTTCAATCCTGTTACAGGTGGGTTTCAAGCTGCATGAATAGCCCCTTTTCTGTATACTTCTGCGCCTTTATCGCTCCAGAAGCCCACCGTAGCTTCTGCCGCTAGCTCTCGCTGTACATGCCAGTGTGTCATGGAACAGCCTTAAGCTCTTTCCGGCTCCGCCGCGTGCGAGCAGCCTCCGAACAACGTACAACTCAAGCAAGAGACTGTAGATGCTGCAACGAATGAAACAGGAGTGGTTCTCCAACGTCCGCAACGACTTGTTGTCCGGTACGGTGGTCGCCCTGGCCCTGATCCCCGAAGCAATCGCCTTCTCCATTATTGCGGGTGTAGATCCTAAAGTGGGTCTGTACGCATCCTTTTGTATCGCCGTGATCATCGCTTTTGTCGGTGGCCGCCCAGGTATGATCTCCGCTGCTACCGGCGCGATGGCGCTGTTGATGGTCACGCTGGTCAAGGAGCACGGATTGGAATATCTGCTGGCAGCAACCTTGCTGACGGGTGTATTTCAGATCCTTGCCGGGTTCCTGAGATTGGGTGACCTGATGCGCTTTGTCTCGCGCTCGGTCGTTACCGGCTTTGTTAACGCGCTGGCCATTTTGATCTTCATGGCGCAGTTACCGGAGCTTACCAATGTCACCTGGCATGTTTACGCCATGACCGCTGCGGGCCTGGGTATCATTTACCTGTTCCCGTATGTGCCGGTAGTCGGCAAGAGCCTCCCATCACCTCTGGTCTGCATTATCAGTATGACCATTGTTTCCATGCTGCTGGGACTTGATATCCGTACCGTGGGCGATATGGGCGAGCTGCCGGATACACTGCCGATTTTCCTCTGGCCGGATGTCCCGCTGAACCTGGAAACCCTGATGATCATTCTGCCCTATTCACTGGGTCTGGCGGTCGTAGGCCTGCTGGAATCAATGATGACAGCGTCCATCGTCGATGAGCTGACCGATACCACCAGCAACCGTAATCAGGAGTGCAAGGGTCAGGGTATCGCCAACATCGGTGCCGGTCTGTTGGGCGGCATGGCGGGTTGCGCCATGATCGGCCAGTCCGTGATCAACGTGAAGTCCGGTGGTCGTGGCCGTCTGTCTACCTTTGTCGCCGGTCTGTTCCTGATCATTCTGGTGGTATTCCTGGATGAGTGGATCAGCCAGATTCCAATGGCAGCACTGGTGGCCGTGATGATCATGGTGTCTATCGGTACCTTCTCATGGGAATCCATCCGTGACCTGCGCAAACACCCGCTGTCCACCAATATCGTCATGATTGCCACCGTGGCCGTTGTTGTGATGACCCACAACCTGGCACTGGGCGTATTCGTCGGTGTGCTACTGGCGGCTCTGTTCTTTGCCAACAAGGTGGGCCAGTACATGCGCATCAGCAGTGAAAAAGACAGCGCCAGCGAAACGCGCACCTATCGAGTATCTGGTCAGGTATTCTTCGCCTCCTGCGAAAAATTCAATGCTGCCTTTGATTTCAAGGAAGTGCTTGATAAGGTCGTGATTGACCTGAGCCAAGCTCACTTCTGGGATATCAGCGCGGTATCCGCACTGGATAAGGTGGTCATCAAGTTCCGCCGCGAAGGCTTTGAGGTTGAAGTTATCGGTTTGAATGAAGCCAGTCGTACCATCGTCGACAAACTGGCTGTTCACGACAAGCCGGAACAGGTCGACAAGATTATGGCTGGTCATTAAGGAGCGCACCAAGATGAGCAAAATCGTCGCCTGTATTGATGGATCTCCCGCCGCATTGTCCGTCTGTGATGCGGCTGCCTGGGCACAGCTGCAGCTAGGAGCCCCTCTGCAACTGCTGCATGTGCTCGAAAAAGCCGATTACCCCAGCGAAGCTGACATGAGTGGCAATATCGGTCTGGGCACCCGTGAGCACCTGTTGGAAGAGCTGGCTGAACTGGATAACCAGCGCAGCCGCCTGATGCTGGAGCAGGGGCGCTTCATGCTGCAGGAAGCGCAGAAACAGATCGAAGCACAGGGTGTTGCCTCAGAGCAGATTGACCGACTTCAACGCCATGACAACCTTGTCGACAGCCTGCAGGACGCGCAAGCCGACATCCGGTTGTTGATCATGGGCCGTACCGGTGAAGCCCACTCACAAGCCAGCAAAGCCGTTGGCAGCCACTTGGAAAACGTAACTCGCACCCTTCAGCAACCTATCCTGGTTGCTCTGGATGGATTCACTGCGCCCAAACGCTTCCTGATGGCCTACGATGGCAGCGCAACAGCCAATAAAGCACTGAACATGGTCGCTCAAAGCCCGCTGCTGAAAGGCGTGCCCTGCCATCTGGTGATGGCTGGCAAACGCGTGGAGCGCCAGCGAGAACAGCTCGCTAATGCTGAAAAGATGCTGCTGGGTAATGGTTTTGATGTAACCACCGCCACGCTGGAGCAGGACGAAGTCCGTCCGGCCCTTCTGAGTTACATCAAGGAAAACGATATTGAGCTAATGGTGATGGGGGCCTGGGGCCATTCCCGTATCCGCCAGATGCTGGTTGGTAGCATGACGAACTGGATGCTCCACAACAGCCCTGTTCCGTTGCTCTTGCTGCGTTAACATTGCTGGTTTAGTGCGCATATTAAAAGCCCGGCCACCCAGCCGGGCTTTTACGTATAACAACTCAGGATTCACGTCTGTACTGATTTAGGCCAGAATACAGGACTACTTCGGTGTGCTGACATGGAATCGACAGCGCTAAACACCACCCACACCATGGATGAATAATTGAGGGCTTAGATGCTCACATTTAATGGCATACCCCTATTCAGCAACGTGCAATCGCTGACTGAACAACTGGAGCAACTTCACGATACCATTTTGGAGCGAGTGTCTGGCATCGCACGGATAGCCTGTGCACTCTATGACCCTGAGACAGACCTGCTGAAGACCTTTATTAACAGCACTCATCAGGGACATGCCATCGTAAACTATGAGTACCCCCTGGCAGAAAGCCATTCCCTGCTGGAAATGTCACAACACAAAACCTGCCGTGTCATTGATGAAATCCGCCAGGATATTCAGCTAGGAAACGCCCATTCAGACTGGCTGATAGAACAAGGGTACCGTTCGTCGTTTACCCTCCCCATGTTCAATGGCCAGCGCTTTCTTGGCTTTATCTTTATCGACAGTAACCAGGCAGGTGTCTTTACAGATGCCGTGCAGCGTGACTTGCTCATGTTCTGCCATTCAATCAACCTGACCATCGCTGCCGAAATCACAGCCGTTAATGCTTTACTGGCCACCGCGCAGGCCGCACGTGATTTTGCGGATCTTCGAGACTTCGAAACAGGGAAACACCTGACACGCATGGCTCAGTTCGCCCGATTAATTGCCAAGGGCGTTGCAAAAGAGTTTGGACTCAGTGATGAAAAGATCGAGCATATCCATCTGTTCGCCTCTTTACACGATATTGGCAAGATCGGCATTCCCGACAAAATCCTGCTCAAACCCGCACGCCTGAATGCTCAAGAGCGCCTGATCATGCAAGAGCACGTCAACAAGGGCGTACAGATTATTCAGAAGGTGTTGCAGGATTATCAGGTGGCACACCTGGCAGACGCACAAGTGATGCTTAATATCGTCGCCTGTCACCATGAACTTCTTGATGGCAGCGGCTACCCCAACGGTCTTAAAGACGGCGACATACCCATTGAAGCCCGCATCATCACCGTGGCAGATATTTTTGACGCTCTAACCAGCCAGCGCCCGTATAAAACTCCCTGGCCGGTTGCCGACGCTCTGGTTGAGTTGGAGCGAATGGTCGAAGCAGGCAAGCTTGATCCGGCCTGTGTTGAAGCCTTGCGATCACATCAGACCGAAGCGACCGAGATTGTAAACAGGTTCAGAGATGAAGCCGTTCAGTAGAAGTGAAGTGCGCACGCCAGCAGGTCTGTGCTAACCCAATAATTTTCGCATCAAGCAGCGCTTCAACACCTGCCCCCTTACTTGCACTGCCTCCCGCTCAACCACCTTAAACCCAAAATGCTTGAAGAAAGGCTCAGCGGTGAGGCTTACATGGGCATGCACATGGCTCAGAGCGTAACGCTCTGCCTGCTCGAGTGCATGCTCCATCAACATGGTACCAACACCCTGCCCCTGAGACTGCCAATGGCAAAAAAAGTGGTCAATCAAACCATCGGGTTGCAGATCAGCATACCCCAGTATCTGACCGGACCCTTCTGCGATAAACGGGCGATTTTGATCCAGCAGTGCCTGCCAGTCGGCTAATGCAATACTGTCCGAAGCCCAGGCTTCAACCTGAGCTTCGGAGTAATCACCCCGGTTTATCCGTCGAACGGTCTCGAAAAACAGTTGCCACAGGAGAGGTGCATCCTCAGAGCGATAATCGCGAATTTGCACCCCGCAATTGGAGTTGTTTGCCGTCATCATCTTTCAATGGTGTAGAGGATATCGCCGCCACTGCCCAGCTCGCTGCTTTGAGCTTCAACACGCCAAATGTCGGTCAGGGTGTACTTGAGACTGAGCGTATTGACTGCATCCATCACGCCGATGCCATAGCGAAAATACAATCGCGGTGACAGATATTTGCCGATGAAGAAGGAAGAGCCTTCTTCCTCATCATTGCTGTCAAAGCCCAATTCATCGAGTGTCAACGACTCCCGGAAGTTGTCGGTAATCCGATTACCACCGGCCATGCTCATGGAAAGCGCCATTCGAGCCAGCATCTGCTGTTCCGATGATGAACTATCACCCGGCGCTTTACCCAGCAACAGATAGGACAGCACACTGTTATCAGGCATGGCGGGTTCGCCATAGAGCTCCATACGCGGCTCTCGGATCGTGCCATACACGTTCGCACCTACGACAACATCGTCGATTTCACGTCCGATGCGCAGATCCAGTCCCGGATTATCAACCGGGCCACCGGTATACACGAGACTCCCGCGTCGAATTTCGAGATCCTGGGCGTACAATCGGTAGCTACCACTTTCTACCTGAATACTGCCACTGGCGCGCGTTGCCTTGCCGGGTGACTCCAATAGCTGGAGCTTGCCCAGCAGGCGCCCCTCAAATCCGAGCGCATCTACCCTCACATCATCACCCAGAATCACATCCAGCTCAGCATAGACCGGCACCACCGGCTCGTCATTTGCGGGTTCACCTTCCACAATCACTTCCACATCCTTGTCTGGAGAGACAGCACTTTCCTGAGACTTGGGTGTTGCAATCAACGCATAGGGGATGGTGAGAGAACCGGTCAGATTGATTGCCTGCTTGGACAGATCCAGCTTCAAATCAGGGCTGATTTCAACCTGAGCGACATCTGTATTCATGGCGGTAAAGCGCTCACCCGCCAAGGTCAGAAGACCTGCCTGCTGTGTCAGGTCATAGCGTCCATCCAGCTTCAATTCGCCCTCACCAGACCCGAAACGACCGGAAAACTCCAACGCTTCGCCGTTATTTACAGGGCTGGCCTTAAGCTCAAGCGGGCTTAGCAGCAAGCCAACCGCCGGGACCTCAACACTGCCATCAGCAAACAGCAGTTCACCTTCAACCTTGGGCGCTGTTAACGAGCCTGAAATGTCAAAGTCTGCATTCAGCTGACCAGCCATATTTTGTACAGAGGGCACCACTACTTCGATCAGACTGAGATCGGTTGCCGACAGGTTCAACTTGCCGGTCAGTGACTGTGCTGTGCTCAGCTGGTTAACATCCAACGTCAGCCCCAACGCGCCGGACACCCATGGCAGCGCTGTGTTGGCATTAGCAGTCAGCCGGTCATTGACCAGCTTGGCTTTCACCTCGACAGGATCAAGAGGCAAGGAATTTTCTGCAGCTGCTGGTGTAAAACTGCCTTCGGAGGTGACTACTAGAGCATCCAGCGCAGGCTGCTCGCCCGGCTGTTGCTTGAAATCAACCTGCGCAGACAGGGTAGGCGTCAACACTGCACCATTAAGAAACGGCTCCAGCAACGCCAGGGGAAGCTCATCCAGTTTCAGTTGCGCTTCGGTCTGTCCAGCGAATGTGCCCTTGGCATCGACGCAGAGTGCACCACCCCGTGTCTTTTCATCCAAACAGAAGGCATCAAGCTGATAAGCCTGCTGTGAAAGGCTGAGCGGAGCGGGTTTAGCCAAGCTCCACTCGCTAAGCGGCTGAGGCTTCACGTCCAGGACGGTTATATTGCCTTGCCATGTCATTTCTTCAGCCTGCCAGCCACCCGCCAGCGCCAAGGCCAACTGGCCCGCACTGGCATCCACATCCAGGCTTAATTGATGCTGTTCAGGCTGCCCCGTTAACTTCAGCGCCAAACTTGAGACCAGCTGCCCCGCCGCTTCCAGCTGCTGCAGTCGCAAGTCGGCCTGCCAATCGCTCTGCCCGGACAAGTCCAAGGAAATAGGCCCCTGCAAAGATTGAAGGCTGATTTGATCCGCATACTTTACGCCCTGAATCTGAACATCGGCCTTAACAGCAGGCTGCGTCAAAGCACCACTGACTTGCCCCTTGAGGTTTATGCTACCTGCCGCATCCGGCACAAGAGCAGCCAGATCCGGCGCATGTACCTCAAGGTTGACATTCACCGCCTGCAAATCAAGTTGGCCATCCACACGGGCATCGGCTCCGGCGAAGCTCAAGTGAATATCCGACAACTGCCAAGCCTGAAGGTCACCATTGACCTGACCACTCAAACTGATCGGAAGCTCACGCAGCTGGCCATCCAATCGTGCCAACTGGACGTCCAGTTCAGGGGTATCCGCCAACGTCAGGTTCCCCGTCATATCCAGTCCCAGCAGCCCTGGCCACTCAGGCTGCACCAGTGCCGGGTTGATACCCTGCGCCTGCAACTGGTAGTTTACCTTTAACTGCTCAGCCAACCCCAGATCAGCCTGTAGACCCAGATGAGTATCAGCCTGCTGCAGATCAATCTGAACATTTGCAGAGCGCTCAGCCCCGACAAAATCAGCGTTCAGGTTCAGCTGAAAGGGCTTACTGGACTCCCAATGCTCCGGTGCCCACCAGTCTTCAATACGTCCATTTACCTGCGCCTGCAGATGGCTTAAGAATTGTTTTGACGGCTCTGTCCACCCGGTCAGAGATACACGGCTTTGCGCCTGTATGAGTTCCAACCGGTCCAACAACACACGCTCGCCTTCAGAGTGCGCTGCAAGCTGGAGGCTAACCGGTGCGGTCAGAGGCTTTCCATCCTGACGCACATCGACTTCACCCAGCGATACCTGCTTCAGAGTGATTTGCAGTGGCAATTCCAAGGCGGGAAGCTCCGGCAGCACCTGAGCTGACGAGGGTGCCTCAGGCTCTGTTTGTTCAGCCGGAGTTGCCAAGTCCAGCTGCACTCTTGCCAAACTGAGTTCATTTACCTGCAGGTGTTTATCAAACAGCTCCCAGGGACGCCATACGAACTTCAATTGTTCCAGTTGAACCTTTTGGGCAGGCAAGGACAGCTCAATCTGCTGAATTTCGAGCGTATCTGTCAGGGTCCCTTCGACCCCTTGCAGCGAAAGTACAGGAACAAATTCATCAACAAGCCCAAGCGCAAAGCGAGTACCTGAAGGCAGGAACAGGATAGCTGCCAGCATCAAAAGGATGGCCAGCAGGAAAGTCAGAAATGTAACCAGACTCCAACGTATCAGGGGGCGGATCATAGGTCAGGCCCCAGCGTGAAGTGAATGCGGAAACCGGACTCATCCAATGGCACGGCCAGATCCAGGCGAATAGGCCCCACCGGCGACAGCCATCGGGCCCCCACGCCGGCACCCATTTTCAGATCGGTATTTTTGTCATCAAAGGCGTTACCCGCATCGAGAAAACCAGCCACGCGCCATTTGTCCTTAATCAGATAATCCACTTCCACACTACTGGCAATCAGATAGCGCCCACCAATTACATCCCCATCGCTGCCTTGCGGCCCCAGTGTCTGGTAGTCATACCCTCGCACACTGTTATCGCCGCCGGCATAAAAACGCAGTGAGGCCGGCAGATAATCGACCGAGTCAACCAGAGTCACGCCCATTTCAGCTCGGGTCAGCAAGCGCCAGCGCTCGGCGAAGCTGTCAACACGCTTGGTCTTGAAATCCAGCTGGATCATATCGGTATCGGAGAGAATTGCCTTGGAAGCAGCGGCGATGCCAAATTCAAGGGAATAGCCCTTGTGCGTGTTGAGCAGATCATCTGCTTTGGTACGGGTGAACCGGGCACTGGGGATCAATAGAGTGGAATCTCGCTCTTCACCTTCAAAAATCCACTCCTCGTACTGCCAGCCCAGACCCAGTGTGCGTTCCCAATCGGTGAACTGCTTCTGCCAGGTACCACCAATTCCCATGGTACGCGCATCGATGGTGTCAGAGTCTTCATCGTCCAGTGTCAGATTCAAGGCGAAGCGATCCGTCACAGGGTCCCCACCAGGAATGATGTAACTGGTATAAAACTCCTGCTTGATTTCGGACAGACGTAATCGAGTATCCAGCGAATGTCCCCGCTCGTTAACCCAACGGCGAGTCATACCCAACTGAATACGTGCGCCCGTATCGGTACCATAGCCGACACCACCCTGATACAGAGTCTTCTTACGTGGGGACAGGCCAATATGAATGGGCACGCTGGCCCCTTCACGCTCCTCCAGCAGAGGGCGTACTTCAACGTCAGCAAAATAGTTACTGTCGATCAGGTTACGCTGCAGCAGAACAAGCTTGCCAGTATCAACCGGATCACCCGCCGCAAACGGTAGATAACGCCGCAGCAGTTGCTCGTTAACCGGCGCTTCGTCAAACTTGATATCACCAATGCTGACACGTACACCGGTTTCATAGGTCAGCGTGATATCGGCCAGGTGAGTGTCCGGATAGACCTTGACTTCTGACTGAGTGAGCGTTGCGTCGTAATAGCCGCGTTCCGAGGCGCGTGACTGTAGTTTGGATTTGAGCGCACTGTAGGTTTGATGCAAAAAGGGTTCTCCGGGGGCCAGACCGCTGTTTTGAATCACCTGCTGCAGTTCGACGTCGTTTTGCCCTTCACCGGTCAAGGTCAGTTGTACCTTGCCTAAACGTGTTTGTGGACCCGCGTCGATCTTGTACTCGGCGTACCAACTCTCCTCCGGACCGTCCAGTTTAATCGTCAGATCGAGGTTGGGACTATAGTAGCCGTAAGGCTGGAGCGCCGTGCGAATTTCAGCTTCTGCCTGGCGGTGCAAGTACTGCAAACGCCCGGGACGAGGCAGAGGCTCCTTGGTCAAAGCATCATCAATCGTCAGCATGGCGCGAATGTTGCCCTCAAGCGGTTCTTCTACACCACTCAAACGAAATTCCGCCGCCACCGAAGACACACTCAAGACCATCATTACGAGGCCAGGTATCAGCCATTTTCCTTTGTGTATCACGTGCTCTTGCTCACTCCCTTGCCGAAACCGCCTTCAGCTTCAAGTTTAACTGATTGCATGATTATGTGCCCGACCGAGGGCTTTCAATTTTTTTGTTATAGAGTAACATTTTACAAAACCTGTTCCTGAGGCTCTTATCATGCATACACTGCTCAAATCACTTCCCCTGGTACTGATAGCAACTATCAGCTGGGCTGCTCCTCACGAACATGGCCGTGTACATCTGGACATGGTCATGGAACCTCCGACTCTACTGGTCTCGATCAGTTCCCCAATGATTAACCTGGCCGGATTCGAACACGCACCGCAGAGTGACGCAGAGCGCCAGCAATGGCAATCAGTGTTAACGACCATGCAATCGCCTGAATCTCTTATACGCTTGCCAGCCTCAGCGGATTGCTCCCTGAGCCGAGTGTTATTGCAAAGTCCCTTCGACAACGCTGCTCCAGGCGAGAATCATGAACATGAACATGAACATGAACATGAACATGAAACACAGCATGCTGATTTGATGGCAGAATACCAGTTCGTCTGTGCCCAGCCAGCCAGGCTGGATCATTTGGAACTTCCCCTTATGCAACGTTTTCCCGCTATCGAACATCTGGAGCTGCAATTTATCGCACCTGACCGGTTGCACCGCGAGAGCATCCAGCCGCCACAGCAGCGCATAGACTTGCCATGAGCCCGATCATCAGCCTGAAGGCACTCAGTTTTGCGTGGCCCGGTCAGCCGGAGCTTCTGCACATTCCATCACTGGAGTTGAACAGAGGTGAGCACCTGTTCATTCAAGGCCCTTCAGGCAGTGGTAAAAGTACTTTGCTGAACCTGATAACGGGCTTTTTGTCAGGCTTTAGCGGGCAGATTTTGATTGCCGATCAGCCCTTGGATGCTCTGAGCCGACGCCAGATTGATCGGCTCAGGGCAGATCATTTGGGCATTCTGTTCCAACAATTCAATCTACTGCCCTATCTGGATTTGATCGAGAATGTTTGCCTGCCCTGCCGCTTCTCCGAGCTGCGAAAACAGGCAGCCTTAAAAAACAGCGACACTGTCGCCAAGGAAGCAGAACGACTCCTGATTCGGCTGGGACTGGATATCGCAAAACTGCGCAAACGCCCGCTCTCATCTCTGTCGATTGGACAACAGCAGCGTGTTGCAGCCGCCCGCTCGCTCATTGGCTCACCGTCTTTGATTATTGCCGACGAACCTACTTCGGCACTGGACCCGACGAATCGTGACCGGTTCATCGAATTACTGTTGGAGGAAAGTGTCCATAGCGGCAGCACCCTGATTCTGGTCAGCCATGACCCTGAGCTCGGTACCGGCTTCCAGCACCATTTAAGCCTTGAGGTCCGTCCCTAATGCTGCTTTCCCTGGCATTCAAAAGCCTGCTCAACCGACGTGCCACGGTGTTACTCACATTGATCACCATCGCACTTAGCACCGCTCTGCTGTTAGGCGTACAGCAGGTACGTGAGCAAAGCCGTGCGGCCTTTTTCAATAGCGTATCGGGCACGGATTTAATCGTGGGGGCACGTTCCGGTCCCGTGCAGCTGTTACTGTATTCTGTTTTTCATATCGGCAATGCCACCAGCAATATCCCCTGGTCCAGTCAACAACAACTGGCGAACGACTCTCGTATTGCCTGGACGATTCCTCTTTCGCTCGGTGACTCCCATCAGGGCTACCGGGTAGTGGGCACCAGTACTGCCATGTTCGAGCATTTTCGCTACGGCCAGGGTCAGCCTCTCGATTTTAATGAGGGACACGCCTTCAAAGACCTGTTTGATGTTGTTGTGGGAGCAGAGGTAGCGGCACGTCTGGGGTATTCACCAGGAGACCAACTGGTTATCGCCCATGGCAGCGGCAATACCAGCTTCATGAAGCACGACAACCTGCCGTTCACTGTCAGTGGCGTGCTGAACCCAACAGGGACCCCTCTTGATCGCGCTCTACTGGTGTCACTGGAAGGGCTTCAAGCGGTGCACCTGGGCTGGCGCGCCGGGGTTCCGTTGCCGGGACTTAAAGTATCCGAAGCCATGGCACGCCAACAAAACCTTACCCCCCGTGATGTCACGGCGGTGCTGGTGGGGCTGAAGTCAAAGCTACAGACCTTCCATCTGCAGCGTGCACTCAACACGCAACGCGGCGAACCCCTGACCGCTGTGATGCCCGGCCTGGCACTGCAGGAGCTGTGGCAAATTGTCGGCGTAGCCGAAAAATCCTTACTGCTGGTTGCGGGCGCAGCCCTTCTCATTGGACTGATCGGCATGCTCGCCCTGCTGTTGGTGGGCATGCAGCAACGCCAGCAGGAGATTGCCGTTCTGCGTGCGCTGGGATGTCCTCCATGGAAGATCGCCCTCCTGCTTATTTGGGAGTCGACACTACTGACTGCCGCAGGCACACTATTGGGCGTTTTGCTCTTGCAGGCCTTATTGTTCGCGGTACGCACACCTTTGCTGGAAACCTTTGGCATCTACCTGAACTGGGTTCCCTTATCATCCGTTCAGTGGCTACAGTGCCTGGGAATTCTGATGTTGGGCACGCTCGCGGGTATGATTCCAGCCGTTAAAGGCTGGCGGCAGGCAAGAGTTCAGCACCTGATACGTCACTACTGAGGCACCTGAATGAAACGCCTGCTAGCAACACTCTGCCTTTCATCATCACTATTACTCGCCCCAGCGCTCTGGGCAGAAGACAGCGTGATCATCAACGGCGAAGCCGCACCCGAAATTGACTGGGAGAGCCTGATGCCCGCCAGCTATGTGCAATCGCTGGAAGAGATGTTCAACAACCCGGACTATATCAATCTGGACGACTACAGTGAGGAAGCACAACGGCAGTTTGATGAAATGATGCAAACGCTGGCTTCAGCGCCTGTAGTTGAAGAGATGAACGGGAAGATGGTTAGCGTACCCGGATTTGTAGTGCCCCTTGAAGGTGTAGGCAATGTGGTCGATCGTTTCTTTCTGGTGCCTTATTTCGGTGCCTGCATCCATGTTCCACCGCCGCCTTCCAATCAGATCATTGATGTACACTATGAGCCTGGCACTCAGGTCAACAGTCTCTACGATGCAGTGCTCATCAGCGGTCGCCTGACGACCGAAGTCTATAGTCACGAGATGGGTACAGCGGGGTATCGACTGGAGGCTTACCGCATCCAGCCTTATGACCTGCCGGAACCTCCCCCCCCTGAATAACCGTTCCTGGGGCAGTCGAGGCCTGGGGTATTTGAAGTTTTGGAAATGGGCTACTTAGCCAATTTTACTTAGTGATTGCTGTGCAATCACCTCGGGAGGCATCGGCTTACCGAACAGATACCCCTGGCCACTGTTGCACTGATGCTGACGCAAAAACTCACACTGGTCATGTGTTTCCACACCCTCAGCCAACACTTCAATGCCAAGACTCCGCCCCAGGGCTATCGCACTGATAATCACCGCTTCATCCTTTGGATTCCGGCCAATATCGCGGGTAAAACTCTTATCGATCTTAATCCGATGCAATGGCAGGTATTTGATTCGATCCAAGGAGGAAAAACCGGTACCAAAGTCATCCAGTGCCAAGTGGTAACCCGAGAGCCTGAGTCGCTGAAGCTGCTGAATCACAAAATCAGGATCTTTCAGAATCATCGATTCGGTGATTTCCAGCTCAATTAGATGACGATCAATGCCATACTGATCCACCAATCCATTCAAACGCTGGATAAAATCGGCCTGTAGCAACTGCTGCGGAGAGATATTGATCGCGACCATGGGCACCTCCATGCCATCACGCAACCAACGCTCCACTCGACGACAGACGCTTTCGATAATCTGCCATCCCATAGGCACAATAAGCTGAGTTTCTTCCGCAACGGGTATGAATTGGTCCGGCCCCATCAACCCCAATTCCGGGTGCTGCCAGCGCACCAAAGCTTCATAGCCACACAGCTGCTGTGTCTCCAGGCAGAACTGAGGCTGATAGTGCAGTACAAACTGGTTAGACCTGAGTGCCTGACGCAGGTCCTGTTCCACACTCAGGTTGTGCTGCGCATCCGTGGTCAGCTCTTCACGATAGAGTTCATAGCGATTTTTGCCTAGTGACTTGGCGCGATACATGGCGGTATCGGCATGTTGAATCAAACTTTCAATACTCTGGCCATGGGACGGATACAGGCTAATGCCGATGCTGGCAGTCAACTGCAACCGGTGCTCCTCTACCGCATAGGTGCGTGATGAAGTTTCCAGAATTCGCTCAGCTTCGGATACAGCCGCGGCACTATCTCCGGGAACAAGCAGGATGAACTCATCTCCCCCCATACGATAGATCTCGGTACCTTCAGCAATACGATTCTGAAAAGCAGCAGACAGGCACTGCAACAGACGGTCACCCACCTGATGCCCCAGAGAATCGTTAATCAGCTTAAAGCGGTCCAGATCGAGAAACAGCAAGCCAAAGGGCGCTTTTTGCTGCACCTTTTGTACAAGTGATTCCTGCAACCCTTTGCGATTTTCCAGTTGTGTCAAATCATCGTGCCGCGCTTGCCAGGCCAGCTCACGCGTCTGCTGACGAACCAAGGCCTCAAGCAACTGCTCTCGACTATGCATGGACAGTACCAGCAAGGCTCCCAGGCAACTGATACCGACCAACAGCACCTGCAGATACATGGCCTGACTGATCGGGTGAGCGGCAAGATAGTCCGTGCCGGCAAACGCTTTAACCTTCCAGATCTGCTGTGCCAGACGAATATCAAACTCGGTATCCAGATCCATACCGCGTATATCCAATTCGCCTGCAAGTGATTCGTAGAAAGGATCAGCACCGGGCTCTGACACGCTCAGATAGATATTCTCTGTACCCGAGCGCTGGATGGCCGCCTCCAGCAACTGAGGTACGGTGAAGACACCTACAATGAAGCCGCGCAACTCTCGACTGCTGACCAACAGGTCGCTGCCTTCAATAAAACGGTAGACCGGTTGCAGCAGCAACACTCCAGGCTCATTGGGCGCCTGGGTCAGATTCAGAATTTCAGTTGCAACCACCTGCCCCTGAGCCTGTGCCTGCAATACCCAGCGACGACGGTCCTCCCGAGAATAGAGGTTAAAACCAAGAGCGGCACGATTGGATCTCAACGGTTCGACAAACTGGACGGGGATCAGCATGTCCTGCGACTGCGGTGAATCCCCGTATATTGAATATTCCGGCATCGCCAACAAGTTGGCAGTTTCCTGCTCAAAGGCAAAACGATCTTCAGGCTTTACCAAAGGATCCCAGGAGTATGCTCTGAGGCCCGGGCTATTGGCCAAAGCAGGCCCAACCTGCTCAGCAAAATACTCAGGTGTCAGCGTATTCACTTTCGTCAGCCGTTGACCAAGGCTAAGCAGTTCACTCAGGTTCTGCTGCACTAGTGATTGAATGCGGGCTTCAATCAGCTGCGTATCCTGATGAAAGCTGGTTTTCAGCAGTCCCGACAAGTGCGACAGGTAATACTGATTTATGATCAGCACAGCTAACAGTAACCCGCTCAAACGCAGCGGCAGTTGACGGGATCGATCATCCCTGGGAGCTGACAGTAGCTGCCAAAGCGACAAAAACAGCGGGGTACCGAGAATAACCCCAAAACTGTCGCCCAACCACCAGCTGAGCCAGTCCAGTAACAACCCCAGACTACCTTCGGAATTATTAATATAAGTAACGGACAGCGTACCGATGGTGGCATTAATGGTGCAGGTTAGAAGACCAGAGTACAGCAGGTACTTGAGCATCCAGCGCTCGCGGCGCGGTGCCAGGGGATTAACATCGAAACGTTGCAACAGATGAGCGGCCAGGGCTGTTTGCAACATAGCCCCAGAGCCAATCAATACGGCAGCAATCAAATGGGTGACTTCAAGTGAGCCAGACAGTGCTGGAATCAGTGTGTTGACACCAAAGCTTCCAACCCCGATGCCGGGCAGAAGACGCATGCCGCCATGCAACACAGCCGCAACACCAAGGCCAGCCGGCAACCAGAGTGGGACGATCTGTTCATGCAAACCGGTATTCAGCAGCAGCAGCCCAACCAAGGTATAACCAAGGGCCACCAGTAGGTTGGGTATCAGAATACGCAGCGTCACGCCATTTACAGAGGACCGTCTCACTATGATGCTCAGTGCCATTAGAAGAGGCTAGTTCAATCGATGCTACACAAATTAACTGCAACTAACCACAGACACTTTAGTCGTCCCCTGTTACTCGACGGGCATATCAAACCTTCGTTGTTGTAGATCAAGCCTTCTCTGCAACCAGCAGTGCTTCTGCCTCCTCAACGGGCAAAGGTTTACTGCGCAGATATCCCTGGTATTGATGGCAGCCCAAATTAGCCAACTGTGCCAATTGCTCAGACTCTTCAACACCTTCCGCTAGAACGGTTAGACCGAGTTTATGTCCCAAAACAATTATGGTTTCCACCACTGCACTGGCTTGCTGGCTGGTGAGCAGATCATCGGTAAATGACTTGTCGATTTTCAGCACATCGATCGGAAAGCGTTTAAGGTAAGCCAGAGACGAGTATCCTGTGCCAAAGTCATCAATAGCGATCCTCACCCCCAGGGAGCGAAGTTCATGCAGCATTTTTTCTGGATTGACCGCAGCGGACATCAGCACACCCTCTGTCAGCTCAATTTCCAGCGTTTCAGGGGGAATCCCGGTTTGCTCCAATACAGTTGCCAGCACTTCTACCAGGTCATGGTAAAGTAACTGCTGTGCTGAAACGTTGACCGCGACTCTGGGCATTTGAATTCCCTGCCTTCGCCAGTCAGCTATTTGACTGCAGGCCTTTTCAATCACCCACTTGCCGATCGCCCCAATAAGATTGCTCTGCTCAGCAACCGGAATAAACAAGCCCGGAGGAACCAGTCCTTCCTCAGGGTCGTGCCATCGAATAAGAGCTTCCAACCCTGTCATCTGCCCCGTCGCCACATCCCATTGAGGCTGGTAGTACAAACTGAACTCATCGTGCTCAAGTGCAAATCTCATGCGCCGCTCGAGCTCAAGCCTGCGACGTGCACTATGGGTCAAATCATCACTGAAAAAGCTCAGACTTCCTCTCTGCTCCTTAGCCTTGAACAACGCAGCATCTGCCTGCTGCAGTACCTCCTCCGAGCTGGTGGATGCACTATCGATCAGGCTGATGCCAAAGCTGACACTGGTGCGCACCTCAACTCCATCAGACAAGGCAAACTCCTGATCCAACTGGCGCATCAACTCGTCTGCAACGGCCGCAGCGCGCTCACCGCTGACGATGTCATCAAGCACAATGGCAAATTCATCCCCACCTAACCGGAACAGGCTGTCCTCATCCCGGATACGCTGTCTAAAACGCTTAACCACCTGGACCAGCAAGTTGTCTCCTACTGAGTGTCCCAGGCTGTCATTTATATCCTTGAAATTATCCAGGTCAGCCATCAACAGTGCAGACAAGCGGTTATGCCTGCGGTTGTACTGAATGCAGCTGTTGAGTTTGGTGAACAAGAGGTGACGATTCGGCAGTTCGGTCAAGCGGTCATAGTTGCTGAGAAACTCAATTTCGGAATCCCGGTTCTTGAGCTGAGTCAGGTCAGTGTAGACCCCCACATAGTTGGTGACTTCACCACGTGTATTTTGTACCCGACTAATACTCAGTAGCGCAGGAAAGGTCTCACCACTTCGCCTTCGAGTGACAATTTCACCCTGCCAATGCCCGGTTTCATCAATGGTTTGTCTCAACTTTTCGTAAAACTCGGGGGGATGCTGGCCAGACCTCAAAAGTTTGGGTGTCTGCTCGGAAAGATCCGCCTCACTCCAGCCAAACATTTCGGTAAACGCTGGATTGACCTGAATAATCCGCTGCTGGGTATCAGTGACAACAACCCCTTCACGTGTGCTGTTGACGACGGCAGCCGCCTGCTGCAAACGACTTTCCTGGAGTTGACGCTGTGTAACATCGACCAAAACCCCTTCAAAGCCAATCACATCCTCGGTCTCATTACGGATAATATGGGTGTGATCATCAACCCAACGATCAGGCTCACCAGGCAAACAGATTCGGTACAGTTGAGTGTATTCTTCAGCGCCTTCAGACAGATGCTGTTCCACCTCCGCACTGATTCTGGCCTGATCATCCGGATGAATCATGCTTTCAAATACGTGACTCTGATGAAGCAAGGTACTGGGCTCGATGCCCCAACGGCGAATATTGTCAGACACAAACTTGATCGGCCAACCCGGTGCATTTTGCCAGCGAATCAGCACAAAGGGACTGGAATTAATCACCTGATTCGCTACGGCCAACGCCTTGTCACGGTGAATGGAATCCAGCGCAAAGCCCATATCAGAGACCATCTCCTCCAGTGTCTGTACCAAACGCTCACTGAAAAAGCCCGCTTCCCCTGAATACAGCGTCAAATTGGCGTACACGTTTCCGTGTTTTCGAATTGGTAAAGCAATAGCGGAGTGACATTCAAATCGCTGAGTAAAACCACGCCAGGGCGAATATTCGGTACTGTTGGAGCTATCGTTCTCCACAACAGTCCTTGCCTCGACTAACGCTTTTTCGCTCAACCCCTGTCCCGGATATTGTTTAAACAGACTGAATAGGTCCTCAAAACCTTGGTCGACTTCATTCCTCCCCGAATACGCCAACACGTCTTGAATATGCCCATGGCTGTCGCAGCGACCAACCCAGGCAAAGGTCAGTGAATCCAATATCAACGCGATTTCACACGCTGATTGCAAAACTTCCTGCTCCGATCGACTGTACAGGATCACCTGGTTGATACGTGACAGCATGGTGTAGAGGCTTGCTTCCCGGTGCAGCAATTGTTTTTGTCGATTTTCGCCGGTCAGGTCCTGCACCATACCAACGATATACTCAGGCGTTCCTTGAGATGTGAGGGTCAGACGCACAGAGATACGCACGGGTAGCTCGGTACCATCAGCTCGAAGAAAACGCTTCTCCATCTGATAGCCCTCAATTTCCCCTGACATCAAACGGGCAAACTCTGACTCATCCCCAGACAGATCTTCAGAATGGGTCAATTCTTGCCAACTCATTCCATACAGTTCATCCAAGGGATAACCCAACATTTGCTGCAGTTTCGCATTCACTCTCAACCAGCGGCCACTTGCAGGGTCGGCCAGCGCCATACCGACAAACGGCAGGTTGAAGAAATGTGTCAGCAAGTCATTGCGCAGTTCGCTTTCCCGGGTAATGTGAGCACCCAATTGAGCAGAAACATGATGTCGATAAAGCAGCAGCAAGCCCAGGCCCACAGCAGCCGCGAGACCGCCAGCAACCAATAAACCAAGCCAGTGAGGAACCAGTAGCCTGTCCGACAAATAGTGACTCAACGGACCACCGAACAAGGGTGTGACCAAAATCAACAGCAGCCCAATCAGAAGAATTACCAAGCCATAACGCTCCGAATGAGCATCCAGCTGGGCCTCTTTGTTGGCTTTTATAAGGAATACATAGAAAAAAAGAGCGGTAGCAACGATGAAGAAACTGCCCTTGATGCGGCTCAGCAGGGCAAAACTCTCTGTATCGCCTGCGGTAATATAGGCAACCATATAGTCCGAGCCGTGAATCCAGAGCAGCCCGAACGCAATATATAAAGCCACATATTCAAGAACCCTGTGGGGGCGCTGGCGCATTGCGTACTCCTTCACGTTGCACTCAGTAAGGCCACTCTTGGGGCCTGGTTCTATCTACCATTCAATCAATTGACCTTGGTAATCCAGAAAGGCCCCACTTTGTGCAGGCTGCAGATTTTCGATCACCTCTCGCAGGCCTCGCACACTTTCTTCAGCTGTTATCAGCGCATTAGGACCACCCATATCGGTCTGGACCCAGCCAGGATGCAGGGCAACAACTTTGACTCCTGCTCCTTTCAGGTCAATTGATAAGCTTTTAACGACCTGATTGAGAGCTGTTTTGGAACTTCGATAATAATAGCCTGCACCCGAGGCGTTATCTGTAATACTGCCCACTTTGCTGCTGAGAAACGCCAGAGTTCTCATCCGGCTGCCTGCAACCCGGGGATAAAGGGTCTGAGCAAGCATCAAAGGACTGAGCGTATTAATCTCAAGTACCTGACGCCAGAGATCCCGTTCGATATTCCCAAAAGCAACACCCTTGGGACCGTAGTAACCCGCATTATTAATCAGCAAATCCAGTGTTTCGTCACCCAGTGCCCGGTCCAGCGCCTTGATCTGCCCATCCTTGGTAACGTCCAGGGTATGCAGATCGACCTGGTCAGGAAAACGGGCTTCCAGCGCCAGCAGGTCTTCTGCATGCACCAGATCACGACAGCAGGCATGTACCCGCCAACCATCACGTGCAAATTGATAAGCAAACTCAAGACCCAGGCCCCGGCCACAACCTGTAATCAGCACTGTTCCAGACATGCTAGGTGCTCCTATAAAGACTCTCTCTTAGTCAAGCAGCGGTTCCCCTTTCTGACAAGTGAGGTCGGCTTCTGGCACAATTTGCCATCCACAGACATTCGAGATCCTAGAATGCGCATTTTGCTGCTTTCAGCTTACGATGCCCTTAGCCACCAATACTGGCGACAGGGCCTGGTCAGCGCTTTTCCAGAACATGACTGGACCACGTTAACGCTGCCACCACGTTACTTTTCCTGGCGTATCCGCGGAAATAGTCTGAGCTGGGCATTTTCTAAGCGAGATATCCTCGAGCAGCCCTATGATCTGATCGTAGCTACCTCGATGGTTGATCTGACAGGCCTCAAAGGCCTGGTCCCGGCTCTGGCTCAGGTGCCTACACTGGTGTATTTCCACGAAAACCAGTTCGCCTATCCCGAATCTGGACACGCCTTCAAAAGTGTAGAGCCTCAAATGCTGAACCTCTATAACGCTTTGGCAGCAGACCTTGTAGTGTTCAATTCAGCATTCAACCGGGATACATTGCTGGACGGTGCCGCGCGCCTGCTCAACAAACTTCCTGATCAAGTACCAGCCGGGCTCATACCTGCAATCGAACAAAAATCCGAAGTAATCCCGGTCCCATTGCCACAGGACGTTTTTTGCCCTGCCATCGTCCAGCCGGGCCCCTTGCAGATTATCTGGAATCATCGCTGGGAATACGATAAAGGCCCGGAATTGCTAAAAGACGCCCTGCTCGCCATGCTGGACGCCAAACTGGATTTCAAGCTGCATGTGGTCGGCCAGCAGTTTCGCCATACACCCGAGGTTTTCACCGAAATCCATCAACTGCTGAACCAGCAGCAGCGGCTGGGATACTGGGGGCATGTGGAATCCGTACAGGAGTATCGCGCCCTGCTACAGGCATCAGATGTGGTGTTATCAACCGCCCTGCATGATTTTCAGGGTATCGCGGTGCTGGAAGGCGTTGCGGCGGGCTGTGTCCCTGTAGTGCCGAATCGTCTGGCCTATAAGGAACTATTAAATGAGGCCTTTCGCTACGGGGACCAAAAAGAAGTCGATTCGATGGTAACGCTACTGCAACAAATGGCCAGGCTTAAAAAGAGTGAACAACCACTGCCCTGTCCCGATATTCAGCAGCTGAGCTGGGACGCTATGAAAACCCGTTATGCGCAAGCCCTGGCACGCGCCAGCCGGGATCAAAGCGTGTTGTGAGAAGGAACATCATCGGTCTGATTTGGGGTCCTCATCAGACCGAGCGGATGCCAGGTCATGCAATACCTTGAACTGAAGATTGCAGTTACGACAGCTTTTGCACATGAGAAGGTGCATTTTCAAAGCCATTTTCTCGCTGGTCGACAGTGCTCGATCCAACTGGAGAGACATCAATTCGGTCGCACGCTTACAGGACTGCATTATTTTCCTCCTTCCCGAACCAACCGTTTTCCAGGCAGGCCCTCAGTTTCAAGCGAGCACGGTGCAAAATAACCCAACAGTTCTTTTCACTGATTTGCAGGGTTTCACAAATCTCGGTGGTTTCCAGTCCCATCATTTCACGCATGGCAAACACCCGTGCCGTACTCTCAGGCAGATGAAGAACACAAAAATCGAACACCTGCCAAAAGCCATCTTGCATGCATGCCTGTTCTGGATCATTCCAGGTCTTAGGTCGCGCCGCCGGTAGCCAGTGCGCACGCGGATTGAACAACCCGTCAACCTCAGGCATATCATCAGGGTCAAAACCGGTTGTCTGCTCTCGGGTGCGATGGCGAATCTCGTCGATCAGTTTGTGCTTCAGAATACCAAACACCCAGGTTTCCAACTTGGACGAACCGCTGAAGCGCTCAAGGCCTTCCCAAGCGGCAGTCAGTGCATCCTGCACCATATCTTCGGCCTGAGCCTGATCTGCCAGTTGCAACCGGGCAAAGGCCAACAGCCTGGGCCGTAAATCGCTCAAGCGTTGTTGAAAATCGTCAGCATGAGATACACCCGCTTGCACCGAATCCATATCTGTCTGTTAGCCTCTACCCGACTTGATGACCACTACAGACACTCATCTGTGTCTGAGGTTCAGGCTTTCAGTCTACCAAGACTTTCCGGACCAGAGCACACATCATCCTTCTGCAAGGACATTTACCCTGAACCTTGAGTCGTAGCAGAACCGATTTCCTTACACATTGCCTGTGGAGGGCTCAACTTTTAAGATGCCCGCCTGTTTCATCAATCAGGACTTGCCACGGCATGCCAGCCCAAACGCCACACGCCTTTACCCTAAGGGATTACCAGCAGGACGCCGTGGACGCTACTCTGAAGCACTTCCGTGTCAGTTCTGACCCTGCGGTTATCGTGCTACCAACCGGTGCCGGTAAAAGTCTGGTAATAGCAGAGCTGGCGCGGTTGGCACGTCGGCGCATTCTGGTGTTCACGCATGTGCGGGAGCTGGTTGAGCAAAATCACGCCAAGTACGCTGCGCTGGGGCTGAACGCCGGTATTTTCTCAGCCGGGTTGGGCAGACGCGATTTTACCCATCAGGTTACCTTTGCCAGCGTTCAGTCCATTGCCCGAAACCTGGATCAATTTGCCACCGAGTTTTCACTGTTGATCATCGATGAGTGTCATCGTGTCAGCGAAGACGACGACAGTCAGTATCAACAGGTCATTAGCCACCTTCGCAACCATAACCCGGACCTGAAGGTATTGGGGCTCACGGCCACACCCTACCGGCTGGGTTACGGCTGGATCTATCGCAATCATTTCCGGGGCTTTGTGCGCAGTGAAGAGCCCCGAGTGTTCGACCGCTGCATTTTTGAACTGCCTTTGAGCCATATGATTCGCAATGGTTATTTGACGCCACCTCAAGTGGTCGATGCGGCCATTGCACACTACGACTTTTCCTCCCTGCAACCCTCCGCTACGGGACAGTATCCAGAGCGAGAGTTGAACGCTCTGCTGGCAAAACACCCTCGCGTTACCCGCGCTATCTGCGAACAGGTTGAAGAACTGGCTCAGAACCGCCAGGGCGTAATGTTGTTCGCCGCCAGCGTCCAACACGCACATGAAATCGGCGGCTATCTGCCCGAAGACCTTACGGCCGTGATTACCGGCGAAACGCCGGGGGATGAGCGGGAGCTGCTGATCCGGCGCTTCAAGAACCGCGAACTCAAATATTTGGTCAATGTGGCTGTATTGACCACCGGTTTTGATGCCCCCCATGTTGACCTGATAGCCATACTTCGCCCAACCGCCTCGGTCAGCCTATACCAGCAGATCGTGGGTCGTGGTTTACGCCTGAGTGAGGGTAAGACGGACTGCCTAGTGATCGACTATGCCGGGAACGGCTTCAACCTGCACCACCCTGAAGTGGGCACACCCAAACCCTCCAGTGACTCTGAACCGGTGCAGGTTTTCTGCCCGGGTTGCGGCTTCGCCAATATATTCTGGGGCAAAACGGATGAAAACGGACAGGTCATTGAACACTTCGGTCGCCGTTGTCAGGGACTGCTGGAGATGGAGGGCGAGAAGCCACAACAATGCGATTATCGCTTCCGGTTTAAGGAATGCCCGCACTGTGGCGCCGAAAACGATATCGCTGCCCGCAACTGCCATAGCTGCAGCGAAGCAATCATCGACCCGGATGAACTGCTTAAACGCGCACTCCAACTTAAAGACGCCAAAGTGATTCGTTGCGCAGGTATCAGTCTTAGCGTTAGTGGCGAATGCCTGACAGTCACCTACCACGAAGAGCAGGGAGATGAACTGCGTGAGCGTTTTCACATGGACAGAACGGCCCAGCGCGCACTGTTCAACAAGCTGTTTGGACGCCGGTGCAACAACAGCCAAACGCCACGCCAGTTCAAAACGGCAGCGGAGGCCCTGTCAGCAGAACCCCTGATCCCTGCTCCAGACTTCGTTATTGCGCGCCAGGGCGGAAAAAAAGGTCGTCAGGGCGGCTATTGGCAGGTTCGCGAGCGCCTGTTTGACTACCAGGGTGCCTACCGCAAGGCCAATGAAATGTAAGTGAGGTCTGAACTTAAGACCCTGGCTTCTGCTGCTTCAACCGCTCGCTGAAACTTAACGAGGGCCCCAGCAGAATCGGCAGGTAACGCCAGGCAAAAAGCGCAAATGCCAACAACCAAAGCACACCTGAAACCATGACAAGTGCCATCATTGCTGCCGGCCAGAGTGACGCCAGCACACGCACCAATGCAGCCAGTTGCATAGTCACAAACGCTGCTGACAGGATTAGACCCGCTTCAAGCTCACGACCGGTATGACCCAATGCCGCGCGCGACGCCACGCCCATAATCATGCCACCCATGGCACCAACCGTCAGTGCGTGCAAACCGGCACTGGCGCTCCACCAACCCAAGGCACTACCGGCCAGTAATAACAGACCTAACCCCAGCCATGCATAGGACATATGCAACACTAACAGCAGGGGTTCAGTCAGGGTTTGCCACCCCTGCCAACGTATCAACCTCACCAACTGCATGCTGCCTGCCAGGAGCAGTCCAACTGCAGTCATCGTTGACTGAGGCCAAAATACCCAGGCGATCCCGGCAACAGCGGTGAGTGTGGCTGCAGCTACATCCACAGGACCAAAAGCGGCCGGCATACGGGCTCCTTCAATGTTCAAACGATTCAGCCAATTGCGAGTGAATGCAGGAATAATGCGTCCGCCAATCAGGGTGAGCAGCATCAACACCAGCACGAGCACAAGGTGGAGAACATCCAGCGCGGCAAGCCAATGTAAATGGAAAGCCAGACTCAGGAGGGCAAACATGCCAAGAATCATAAGCACTTTGAGGTTACGTCGATTGCCGGCCTGGATAAGTTCCCGCCCAAACAGGAACGCCAACGCCAGCCAATAGCTCACGGCAGCCAAAGCATTTACCGCCAAAGGCCACTCTCCTCCTCTAAGCGCAACCAGCCTAGCAGCCAGCCAACACACCACCAACAGCATCAGAGGCCAGCCCGATACGGGTTTACGGCCGGTCCAGTTCGCCACTGCAGCCAACAGAAAGCCACCAATCGATGCACCGGCAAAACCAAACAGCATTTCGTGCCCATGCCAAAGCAACGGCTGCATCATGGCTTCAGGTGGTGTGACCCAGCCGCTCCAGATCCCTAACCAAAGGCCCAGAGCCCATAAAGCCTGTATTGCTGCCAAAGTGAACAGAGGGCGAAAGCCATTGCTCAAAATCCAGCCCATTCGGCTGCTGGGAAGCCGCTCAAGATTCATCACCATTGTGGTCGCCCTATGACATGCAGCCCTTAATCTGAAAAATCATCCCAAAGCAAATGACTAAAATCTATAAAAGTGCCGAAATGAGATCCGATAGGGAGTAAAATCTGGCATTCGGTCGTCTAACAGATACACTGCACCGAAAAAATAATGAATCCCAGCCCTGAATGAAGCCCTGAATGAAACGCCTCTCATCTCGCTCACTTAAATTGATGCTGGTGCTCACGGGAATCAACCTGGTGTTGTTACTGGTGTCCTTCACCAATCTTATGGGTTCCTCTGACGACAACAACCCCGCCACGATCGAGGCGCGGGCCGTCGGTATAACGGTCGTTTTTATACTGTTACTGTTTGTATTATTGATGAGCGACCTGCTCAGGCGCTTCATTATTCTGCGTAAACAGTCTGATAAAGCCCGTGAACGCATGCATGACGCGGTCGAAAGTTTACCCGAAGCCTTTGCTCTGTTTTCACCAGGGGGACGCATGCTGCTGTGTAACAGCCGCTGGCGTGAAGTGTATCCCTGGATGGATGGTCTTGAGGTCGAACGCTGGGACGCGTTTCAACAACAACTGGCTCCGCACATCATCAAACGAGAGCCCGTCGCCAATGCTCAACCTGGCACCGACACCCATATTGAACACCTGGACAGCGGGTATGCCATTCTGGCCAGCAACTGCCTGACCCGCGAAGGCGGAATGGCCTGTGTTCGCACCGACATCACCCATACCCAAAAAATTGAACACAAATTGCGCAGCCTCGGCCTTGCTATGGAGCAGAGCCCAGCATCGGTGATGATTACGGATACCGACGGCAAGATCGAATATGTGAACCCCAAATTCACCCAAGTCTCAGGCTACAGCCGCGAAGAAGCCATAGGTCAACCAGCGGGCATGCTAAATTCCGGTGAAATGCCACCTCAGATATATCGCGAGCTCTGGGATGCCATTGAGCGAGGCGAAGAGTGGCATGGTCAACTGCTCAATCGCCGCAAGGATGGCTCTCTGTTTTGGGAGTCCGCCTCCATCTCCTCAGTTCGTGACGATCAGGGCAATTGCCAAAGCTACATCGCAGTCAAGGAAGACATCACCCAACAGAAGGAAACCGAAGAGCAGCTGAAAATGATCGAAGCGGTGTTCAACACCAGCAATGAAGCGATCATGGTTGCCAACGCCGACGGCCTTATTAAAACCATCAACCCCGCCTTCAGCCGTATTACCGGTTATTCACTGGACGATGTAAAAGGACAAAACCCCAGCATTCTCAGTTCCGGCCGCCATGATGCTCATTTCTATGACGACATGTGGCAGGAGATTCTGCGTCAGGGGTCCTGGAGTGGCGAGATCTGGAATCGCCGCAAGAACGGCAGTATCTACCCGGAATGGCTTTCTGTTTCTGTTGTGTATGACAGCGAAGGCGAGATCATCGAGTATGTAGCCGTATTCTCCGATATTACCAAGCGCAAGAATGACGAAGCCCAGATCGTCCGCCAGGCTTATTATGACGAGTTGACCCAGTTGCCCAACCGCACCCTGATGTCGGATCGACTCAATCTGGCCATTCTGACTGCGGACAGGGATGAACAGAAAATTGCACTGCTTTTTATCGACCTGGATCGATTCAAATACGTAAACGACTCCTTGGGTCATGAGTACGGCGACGATCTGCTCAAGCAGGTTGCCGTGCGGTTGAACGAGTGTGTGCGCGATACCGATACTGTCGCTCGCTTCGGCGGTGACGAATTCGTCATTTTGCTGCACAACATCAAGTCCGAAGCCGATGCCTCCCACGTGGCACAGAAACTGATAGAGCAGCTCAGTTCGCCGTTCAATCTCTCCGGCCGTGAGATCATTATCGGTGCCAGCATTGGTATTGCCATGCACCCCGGCGATGCGGACACAGCTGAAGTATTGATTCGAAATGCCGACCTGGCCATGTACAAGGCCAAGCAATCAGGTCGCAATCAGGCGCACTTTTTCACCGCTGCCATGCAGGAACACGCGAACCAGCGCATGACGTTGGAGCAAGACCTGCGTCATGCGCTGAGCCGTGACCAGCTGGAGGTGCATTACCAGCCGATCATGGCTGGGCAGGATCGAAGCGTTCAAGGTGTGGAAGCGCTTCTGCGCTGGCGTCATCCTGAGCGCGGACTGATCCCGCCAGATCAGTTCATACCGCTGGCAGAAGAAACCGGATTAATTGGTGATATTGGATACTGGGTACTGAAGACCGCCTGTGCTCAATTGGCTGAATGGCGTGATCAAGGCCTATCGCTGTATCTGTCGGTCAATATATCCGAGCGTCAACGCGAACTAAGTCTGAATGCCGACCAGGTAGCGGAAGTTCTGGCTCAGAATAACCTGGAACCACAGGCCCTGATGCTGGAGATTACCGAGGGCTTGCTACTGCAGGACAGTGAAGAAACGCTCAGCTGGCTGCAAGGCTTCAAAGCACTTGGCGTCAGCCTGGCGATTGATGACTTTGGTACCGGCTACTCATCCCTGAGCTACCTTAAACGCTTCCCGGTCGACACACTTAAAATCGATCGCGAGTTTATCAACGATCTGGAAACCGACCGCTACGCGCAATCACTGGTGAAAGCCATTATTTCCATGGCGGCCAGTCTGGACCTTCGCATGGTCGCTGAAGGCGTTGAGACCGACGCCCAGTGTGACATGCTGCTGGGCCAGCAGTGTGACCTGATGCAGGGTTTTCTATTCTGTCGCCCCTTGCCGGCCGAACAGCTTACCGAGTGGCTGCAGGCTCATACAGAGGCTCAAGTGCGGCCGCCAACGTCGGGCTGAAACTGAGTACGCCATCAATCGGCTGAACACCCGCACGGCTCAATGCGCGCAGGGGCTGAAACTGCAGATCCGCGACGATAACTTCCCGCCCCTGCAGGCTGCAATGCCGAACGAAATGCTCCAGCGCATTGAGCCCTCCGGCATCGAGCAAAGGCACTGCATCCATGTACAACACCACACCTTTTGCGTCCTGACTCGCTTCCAGAAGCTCTTCCATCACCCGCTCGGCAGCAGCAAAAAACAGGGGCCCACTGAGCTTGAATACCTGCCAGCCTGAGGGTAAATCTTCAGGCACATGTTTGCGCTGTGTGCTGATATCGGTAAACCGGGTCATCCCCGCCAAGTCTCGCATAAACAACAAAGACGCCAGCAAAATACCGGCAAAAATCGCGATCACCATATCGAATAGCACGGTCAGCAGCAGGCAGGTCAGCAGGACCAACAAATCACTGCGTGGCGCACGTTTGAGTAACTGCACCACCTTGGGTGCTTCGCTCATGTTCCAGGCAACCATCAGCAACAAGGCAGCCATGCTGGGCATGGGCAACCAGGCCAAAGCCGGCGCCAGCACCAGCAATCCTGCCAGCACCACAACCGCATGGAAGACACTGGCCAGTGGCGATACTGCACCGGCACGATAATTGGCTGCCGAGCGCGCTAAAGCGGCCGTAGCCGTGAAGCCGCCAAAGAATGGGGCCACCAGGTTTCCCACCCCCTGCCCCAATAGCTCGCCATTGGCATGATGGCGCTTGCCGGTCATCCCATCCAGCACCACCGCACATAGCAACGATTCGATGGCCCCCAGCATGGCGATTGAAAACGCAGCCGGCAGCAATTCACGCACTAACGACCAGGACCACTCCAGAGGGACACCCTCGGGTCCCGGCTGCAACCAAGGCCAGGTAAATTCGGGCAAGAAAGGAGGAATCCCCTGCCCTTCACTCCCATCAGGTAACAAATACGAAAATCGGCTGCCAATGGTGTCCACTTCCATACCAAAGCGTTGCAGCAGCCACATCAATGCAACGCCAGCAAACAGCGCTGGAAGATGGCCGGGAATACGTAGCCCCAGACGTGGCCAAAACACCAGTACAGCAAAGGTAATCGCAGCGACCGCAAACGCTGCCCAGTCAAGCTGCGGCAACGATTGGATCAGTTCTGCAACCCTGGGCAGCCAGGCCTCAGGCAACTCCAGCTTCAATCCAAACAGATCCGGCACCTGCAACGTGGCGATGACGATGGCGATGCCTGAGGTAAAACCTAAAGTGACCGGCTCGGGGATGTACTCAATCAAACGCCCGAGTCGAGCAAAGGCGAGTAACAACAGCATGAGTGATGACATCAGCGTCGCCACTAGCAACCCGGCCAATCCATACTGCTGAGCGACCGGATACAGAATGACAACAAACGCGGCCGTCGGCCCGGACACACTGAAACGGGAGCCACCTGTCAGGGCTATCAGAAAACCGGCAATGATTGCGGTATAGAGACCATATTCAGGGCGCACACCACTGGCAATCGCCAGTGCCATGGACAATGGAATGGCGATTACCCCAACACTGAGACCCGCCATGAGATCGCGTCCGAGCTTGCCGGCGTCATAGCCCTCGCGCCAGACCTCCCTGAGCGCACTGGAAATTGACAGAGCATGCAGACGCGTATGGCGTGACATCCGGGTCACCTCGAACATGAAAGAGATTCACAAACATTACATTTTGATAAAATACTATTCAATGTTAATGTGATTAACATGTTTTGCTAATGAGTTACCTGGATCGCTACATGGAAAAACGAACCGCCCGCTTGACCCTTTTGATCGACCCGCAGAAAAAAGCCACTTTTGAACGTCTTTGCACCGAACAGGACGTGACACCTTCACAGATGGTGCGCAAATTCATTCGCGACTACATCGAGACAGAACTTGGACCCGACTGGCAGGATCAGGTATTTGGCCCCGAAGAGCACTGAGCCTCCTGCAATCGCACTTTCAATCAACCCTGATGCAACAATAGCCAACAAAGTTAGTGCTTATGTGCACAGGGAGTTTGCTGTATAATTTCTGCCCAAATTTTGGGAGAGTTGCGCAATGCGTCTTGAAGAAATCGAAGCCATCATGCTCAATGTCGGACTGGTCGTTTTCGCCGGTGCGATTTTTTTCATCATTTATGACCTGGCCAAAAAGTCCAATGCCGGGCGCTTTGGCACCATCATTCTGTTCTTTGCCCTGGGCCTGGGTCTGGCGGCATTCCTGATCAAGACCGTTGTCGTTGAATTGATGGAAGGTGGCGGTATTTAACCGCCTCCTCTCGCCGTTAACCCTGCCTTTCGCCATGGCTCAGCCTGGTTTATAGTGGTCTCGAGATCACCCAGGCAGGACATAATATGGATATTTCAACGATCATTTTCCTCGCCGTTGTCGGCGTGGCTGTTTTCTACTTCATTTCCCTCTACAACCATCTGGTTCAACTTAAACATGCCGTCTCCAAGGCATGGGCCAATATCGATGTCCTGCTGAAGCAACGCCATGATGAGCTGCCAAAACTGGTTGAAACCTGCAAACAGCATATGGGGTATGAACAGAAAACACTGACCGCCGTGATGGAAGCTCGAGCTGCTGTTGCCAGTGCACGCGAGCAAGGAAATGTAGGCGCACTGGGCCAGGCTGAAACCCAACTACGCCTGGGATTGGGCAACCTTTTTGCCGTTGCTGAGGACTATCCCGAGCTGCGTGCCAGTGACAGCTTTATGCACCTGCACAGCCGCATTACCGGACTGGAGTCCGGCATTGCCGACCGGCGCGAGTTTTATAACGATTCGGTCAACCATCTTAATGTACGTATTGAACAGTTCCCGGATGTACTTATCGCACGTCGCTTCGGCTTCAAGGCCGCCGAGCTGCTTGAGTTTGATGAGGCGGAAAAGGCCGACGTTGATATGAAGAACCTGTTTGACTGAGCCATGTTTCTAGACATCGGCCCATTCTCATCACTGGAAAAAACCATCTTCCTGAGCATCCTGACAGTTCTCTGCCTGGGTGCTCTCTGGTTCGTATTCAGCCGCCTGCAGCGTTTTCGTATCATTGCTGACACACCCACAGCACGCATTCGCTCGGCTCCGCAGGGCTATGTCGAGATTATTGGCCATGTCATTGCTGGTGAGGATGGCATGCTTAGCGCACCGCTGTCTGGACGCCCCTGTGTCTGGTACCAGTACCGCGTTGAGGAGCTGGACGACTCCGACAACAAACAGCGATGGCGTACCATTCGCAGTGGTCAGTCGGAGCATTGGTTTCAAATAAACGATGGTACCGGCACCTGCCTGATCGATCCTGAGGGCGCCGAGGTCAGCACACAGCACAAGCACACCTGGCAAGCCAGTGGCTCTTTCCCCGGCCTGTCTTCAGGACTGGATGCCGAGGGCATAGCATCCGTTCTCACTTCAGTACTGGGCGGTGAACGTTATCGTTACACCGAACGGCTGATTTTCGAGCATGAGCCCATTTACGCTCTCGGACACTTCAATACCGTGGGTGGGGGGCGTGATCAGCTGGATCAAGCCAGCACAGCCCGTGACCTCTTGCGCAGCTGGAAACAGGACCCGGATGCCATGCAGCGTTTTGATACCGATGGCGATGGTCAAATCAGCATGGATGAATGGAAGGAAGCCCAAAAAGCCGCCCGCCGCGAAGCCCGTGAGCAGCAAAAGGAACTTCACGCTCTGCCCGACATGAATGTGCTGACTAAACCAACCGGAGGCAAACGTCCGTATCTATTATCAACACTGGACGAAGAACAACTGATTCGACGTTATCGATGGATCTCAATTGCCTGTTTTACCGCCAGCATTGCTACTTTCTGGCTATTTTTAGAGGTTTTACTGGCAAATTGAATAAAAAATGCTCAAGCTGCATGACATGACGCCGACATCAGACACATATAATCTGTTCAAGGTCGCAACCATGAGATGCCCAGAGCATTACCTGCAACACCCTGATCGGATCAAGCTGGAGCTTTTCCCGATCGTTCCCGCCCCTCAATGGAGCGATGCTTCACTTCCACTAGGCCTTTCCTTACTCAGCCTTAGACTCTATACCCCCGGCAAATGGCTTAGAATTACAGCTCCCGGTGTCGACCCAGAGCTGGCCATCAATGCGCTGGTGGTGGACTGTCAGTCACTTGCTACAGGAGAAAGCCAATACCAGCTCAAGCTGGCATTCCCGGACAAAGAACAACTGTTCAAGGCCCGTATGCTGGAGCAGTTATGCCAAATTTCCATAACGCAAGAAGACGCCCCTGATGAGGACGCCGAAAAACTGGCTCTGGAATGGATCGAGTCTGAGGCGGCACATTTCCCATCGGATGGCATATAATCCCTCTTTTGCGCGCCAGTAACGAGAGGAAGCTATGCAGCAGAAGGTTGTCACCGCAGGAGCCATCGAGATCAGCAACGAAAAGCCTATGGTGCTTTTCGGCGGCATGAACGTGCTCGAATCCCGAGATCTGGCGCTCCGCATCGCCGAACATTACGTTGAAGTCACCCAGAAGCTCGATATCCCCTACGTTTTCAAGGCGTCTTTTGACAAGGCCAACCGCTCCTCATTAACGTCTTTCCGTGGCCCTGGCCTGGATGAGGGCTTGAAGATTCTTGAAGAGGTGAAGAAAACCTTCAACGTGCCGCTGATTACCGATGTACATGAGCCCTACCAGGCAGCACCTGCCGCTGAAGTGTGCGACATAATCCAGCTGCCGGCGTTCCTGTCCCGTCAAACCGACCTGGTCAGCGCCATGGCAGCTACAGGTGCTGTCATCAACATCAAAAAAGCACAGTTTCTGGCACCTCAGGAAATGCGCCACATCCTGAACAAGTGTGAAGAAGCCGGAAACGAACGCCTCATTCTATGTGAGCGCGGCAGTAGCTTTGGGTACAACAACCTGATCGTCGACATGCTGGGCTTCAGCGTCATGAAAGAGTTTGGCTACCCAGTGATGTTCGATGCGACGCACGCACTGCAAATGCCAGGTGGTCGTGCTGATTCTGCCGATGGACGTCGCGCCCTGGTCGCTCAGCTGTCACGTGCAGGTTTGTCTCAAGGAATTGCAGGCCTGTTCCTTGAAGCGCATCCGAATCCGGAAGAGGCCAAATGCGATGGCCCCTGTGCCCTGCCGCTGGATAAGCTTGAGCCTTACCTGCAGCAAATGAAAGCCGTGGATGAATTGGTTAAATCCTTCCCCCCACTGGACACCAGCGCTTGATACGCTAACCCTCAAGGGCCCTTAGAGAGGGCCCTTTTTATGTTTATCTATTCCTGTTATACCCTTGATGTTCAGTTGCTGTACCCGTTAACGGGTGCATAGTTGTATTCATACTTACGCTCATTTTTGTGCTCACAGTTGTACTAAGGAAAGCTACAGCCGATGGCAAATACGCATGAAAAAGTGTTCAACGCCCTTAAAGACGAACTGGTCATAGGACCGGATCATCACCGCTTCCAGCTTTTGCGCAAGCAGTGTGACCATTATGCGGGCCAGATTTGGGAGGCAGAGGACGTCTCCACTGCGGCATGCACACCCGTCAGCCTTTTGTTCCTTTGGCCGGTATTGGCTGCGCAAAAAAATGTTACCCGTCAGGCGCAACAACTGGCACAGAAAAACCGTTCTCTGACCCATCCACACATTTTGCGTACCTATGGCTATTTCAGCTGGCGCGGACTGGAGTTTTTGTCACTGGAACACCTGAGCGGCCAAACACTGGCTGACCTGTTTAAGCTCAAGCACACCAGTAAACTCACCGCCAAGCAAAAACAAGGCTTGCTGACCCAACTGGCCAATGCCCTTGAGCGCTACCCTGCACCGCATGACTTCCTGGCGCCCGATAGTGTTTTCCTGAATACAGGTGGCGGCGTCAAACTGTTTGGCTTTGGCTGGCGCCCATTGGTTGCGCCCTTTGCAGACAGTCTTCCAACAGCTGCTCAGTTCCAACGCTATCAGCCTGCAGAAGCTTTTCACTCGCACCAACCCACTCCTCGAGGTGATGTATACAGCCTGGCTGTCATTGCCTGGGAGCTTTACTCCGGAAAGCAGGCGTTTCAGGATAAGGATGGCGAAAGCGCACGCTTTCAACGCGAGTTCAAACCTGCTTCAGGGCTTGGCAAGGACCAGACACAGGCACTTAATCACGCCCTTGCAGCTGACCCGGAGCAAAGACATGAAAGCCCTGCGGCCCTGATTCGCGCGCTTTTTTTTGCCCCTGACGAGCCCGATTCCGAGCCCGAAATAGACGCAAAGGCGCTGGAGCAGGCAGAAGCTTCCGCTCAAACCAAAGCGCAGGAAACAGAAGCTGAATCCGCGCCCACCACTGAAAGAGCGTCAACTGATACTGAGGTCTCTGCCGACACAGAAAACTCGGTCGAAGCCGAGCCGGAGTTTGATAGCGAGTCTGGAGCCTTAGGCAACAACATCGACGCGGATTCAACTCAACCTGCGCCAAAGCCAACCGATGAAAAACCAGCTGTAGCAGCCGAAAGCACAGATGAAGCTGACGCCGAAACTCAGAAAGCCTCGCGCAGCTTCAACCTGGCAGCCTGGAGGCCGAGCAAGAAAGTACGTCTGGGGCTGGGATTAGCCGCCACTTATCTGTTAGGCCTTGTATCCGGTGTTTGGCTGGCTCTTTTGTTCTACGGCAACCAACTGGATACGGTTGGTGCTCAAGCGGTGTCGATGATGAAAGATAACCGCGAACTCAGAGCGGCCTTTGAAGCGTCAGAGCAAGCTCGCGCTCGATTGGAACAAGAACTTGAAGAGGTTCAATCGAAGCAAAACCGCCCGGCTGAAGAAGTTGAAAGCGAGCAAATACTGGATGCGGAAGAAGTACGTGAGTCTGGCAACTCAGCAGCGAATCTAAGCTTGTTTCAAGATGAGCTTCTGGACGGTAGTCGCGGGCCTCAAATGGTTGTGATACCCCCTGGGCACTTCCGCATGGGCGACCTCCACGGCCAGGGCGATGACAACGAATACCCGGTACATGAGGTTAACATCCAACACCGTTTTGCGTTGGCACGCTATGAAGTCACTTTTGCCGAATATGATCGTTTCGCGGCCGCAACGGGCCGCCAGAAGCCCGATGATGAGGGCTGGGGTCGCGGTCAGTATCCCGTCATCAACGTCACCTGGGAAGACGCAGCCGCTTATGCTCGCTGGTTAGCAGAGCAGACTGGTCAACCCTATCGCCTGCCCACTGAAGCCGAATGGGAGTACAGCGCTCGTGCCGGTAGTCAAAGCGTCTACTGGTGGGGTGACGAAATGCTCAAAGGCTACGTCATCTGTGATGGCTGTGGTGACGAGTGGGGCGGCAAAAGCAGCGCCCCGGTTGGCAGTGCACGAGCTAACCCCTGGGGGCTCCAGGACATGAATGGCAATGTGGACGAATGGGTGCTTGACTGTTATCAGCCAGACTATAGCAACGCACCTGACGATGGCAGTGCCGCTCAGGTATCCGGCTGCAGCCAGCGCGTGATGCGCGGGGGCTCCTGGTTCGACATCCCTCGCCTGACACGCCCATCCAGCCGCTATCGCCACCCGGCCAACAGCTCAAGAGACAGCTGGGGCTTTCGTGTAGCACTGGACCTTGAATCACCCAAATCACCCTGAACAGAGGCCCCCATGAATCCAACTCTAGCCGCTCAAACACTGGCATTAACCCTGGCATTGCAACCGCTGGCCTTAGCCGTTGCAGACACACTGGAACTGTCCGACGATAAACGTCAAAACCTCGGCCTGACACTCTATCAAAGCAACCTGGCACTGGTAGAAGACACCCGCTCTCTACCCAAACTTTCAAGCAACAGCAGCGTTGTGTTAACCGGTGTAAGTTCACAAATGATGCCGGAGACACTTCAGGTAAACGGCGCAGGCAAAATTCTCGAACAAAACCTTGAGCGCAATACGCTGAACATCAATCGCCTGCTACAGGCATCTATTGGTCAGGAGATCAAGCTCAAACGCTTCAACCCCGTCAGCGGTGGAGAGCAAATTCAGGTCGTACGACTCTTGGGGATCCAGGGGCAGTTACTGCTGGTCGAAAACAGTAATCAGCGTATCGAAACCCTGACGCTGCACGACGGCCAGTGGCGACTGCTGATGGAACGCCCCGATCAGATGCTGCTTCAACCCAGCCTGTCCTTTAAAACCAACGGGACTCAAGACGCAGGCCAGGCCAGTCTGCGCTATTTGACACGAGGACTCAGCTGGAGCATGGACTACGTGCTGCAATTGGATACCAAGGGAGAACGGCTGGATCTGGAAGGCTTGGCCACCTTGAACAATGAAACCGATATGGTCTGGCCCGATGCCCGCGTTAAATTGCTGGCCGGTGAAGTGCGTGAGCCGCAACCCGCTTTTCGCATGGAGAGCAAAGCGCTTGGAATGGCGATGGCCGCTCGGGCAGATATGCCCAGCAATAACAGCCCTTCAGGCATTCAGGATTACCACCTGTACTCACTGGAAACAAAGCTGACACTTGAACCCCAGCAGCAAAAGCAGGTTCCGCTGATCAACCAGACGCAGTTGCCGGCAAAGATTCAATATCAGGTACATATCCCCATCACGCCGCACCAACAACAACCGGTGGAAGGGATCAACCCTGATATTCAGTTGAGCTTTGAAGCCCCAGCTACAGGCGCAGATCGCACGCCATTGCCGGCAGGTCTGGTACGTGTTTTCCGACCAGATGCGGAAGGGCAACCTCAGTTTGTAGGCGGAAGTCAGCTAGGCGCTACCGCGCCAGGTGATACTGCCGAGATTATATTGGGCCAGGCGTTTGATCTTGAAGCAGGATACACACAGAGCGAGTTCAAGAAGCTGTTCGACGGTTATGAAGCCAAGTATTCGGTCACGCTGGAGAACCGGTCCGAGGCATCCAAGCCGTTTGTGATTACTGCCCTGCTGCCGCGCCCTTTCGAACTGATTGACGCGGACTGGAAGCCAGATACTAAAACCGCTTCTACGTTAAAGTGGACTCAGGAATTGAAGCCGGGTGAAAGTCGCAACTTGAATTTCAGCATCAAGCTGACCAAACCCTGAACAGCCCGTCTTTAAGCCAAAGAGTGTTGGCGCTTGCGCCAGCACTCTGCACGGCCCGGATCAATGGCCGCCCCGAGCACGCCCTCTTCATACACCTCTATCATTCGCTTCACTGCCAGGGGGTGCTGCTGCTCTCCCGCCATGCGGTAATAAGCCAGCGCTCGCGCGGGGTCCGGCTTGAAATAGTGACCAAAACCTTGCTCATAAATACGCCCCATCTGATACTGCGCCTTGGCATCACCCTGCTCAGCAGCACGTTCAAGATAGATTCCGCCCTGCACACGACTGGCCTGATCTTCACCTCGAAAGTGCAATAGATGCCCGTAGGTTGATAAGGCGGCCCGGCTACCACTCTCTGCTGCTAATCGATAGAGTTTCATGGCCCAAAGGTGACGTCGACGAGATGCTTTGAAGACAGGCAGGTGAAATAGGCGGCCTGCCAACCAATTAAACACAGGTGCCATCATCCGGTTTATCCAGCGCATCCTTATATCCTTAAGTGCTTATAATTTTTATTTTTATAACAATATGATAAAAAAATCTGACATCTGATCACAGAGATCGTTACACTGAACTATACCTGTTGTCAGCGGGCAGGCAGAAGCCTGTTTTGACATCAGAGCGTTTCCTGAAGGACACCCGCCTCGTTTTCTGCGGTCTAATAAACAGAAGACGTGTGCACTAGCGTACATCAGTCCAAGACTGGCCCGTCACGGGTGCCCAACATTAATCGAGCAGCAAGGGAGTTGATCCGCTAATGAATATCTACGAAGACAACGCATTGACGATCGGGAACACCCCACTGGTACGCCTAAAGCACCTCTGGCCACAAGGCAACCTGCTGGCCAAGGTTGAATCGCGCAACCCGGCTGGTTCCGTCAAGTGCCGCATCGGCGCTAACATGATCTGGGCAGCCGAACAGGAAGGACGTCTGAAGCCGGGTATGACCCTGATCGAGCCGACCAGCGGCAATACCGGTATTGCCCTTGCTTTTGTTGCAGCTGCTAAAGGATACAAGCTGGTCCTTACCATGCCCTCCTCCATGTCCCTTGAGCGCCGTAAGCTGATGAAAGCGCTGGGTGCAGAGATTGAACTGACCGAGCCGGCCAAGGGCATGAAAGGTGCTATTGAAAAGGCCCAGCAGCTAGTGGATGAGAACCCAGAGCAGTACCTGATGCTGCAGCAGTTTGAAAATCCGGCAAACCCGGCAATTCACGAGCAGACAACCGGCCCTGAAGTCTGGCGTGATACCGATGGCCAGATCGATATTTTCGTAGCAGGCGTAGGTACCGGCGGTACCTTGACGGGTGTCTCTCGTTACATCAAAAACACGCAGGGCAAGGCTATTCGGAGCGTTGCCGTTGAGCCGGTGGACTCTCCTGTTATCAGCCAGACATTGGCAGGCTCAGAAGTAAAACCCTCTCCCCACAAGATTCAGGGCATAGGCGCTGGTTTTGTACCGAAAAACCTGGACCTGAGCCTGGTCGATCATGTGGAACAGGTCAGTAATGATGATGCGATGGAAACGGCTCGCACATTGATGCAGAAAGAAGGAATTTTGTGCGGTATTTCCTGTGGCGCAGCCGTAGCTGCGGCACTGCGAGAAGCAGCCAAGCCTGAAAATGCCAACAAACAGATTGTTGTGATTCTGCCAGACTCCGGCGAACGCTACCTTAGCTCTGCACTCTTCACGGGTATCTTCACCGATAACGAGAACGTACAGTAATCAGGTAGTAGAAATACAACCAAAAACAGCCGCATCAGCGGCTGTTTTCATTTTGTACCTACCAGGCAAACAGCCCGCTAGATTGATTAGCTCATCAGGTCACGTACCTGCTGATGGCTTGGGAAGCTGCTCAGGTCACGAACGCTAACCGTGTGATCACCCGTACGGGTCAGAATGTAGGAGCTCGGCTTGCGCGCGCTGCCCTGATACACACCGCTGACCTGGAAGTTTTCACCGTCTACACCCAGAATCGCAATCGCACGTTCCTGAGTCTGAGTGTTCAGTTCTGCAGTTTTCATATTTGCCCTTAACCCCGACGCTTATTATTTATGTAGTTTTATTACATAAAGGATAGCCTAAATCTCAAATTTAACAAGTCTGTTACAGCCGGATTGTTAATTAATGACAAAGACTTAGCCTTGCAAAACAGGGCACAAAACAACTAAAAATGCTTCCTAACCAAGACACTCATTCGTTCTTTGATAGCCCAGACTGATCATCTCTGCAGCCCGATTGAACTCGAGCATCTGACAGGCATTACGGGATATTTCGATAATCTTATCCGGCGGATAAGCCGCCAGTTTTTGGCGCGCAATGCTGCTTTGCATGCTGTCAAACGCCTGAATGGCTACCTCATAAGCCCCCCAGTCCTGACGACGCGGCACATCCTTGTTTTGCTGCAATCGTTGGATGAAGCGCCCGATGCGCTCATGCAGCTGAGGAGAGGCCTCTTCCTGTCCTTTCTGCGGCACTTGAACAGGCTCTACCCGGGACTCGGCTTGCCCATTGAGATTTACTGCAATTGTCAAATCAGTGCCATCTCGAAAGGTTGGTGCAATGGGTACCGGGTTCAATACCCCCCCATCCACCAACGTCAGCCCTCGGTACTTAAACGGGGTAAATAGCAACGGAATCGCGATGGATGCACGTATGGCGTCGAACAGATTACCCGTGTTGATCCAAATCTCTTTCTGGCTTTGGAGGTCCGTTGCCACCGCGGTAAACGGAATAGACAGATCCTCGATGCTGACATTACCCACCAGGTTTGTGAGAGTATCGATGAGCTTGTCACCCCGCACCAGCCCGCCTCTATCCCAGGTGAGATCCAACAGTGTCATGATGTCCATCCGCGTAACCGACCGAACCCAGTGCTCGTATTCGCTGAGTTTTCCTGCTGCATAAATGCCGCCGATCAGTGCCCCCATTGAGCAGCCCGATATGGATTGAATAATATAGCCGTGCTCTTCCAGCCAGCGGATAACCCCTATATGCGCCAATCCTCGCGCACCACCGCTACCTAAAACCAGAGATACTGTTTTTCCAGTGCTCATCCCTGACATAACCACCTCCGTACAGCTCGTATAAAACACCCTCCGCTGACGAGTGTTCAACACTCCAAACGCGAAGACCTCTTATATTGAAACATAGACGGTGTTGACTGTAAGCGGGGCTTAATCGGTTTAATGAAGAACTTTGAAAGGAAGGAGCGGATAGTGCAAGAAGCACTACCCGCCAGTGACTCAGCCCAGCTGTTCCAGCCAGTGGGTGGTCGGTACAAAGAAGGAAGCGCCTGTAACGGCACGGGTAAAGTCGAGAATGCGGTCAGCATGACCGGCTTCATCACCTTCAACCATGCTCTTGAGCATCAGCTCGAAATGCTCAGGTGTGCGGCAGGTGCTCACAAACATCAACCCCTTACGCTGGCTATCACCATACGGCATGCTGTGGCGCAGGATTTCCATGGAGCTGCCATCTTCACGCTTGAGTGATGTACGCTTGGTGTGAGCATGCGGTGATTTTTTGTCGCCCGGATACTCGATATTGTCATCCTTGGTACGACCGTAAGCATCTTCCTGTTGCTTCACCGGCAGGCGCTCCCAAGCACCCAATTGATGCTCGTAACGCTGCAGGTGCAGATAGCTGCCACCGGCAAACTCGGGGTCTTCTTCCCCCACCAAAGCGACTTCAAGACGGTCATCACCCTGGGGGTTTTCAGTACCATCCACAAAGCCCGTCAGATCGCGCATATCGCGATAGCGGAAACCATGGATTTCTTCCACCAGCTCGGCGGCGTCAGAAAGGCTGCGTCGAATTTCTGCAGCCAGCTCAAACACTGCATCATGCTGATCGGCACGTACGATGAAGAGTAAATCAACCGGTGTAGAAGGCGCCACACGACCAGCCTGCTCCAAAGCTGGGAAAGCACGTAACAAGGCCGGTCGTTCTTCCGGGCTGAGCTGATCCCAATAACTGGAGCCTACCGCTACGGTGAGATGCAGTTCAGCTTCTGGGAAGCTGGCACGACAGGTCTTCAGTTTCGCTGGCAACGATGCCAGTGCAGCACGCACCAGATCTCGGGCACCTTCTACATGGCTCTGGTTAAAGGTCAGAAACAGAGCATCCTTGCTGGCTTCAGCAATCAGGCCCGACTGATAGGTATCACGCATCTTAACCCCTCCTTAGCGCGCCGCTTAAAGCAGCGCGGACAGCTCTTCGGTCAGTAGTTCCAGTTCGTTCTGGGCTTTTTGACGCGCTTTCTTTTTCAGTGACTCCACCTCTGCGGTTTTGTCCGCAATCAGCGCCTTGGCTGCAGCAGCCTTGTCTTCCGCCTGCTCCACTTGCTCCAGCAGCGGGCGGATCTGCATCAGAATGGCACGACGGCGGCCCTCCTCTGCACGTGCAATGGCTTCAGCCGATTTCTCTTTCTCTTCCTTAGCCTCAGTCTTCTGGCTGGTGCTGTTATCGGTCAGAGAACGAATACCCACCGCATGACGAACCTTATCCAGAAACGGCGCCGAGAATTCACGGGCGCGCTCAGCCCCCTTATGCAGAACGGCTTCAACCTCACCCAGGTCATTCATCAGCTCATTGTAGCGAGCACGCGGGGCAGACAGCTGCGCATCCAGGTACTCAAACAGCTCCTTCTTGGCATCGCCCCAGCCAATACCTTCAACAAAACGCTGACGCATGGCCTGACTTTCTGCTTCACTGGCGAAGCAACGGTAGAGATGCATCAGAGTGTTATCCGGATCTTTCGGCTCACCCGGCTCACGGGTATCCGTTACGATCTGATTGATCAGCTTGCGCAAATCATCGGAAGAGCTGAACAACGGAATGGTGTTGTTGTAGCTCTTGGACATTTTACGACCGTCCAGACCCGGAATCAGCTGAGTCTCTTCATCAACCTGCGCTTCCGGCAGGGTGAACAGCGGCTCGAAGTTGTGATTGAAACGGCCAGCAATATCACGCGCCATTTCAATGTGTTGAATCTGATCCTTGCCCACCGGAATAATGTCCGCATTGAACATCAGGATGTCCGCCGCCATCAGAATCGGGTAATTGAACAGCCCCATGGTGATGCCATCATCCAGGTCTTCCTTGCCGGCTTCACGGTTGGCATCAACCGCAGCCTTGTAGGCATGGGCACGGTTCATCAAACCTTTGGAGGTCTGGCAGGTCAGAATCCAGGTCAGCTCGGTGATTTCAGGAATGTCGGTTTGACGGTAGAAAGTCGCCTTATCCGTATCCAGCCCCAACGCCAGCCAGGTAGCAGCAATCTCGCGGGTGGAACGGGCGACACGTTCCGGCTCCTGACATTTGATCAGAGCGTGAAAGTCGGCCAGAAAAAAGTAGCTGTTGAAGGCGGGGTTTTCGCTCGCTTCAATGGCTGGTTTGATGGCGCCGAGATAGTTGCCGATGTGGGGGGTACCGGTTGTAGTGATGCCGGTAAGAACGGTTTTCTTAGTCATCATTTACTCGTCAGTCGATTCTTCCTGCCTGGGTCTGGGATGACCCTGCACTTCGCAAAAGGCTATGATACACAAGTTAATGGCCATACGCCCCGTGTAATGGCCAACTGATACGGAGATTCTGACCAGACATGGACGACTTGCTACCTTCATTCATCACACTGAGCGGATTTGCAGTCCCGGCAACTTTTTTGTTATTTGTTACACGGCCTTTGAATCCAGCAACACTGGCATACCTGTTGGTGGTAGCAGGACTTTGCCTGCTGGGTGGATTACTGTTTGCAGCCGCTACCATTACTCTGTTGAACCTGAAGGCTCCGCCTCTGGCCAACTCTCTTCTCGTAATCGCAGGAGCGATGATCAGCCTTGTAATTCGACAGCTTTGGCACCAGCGAACAAAAACCCACTAAATTAGTCAACTTTTGACAATCATCGCCACTTAGCCATAATAGAAACAGCCAAAACACCGAAACATTCAATCGGAGGCACTAATGGATACATCTGTTCATACGTTTTCAGCTCTGTTCGAACAACTGGGTCTGGCAAGCGACAAGGACTCTATCGAGCAGTTCATCCGCACACACCGGCTTTTCAGCGACGAAATACCGCTGCATAAAGCGACATTCTGGAACGAGTCGCAATCGGAATTTCTAAGTGAAGCTATCGGCAGTGACTCCGACTGGGCCGAGGTTGTAGACGAGTTAAACGCCAGCCTCCACGCCTGACTTCCCTTGTGTGAATACGAGCGGGTCCCCTCCCGCTCTTCGCTTATTTCGACCGAGGATCCCCCTTGATGCTGACACTGGTTTCTCCAGCCAAGACCCTGGACTATGAATCTCCACTAAGCACCGAAACTCATACCTTGCCCCGCTTCACCGAGCATTCGCAAATGCTGATCGAGACTCTGCGCAAGTTGTCTGTACAGGATGTGGCTGATCTGATGAAGCTCAGCGATAAGCTGGCAAGTCTGAACGTCGCACGTTATGAAAGTTGGCAGCCTGAGCACACTCAGGACAATGCACGCCAAGCGGTGTTGGCCTTCAAGGGCGATGTCTATACGGGGCTGGATGCCGCCAGCTTCAGTGAAGACGACTTTTCATTTGCACAGGACCACCTGAGAATTCTGTCAGGACTCTACGGCCTGCTTCGACCCCTGGATCTCCTGGAGCCCTACCGTCTGGAAATGGGCACCAAGCTGAGCAATGCTCGCGGCGATAATTTGTACCAGTTTTGGGGCGATATCATCACCGAAGCGCTGAATGACGAACTCAAAGCAAGCGGCAATGATGTGGTGGTGAATCTGGCCTCCAATGAATACTTCAAGGCCGTCAAACCCAAGGCTTTGCATGCTCGTCTGATCACACCGGTATTCAAGGATCTGAAAAACGGCCAGTACAAAATCATCAGTTTCTATGCCAAAAAAGCACGAGGTCTGATGACTCGTTTCATGATTCAAAACCGCATCGAAGAGCCTGAAGCGCTGAAGCGCTTCGATTTGGAAGGCTATTACTTCAGCGCCGAAGAAAGCAAAGGCGATACCTGGGTTTTCCTGCGGGATGAGCCACCGGCGAAGTAAGGCGGGATCCAGGACAAATTTACAAAGGGGGCACTATGCCCTCTTTTGTTCTAAGCAAGGCCAATTGTGCCCAGATGTTTAAAGATCATCTGACCTTAGAGTCTGCTAAGGCATGTATAAACCCGCATAGAAGCCATGAGTAGTCAGTACCACCGTAACTGGCTCGCTGCCTTTATTTTCCCAATACCAGCCGTGTGTCCCCGTGAAAGGCGCAGAAAAGCTACCGCTGGCTTCACTCTGGTTGTCTCCCATCCAGAAACTGGTAAACGCCCCCTTGGCGTTGGGCCGTTCGCCATGCATGTCAAAAGATACGACACCACCTTCTACTGTCCAGTTGAAAACAAAGCTGTCACCCGGGTTCATCCGAGACTTGATCTCGGCACCTTGCCCGGGCATCAAAGGAATTCTCAACGTATCGGACCTGGGCGCATTCGTCGCTTTCAATAGCGAATTGCCCCTCGTTTCCTCAGATTCAACTTGCTCCAGGGTACTTTGCGTATTCTCGACTCTGCCCTGGTTTAATTTATCCAGCCCCATGGCTTGGCCAAGCCCCGTAGGGTCAATGCCAAATTCAGCTGGCAGAACAGTAGTTATTAATAGCCCTACGGCAACCACAGCAGATCCGATCGTTGCCTTGATCAAACTCCCGGAAGATGGAAGATTGTCTCCATTTAAAGCAGGTGTGCCTGACATGGCCTTCATTCCTCTTATTTATGCTGTGAACCAGTAGCCGCTCAACTGATATCCAATCAGTAAAAAGCCAGTCGTCATGAGCACCACATTGGTTGAGAATGCATGGCGCTCGAAGGAAGGCGAACGTCGCCAAAGATTCATCAGAATCAGGATTGCGCACAAGGCCAGTAGCTGACCAACCTCGACCCCCACATTAAATGCCAGAATATTGCCAACCAGTCCGTCTTCCGAAAGGGTAAAGTCCTGGAGCTTGGTCGCCAGCCCAAAGCCGTGGAAAAGACCGAAAATCAACACCGCTGCCCTTGTATCCGGCTGAAACCCGAACCAGCGTTTATAAGCTCCAAGATTATCGAGCGCCTTGTACACAACCGAAAAACCGATGACGGCATCGACCAGATAAGGATTCACATCTGTCCCGCTCAGTACGCCATATAGCAAGGTGCTACTGTGTCCAATGGCAAACAGGGTCACATAGAGGCTGACGTCCTTCATCCTGTAAAGGAAAAAAACCACCCCCAGCAAAAACAGCAGATGGTCATACCCGGTGACCATGTGTTTGGCCCCCAGATACATAAATGGAAGCAGGTGCAGCCCTGTTGAGCTTTCAATAAATGATGCATCTGCTTCGGCTACGCCATGAGCAAGGACATTGCAAGACGGCGTCGCAGCCAGAAACGCAACCAAACCAATCCAGAGCAGCATTCTTGATTGGTTCACCCAAGGCCAGCGAGGAGTTGATTCTGTATACATGTAAACGGCCAAATTCAGCTTTTCAGACCTTAAACGCTACAGCACGACCAACCTCTGAAAAATAGTTCTTCTGGAGTGAGTTACGCGGGCGAAAGAGAACGAAAGTACCGTCACTTCAAATGTTGAAGTTGCGATGAGCATTTTCCAAGTCGGGCTAGACGGATATCCCCCAAGGCTAAAAAATACCGCAACTAATCTTTCGACAAATGTATTTCTCTGTATCATCAATCAATTAAGCTGATACGATTGCTTTGTCTTGACTTCCAGGCGCCACCTCAGCCGGATAAAACATGAGTATGCAAGCGGGTTGGATTGCATCAAGACAACCTCAAAAGCACCTGCCGGTTAAAACAGGTTTCTGTCGTGCGTTTACAAAAATGTTTGCTAGTTCCAGTTCTGCCTCTTGTCTTAGCCTCATGTGCGACCACGCCGCCATCCAGCGTGGAAAATGCATGCAGGATTTTCCGCGAGAAACCTGATTGGTTTGACGCATCTCTGGATGTGGAGAAGAAATACGGGCTTCCCATTCAGGTGCAGCTGGCAATCATGCGCCAAGAATCCAGCTTTAAGCATAATGCGGCTCCGCCAAGAGATACCTTACTGGGAATTCCAATGTGGTGGCGCGTCTCCAGCGCATATGGATATGCTCAAGTAAAAGACGGCACTTGGGATTGGTACAAGGATAAGACCGGGAACTGGGGCGCTGACCGTGATGAGTATGATGATGCGGTTGACTTCATGGGCTGGTACGCTGATATGTCGCAAAAGACACTCGGTATCTCTAAATGGGATGCATATAACCAATATTTGGCGTACCACGAAGGCCACACCGGCTGGAAGAGAAAAACCTATAACAGCAAGGGCTGGCTGATGGGTGTAGCGCGAAAGGTTGATGCCAACGCCCGGATGTACGGAGAGCAACTCAGAGGATGTAGGAGCAGCCTGAAATCATCTCCCTGGTGGTGGCCCTTTTAAATGATCAACTCCAGGAACTGGAAACTTGGCCTGTCTGGATACCAATAATATGGATATTGTTGAAATTGTTTTGCGCAAACTGACGCTTGATACACTGAATCATATCAATGCTTGGATTTGGTTATCTTCAATTTTTTTTGCATTTTTGATCACGTTCACACTCCAAAAAATTAAACCCAGGCACAAGCTAATTTTCACCTTGGGAATTTTCCTATTCTTGCAATATTTAAATTTGAAAATATGGTTCTACATATCTGGACATCACGAATATAAAAATGGCGCAGGTGATATGTTTGCTCCCTTATTATTAATGATACCCTCACTACTATTGTTTCTGTTTTTAGCTATTCGAGTATTCATGGGAGCTGTACGACCTAAGTAAGCTCACTCTTCACGGAGAGTTTTTTCAAACGGCGATAGCACTCCAGCAGAGCATCAGATCAAAAGGTTGCATAACAGCTGTCACGGTTTTAGTTGATGGTGACGCCATCCAGGATTGAGCAGTCTCGTTGAGATGTTACTGTTTGAAGGACTTCGGTTTATTGTGGCCAAGTCTGTATCGTCTGCCACATACTGATCAGTAGACGGTGAAATACCCGGTATTCAGACCGGACGGTTCGCAGTAGAATCGACACCTTTAAGATCACTATCGGAGTATTCACCGCATGGGCAGAGCGTATCAGAACCGCAAAGAGTCTATGGCCAAAACCTCAGACATGAAGGCCAAGCTCTATAGCCGATACGGGCGCGAAATCTATGTTACAGCCAAATCGGGTGGTATCGATCCCGATGGCAACCTGGCGCTGCGAGGCCTGATTGATCGTGCCAAAAAGGAGCAGGTACCAGGACACGTTATCGACAAAGCGCTGGACAAGGCCAAAGGCGGCGGTGGCGAAGATTACTCTCCGGCTCGATACGAAGGCTACGGCCCTGGTGGCAGCATGGCGATCATCGAATGCCTGACCGATAACCCTAACCGCACCTTCGGCGACGTGCGCCAGGCGTTTACCAAGACCAAGTGCAAGATCGGCACTCAAGGCAGCGTCAGCCACATGTTCGATCACTGCGCTATCTTCGTATTTGCCGGCGATGATGAAGAAGCGGTGCTTGAAGCACTGATGGAAGGTGATGTTGACGTTACCGATATCGAAAATGAAGACGGCAAACTGACCGTTTTTGCCCCGAACACTGAATACTTCAAGGCAAAGACTGTTCTGACCGAGCGCTTCGGTGATATCGATTTCGACGTTGATGAAATCCAGTTCATCCCGCAGAGCTACACTACTCTCAGTGGTGACGATGTGGCACTGTTCGAAAAGTTTATGGCGATCTTGAACGATCTGGACGATGTACAGCAGGTCTACCACAACGTTGAACTCTGAAAAGCCTGAGTTCCCTCAACCTCTGCTACACCATTAGGATCGCAATTGGAGGTGCCATGGCACCTCTTTTTGTTCATGGATCTTCATGAAAATTGACCGTAGAACAAACACGTTCATTCGCTGCTTTTTGCTCACTCTGAAAAAGCATCTGTCGCAAATGTGATGAAGCTGCGTAAACGCGGCGTCATTTGTCTATCGCGGTAGTACAGCAGCGACATAGGTCTCTCGGGTAGTTCCCATTCAGGCAATAGCTGCACCAATTGACCAGCCTCGACATCCCCGCCAAGCATCATTGCTGGCTGCATGATTACCCCCAAACCGGCACAAGCCGCTCTGCGCATTGCTTGGCCACTATTGATTGCCAACACGACAGTGGGAACCACTTCCAGCAACTCGCCTTCTTTACGGAATTTCCAGGCCCCACGTGACTGTGTATATTTGATCGCATCATGGGTTGATAGTTCGGATGGATGCAGCGGGGTACCCTTTCGGGCCAGGTACGCTGGCGAAGCACAGACCATCATGCGGTAGGGAGCCAATCGGCGAGCAATCATCCGGCTATCACTCAGCTCCCCGATCCGAAAGGCAATGTCGACCCCCTCCTCGACCAAATCCACATTTCTGTCGGTCAAGCTGATATCCAGATCTACGTCAGGCGCGAGCTGCCGATAGAAGCCAAGTGCCGGGGCCAGCAGTTCAGTGCCAAACGTCACCGGCGCAGTTATGCGCAACCGTCCACGGGGCTTGGTCAGCAGGGCCTGCGCATCCTCCTCTGTCACCGCAACACGCTCAAGAATATCTCGACACTGTTCAAAATAACTCGCCCCAAAGTCGGTGAGGCTTTGGCTTCGTGTTGTTCGATTGAGCAGTCGCACTCCAAGTCGCGTCTCAAGCGCCGCTATATGTTGTCCGACCATGGCGGATGAGACCCCAAGCAGACCCGCCGCAGCACTCATCGAGCCAGCCTGCACCGTCATCACGAAAGCCTGCATGGAACGAAACAGATCCATTCAAAACCTATGCTTTAAATTGTTTAAACATTTAACCGAATTATCAATTTAAAAGACATAAATACAATAGACCGCAGCACAATATCACAGGAGGATTAAGATGCTTAGCTTGCGGTTCAACCACAAAGTCATACTAATTACCGGAGCAGGAACCGGCATGGGCCGGGCTGCTGCCCTTCGCATGTCGAAGGAAGGCGCACACCTTGTACTCGTTGGCAGACGCGCCGACCCGATCAACCAACTTGCACTAACAGTCAACAAAGCAGGTGGCCATGCGATATCCATAACTTGTGATATCGCCAACCAGGCTTCTGTCGAAACCATGATCGAGGAGATCAGGTCAAAGTTCGGACGACTTGATGGTATTTTCGCCAATGCGGGTGTGCTTGGAGACTTCTCGCCGCTTGCGCAAACTGATGTGTCGGCACTTGAAGCTTTGCTACAAACAAATCTAGTCGGCACTTTCCAAACATTGCGTTACTGCCTGCCTCTACTCGAAAGCGGGGCTATCTTGCTCAATGCATCCTGGACAGTAAACGGTGTGATGCCCGGAGCTGGTGCCTATGCAGCGACTAAGGGAGCACTGTTGCCAATGATGCGCACTCTGGCCTTGGAATTAGGTCCACGCCATATCCGCGTCAACGCCATAAACCCGGGCATCATTCTAACCCCAATGGCCGAAGACGCCCTACCCACCGAGCTAACAGAGCGCCTGGCAGCTCATACGCCACTGCGTCGAAACGGCACCCCTGAAGATGTTTCAGGCACCGTCGCCTGGTTACTGTCTGATGATGCAGCATTTGTTACCGGCCAGGAGATCAACGTCGATGGCGGTTACCCCCTTGGAGGAGCCCTGCGATGAAGCAACATGACACACTTGAAACCGGACGTACGCTTTCAGAACAGTTCAATCCCGGTATGGAGGCTGCGCTTGAGGCTCGCTACGGCCACCTTTTGCCCGGAATGGCTGCAAGCACAGTCGATTTCGTATATGGCCAGCAATATGCTCGGCCAGGATTGCCTCCTCGTGATCGCTATCTCGCAACCATTGCAGCCCTGACCGCTCAGGGTGCACAAACGCACGCTCAGCTGAAGATCAATATCCAGGCAGGGCTTAAGGCCGGACTTAGACGAAACGAGATTGCTGAGGTCATTTGGCAGATGGCGCTCTATGGTGGCCTGCCTGCAGCCATCAATGCTCTCAACACAGCTCTGGATTTATTCAGATCACTCGATGCAAATGAGAACGAAGATGCTGGCAGAGAACATCGAGCCGATATAAATGAAATACCTTCTAACCACGAGATTACAGACAATCGTTAACTTCACTCAGTCACTTGGTTAAGCTAATCCAACAACAGCCCAACAAGTGATACCCGGTACTCATGCAAATCCGAGACATCAACCAGCAATATTGGCGACACAATGAGCTGCCCTTTTTTGAGCTCCGGAGTACGTTTTTAAGTTCACAACCGTACAAAGCTCATAGTCACTCGGGACTATCCATAGGAGCCGTTGTTTCCGGTCACACTCGACTGTCCATCAGTGGCCGGGAGCAATGGGTAGAAACAGGCGATGTCGTGATTATTGAACCTGAAAAGGTTCATGCCTGTAACCCTGCCGATGGCATTCCTCGAAGCTATCACATGCTGTATGTCGATTCGCAGTGGTGCTTGAGCACGCTGTCGCGCCTCTATTCCAGTCCCATCACCCGCCTGTACTCTGATCAAGTACTGATTAAGGATTCTGGTTTATTTGAACAGTTCCTGAAATTTGTTAATCAATTGGAGGCAGATAACCTGCCCCGTATACATTTGGCGTTTGAGCAGTTGGCATTTCAGGTGCTGTGTCACTGGTGTTCACCCTGCGATGAAGAATATGAGGAAGACGGTGTCGCACACCACATCAGACGGCGATTGCTGAAGGACTTGACCCATCCTCCGTCACTGGCTGTGCTTGCACAGGAATTGGGCCGCTCTCAGGAAGGTATCATCCGCCTGTTCAGCAAACAGTTTGGCATTACTCCCAAAGCCTTTGTAAATAATGCACGCGTTGAAAAGGCGAAGCTTTACTTAAGACAAGGCCTTCCCATTGTTGACGTGTCAGCGGCTGTCGGCTTTTCAGACCAGAGCCAGTTTCACCGAGCATTTGTGGCCCACACGGCCTCAACCCCACGCCAATATCAGCAAGCAGAGTCAATTTTCGACAATATTTAGCCAGACATTTGACCTAACGTGGAAGTCACTTTTATCCACGTAGGTAATCCACGGTGTCTTTGGAGACTTTCATTCCAGCTGCTTTTCCTGCCCTTGCCTTGGCACACTTTCTCGCCCTTGTAAGCCCTGGACAAGACTTCTTCCTGATCACAGGCCATGCGATACGCTACAACCTGCACGGTAGTCGGTTTATCTGTGTGGGCGTCGCCCTGGGCAATGCCATTTACATTGCCATTACCATTATTGGCTGGACGGGTATTCGTGATATGCCACTCCTGTTCTCGATCATCGAATTAGCCGGAGCCTGTTACCTGCTGTGGATAGGGTTTCAGCTAATTAAAAGCAAACCCGCTGATATCATTATTGAAGCGACCAGAGGTTCAGCCCCCAGTCCTTTGCGACAACTCGTGTTAGGGCTCAACTCGGCGCTTCTGAACCCGAAAAACGCTTTGTTCTATATGAGTTTGATGGCGGTGATTCTGGGAAATAATGTAACGGTGGCTCAGCAGATCTTTTGCGGGTTTTGGATGGTCATGGCTGTACTCTGCTGGGATCTGTTCGTAGCCTCTGCCATTGGGCATAAAAGGCTACAGTCATTTCTTCATCGCAAGATTCACCTGATTGAGCGAGGGGCGGGCGCGATTTTACTAAGCTTCGGAATAGGCTTGATCTTCCAGGTGAGCAGCAAGCCGTGATCAGCGCCTGCTTTGAATCACTCCCTGAGTGTAAGCAGGAAGTGATTCAACTGAAGCACGTCAGTCGATTAACGCGTTGCTGAAAGCTCGCGTCGCACAATCTCAGCACCGGCGTTCAGTGCGTTGAGCTTGGCGAGTGCAACAGAACGGGGCAAAGGTGCCATTCCGCAGTTCGTACACGGGTACAGCTTGTCGGCATCGACATACTGAAGTGCTTCACGCAGGGTCGCCGCAACCTCTTCCGGTGTCTCTATGGTATTGGTTGCAACATCAATCGCGCCTACCATCACTTTCTTGCCACGAATCAACTCCATGAGATCCATGGGCACACGTGAGTTGTGACACTCAAGCGAAATAATATCGATCTTGGAAGCCTGGAGCTTGGGGAAAATTTCTTCGTACTGACGCCATTCAGACCCCAGTGTTTTCTTCCAGTCCGTATTGGCCTTGATGCCGTAGCCATAACAAATGTGTACAGCCGTCTCACATTTAAGGCCTTCTACCGCTCTTTCCAACGCAGCGATACCCCAGTCGTTTACTTCATCAAAGAACACGTTGAATGCGGGTTCATCGAACTGGATAATATCTACACCTGCCGCTTCGAGCTCCCTGGCTTCCTGATTGAGAATTTTGGCAAATTCCCAGGCCAGTTTTTCTCGGCTGTTATAGTAATCATCGTACAGCGTATCAACCATGGTCATTGGGCCAGGCAATGCCCATTTAATGGGCTGACTGGTTTGCTGGCGCAAGAACTTGGCATCTTCAACAAATACAGGCTTTTGGCGGGTCACTGCACCAACAACAACGGGCACACTTGCATCATAGCGATCGCGAATTTTAACAGTCTTTCGATTCTCAAAATCAACGCCGCTGAGGTGCTCGATAAACGTTGTCACAAAATGCTGACGTGTTTGTTCACCGTCACTGATGATATCGACACCTGACTGAAGCTGTTCCTGAAGCGCCAACCGCAAGGCGTCCTGCTTGCCTTCTATCAGCTGCTCATCCTGCAATTTCCAGGGTGACCAAAGCGTCTCAGGCTGGGCCAGCCAGGAAGGTTTGGGCAAGCTGCCCGCGGTGGAAGTCGGTAATAGTTTTTTCATAATAGTTTTTTGTGTATTCGATGGGTTAGAGAGCGTAACTGGCTGACCATTGTTCAAGAATGGACTGATAAGGCTTTATAAAGTGCTCTTCGGCGAACTTGCCTTGCTTAACTGCTAACTGGCTTCGCTCTTCACGGTCGTAATCAATCCGCGTCAGAGAATAGTCAGAATGCTTCAGACTTGGTTTGAAGCATTCGCCCGCCACCGCATTTGCGTTATAGATTTCCGGACGATAGATCTTCTGGAAGGTTTCCATCGTGCTGATGGTGCTGATCAGCTCAAGGGCGGTGTAGTCACTGAGCAGATCACCAAAGAAGTAAAAAGCCAAAGGTGCCGTACTGTTAGGCGGCATGAAGTAACGCACCTGAAGCCCCATTTTTTTGAAGTACTCTTCAGTCAATGATGATTCACTGGGTTGGTATTCGTAGCCCAGAACCGGGTGCTGATTACCTGTGCGATTATAGGTTTTGCTGTCCGATACACTGAGACAGATAACTGGCCGCTTGGTGAAAGCATCCTGATAGGCTTTGGAATCGACGAAATACTTGAAGATTTTCCCGTGCAAACCACCGAAGTCATCCGGAATACTAAAGCCGGTATCACTTTTGTTATGATCCAAAAGCAGCACACTAAAATCATAGTCGCGTACATAAGAAGAAAGGTTATTGCCTACAATACCTTCAATACGCTGCTGGGTTTTATGATCAAGAATTGTAGTTTTCAGTATCTCAATGGTCGGGAATGTCTGACCATTGCCTTCAATATCGATATCTACAGATATAATATCCAGCTCAACCGAATATCGGTCGGCGTTGCGGTTATCCCAGTTTGCCAAAGCATTAAAACGGTTATCAATCATCTGGAGCGTATCACGCAGATTCTCCTGACGACGATTGCCTCGCGCCAAGTTGGCAAAATTGGTCGTAATTCGCGTACTGTTTGATGGCTGATAATGCTCATCGAAACGAATACTCTTAATGGTAAATGTAAATTCTTTTGTCATCCTGATACTCGCTAGCCTTTATAAATTAAGCTTTAATACGTTCCTTGCTCTCTCTGAAATTCACATCTATAAATTTTTATTTTCACATCCAGCCAAATTCACAACTGCCATTTCTTAGGACAAAGAATTTATGAAGCGTCGGAAGACTTTCTATCAGTTAAGAGCAGGCTGGTATTTATACGTGAGAAGATTATTCAAAAATATTGATTTAATTTTATTGATACATGAATGCCAGTCATGAGTTATAAAAACAGGATCTAAGGTTTTATTTTCGTCCACGAGGTTCTAAGATGCTCAGCTCTCCTGTGTAGATGGATAAACCATGTTAACTACTCTGCTTCTATATATTGTGCTGGGCGCCTGTGCAGGTGTCGTGGCGGGGCTGTTCGGTATCGGTGGCGGACTTCTGATCGTGCCGGTTCTGATATTTTCGTTCGAACTCCAGGGCGTAGCGCCCGAAGTACTCACTCATATGGCGGTTGCTACTTCTTTGGCAACGATTGTGGTGACGTCTATCAGTTCTATACGAGCACATCACAAGCACGGCGCAGTGCGCTGGGAGCTGTTCAAGCCATTGGCTGCCGGTATTCTGCTGGGTGCCGTTCTGGGCGTGAATACGGCCGTGCAACTTCCCGGCGGGGTCCTGCAGATTGCACTGGGGATCTTTGCCCTACTTGTTGCTGTACAGATGGCACTAAATCTAAAACCAGGTGCTGGTGATCAGGTCGCTTCTAAGATTGAGTTGGGTGCTGCGGGTGGCATTATCGGCTGGGCCTCATCCATTTTCGGCATCGGTGGCGGCACACTCAGCGTGCCTTATCTCAGCTGGCGGCGCGTAGTCATGCAGCAAGCCGTAGCGACCTCCGCGGCATGCGGCCTCCCCATCGCTGTAATGGGCGCTCTCACAAACATCTGGGTTGGCTGGGGTGAAACGGAGCTGCCTGAATGGAGCCTGGGCTATGTGTACTTGCCAGCCTTCGCCGGTATTGTGCTGGCCAGCTCGTTTACCGCTCCCATTGGTGCCAAGCTCGCCCACCGCCTGTCACAGCCAATGCTGAAGAAAGTCTTTGCCGTATTTCTGGTCGTGGTGGCCGGGCGTTTCATATTCTCCAACCTGGGCTAAGCCGCAGCGGCTTTCTATTTCACTCAAAAGTGACTGAAGGCCGTACGCTCTTTAGAAGCAGCGAGCACTTCTAAGCGCAAAAGGCCTCAAACCGCCAGACAGCGACCTGAGGCCCTTTTCCCGGTGGGCTTGAAGCAATTACTTCTTAACCGAGCTGACCTCAAAAGCACCTACCAACTGCTGCAGCTTGGATGCGGTACCCTTAACTTGATCCGAGCTCATCTGCAGGGCGCTGAACGCTTCGTTCATACGCGAGGTGATCGCTGCCACTGAACGCGCATGGCCACCATGCTGCTGACTGTGCTCATCGATATGCTTGATGATATCGAACATTTGCGCCACGCTGTCATGCAATTCGGAGTTATCCGAGGTGGACTGCTCTGCCAGTGTCAGACTGCGATCAACATCCTCTACACCCGACTCCATAAAGCGAACAGCTTCACTACTTTCCGCCTGGATTCGCTCCACACGAATCCCGATTTCACGGGCGGCTTCGTCGGTCCGCGCGGCAAGCCCTCGTACTTCATCAGCCACAACAGAGAAACCTCGGCCATGTTCACCGGCACGCGCCGCTTCTATGGCTGCGTTCAGCGCCAGCAGGTTGGTCTGCGCGGTGATATCGGTAATCAGCGTCACGATCTCATCAATCTCAGTGGTACGGGTATTCAGTGCCTGTACGCGCTGAGCCGAGGTTTGCACGATGTCCCGGATCGCCTGAGTCCCTGAGCGCACAGATTCGAACTGCTCACGTGCCTGGGAGACAACCTTCTCCATTGCCTCTTTCATTACTTCTGCGGTCGAAGATGCACGACTGATTTCTGCTAACTGCGCCTCAACCAGTGACAGCATCTGCTCCGCTGCTTGATCCACTGAACCAGCCGCTTCCAGTGCAACCTGGTTACGCTCCTGCATTTGCTGACTGTTATCACCCACGTCACCAGAGGCGCGAATTACCTGACCAACAATGCTATCCAGATTATCCACGAAGCTATTCACCCATCGCGCCAGATCGCCTGTTTCATCGGCCACGATCCCTTCACTTTCCAATCGCTGGCGCAGGTTACCCTGCCCTTCCGCCAAATTGCGGATCACAGCAGTCATATCATCCAGTCGTCGTGATACAGGCTTGAGCCCCAAGCGCCAGAACGTCAGCACCGACAGCATGACAAAAGCGAAATTACACAGAATCCCAGCCAACTGTCCCAAATCCAGCCAGTACTGAATGCCATAGCTTCCTGCCAGCCCCAACGCCAAGGTGGCTGTCAGGTTACCGAACATGCGGGTGCTGATGGAGCGGCGACGGTACACCTCTTCAAGATCAGACTCACACATCATGCCCCAGCGATCCAGCGAGCCTGGCATGTTAAAAGTCACTCCCTTTCCAATCACCGGAATATGGCGATAGTCGGAATACCCGGGATAGGTCACAAAGAGGTTACTGCCCTTTCGAATGGTTTCACGTACACCGGGGTGCAATTTGCCTGTCGCCGGATCGGTAAATCGGATTTCAAATTCAGTGTGATCATTGACCTTGACGGTCCCCCACTTGGTATGGATACCGCCTTTAAGGTTTTCACCGTGAGAGAAGGTGTCATCTTCGAAGCGAGAACGTGACAATGCTATGCCCTGCTCGATACTCGGGTCGAAACGGGACTCCACCATAAACAGATAATTGTCGCCAGACTCTGGATAGATATGGCCGGCTTCACGCTGAATGATATCGCCCAGCACATCATTGGGGACACGCGCGCACAGAAGACCAACAGTTTGGCCATTACGCATGACCGGCTGGTAGAACATCAGCGTCACAGCATCATGAAAGCGAGAAGAGCGCGGGCCCAACTGATGGGTTACTGAATCGCGATAGGGACCATGCAGAAATGGCGCTTTCAAACCTTGCTGAACAGCATTGCGGTTCAAATCGCTGGCACCAACGCGATTATTCACAGTGGAATACATGACGCGGCCTTCGGGACTGACATAGGCCAGCTCCGTCCAGTCCGCAGCCTGTGCCATTTTGAGCCTGAATAGCTGGTCGTTTTGCCTTGGGCGCTCAGCATCAACCTGCGCTGCCAAAGACTCCAGCAAATCCCACTGTGCCTGTGCCCACTCGGTCAGCAGCCTAACCCTGATTTCGGCCACACTTTCGAAGGTCTGTTCAACGACGGGTAACATGCGCCTGTTCAGCCAACAGGACCAGCGCATTTTTATTTTTCCCGTGCCACCAAACAGCGGAAGCCAATGCCGTTCAGCGTTAGACAGTTGCATTTGTGTACTTTTGAGTGGGCTCATACAGTGTCTCCAACAACTAATGGTCAGAAAACAGCAATAATTGCGCCAAAAAAGTGCGAGCTTAAAAAATGGTTACGTTAAGCGACAGGTATAGAGAGTGCACGCACAACCTTGGTGCACAGCTGGCGAAATGACTCGTTTTGAAGCACTAAAATAAAACAGGCAGCCCATGGCTGCCTGTTTCTGAGACCAGAGCTAATAGATTAGGCCTGCTCGATACCTACAATCTTCCAGTCCGCGTTCTGCTGCTGCATATCACGGTTGAGGTGCCAGATCTCGCTGAATTCGCTGGTCGGCTGACCAGACTCGGCAATCCAGCCATAGAAGTGAATGCTGGCAACTACATGGTCACCTTCATCAATGAAGTTGACCAACTCAGCCATGACAGACTCTACATTGGTGTGCAGTTCACCCGGCAATTTGGCGCGTTCCTGCTGCAGTCCTTCGAACATCTCATCAGACATGTAGTCACGAATGTCGCTCCAATCCTGTGTATCCCAGGCTTTCTGCAGGTGGATAAAGTGCTGCTGAGCACCGTCCACAAACGCTTTCTCATTGAACCACTCCGGCAGGTTCAGTGCTGCTGGAGCCAGGCCGGCATTGTTCAAGCCGCCAAAACGAGAAGGTGCAGGCGCCGGTACTGGCTGAGGCTCAGCCTGTTCACGTGCCATGGCACCATTAGGTGTGGCATAGGCAGGCTCCTGACGCTGAACCTTGCGTCCGGCAAATAGCTTGAACAGGACGAAACCGATCAGGGCAATCAGCAGGATATCCATGATCTGAATACCGTCAAATGCGCCACCCATGAACAGAGCTGCCAGCAGGCCACCCGCCAGTAGGCCACCCATCAAGCCACCGAAGCCCTTGGATTTGGTCGCAGCAGCACCTGTCGGGCTGGTAGCACTTTTCGCGGCTGTCTGATCCTGGCTGGGCGCCGGTGATACTTTCTTGGGTGTGGTGTAGGACTTACCAATACTGGAGCCACTGCCCAGACGTTTGGCTTCTGCCACGTCCGGCACCATCATCAAACTCAACAACAGTGCAAAGCAGGTCGTTATCAGGATTCGCATTTTTTCTCCTCAGGTTGTTTCGCTATCCGGCGCAACGCTTGCGCCAGAACCGCAATATAAAGTCCGGTAAAGATCAAAATGATCCCGACCAGGTGGTAAAGCCCCAGGCGTTCGCCCAGAAAAACAGTTGCCAGCAATAGCCCGAACATCGGCATCAGATGGATAAATAATCCCGCCGTCGGAGCCCCCAGCTTTTCGACCCCCAGGTTCCAGAACAGGAATGCCAGGATCGACGCAAAAACTGCCATATAGAGCACGGTCAGCAGGAAAGGTTCCCCGCCCAGTATCGAAAATTGTCCGCCCTGCTCCCACAGCATCAACGGCAAGAGCACAACCACACCAACCAGTACGGTAAAGCCGAAGAAACTCATCCCGTCCATGTCAGCAGGTCGCCAGCGCAAGGTAATGGTGTAGAAAGACCAACTCAGCATGGCAAGAAAGATCCATAGATCACCCTGGTTGAAAGCAAAGCCGGTGATGGTTTCCAACTGGCCGCGACTCACCAGCACCAATACGCCAGCCAGCGACAACATCACACCAAGCCACTGCCGCCCGGACGCACGCTCACCAAAGAACAGGGCGCCCAGCAACAGAATCATCAGGGGTACGGCGGATTGCATCAGCATGGCGTTCGTCGCCTGGGTGTACTGCACGCCCATGTAAACCAACGTATTAAAGCAGGCCACACCAAGAAAACCCTGCAGGCAAAGCATGGGAAGATTGCCACGCACAGTATCACGAAGTCGCCATATACGCGGCAGCCACCAGGGCAGAATCAACACCAACGCAACGCCCCAGCGCAGGAAGGCCAGGGTAAACGGCTGCATATCCAGATGGATAGCGCGGGCCAAAACGAAGTTACCGGCCCAAAACAGGGTCGTCAGAATTAACAGCAGATAAGGCATCAGACTTTCTCTTGGTCTTGCTGGTGTCGGCGCAGCATACGCGCCAGTAGACTTGAGGGGGGATCTTCACCGGTCAACAGATAGAAGAGCACATTGTAATTGTTGATGCTCAACTCCATTTTGCGGTGGGCTCTGGCAAGGCCACAGAACAGAATTTCGTCACCGGGCTGAAGTTCCTGCAGCTCACCTGGCAGCAGCTTCACGTCTTCACCCCGCTTGAACAGAAGCGGAAAACAGGATAGCTGTCGGTCGCGACGACCCGGATCTTTGTTCAGATAGCGCAGACTAACACTTTGTTCGGCCAACATCGTTGTGATGGCAGGCGACTCAAGTTCACTGACACGAATAGACCAGCTATCCAGCTCTTGATCGCCCACCACACTGCTCATGCGATTGACCAGAGTGTGAGCCCAGACATCATCACAGTACAGCAAGTGCTCAAGGAAAAGCGGCAGCAAAGGTGTTTTCAACTGTGCCAGCACACGGTTCGCAATAATACGTCCAGGTTCCATGATGAAATCGCAACGGCTATTGCGGAACACCAGCTTGTTCTGGTGCAGATTCTGGCGTACCACAGTCGTCAGTTTTGGATTCAACTCCCGCGCCGTCATGATGATCGAGAGATTGTCTGCATCATTGGCAGTACCGGCGATCACACCTACTGCCGACTCCACGCCAGCCTCCTGCAGGGTGTGCGCCTCAGTACCTACACCCACAACACCATGACGGACCGCTGCAAGGTTGCCGGGGCTGGGATCAATCACCGTGATTTCCATATCTTCCACGGAAAAGGCATCCGCAAGAGCCCTGCCGAAGCGGCCAAAGCCACAGATAATCCAGCGACCTGAGGCGTGCTTATAGGCGCTGGACAGGGTGCGATGGTGCGGATTCATCAGCCAGTCATAGACCAGCAACTTGTGCGGTGAACGTGCTGCCAACGCCATGTAGTCGGCATAGGCTTTGAAGGGGTCAACAATCATATCGGTGCCAAAGGAAGCCATATTGGCCGTGGTCACTTCAGAATTGGTACGGGTAATCACCTGGCGCTTGGGTGCCAGCAGTTTGCTGGCAATAGCAATAGACAGGTTTACGTTGTCGTTATTGGTCAGCGCCAATACGCCAATACATTGAGGGTGCTGTAACCCTGCATGATCCAGCACATCCGGCAGGGAGGCATCACCGCACAGGGACGGCACGGGAATCACCAGATTATCAAGTTCCAGTGCATCAATACGGTCCTGTTCGATATCAATCACCACCGCACGTACACCGCGATCGATCAAACGTCGCACGACAATGCTACCGGTGACGCCATAACCACAGATCAGAAAAAACGGCTCACGCAGATTACTCACATGATTCCGGAAACCCCGCAGCCGCATCAGGCGCCCGAACATGGGTTCCTGTAAAACAGCGAGTGTCTGGCCAATGCCATACAACCAGCTGATCACCGTCGCGTATATCGACAGCAACACCCACATGCGCTGAGCATCGGTAAATTCGTAGGGGACTTCGCCAAAACCGATGGTGGTTCCCATAAAGGAGACGAAGTAAAAGGCATGGAAGAAATCCATGTACCAGATATTACCGTCAGCATCCCGGCCCGGAATCAGTGTCATGCCGAACACCGAAATGGCGTAAACGGTAATCAGGGTAATCAACGGCGCACGCAGGCGCCGCATGAACAGGAACACCAGGTTGTTCATGGCATCAGCGCCGTATCAGAGCGGTTTCTACCACCAACAGAATGACTGATACCAGGTTGGCCACCAGCGCGCCTGCTGCAAAGGAGACCACGCTGGCCATCATCTTCGCTGTCATACCGGTAGCAGCAATCTGCTCGGCATAGCCCCAGAAAATAGCCGCCAGCACCAGTTGCACATCTGCCACCAGGCTCGTTGCCAGCATCAAGGCACCCAGGTGGGTGCGATCACCAAACTTCAACACGGTACAAATCAGGCTGACCACCAAGGCGGCGAACAGCTCGAAAACATCGTGATGTTCAGCGTTATCAATCTCGCCCAATACAAAACCGAAGTTCAGCGTCAGCGCCAAAACGATGAAAAACGCAAAGATGACCTTTTCCCGGTTCATTGTCCCCTTCCCTATCCTGTAGACTTGGAACGATTGTATAGACTGTCCGGTAAGTCTGCACCCACCGTAACCGGGGAACTCAGACCTTTTCCATCTGTCATCTGTATTTCCGTGACAGTGCCTGATCAAGTGAGGAAAAATGTTCCAGCCACAACGCCTGACGTTCATCTTCAACCTGTTGCTCCTGGCCCTGCTTTCGCTGCCGGCCCGAGCAGACATTATCACCAGCCCCCTGGATCATCGTGAATTCAGGTCACTCACACTGGAAAACGGCCTGCGAGCAGTGGTCGTATCTGACCCACGCAGTGACAAGGCGGCTGTTTCTCTGAATGTGGACGTGGGTTCTAATGCCAACCCGGACCAGCGCCCCGGTCTGGCCCACTTCCTTGAGCACATGCTGTTTCTGGGCACAGAGAAATACCCTGAAGCCGACAGCTATCAGCAATTCATCAGCTCCCATGGGGGCAGCCACAATGCCTTCACGGCCTACGAGAACACTAACTACTTCTTCGATATAGATGCGGCATCCCTGCCCGAAGGATTGGACCGTTTCTCGCAGTTTTTCATTGCGCCCTTGTTTACTGCGGAATACGTGGACCGAGAACGCCATGCCGTGCATTCGGAATACCAGGCCAAGCTCAGAGACGAAGGCCGCCGCCTGTATGCTGTCGCACGTGAAGCCATGAACCCGGCGCATCATTACAGCCGCTTTATGGTGGGCAGTCTGGACACGCTTTCAAACGGCGATGACGGCCATATTCGTGACGAGCTGATCCAGTTTTATGATCGCTATTACTCTGCCAATCTTATGACTCTGGCGATTGTGGGCCCACAATCACTGGACGAGCTGGAAACACTGGCACGCAACCATTTCAGCGCTATTGAAAACCGCAAGGCTGAGCCCTTTATCGACACCGAGCCCCTGTACCTCGACGGTACCTTGCCTGCGCAGCTCAATGTCCAGACACTGCGTGAGACTCGCACACTTAACCTGAGTTTCCCGGTAGATGCCTCCCGTGAGTACTGGCAGCAAAAGCCGTTGTACTACATTGCCAGCATGATCGGTTACGAAGGTGAGGGTAGCCTGCTGGCGTTCCTGAAGCAGAAAGGACTTGCGCGTGGACTGGGCGCCTACCCAACCCTGGACCTGCCGAACCAGGCCATGTTCACTGTCAGCATTGACCTTACCGAGGCAGGCTGGCAGAACGTTGACGCCATCACGGCATGGGTCTTTGGCTTTATCAAAACATTGCGTGAACAGGGCATCTCCCCAGACCTCTATGAAGAAGAGCGTCAACTGGCCGAAATCCAGTTCCGCTTCGCGCAGCCTGGTCAAGCCACTCATCTGGCCATGCGCCTTTCACAGGCACTGAACGAGTATCCAGACACTTACCTGATGAAAGCGGATTATCATCTGGGTGACTTCAATGGCGACTTGATTCGTCACTACCTGGACCAGATGATCCCGGACAACCTGCTGATCACATTGGCAGGCCAGGATGTCCCCACCGACAGTGTCGAATCCCGCTTTAACACCGCCTTCAGTCTGGCTCCAATCAACCCTGAACGTCTTCGTTTATGGCAGTCTCCGCCATTGGAAACCGCGCTGCATATCCGCAGTGCAAATCCCTTCATCCCCAGTAATCTGGAGCTGGTCGAAGCCCAACCACAGGAAAAGCCCATTGCTGCCTGGTCCAAGCCAGGTGCTGTACTCTGGTATCTGTCCGATACCGAGTTCCAGCGCCCGACTGCTGACTTTTACCTGACATTGCTTTCGCCCAAGGCCAATCAGACACCCCAGCTGTCGCTGCTGGCTGATCTCTATACCCGTATGGTCAACGATCAGCTCAATGACATCCTGTATGACGCGGGACTAGCCAGTTTGTCAGCAAACCTCTACCCACACATGCGCGGCATCAGCCTTAAATTGTCCGGGTTCAGTGATAAGCAGCCTGAGTTGCTGTCCACCCTGCTCGAGGGACTGCGCAACCCTGAGATGGACGAAGCTCGCTTCCAGCGTATTAAGACTCAGCTGAGAGAGCAGATCGAGAACAGTTTCCAGGAAAAGCCATCCAACCTGGCGTTCAGTCATCTGTATCACCATCTGCTGGGTACCTGGTCCCCGGAGCAAAAGCTGGCCGCGTTGGATAACCTGAAACTGGACGATTTGGCTCAGGCTTACGAAGAGTTTTTACAGCCGGCAGAACTTCGCCTGTTTGCGCACGGCAACCTGGCTCTGGATACAGCGATTGCCATGGCAACAGAGGTGCGCGAAACGCTACAGCCCACTACTCTGGGCTGGCAGGCTGAAACACCTCAGGTTCTGCGACTGCCGATGGACTCACCGATGATCGACAGCTTTGCCACCGAGCATAACGACGCGTCGGCTCTGCTCTACCTGCAAGGCCCGGACGATAGTCTGAGAACCCGCGCAGCGGTTGCCCTGCTAAGTGAGATCGCCGCCACGCCGTTCTACTCGCTGCTGCGAACCGAAAAGCAATTTGGCTACATCGTGTTTGCGCAGTTCATGCCTATTCGTGAACGCCCCGGCATGGTAATGCTGGTTCAGTCTCCCAACACGGATCCTTTCAAACTGGCAACAGAATACAGCCTGTTCCTGGAGCAACTGCGCGACCAAATTACCAACATGGATGAGCCCACGCTGGAGCGTTTCAAACAGAGTCTGCTGGCACGAATCAACCAGCGTGATACCAACCTGAATGATCGCACTGAGCGCTTCTGGCGCGAGCTTGATCGCGAGAATTTCGATTTCGATACGCGAGACATTCTGAGCCAGCAAACCAATGGATTCGACAGGGAAGATCTGGTTCAGACACTGGATAAGCTGATGTCACGCCAGCTGCTGGTGCGCAACTTCGGTAACACCGTCGAGCCGGAGGTTAAGCAGCAGGCACTGAGCGATGACGATAGTCGGCTGGATCTGTTGAAGCAGGAGCAGCTGGGCATTCCTGCCCAGTAATCCCTGATATTCAGATACTCATGGCGTCGGGGCGGGTTCTTCCACAAAGACACGTCCCGGCCGCTGTGGATTAGCACTGACAGGAGGCGGCTCACCCAGAGCAGGTGCCTTCAGGGTTTCATTCGTCGCAGGTCCTTCGGTTAAGACCTCCAGCCCGTCATTAGATCCACCCTGCCAGGTTTCATTACCTTCCTGTTCGTCACCAAAGTAGATACCCGGAATTTTCTTCACTTCTTCGCTGCAGACATTGCGCAGCAGGCATTCGGCAATCGCTATATCGATACGAATCTGCTCGAAAATCTTGTATTCGCCACGTAACTCGGGGACAGGGTCGGGTCGAACCACCACCTCATACACTGGCGGCGGCGTGGAGTAGGCGACCACCTGTACCGGCGGCAAGGGGTCATTGTTGTCACGGGCAACCACCTCACGCATCGGCTCAGTATCGATATCGCCTCGATCCATCCCTTCATAGGCATCCCGCCCATGTTTAAGCCCACCGGAATATCGATCAACCGGCGTCACATCATAGGGCGCAAGCTCAACAGCGTATGCCGGCCATGCCAGCACGCAGCTTAACCCTACAACCAGGAGGGTGTTAGAAATATTCGCCTGGGTAGATCGACTCGGCATAGAGAGCCAGTTCCTCCAATATATGACGATCGCGGTCCGACAGGTCCGGTTTCTGTGCCAGCTCGTTCAGGTCTTTTGATAACTGCGGGAAGCTGTAACAACCCGCCTCGCCCTGCAACAACTTGCGACTGCGATACTCTTCCCAACGCTGCACCTCATCCTCACTGAGCGTATGCGGAAAGTTGCGCGCCTTGTATCTCAGCAGCATTTCTTCGAGCCGCGGATCCTGAAAAGCCAGCGACAAATCGTATAACTCTTCGGTAGCAGCATTGCGCACCTGCTCCATGAGCGCACGATCGTGATCTGAGAAAAAGCCGCCACTGTAGAGCATGTGATCGGGATCGCCGTCGGACTCGAAACCCTTATCAGCAAATATATCGGCCACTTTGGCGGCCAATCCAGTTTCATTTCGCAACATATTCAAATGTTGACGACATACATCGCCGTCAATCTTCAGGCGATCCGCTTCAACCTTGGTCAGCATGCCGGCCGGGGCAATAATCGGGCACTTGTTGGCCAGTACCTGTTTCAACGGAATACGCGGCGCATCAGCAGGCAGTTGATCATGCCGCGTGAAGATCAGCTCACGCAATTGCTCAATGCTCAATTCAAATAACGGCGTCGGGTCTTCTCTCAGATCCCACACAAGCGTACTGTTTCGATTGGTCGGGTGATTGGCCAAAGGCGCCACGATGGCAGCATTGCCCCACTCGGCTGGGTATTTGGATGAGACATGCAGGACCGGCTTCATACGTGCCACATCAAGCTGTGCCAGCACCTCGCGCTTGCCACGGTTTTTCACCACATAGTCAAACAGCTTCGGTTGACGCTCTCGCACCAGTTTGGCCATTTCGATGGTCGCGTACACATCCGACAGGGCATCATGCGCCTGACCATGATCAACCGCATTGGCCTTGGTCAGATCTTCAAGGCGCATGCTGGGCGAGCCATCTTCATATTCCGGCCAGTTGATTCCTTCAGGCCGCAAGGCGCGGGTCAGGCGCATCATATCGATGATGTCCCAGCGCGAGCAGCCGTTCTGCCACTCACGGGCATAGGCATCATAGAAGTTGCGATACAGGGTGTAGCGTGTGACTTCATCATCGAAACGAATGCTGTTATAGCCCACTCCGCAGGTGCCTGGCTGAGCCAACTCGGCATGAATACGGGCAATAAACTCCGCTTCACTCACGCCTTCATTCATTGCCGTTTGCGGTGTAATTCCGGTGATCAAACAGGCCATTGGGTGCGGCAGCACATCCTCTGAGGGACGGCAATAAAGCATCAGCGGCTCACCGATAATGTTCAGCTCGGCATCGGTGCGCACACCGGCAAACTGCAAGGGACGATCACGGGCCGGATCGGTGCCGGTGGTTTCATAATCGTGCCAGAAATAGGTGAGGTTACGCTCGTCAGCCATCTACTCGTGTCTCGACTTTTCAGTTGGGGAGTGCTTAGATCAGGTCAAACCGCCAGACTACCATTTCAGCCCTGAGGGATCATCCAATGCTGACCGATAACAAGGATATGGACACGCTTTGCCCCTGTGGCTCCGGCAAGCCTTTTGCCTTCTGCTGCGAACCGGCCCTGAACGGTCGCAAGCCCGCCAAAACCGCAGAAGCCTTGATGCGCTCCCGCTATACCGCTTTTGCACTGGGTGCCATTGACTATTTAATCAGCACCACTGCCAGTCGCATGCGCGGTCCTCAGGACGCCGAACTGCTGTCTGAACAGACCCAGGTGACCACATGGGTACAGCTGGAAATCATCGATACTGACAAAGGCGGCCCTGAGGATCAGACCGGCATTGTCGAATTCAAGGCGACTTTTAATAGCCCCGAAGGCAGCGCCATTTTGCACGAGCGATCAAACTTCGAGCGAGAAAACGGCCGTTGGGTCTATACCGATGGCGATGTAGAAGTGATCGAGATCTGATTTTTGTCTAATCTCTGATCAGAATCGGCCGATATGCACTCCTGAATAAGGGAGTGTGTCATGCAGATTCAACACCACAACCTCAATGCCAAAGCCGAACATCAATACAGCCGCCAGGAGCAGCAGATTGAGCGTTTACGCGTGGGCGAGGTAAGCCAGGACGCTAACGGCAGGCGCCGTGTGGAAACGCTGGTTGAGCTCGAAGGGAGCAAACTGGAAGTAAGCAACACCTATAGCCGTTGGCAGTCTCGGCATGAAAACCCTGCCAATGAGCTCAACAAATCAACGCAGAGTGCATACGGTCCGGATATCAATCATCTGGACACTTCTAGCCTTCAATCTCGCGACCGCCTTAAGCTGGAGCTGATAAGCCGCCTGCACAAGATGATCACAGGCCAGGATCTGCGCATAAAACTGTTTGATCCTTCCGTGCTTGAATCCAAACGAGAGGACAGTGCCGCACTCAGCGTCAACGCTTCGGTTCCTCCGATCAACGTTCAGCAGCCGTCCATTGGTATGGAGCTTGAGCGCGTTTCCCGTATCAGCGAAGAGGAACGCAGTAGTTATCAGGTAAAGGGCCAAGTCCATACTCAGGATGGCCGCACAATCGATATCAGCTTATCGCTGCAGATGGCTCGCTCAATTACTCAGCAAGAGAGCAGCATGATGCGCCTGGGGGCTCGCCTGTCCGATCCGCTGGTCATCAATTTTGACGGCAAGGCTGCGGAACTAAGCCAAACACGTTTCAGCTTTGATCTGGACCTGGATGGACAGCAGGATGAAATACCTACACTGTCCGGCGACCGTGCATTCCTTGCGCTGGACCGCAATGGTGATGGACAGATTAATGATGGCAGCGAACTGTTTGGCGCCCGCACCGGCAATGGCTTTGCAGAACTGGCACAGTTTGATGATGACGGGAATGGTTTTATTGACGAAGGCGATGCCATTTTCTCTCGCCTGCGCCTCTGGTCACCCGGTGCCGAAGGTGAAAGCTCATTGGTGAGCCTGGCAAGTCGGGGTGTCGGAGCTATCTGGCTGGAGTCAGCCGACACAGAATTCTCCCTCACACCCAATCTCACGGAAAATCGACTGGGAGTGATCCGTTCGACCAGTATTTTCCTATCAGAATCAGGGAGGTCTGGAACAGTTCAGCATGTAGACCTGAGTATTTGATTTGCTGCTCTGTTGCCTTTCAGCACCTTTTTCTCCCCGATTCAGCCGCTGTCAAGACTTCCCCTTACAATGGCCGGACCGTTAGAATAACGGCCCTGCCCGTTTGTCTGCTGTATATGGACTCGGGACTCTTCTGTGGTAGTGGTGACTGATGTTTGCAAACCTGTTTAAACCCAAGTGGCGTCATTCTGACCCGGACGTACGCGCAAGTGCTGTAGCGAAACTGAGCTCTGACCAGCCGGAACAGCTAATGATTCTGCGCGAGCTCGCCTTGTCCGACAGCAGCTCCAGGGTTCGCATCACGGCTATCCAACGCATCAGTGACACCGACTTTCTGCTCCAGCTATTGAGCAGCGCTTCTGATCCCGAAGTGCTTGAGCAAGCAGGACAGCGCGTTGGGGAGTGCCTGGATGAAAACTCCAACGAAGATTCCATTTGTCAGCTGCTGAAACAGATCAACAACGATTCAGCACGTACCCAGATTATCCTCAATACCAACGGCCTCAAGCCTGACTCCCTGAACCAGATCGATGACGAAAGCCTGCTGATGCAATTGGCACTGCATGCTCGTGTTGCCGATACTCGTAAAGCTGCTGTGACCCGTTTGCATGACACCGACCTGCTGGAGCAGGTACAGCGAGCCAGCCGTGGCCGTGACAAGGCGGTACATCGTATCTGTCGCGACAAGCTGAACAGCCTGCGCGAACAGGCCCGTCAGGAGGCCGAGAGTGAACAGCGTCGCCAGCAGCTGATACATCAGTTACATCAACTTCTGCTGACTGACGACACCCAATTCCTGCAGGCGCGTGCGCAGGCTGCGTATCAGGAATGGAAGTCTCTGACACAGCGTGATGATGAACTGCATGCCCGCTTCCTTGAACTCAGCCAACAGCTTGATCTTCGCCTGCAACGCCAGGCTGAAAAAGAAGCAGCTGAAGCCGAAGCCCAGGCGCGCCGGGAGCAGCAGCTGGAAACCGCACACAGCCTGGTCCACAGACTGAGTAATTTACAGCCGACACAGGATGATACAGAGCAGGTATTGGAAGAAGTTGAGCAAGCCTGGCAAGCCCTGGTTGCTGACTTCCTGCCGCAAACACTCAAGCAACAGAAAAACAGCCTCAGCCAACAATTACAGGCAGCTGCTACTGCCAACCAACGCCTTGAAGCCCAGTCCGAAGCCATTCAAACCCTGCTTGCTGACACGCAAAGCAGCCCTAAAAAGTTGCTCGACAAGGCCCAATCGCTCCTGATCCAGATCGACTGGCCCACACAGCTCTCTCAGCCCGAGCCTCTGCAACAGCTGAAAAATCGCATGAGTGAGCTGCGCCAAACGATTTCCCAAATTAAGCAGGATGCACGTGAGCACAGCGATCAACTCAATACTCAGCTGGATCAGCTGGAGCAATTGATTGAACAAGGCAATGTGGTAGACGCAGACAAACTGAATGCAAAACTGCGTGAAAGCCTGGGTAATCTGGCCTCTGCTCTGCCAGACAGCATTGAGAACCGTCATCGCCTGCTGAATGCACGTCTGGCGGAATTGCGTGATTGGCAGGGATTTGCAGCCGCCGGCAAGAAAGAAGCCCTGTGTGGGCAGATGGAAGCGCTGGTTGGTGTCGAGATGGAGCCTCAGGCTCTGGCTGACAAGATCCGCACCTTACAGCAGGAATGGAAACAGGTTGATGCCACCGACCCTGTGCACTCACAGAAGCTCTGGAAACGTTTCCATGAAGCCGGTGAAAAAGCCTATGAACCCTGCCAGGCCTGGTTTGGTGGCCAGCGTAAGAAGCGTGAATACAACCTGGAGCAGCGTCGCCAGATCTGCGAACAGCTGTCGCTCTACATCGAACAGATGAACTGGGAACAAGCCGATTGGCATGCAGTTGAGGCGGTCAGCCGTACAGCGCGCGATGAATGGCGGCAGTTCTCCCCGGTGGATCGCGCGCCGGGCAAACCGCTGCAACAGACATTCAATACGCTTTTGCGCGACCTGGATAACCGTATCAAGAGTTTCCGTCAGCAGTGCGGGGAAGCCAAAGAAGCGTTGATCGCCCGTGCTGCCGAATTGGCCCAGCTGGAAGACGTTCAGGCTGCAGCTGAAGGCGCCAAAGAGCTGCAGCGAGAATGGAAAGCAAGCGGTCCAACATTCCGCAGCCGCGAGCGTGCGCTCTGGCAGGCCTTCCGCGGTCATTGCGATACTATTTTTGATCGCCTCAAAAACGAGCGTCAGGTTCAAGCTAAAGCTGAAAAAGCCGCCGCCAAAACCCAGCGCGCTCAGGAAACCCTCGATAATCATTCACTGGAAGCTCTGGAGCAGCTGGACAAGCTGGCCAGCCAGACCGAAGAAGAACTGGCCAATGAAGGTAACAGCGATACTCTGGCTACCCTGCTGACCCAGGCAATTACCGGTCGCTCCCCCGGCACCCAGTGGCGTGAGCGTATGAGTCAGCGCCTGGAAGCGATCCGACTGATCAGCTCCGGCGCACGCAGCATTGAAGAACAACTTGGCCTGACAGAACGTCAAGCCCGCGAGCTGTGTATTCGTCTTGAGATTCTGCTGGGCGTCCCTTCGCCTGAAAGTGATGAAGCTCTGCGTATGGAATATCAGATGGAGCGTCTGAGTCAGGCACTTGAACAGCAGGACTGTGAACCTACCCCAGCGGCATTGCAGGCACTTAATCTCGAGTGGCTTACCCTGCCCTATTACTGGCACTTCACCGACTTGCGCCAGCGCTTTGAGAACCTGTTAGAACAGGTTTAACAAATAGAACCGGCTTAACAAAAAAACGGATGGCGAGAGCCATCCGTTTTTTATTGCTTCCCCTGTCATGCCGCCTGGTGCTGAACCAACTCAGGCTCCGGACCGGATTTAACCTTGTGCTCTTGTTCCACCCGAAACAAGTGGTATGCCTCAGGTCCAAAAGGATCCAGCGCTGTATCCAGGTATTCAAAGCTCATCGCTACAGGTTTTCCTGTCATCGCGACTCTAAAGCTCGCTTCACACAGGGCTACGTCTGCTCTTAGCGGCTCTTCAACCCACATGAAGAGTCCTTTCTCAGCGACCAGATACTCGAATCGTACAACACGATAGCCTTCTTTCAAGCGCAGAGTAGTGGTGCTGTCAGATGTCTCAAGACGGTATTTGTGAATCGCTTTCATGGCCGGACTCCTCGTCTCGTTTAATTACGATTCAATAATGGACACTGGAGTAACAAGAAAAAAGCAGATTTATTCGTCTTTTTTATCAGAATTTATCGATGTATCTTCAACTCGCCGCTGACAAATAGCCTTCACACCCGGATGCTGGGGATGTGCACCTCGGGTAACTGCATAGAGGCGGTCCTGGACAGTCTCGACCAGACCAATACTCTCAACCTGATACTGGCGGCAGACTTCATCGGCAATCACATCCGGCGCAGCAAAAAACCCCATGCCATGGTGACCCAATACCTTGATCAATGCACTGTCATCGACTTGAGCACGAATGGCAACGCTGACACCCTGTTCAGCAAACCACTGCATCAACTCATTCACATAGGGTGCGTCCACCGCATTAGCAAGAAAAGGCTGGTCATTCAGGCTTTGCGGAAACCCATCTTTCAACTTCCGCGCCAGTGTTTGCGTGGCAAAAAGTCTCATGGGTGAGCAGCCCAGATCATGTAGATGAAATCGAGATTCCGGCTCCAGTGTCGGGGGACGATCTGTCAATACCAGATCCAGTTCACGACGCTTGAGATCATTCAGAAGATTGGGCGTACGACCGGTTTCACAACGCAGATTGACGTCCCGATCCAGCACCAGAGCAGGTTCAATCAGATGCCATGCAATTAACTTGTGAATGGAGGCGGAGATGCCGACGGCGAGGCGCAGTGGACGTTCATCAGTGGGGGTTTGCAAAAGCTGCTGCAAGGCTTCAGCGGCTTCGAAAATATCATCTGCATGTGCTTGCACACTATAACCGAGTTCGGTCAGCTTCAAGCCCCGGCCTTCACGACGAAAAAGAAGCCCCCCAATCTCAGATTCCAGCGAAGCCACCTGGCTACTGAGTGTCTGCGGGGCCAGCCCCAGCACTTGGCTGGCCTTGGCCATGCTACCCTCACGGGCGACAACCCAGAAATGGTAAAGATGGCGAAAATTGAGTCTGTTCAGCATCCGGCACTCCTTATTTGCGGATGCTGAACAGCATAACTCAGCAGGCTATCAAGCGGCGACCATCGCCACACCCGTGAGCGCAATTGCACCGCCCGTAACACGGCTGAACAGATTAGCCTTGGCCTCTGTGCCCAGTTTACCGAACACAACACCCGCCAGATGCAGACCCAAAGTGGCCGCAACGAAGCCAGTCGCATAAGCAACACCGCTGGCATTCAGCGGCATTTCAGCACCGTGTGCCAGGCCATGGAAAAGCGCTAAACCACCCGCAACGGCCATACAAACCGGTGTTGCGAAGCGCGCAGACAACGCCAGCAGAAGGCCCAGTGCCACCACGGACAGACCGATTCCCTGCTCGGTGAAGCCGATGGACACACCCGACAATGCCAGTGCATTACCCAGCACCATGGTGGCGACAAAAGCCAGAGGAACCAGCCAAAGTGCACGACCACCCAGACGCGCCGCCCAAAGGCCAACAGCCAGCATTGCCAGCAGGTGGTCAGCACCGCCGACCGGATGCGCCAGGCCGCTGATAAAACCGGATACTTCATGGCCGCTGTGTGCCATCGCAGTTGTCGGCAGCAGCGCAGCCGCTGCGATCAGTGATTTTTTCATGTTGTTCTCCTTAATTGGCAAAAATGAATCAAACCACTGCTTTTGCAGGCGGCAGTTGTTTGGCTTCCAGCATCCCTTCGCTGATGATGAAGCCGATGATGTCGTCCAGACCCTGAGCAGCTTTCAGGTTGGCAAAGATAAATGGACGCTCACCACGCATTTTGCGTGCATCACGGTCCATTACCTCCAGTGAAGCCCCAACCAGAGGCGCCAGGTCGGTTTTGTTGATGATCAGCAGATCAGACTTGGTGATGCCCGGACCACCTTTGCGCGGAATCTTGTCACCGGCAGAAACATCGATCACGTAGATGGTCAGGTCGGACAGCTCAGGGCTGAACGTCGCACTGAGGTTATCGCCGCCGCTTTCGACAAACACCACATCCAGATCACCATGACGCTCGACCAACTGGTCAATTGCCGCCAGGTTCATGGAAGCATCCTCACGGATAGCCGTATGCGGGCAGCCACCGGTTTCAACGCCGATAATACGATCGGCGCTCAGCGCCTCATGTTCGGTGAGGAATTTTGCATCTTCCTGGGTGTAGATATCGTTGGTCACCACGGCGATATCGTAATGATCGCGCATGGCGGCACACAGCGAACGCAGCAGTGCTGTTTTACCGGAACCGACGGGACCACCTACACCAACCCTCAGTGTCTGCTTGGGTTTACTCATTTTCTCTTCCTCATTTAACCGGATTGTCCCGCCTCAGGAGCGGAACAATCGTGAATACTGTGTTTCGTGACGGCTGCTGGCGATTGCCAAAGCAGGCAAGCCAACACCGATAAAGTCTTCTTCTACGCCTTTGGCAATCTCAATCGCCCGGGGCAACAGTGGCTGAAGATCATTAAGCAGCTGCTGTGCCTGGGTCTGGCCCAGTGGCACCAGTTTGGTCGCCGCCGCTACCTGGTTTTCCAACCAGGACCAGCCCAACCCCAAGGCCGCTGCATCAGCCTCGATCTGCCAATAACGCGCCGCGAAAGCGAACAGCACAATAAAGCTGACCTCTTGCTTTAGAGCCTCGGGCACGTCGATGCCGAGATTTTTCAGCACCCGGCGCAGCGCTTCGCCCATGGCACTGTCGGTCAATCGCAGTTCACGGGTTTCGCGACAAGCCAGTGACAGGTCGTTCAGTTCCTGCCAGCGTGCTTCGCTATCGGCCTGCATTGCCAGACGCATCAAGGGCAGATCCGTATGGGCCTGAGCATGCAAAAGTTGCAATTCCAGCCAATCATGGACCTGATCCGCCTTGCTCACCCAGCCGCAGTCGATGGCGTACTCCAGCCCCTGCGAGAAGGAATAGCCACCCACCGGCAGGCTGACACTGCTCAGTTGCAGCAGCCGCAGCAGCGCCAGATCAGTGGTCGTGATGGTGGTGGCCATGGGCATAGGCTCCGGATTCCGGCATGAATACGGCTTCGCACTGGCGCGTTTCCAGACCCAATAGCTGCAGCATCTCTTCCAGCACATGATCGGGCTTGATGCGCAACCAGCGGTCGCCTACTTCGATACGCACATGTCGGTTGCCCAAGTGGTAACAGGCACGCGCAAAGGTGCGCCAGTCTTCGCATCCTGCTTCCAATACGGGCTCTTTCGCACCTTCCACCTGCAGATGACGGCCACAGACAGATTTCAGGTACTCACCCACCAGCAGCGGCTTGCCGCGCTCCAGGAAAACGCGCACTTCTTCACCGGTATCACTGGTCAGCTTGAGTCGGCCACGATCACGCTGATCATGGGTCAGTGTCACCTTGGCTGCGATCGGCGCATGACAATGGGTGCCCAACCGTTCATGGACTTCGAACATCTCTCGCTCTCCTTACAACAGGGCTCTGCAATCGAGCCCTTAACACTTCTACTATTTGACCCGACTTAAAACAGGGTGTAACGCTGCGCCAGCGGCAGTACATCAGCCGGCTCACAGGTCAGCAGCTCGCCATCAGCACGGACCTCATAGGTCTGAGGGTCCACCTGAATATCCGGCTGCCAGTCATTCAAGATCATGTCGGACTTGCTGATATTTCGGGTGTTACCGCAGGCCACCAACTGACGCTGAAGACCCAGCTGCTCACGCAGGCCAGACTCAAGCGCTTTCTGGCTGACAAAGGTCACAGAGGTCTCAGCTGCAGCACGACCCAAAGCACCGAACATGGGGCGGTAATGCACCGGTTGCGGCGTCGGAATGGAAGCATTGGGGTCGCCCATGGGCGCTGCTGCAATCATGCCGCCCTTGATAATGACAGCCGGTTTGATACCGAAGAAAGCAGGCTTCCACAGGACCAGATCCGCCAGTTTGCCTGACTCGATGGAGCCGACTTCATGGGCCACACCATGGGTGATCGCCGGGTTGATGGTGTATTTGGCGATATAACGACGGGCACGGAAGTTATCGGCGCCGCGCTCTTCATCTTCCGGCAACAGGCCGAACTGCACTTTCATTTTGTGCGCGGTCTGCCAGGTACGTGTCACCACCTCCCCCACTCGGCCCATGGCCTGAGAGTCGGAGGAGATCATGCTGAAGGCACCGCGATCGTGGAAAATATCCTCGGCGGCGATGGTTTCCTTGCGGATACGCGAGTCGGCAAAGGCCACGTCTTCCGGGATATTGCTGTCCAGGTGGTGACACACCATCAACATGTCCAGGTGCTCATCCACGGTGTTTACCGTGTACGGACGCGTGGGGTTGGTAGAGGAAGGCAATACATTGGGATAGCCCGCCGCACGGATGATATCCGGCGCGTGACCACCGCCCGCACCTTCGGTGTGATAGGTATGAATGACACGGTTCTTGAATGCGCCCAGGGTGTCATCAACAAAACCGGACTCGTTCAGGGTATCGGTATGAATTGCCACCTGAACGTCGTACTCCTCCGCCACACTCAAGCAGCAATCGATGGATGCAGGCGTGGTCCCCCAGTCTTCGTGTAACTTAAGACCACAGGCACCGGCATCCAGCTGCTCACGCAGGGCATCAGGCAAACTGGCGTTGCCCTTGCCCAGAAAGCCCAGATTCATCGGCAGCTGATCGGTAGATTGCAGCATTTTGCCCAGATACCAGGGACCCGGTGTACAGGTTGTCGCCTTGGTACCCGTGGCAGGGCCGGTACCGCCACCAATCATGGTGGTCACACCCGACATCAGCGCCTCTTCCACCTGTTGCGGACAGATGAAGTGAATATGGGCATCGATGCCGCCTGCCGTCAGGATGGTGCCTTCACCGGCAATGATTTCGGTGCCGGGGCCAATAACGATATCAACACCGCTCTGGGTATCAGGGTTACCCGCCTTACCAATAGTGTGAATGCGGCCCTCTTTAACGCCCACATCCGCTTTGACGATGCCCCAGTGATCAAGAATCAAGGCATTGGTGATGACCAGGTCCATGGCGATGTCGTTGGTCATCTGGCTTTGGCCCATGCCGTCACGCACGACCTTACCGCCGCCAAATTTCACCTCATCACCATAGGTGGTGAAGTCCTTCTCGACTTCGATCCACAGTTCGGTGTCACCCAAACGCACACGGTCACCTACGGTCGGGCCAAACATCTGTGCGTAGCTGCTGCGATCCATCTTGGCCATTAGCTTTTCCCTCCTTTTGCCTTATCCAGCGGCCCCATCACTTCGCCACGGAAGCCATAAATGGTGCGGCTGCCGGCAAATTCGACCAGCTCCACTTCACGGCCCTGACCGGGTTCGAAACGGACAGCGGTACCGGATGCAATATTGAGGCGGAAGCCACGAGCACTGTCACGATCGAACACCAGCGCGGGATTCACCTCATAAAAGTGATAATGGGAACCGACCTGAACCGGGCGATCACCGTGGTTTTCGACGCGTACACGAATGGTATTGCGGCCGACATTGAGTTCAATTTCGCCAGCGGCACTCTGAATTTCTCCGGGAATCATGGAACTCTCCTCCTCAGACTATCGGCTGATGCACGGTGACCAGTTTGGTGCCATCAGGGAAAGTCGCTTCCACCTGCACCTCATCCACCATCTCCGGCACCCCTTCCATGACCTGATCGGCGCTCAGCAAGGTTTTGCCGTAGCCCATCAGGTCAGCCACGGTGCGACCGTCACGGGCGCCTTCCATAATTTCCATGGTGATATAGGCCACCGCTTCCGGGTAATTCAGTTTGAGTCCCCGTTTAAGACGGCGCTCAGCCAGCAACGCTGCGGTAAAAATCAGTAGCTTGTCTTTCTCTCTTGGCAGCAGTTCCATCAATCTCTCCTCAGGTTTTCAGATGCAAAAAGCACCTGCCCATTCGTATCAGGTAGCCCAAATTCGTGGCGCACAAGCTGGTCGCCCCAGCAGTTCCGGACGAATCAATCGCCAGCACTGCTCCAAAAATAAACGTGTTCTCTCCGAGCAATTGCCCAGTGTTCTAATCAGCAGGAACTCACCGCTCAGGCTGACGCCGCCCAGAAAGGGCTGTTGCTCAGCGCACTCGCGCAAGGGCTCCAACAGAGCTTCGGCTTGCTCCGGAGTAAAAGGACCCGCGGCCATCAACCCTGTAACCGGCTGTCCCTGCAGTCCTGCCTTGCCACCGAGCACCGCATGGCTCTGCTCGTCCAGCAACAGCTGCTCACGCAGCACCAGTCGCCCTTCGCGACGTATCTGCAGGCGCTGCTGCAACTCACCATCCTCAAAGCTTTTGCCCTGAGCCGGCAAGCCCAGACTGGTCACTTCCCAGCCAATAAAACGCGCATCCGCTGCCAGCTCCACATCCAGATCCAGACGGGTACGCGCATTGGGATACAAAATGGTTTCCAGCGGCAGCCATTCCATAGAGCTGCCTTGCCCCACGTCCAGCCGAACCCGCTGATGCTGCAGGGTGCGATCAGGTCGCGCGCGATACACACGTCCGGCTCCCGGCGTAGTAATCAGAGCCGCAGTTTCCGGCTCCAGGCAGACGTCTATCTCCAGCAAATCCCCCGAGACCATCCCGCCCGGCGGGTGCAACACATACACATGCGCCAGATCCGGACCCTCGGGATAAAAAGGCTTTTGCAGATGCAAGGGACCAAAACGCTCGGCAGTGGCAATACGGCTGCCTCTGGGTGTGCGTTTAATGCCCAAGGCGAGGCGTGCATGCCACCGAGATGGCTCTCCGTGTGCGGTAACAGCCAAACTGTCGGGCACTGACATATTCATGTGTAAACAAAACCCCTGTTGATCCATTAAAGAGCAGGCGGAATGCACCAAAACTGCACACAGACCCAGAACACCCCACTCTTGACGCACTACCAAAGTGCACAATCACGACGAGAGGGATTAACATCCTCTCTTATGCACCAATGTGGCAAAAACCATGCCCACTTTGGTGCCAGCAAAAGAAAAGCCGCGGTTTTGGCCGCGGCTTGCAGGAGATTTACACCGCCAGATACTGGCGGATCAGTGCATCATTGAGTTTATCCATCTGGTCTGCCGCAACGATGCGGCCCTTCTCCATCAACCGGAACTCCTTGCCAACACGGCGGGCAAAACCTAGTTTCTGCTCTACCAGAATGACCGTCAGACCCTCTTCTTCATTGAGCTTTAGAATGACATCGCCGATCTGCTTGACGATGTTGGGCTGGATGCCTTCGTTGGGCTCATCCAGAATAAGCACCTTCGGGTCCAGCACCAGCGCACGACCAATAGCCAACTGCTGTTGCTGACCACCGGACAGGTCGCCGCCACGTCGATGCATCATGTCGCCCAGCACAGGAAACAGCTCAAAGATCTTCTCAGGAATCTCCTTCGCCTTGTCCTTGCGGATAGGCAAGCCGATACGCAGGTTCTCCTCCACTGTCAAAAGCGGAAAGATATCGCGCCCCTGAGGCACATAGCCGATCCCTGCCTTGGCACGGTGCTCAGCAGGACGCGTATGCAAGGGCTGCCCTTCCATCTGAATCTGACCGCTCTCGATCGGCAGCAGCCCCATCAGGCATTTCAGGAGCGTTGTTTTACCCACCCCATTTCGGCCCATGATGCAGGTGCAGGAGCCTTCTTCAATTTCCAGATCCAGGTCCCAGAGGATGCGAGTGCCGCCATACAGCTGGCTTACGTTTTGAATGGAGATCATGCCTCTTCCCCCAGATACACTTCGATCACATCGCGATTGTTCTGCACCTGCTCCATGGTGCCTTCGGCCAGCACCGTGCCCTGGTGCAGCACCGTTACGGTACGCGCAATGCTGCGAACAAATTCCATATCGTGCTCTACCACTACAACGGTGTGATCACCGGCCAGTGAAGTCAGCAACTCGGCGGTTTTTTCTGTTTCTTCCGCCGTCATACCGGCTACCGGCTCATCGATCAGCAGCAGGCGGGGCTCTGCCACCAGCAACATGCCGATCTCCAGCCACTGTTTCTGGCCATGGGACAAGGCACCTGCCAGCATAAAGCGCTGCTCCTTAAGACCGATGGTATCCAGTACCTGGTCGATCAGATCGATCTCGCGAGGTGCCAGGCGTGCCATCAATGTTTGCCAGATGCCTTTAGCGGTTTTCAACGACATTTCCAGGTTGTCGAACACCGTATGGGCTTCAAACACCGTAGGTTTCTGAAACTTGCGGCCGATACCCAACTGAGCAATCTCCGGTTCGCTTCGCTCCAGCAGGTTGATGGTTTGACCGAAGTAGACACTGCCCTCATCGCATTGGGTTTTGCCGGTGATCACATCCATCAACGTGGTTTTACCCGCGCCGTTGGCACCGATCAGACAGCGCAGCTCACCGTCGTTGATATAGAGATTCAGATCGTTCAGGGCCTTGAAACCATCAAAGCTGACACTCAAGCCTTCAACGTAGAGCAGGATGTTTTTCGACACATCTACCGGCGCTGCCGGCGGCACCAGGAACGGCCATACGCGATCCGGACGCATGAGTTCACGTGCATTATCAATTGCGGTCATGAGTGCGCCTCCTGCTGTGCGGCTTTTCCTGCTTTACGTTCACGGCGTGCGGCCAGCTGACCACCCAGCCCGACCAGCCCCTTGGGCAGATAGAGTGTTACCAGTACAAAGAGTGCACCCAGAGCGAACAGCCAGCCTTCCGGCATGATTGCGGTGAAGCGGGTCTTGGCATAGTTGACCAGCAGTGCACCGATCACCGCACCGTAGAGGGTTCCACGACCACCCACGGCTACCCAGACCACAACTTCAATGGAGTTCAGCGGCGAGAACTCGCCCGGGTTAATGATGCCCACCTGAGGTACGTAGAGCGCACCAGCCATGGCCGCGATCAGGGCAGAGAAGACGAACAGCCATACCTTATAAAGATCGGTACGGTAACCAAGGAAACGGGCACGGGCTTCGCCGTCACGAATGGCCACAATCACCTTGCCCATACGGGATTTGAGGATCAGATGACTGAGGATATACACCAGACCCAGCATCAGCGCGGTGGTCGCAAAAAGTGCTACGCGGGTGGTGTCGGACTGAAGATCAAAGCCGAGAATATCCTTGAAGTCGGTCAGACCGTTGTTGCCACCGAAGCCCATTTCATTGCGGAAGAACGCCAGCATCAACGCATAGGTCAGCGCCTGGGTCATGATTGACAGATACACACCGGTTACACGGGAGCGGAATGCCAGCCAGCCGAATACAAAGGCCAGCAAACCTGGAACCGCCAGTACCATCAGCATGGCGAACCAGAATTGATCCATGCCCATCCAGTACCAGGGCAGACTGTCCCAGTTCAGGAACACCATGAAGTCCGGCAGTTCGGGGTTGCCGTACACGCCACGATCACCGATCTGACGCATCAGGTACATGCCCATGGCATAACCACCGAGCGCGAAGAAGGCACCGTGGCCCAGGCTGAGGATACCGCAGTAGCCCCAGATCACATCCACTGCCAATGCCAGCATCGCGTAGGAAAGATACTTGCCCAGCAGGGTAATAGTGTAAGTGCTGACGTGCAGCGGTGAGCTTTCAGGCAGCATCAGGTTGGCCATGGAGGCCAGTGTGGTGACCAGAAACAGTACGGTCACGAACGGCAGTACCCGGTTACCGGGGGTACGACCGGCGGCAAATAGCTGAGTCAGCCAGTTCATTCAGCCGCCCTCCCTTTCTGCGGGAAGAGTCCTTTGGGACGCTTCTGGATAAACAGGATGATGAAGACCAGAACCAGGATGCTAGCAAGCACCGCACCGGTGACAGGCTCCAGGAATTTGTTGGCAATACCCAGTGAGAAGGCCGCAACCAGAGTGCCCCAGAGGTTACCCACGCCACCAAACACCACCACCATGAAGGAGTCGATGATGTAGGACTGGCCCAGGTTAGGACCCACGTTGGTCAGCTGGCTCAGTGCAACCCCGGCGATGCCGGCTATGCCGGAACCCAGACCAAAGGTCAGCGCGTCCACACGACCGGTAGGAATACCCATGGACTTGGCCATATCACGGTTCTGCGAAACAGCTCGAACATTCAAGCCCAGCGAGCTGCGCTTCAACAGCAGCATCAGGGCAAAGAACACCAACAGTGCAAACGCCAGGATATACAGACGATTCAATGTCAGCGACAGCACCGGGTTGATCTCCCAGGAACCGCTCATCCACTCGGGCGAGGCCACCTGACGGTTCAGCGGCGAGAACACAGTACGTACCAGCTGTTGCAGCACCAGACTGACACCAAAGGTGGCCAACAGGGTTTCCAGTGGGCGGCCATGCAGATGACGAATGACCAGACGCTCCAGCAGCACACCGGCCATACCGGACACGACAAAGGCCGCCGGAATGGCAACCCACAGCGAATATTCAATATGGTTAGGCATCAGCAGCTGCACCACGTAGGTGGTGTAGGCACCCAGCATGATCATCTCGCCGTGGGCCATGTTGATCACGCCCATCACACCAAAGGTGATGGCCAGACCGATGGCGGCCAGCAGCAGCACCGAGCCGAGGCTCAGGCCAAAAAACAGCTGGTCGATAAACGCATAAAACTCCACCTTCTGTTCAATGCCCACCAACGCCTTCTGTGCCGCCTGCTGGACCTGAGGAGAGGGGTCATTCGCAACAATCAAGTTGAGTGCGTTCCGCACCTCCCCTTCCAGGCTGCCCTCGAGCTGACCGATGGCTTCTATACGGTCAGAAGCTTCAGGGGCCGATTTCAAGCGATACAGTGCCAACGCCATATCCATAACGTCTTGCACGTTGGCGGATTTTTCATCCAGGCGCGCTTCACGGATAGCACCTAGCGTGCCTTCATCCAGATCGGACAGCAGCGCACGTACCGCACTTTCTCGAACAGCCGCACTTTGAGAGCCCAGTTGCAAACGCGCAATCGCATCACGCAGATGGCCGCGCAGACGGTTGTTGACGCGAATTTTGGTGATTTCACGAGCACTCAGCGGTTCGATTTCAGCACCGCTCAGCATGTCGACAAAGGTTTCCTTTCCCGCTTCCTTGGTAACGGCAATGACCTGGCGAGAGGATTTAACATAGTAGAGATCGCCTTCCAGCATGTGGCTGAACAGCGGTTGGACGGATTCACCACCCTCGGCTTCCAGCGCATCCAGAACCGGTATGGCCTTGCTCAGGCTGGCTTCAGTCAATTCCTGTAGCAGAGGTTCAAGCTGGGTGGGGAGAGGCTTCTCGGCTGCCGTTGCGGACAAAGACAACATCAGGCCGAGGCAATAGCAGAAGATTGCCAGTATTCGTTTCACGGTATGACTCCAGAGAAGAAAGAGGGCGGCCCCGCCGTGACAGGGCCGCAAGGGAAACGCTTAATCAGTTGGCTTGGCCGCCGCAGGATTTGGTTTCCACGTTGTAGTTGCCGCACTTAACCAGAGGGGTCCAGTCAGCGATCAGGCTCTTGGAGCCCGGCAGGAAGTCAGACCAGGCATCACCCGGTACTACACCTTCTGTTTCCCAGACCACTTCGAACTGGCCGTCATCCTGAATTTCGCCGATCAAAACCGGCTTACTCAGATGGTGGTTCTTGTTCATGACAGCGATGCCACCGGTCAGGTTAGGCACTTCCTGCCCAATCATGGCCTGCTCTACAGCGTCAACATCAGTAGTACCGGCTTCAGTAACCGCCTGAGCCCACATGTTGAAGCCGATATAGGTCGCTTCCATCGGGTCGTTGGTGACACGCTTTTCATCACCGGTGAAGGCATGCCACTTCTTGATGAACTCAGCATTCAGGTCGTTATCGACGCTCTGGAAGTAGTTCCAGGCGGCCATGTGGCCCACCAGCGGTGCAGTATCAATACCGGAGAGTTCTTCCTCACCCACGGAGAAGGCAACAACCGGAATGTCTTCAGAGGAAACACCCTGGTTACCCAGCTCCTTGTAGAAAGGTACGTTGGCATCACCGTTGATGGTGGAAACCACCGCGGTTTTCTTGCCCTCGCCACCGAACTTCTTGATATCCGAGACGATGGACTGCCAGTCGGAATGACCGAAAGGCGTGTAGTTGATCATGATGTCTTCAGCAGCCACACCCTTGTCTTTCAGGTAGGCTTCCAGGATTTTATTGGTGGTACGCGGATAAACGTAGTCGGTACCGGCCAGCACCCAGCGTTCAACACCCAGTTCGTTCATCAGGTAATCAACCGCCGGAATCGCCTGCTGGTTGGGGGCAGCACCGGTGTAGAAGACGTTTTTGGAGGATTCTTCACCTTCATACTGAACCGGGTAGAACATCAGACCGTTCAACTCTTCCAGCACCGGCAGTGCGGACTTGCGGGATACGGAGGTCCAGCAGCCGAAGATGACATCGACATCTTCCTGGGTCAGCAGCTCACGGGTTTTCTCAGCGAACAGCGGCCAGTTGGAAGCCGGGTCTACGACAACAGGCTCCAGCTGCTTACCCAGCAGACCGCCCTTCTTGTTCTGTTCTTCGATCATCATCAGCACGGTGTCTTTCAGCGTGGTTTCGCTGATTGCCATGGTGCCGGACAGTGAATGCAGAACACCGACCTTGATCGTGTCAGCAGCCAGAACGCTGAAAGAAAGAGTGGATGCGCTTACAGCCATGGCGACGCCGGCGGCCAGTGATTTGATCTTCATTGCAGTACCCCCTTCGGTTCCGAATCCGTTCAGTGCGGGTGGAACCCTCGTTATCGATCGGGCCTCAGTCGTGCCCAGGAAAACAACTCAATGCCTGATCGATTATTCAGAAGAGGGGTAAAACGAGGTATGCGCGTAATGACGCAGAGGTATACGTCAAATGACGTAGTGGACGGCTTACAGGGGATGCGGAGGGTTGCAACACCGCAGGCAGGGGCCCTGTATACCCGGCTTATGGACCAGCGCTATAATCACGACCTCACTCGATACCACTCACCGGCTGAAGCCTGAACTTCGGATACACTGCCGTGCGCCCACGTCGCCATACTGAAAAAAGCCCTGCCCAATCTGATCGCAAAGGCCTGCACCCAAGAAATCTGCACAGGTACGGCTATGATTTTCCAGCGCTACTCAAGAGCTACCCCCCGCTGGCCCAATATGTCAGCAAGAATGCGTACGGCAACCTGTCTATCGACTTCGCCGACCCGCTGGCTGTAAAAGCCCTGAATGCCGCGCTGTTAAAGCAGCATTACCGCATTGTTGACTGGGATATTCCCGAAGGCGCATTGTGCCCGCCCATTCCAGGGCGAGCCGACTACATCCATTACATTGCAGACCTGCTTGGGCTTGATGCCAATCAAGCTGATACCTCGCCCGGCATCACCTTGCTGGACATCGGCACGGGCGCCAATGGCATCTACCCGCTACTCGCCTGCCAGCTATACGGCTGGCAGTGCGTGGGTTCTGATATCAACCCACAATCACTGGACAACGTCGCCGCGATTATCGCCAAAAACCCCGGTTTGCAAGAGCGCTTCACCCTGCGTACGCAACATGACAAGCATCACATCTTTGAGGGGATTATTCAGGCCGGCGAGTTTTTTGATGTGAGCGTGTGCAACCCGCCCTTCCATGCTTCCCAGGAAGAAGCGCTCAAAGGCACCCGGCGTAAACTCAACAACCTGGCACGTAACCGCGGTGATAAAACGTCCTCTTCGGCCAGGCTGAACTTCGGCGGCCAGGCAGCGGAACTCTGGTGCAAGGGCGGCGAACAGGCTTTCCTTAAAAAGATGATTAAAGAAAGCCTCACCTTTTCAACACAATGTCGCTGGTTTACCAGCCTGGTATCGAAAGCCGAAAACCTGAAGCCTGCCACCAGGCTGATCCGCAAACTTGGCGCCGTTGAAGTGCATGAAATCGAGATGAAACAGGGTAATAAAATCACCCGCATACTGGCATGGACGTTTATCTGACTGATCCTGTACGTGCCGCCATGCCGTTAAATTTCACCAGAGATCGCCAAAGCGATCGCGATGACACAGGTACGGTGCAGAGCCTGATCACCCACAGTGTGCTTGGGCTCGGACTTTATGTTAGCGCTCTGGGTATTAACCTGATTGGTGGTGCACTAACGGCTTCGTGAACCGCCCAGAATTCCCCCCAGCAAGCCACGCAGAATCTGCCGTCCTAACTGGCTTCCAACAGTACGTGCAGCCTGCTTGGCCATGGTTTCGACCATTCCCTGGCGTCGCTTGGTACCCCACAGCAGCTCACCCAGCATGCCCTGCTCCTCCTCTGGGGCATCGGCCTGACTGCGTTGCTTTTCAGGCTCTTGCGCTGCCTTTTCTTCAGCACGTTGATTCAGGATCTCATAGGCTGATTCGCGATTAACCGGAGTGTCGTACTTGGCAGCAATTGGGCTACGTGAGCGCACCTGCGCCTGCTCTTCCTGTGTTAAGGGCCCCATTCGGCAACGTGGTGGGCTCATCAGGGTCCGCTGAACCGGCATGGGGACTCCGTTTTCTTGCAGCGTTGAGACTAATGCTTCCCCAACTGCAAGCTGGGTAATTACTTCCACCACATCAAGCTTCGGATTGGGTACAAAGGTCTGCGCAGCTGTTTTAACCGCTTTTTGATCTCTGGGGGTGTAGGCACGCAAGGCATGCTGTACACGATTGCCCAACTGCCCCAGCACTTCATTAGGTACATCATCCGGCAACTGTGAACAGAAATAGACACCCACGCCCTTGGAACGGATCAGGCGCACCACCTGCTCGACTTTCTGACGCAGAGCAGCCGGGGCATCATCAAACAACAGATGGGACTCATCAAAGAAGAACACCATTTTGGGCCGGTCGAGATCGCCTACTTCAGGCAGGTTCTCAAACAGCTCAGAGAGCATCCAAAGCAAGAAGGTAGAATAAAGGCGCGGCTGCAAAATCAGCTTACGGGCGGCCAGAATACTGATCACGCCACGACCGTTAAGATCAGTACGCATCAGGTCATTCAGATCCAGCGCAGGTTCACCCAAAAAGGCGTCACCGCCATCCCGCTCCAGCGACAAAAGCGCACGCTGAATGGCGGCAATGGACTGGGCACTGACCAGGCCGTATTCGGTGGAGATCTGCTTGCGATTTTCGGCAATAAATCCCAATAGAGCACGCAAGTCATCCAGGTCCAGTAGCAGAAGGCCACGGTCATCCGCCATTTTAAAGGCGATATCCAAAATGCCGGACTGGGTATCATTGAGCTCCAGCATACGTGCCAACAAGGTAGGACCTATCTCGCTGATAGTGGTGCGGACAGGATGCCCTTCCTCACCATAAAGATCCCAGAACAATACCGGGTTCGCCTCATTGGTATAGCCATCGATGCCAATCAGTTCGGCGCGCTGATTCAGCTTTTCACTGGGTTTACCGGCCATCGCCAGCCCTGAAACATCCCCCTTCACATCGGCCATGAAGACGGGAACACCCAGTCGTGAGAAACCCTCGGCCATAACCATCAGAGAAACGGTTTTACCCGTTCCGGTCGCACCTGCAATCAGTCCGTGACGGTTGCCATATTGGGCATGCAAATGTACCTGTTGCTCACCTTTGCCAAGCAGAATCTGGTTCACAGGCGCCTCCTTCTATCGGCAGCGATATCCAATTAACCTTGACCACGACAGACACTGGCCTGACTAATCTCCAGCCAGCCTTGCTTGCAGTGTGCACCAGCACAGGCCTGATTTCGAGCCAATAAGTTCCTAATCACTACCGTAGCCAAGTGATTTTAAACGCATGTGAAAAGGCAACTGGCGCTGGCGTTAGCTATCCCGCACCAGAATACGCAAGGCTACTCCGGCTGCAGAGGTGCGATTTTCAACGCCCAATGCCGGATACACCTGCTCCAAGTGCTTATTCACCGTACGCGGGCTCATGCCCAAAATTTCCCCAATCTCCTTATTGGTCTTGCCGTTGGCAACCCAGTACAACACCTCAGCCGCACGGGTGGTCAGATCCAGCTGATTCTGCAATAGCGCAGGTCCTGTGCCTCGCTGTTCATCGACCAGTTTGAACAGGAAGTCGCCGTTGCTTTGATGACTGAGCAGACGCACCGAAAGCGCATAGTCCAACCCCTTGAGCGCAAGCTGATCATTCAAAGAAGGGCTGCGCCTTAGCCAGTCTGCCAACTGCGGGCGCAACGAAGTCTCCACCCAGATTTCGCTGGCATTGGCACGGGCCAATAAGGCATGGGTCTGAGGTGTGGCCCAGTGGACCAGACCGTCCGGTGATACCGTGAGCAGGTGCTGCCCTGTGGTATCCAGCGCCGACTGGGCACTCTGCGTCAGACGGGCATTACTCAGGTGCACCCGCATCCGCGCCAGAAGCTCGTCCGGATTGATCGGCTTGGTGAGGTAATCGACGCCTCCCACTTCAAGCCCACGCACCACATTTTCCGTTTCGGTCAGGCCGGTCATGAAGATCACAGGAATGGCACAGAGTGCCGGATCCTGTTTCAAGGCTTCACAGGTGGCAAATCCATCAAGGTGCGGCATTACCGCATCCAGCAAAATAATATCCGGTTGCATACGGGCGGCGATACTCAGCGCCTGGCGGCCTTCAAGAGCAACCAGAACGTCCATTCCAGCGCTTTCCAGTGCATCATTGATCAGGCTAAGTGCATCCGGGGAGTCATCCACTACGAGCACCAGATCCCGTTTCACAGCATCCTTTTTCATGCCTTCTGCTCCAGATAGTCAGCCAACTGCCCAAACTGCATGCCTTCGGTCAATTGCTGTATATAAGTCATCACATCACTGTCCAGCAGCTGCACTTGTTCCAGCTGCTCGATCACATCCCTCACCCCGCTGCGGTAGCCAATTTCGGCGCAGCCTTTCAATTCTCTTAAGAGGGGGTGGTCTGGCAGTGCCTTGTCAGGCGGTGAGTGCGTGGACACCACATCAGGTGCCGCGGTTTGCAATTGGGGAACGGCAGTCACTTCCTGAGGAATGGGCTCTCGTGTCCACTCCAGTTTCAGGTAGTGGCCCACCCTATCCAGTAACAACTGGTTGCTGACAGGTTTCACCAGGTAATCGTCATAGACAGCCTCACCCGCTGGCTGGCGACGTTGCTCCTGCACATCCGCCGACAGCATCAGAATAGGGACCTGATGCCCTGTTCTACGCAGTTCCGATGCCAGCATCAGCCCATTCATTCCCGGCATGGAGATATCAAGCAGAAACAGGTCCGGCCTTGCGCGCTCAACCAGCTCAAGACAGGACTCACCATCATGAGCCTCAAGTACCCTGAATCCCAAAGGCATCAACAGGTCAGACAGCAAACCACGGAGTACCGGATCGTCATCAACAATGCAGATCTGGCGTTGCTCGCCCAAATAGCCACTGATGGGCCGTTGTGGTTCAACACGCTCCTGCACTCCATCGACCCAGGGCAACATCAAGGCAACCTTGAACCGGCTGCCCTTACCGGGCGTGCTTTCCACCTGAAGGTCGCCACCCATAATATCGGTCAGCAATTTTACGATGGTCAGTCCCAGCCCAGTGCCCGGCAGGTTAGGCGTGTCCGCATTACGAACCCGCTCAAAGGGATCAAAAATGCGATCCAGATGAGCCGCGTCTATGCCAATACCCGTGTCCTCAATACAGAACTCGGCGACCTGATTACGGTAACGAATCCTGAAATGCACCTCCCCTTCCGGGGTGTATTTGACCGCGTTGGATAAGAGATTGATCAGGATCTGGCGCAGGCGTTTTTCATCAGTCATCACCACCGCAGGCAGGCGCTCGGGCAACTCACATACAAATCGCACCCGTTTTTGCGCGGCCTGAAAGCTGAACATCTGCTCCAGCTGGGCAATCAGCTCAGGCAGCGCCACCGCCCCACGGTTCAGCTCAAGACGGCCAGCTTCAATACGGGAGATATCCAGCAGGCCTTCAATAAGGTCTGCCAGATATTGACCGCTGCGATGAATGATTTTCACACCCTCACGGTCGCCGCGCGACAGGCTATCCCTGTTCTGCATCAACTGGGCATAGCCGATAATCGACTGCAGCGGTGTGCGCAGCTCATGACTGATACCGGTCATATAGCGACTCTTGGCTTCACTGGCTCGTTCGGCCAGTTCCTTGGCCGCCTGCAGCTCCCGGTCCGTCTCTTCGTGGGCCTCAATTTCCTGCAACAGCTTATGCGTTTGCCGGTTGGATTCCTGCTGAGCCACCACTCGGCTTTCATGCGCAAGCAAGAACAGCCAGGCCATCACACCCGATACAATCAACAGGATAAAGAACAGCGCCCAGAGCGCCTCGCCCAGTAGCTGACTGCCCTCAGCCGTTCCCGGGTCCATCTGCCGGTACACCACCGCAAGCAACCCTGCCAGCAGCAGGTTGATCCCCAGCAGCAAACCGATAAAACGCCCCAACCGTGAATTCAGCCGGGTGACCATGCGCTGCGGCATAAACAGATGCAGGAAGTTCACCATCTGCTGCGAGAAACGCGCATGGGTTTTGCAGCTATCCAGACAGCGAGCATCCAAAGAACAACACAGCGAACAGATCGGCAGGTCATAGGCCGGGCAGAAGCTCAGGTCTTCGTGCTCGAAGTGGTTCTCACAGATCCCGCAACGCTGCTGCTCCTGGGGCGTCTGCACTTCCAGCAGCCTCAGCTCATAGCTTTCTCGCGCACGATAGAAGCGCCCCTTTGTCAGCAGGGCCAGCAACGGCATCATGACAAAGCAGCAGGCCAGGCTGATGAAGTGACTGAGCGTGCGTGCCTCTTCGCCAAAAAAGCCCAGGTAGGCCAACAGCCCTGCCATCACAGCCATCGCCATAGAGCCTATGCCCACCGGATTCACGTCATACAGGTGGGCACGTTTGAACTCGATTCCCGGCGGACTCAAGCCCAGCGGCTTGTTGATCATCAGCTCCGCTGAGAGTGAGCCCAGCCAGCTGACCGCCACGATGGCGAACACGCCCAGAATCGCTTCCAGCGCTTCATAGATGCCCAGCTCCATCAAGATCAGCGCGATAGTGACGTTGAACACTAGCCAGACCACACGGCCCGGATGGCTGTGGGTCAGGCGCGAAAAGAAATTGGACCAGGCGATGGAACCGGCATAGGCGTTGGTCACATTGATCTTCATCTGCGAGATAATCACCATCACCCCGGCCAGCAGCAGTGACAGCCCTTCCGAGTGGGTCAGGTATTGGAACACGCGCTGGTACATCAATGTCGGATCAGTGGCGACAACAAAGGCGGCACCTTCTGTGACCGCAATATAGGCAAGAAAGGAACCCAACAGCATCTTGATCAGGCCGATAAACACCCAGCCAGGCCCTGCCAGTATCAGCCAGAACCACCAACGGTTTCGATTTTGCTTCGTTTTTTCCGGCATGAAGCGCAGATAATCCACTTGCTCGCCAATCTGCGCCACCATGGCAAAGAGTACAGAGGCAGCGGCCCCGAACAGCATCAAATCGAACTGTCCTGCCCCTTCCAGCCCCGCCGGAACAAAGTCAGTCCATCCCTCGTAGCGTTCAGATTCATGCGCAATCACAACGCCCAGAGCGCTGATCTGCAGTACCAGCCAAAGCGGCTGGGTTCCAAGTTGAAAGCGGCTTATCGCCGTGATGCCATGGGTCACAATGGGTATCACGGCCAGGGCACTCAACAGGTAACCCAACGCCAGGGGAATGTTGAACAGGGCTCGCAAGGCCGCCGCCAATATGGCCGCTTCGATAGCAAAGAATATAAAGGTGAAACTGGCATAGATCAGTGAGGTGATGGTGGAGCCCAGATAACCAAACCCCGCACCACGGGTCAGCAGGTCGATATCCAGACCATTACGTGCAGCGTGGTAAACAATCGGCAATCCCGTTACAAAGAACAGAAAGCAGACCACAAGCATGGCGATCAGCGTATTGGTGAAACCGTAGGTCAGCGTCACAGCCGCCGCGATGCTCTCCAGCGCCAGAAAGGCCGTGGCACCAAGTGCCGTCATGGCGACACGCTCGATGCTCATCTTGCGGCCCTGACGCGCGGTAAATCTCAGCGCATAGTCTTCCAGTGTCTGGTCAGCGACCCATTTATTGTAACGGCGCCGAACCCTGTAGATTCGTTGGGATGCCCCCATAGCGACTGTCCTGCCAAGCGCAATGCACCATTTTCATGCACGCACAGAGAATTCCGAGCGAATAGCACCAAAGCAGTGCAAGCCCGTACCTGTTTATGACTCTTTTCAGGTCATTAAAAGGTTAAAAGCAGGTTATGTGCCAAAGGCGCCAAGCACCCCGAGGGAGCAGACTAGCGCGTGATAGGACAGCTGGAAAAAACGATAGGACGGTGAGCAGTAACGTGTACAGCAACCTGCTCACCAACCGGGTAGCGGCGCAGCCCTTGCTCCAGGACTTCAACTTCACGAGCATTATCTAGGCGAACTTTGTAAGCCGTGAGATTTCCCTGAAACTCGGAGCTTACAATACTCCCACGCACCCCGCCTTCATGGCTTAAATACAGATCACCGGGACGCAGGAAAAGCTGCACATCACAACCGGCACCGACCCCGAGAGGTTCAGCAAACTCCAGCAGACCCAGTTCGGTCTCGACAGCCATGTCCTCGGTCACGCGGCCGAGAAACAGCTCTCCCTTACCCACAAAGGTAGCAACTTCGGGCGTGGCAGGACGGTAGTAAAGATCTTCAGGCGTTCCCCACTGCTGCACACGACCTGCCGACAAAATGCCAATGCTATCACTGATGGTAAAGGCTTCCTGCTGGTCGTGGGTCACCATAATGGCGGCAATACCACGTCGCTTAAGGATGTCACGCACCTCTTGCGAGAGCTGGCGGCGCAGGTCTGTATCCAGATTGGAGAACGGCTCATCCATCAGCAATAGGCGCGGATTCGGTGCCAGAGCGCGGGCCAGCGCGACACGTTGCTGCTGACCACCTGAGAGTTCATGCGGGTAGCGATCACTCAGATCCGGCAACTCCACCAGCTCCAGCACTTCACGAATACGCTGCTGCTTTTCCGCTTTGCCCAAGCCATTCAGTCCAAAGGCGATGTTGTCGGCAATACTCAGATGAGGAAAGAGGGCGTAGTCCTGAAAAACCATGCCCATACCACGTTTTTCAGGCGGTACGACCTGCTCTGCGCTGCTGATGACCTGGTCACCCAGGCGGACTTCCCCCGCCTGAGGCGTGATGAAGCCTGCAATGGCGCGCAGGACGGTAGTTTTGCCACAGCCACTGGGGCCCAACAGACAGGCGATCTCGCCCTCAGCAAGACTCAAACCAACACCGGACAGAACCGTCTGGGATTGGTATGCACATTTGAGACCTTCAATGCTGAGCAAAGCTGCCATGCTGTCCTCGGGGCGAATGAGTTGCGGGCGCATATAATAGTTGAAAACGATTATCAGATCATCCCAGGGATGCTCGATAACGTCCCCAGTCAAAAGCGGGACCAGGATCGGTCTTACGCCCCGGCGCTATATCGCTGTGGCCGGTAATGCGGGCGGGGGTTAGTGCCGGATAGGCCTGAAGCAGTGCCCGAGTTACCTTTGCCAGAGCCGAGTACTGATTATCGGTAAAGGGCTCTTCGTCAGTCCCCTCAAGCTCTATACCAATCGAAAAGTCATTGCAGGCTTCACGACCTTCAAAACAGGACTTGCCCGCATGCCAGGCACGACGATCAAAAGGTACAAACTGGGTCAAAGTGCCATCGCGCTCAATCAGAAGATGAGCCGAGACCTCCAACCCTTCAATTTCGCGAAAGAACGGATGCCCTTCCGGGTCCAGTCGGTTGGTGAACAGTTCAGCCACATGGCCACCACCATACTGCCCTGGCGGCAGGCTGATGTTATGAATGACCAGCAGGGAAATCTCGTTATCTGGACGCTCATTGGCATTGGGTGAAGGCAGAAACCGGGCTTCTTTTATCCGGTTATCCACGATGTGCAGAGTCTGTTCTGACGGCATACTATCCAGGGGCAATTTCCGTTAAAATGCGCGCTCCATAGTACACCATAGAGATAGACCCGCCATCATGCTGACGCTGACCGAGCTCAAACCTGTCGTCGAAGAAAACGTGCGCACCGCTCTCCTGGAAGATGTGGGCAACGGTGATATCACCGCCGAACTCATTCCTGCCAGCGACCGTAAACGCGCCCGCGTTATTTCGCGCCAGACTGCAGTAGTGTGCGGCAAAGCCTGGGTCGACGAAGTGTTCCGTCAGGTTGACCCTGACGTGCAGGTTGAATGGCTGGTAAACGATGGTGATCTGGTCGAGCGTGATCAGGTACTGTTTCGTCTGGAAGGCTCTGCACGCTCTCTGCTAACCGGCGAACGCGCAGCACTTAACTTCCTGCAGACCCTGTCCGGTACAGCGACCGTCAGCTATGAGTACGCCCAGCGCGTAGCGGGTACACCCGTGACCCTGCTGGATACTCGCAAAACCATACCCGGTTTGCGCATGGGTCAGAAATACGCCGTTAGCTGTGGCGGTTGTTCCAACCACCGTATCGGTCTGTATGACGCCTTCCTGATCAAGGAAAACCACATCATGGCCTGTGGTGGCATCGAGCAGGCCATTGAAACCGCGCGCTCCAACCACCCCGGCAAGCCGGTTGAAATTGAAGTGGAAACTGAAGAGCAGCTGGAACGCGCACTGGTTGCCGGCGCTGACATCGTCATGCTGGACAACTTCAGCCCCGAGCGGATGATTGCCGCTGTTGCGCAGACAGCTGGACGTGCGAAGCTGGAAGCCTCAGGTAATATCACCGATGAAACCCTGCTGGATTATGCCAGCACTGGTGTCGACTACATATCAATCGGCGCGCTGACCAAGCACTGCCAGGCCGTCGACCTGTCCATGCGTATTGTTGAAGACTGACATTAAAAGGCTGGATAGCAAAAGGCCAAATATCAAAAGGCCGGTTTCTGGAAACAGTAACCGGCCTTTTGTTTTATGACGTCAGGGGTCTACCACCAGGCAGAGATCGCTGCCACACCTTGGGCGCCACTTTGACGAGCCTTAGCAAGATCAGACTCACCAAGCCCACCCAGCGCATAAACGGGCAGTATGCACTCAGCGACCAACTCGGCAAAACGCTCCCACCCCAACTCAGGTTCGCCCGGATGAGACTGGGTCGGCTGAACCGGCGAAAGGGTAATGAAATCCAGCCCTTTGGCTTCAGCCATACGTATCTGCTGCTCAGTGTGACAAGACGCACTCAACCAACGGCCCTTGAATTCAGCTCGCTCGCTAAGGGCTTCAAGACGCTCAGAGGTGAGATGCAGATGTTCAGCCCCAAGCAGATTGGCTTGCTCAACCGAGGTATTCACACCCAAATAGGCCTGTGCAGACTCACACAGGGGTTTCAACTGCTCATACAGTGATTCAAAGTCAGCATCACTTAAGGTTTTCGCTCTGAGCATGACATGGGCAATACCTTGCTCAAGTGCAGACTTAACCCGGGCAACATAATCCTCGGCAGAAGAAGCGTCACCCGTAATCAGCAGACGCTCAGGCAACTGTGCAGCTGTGACTATGGGAGCGTTGGCGGCAGGAAACTCAAACTCGTCCAGAGTTTCGGGCAGCACCCATTCGATGGGCTGACCTTCTGCGCCATGCGCTTCGCCCTCGAAGCCGTCCACGTCCCAGACATCCAGTAACACTGACTTGTCAGGGTAATGGTGCGGTATCAGGATCAGTGGGCGTGCAGACGTAACGCGAATACCCAGCTCTTCTTCAAGTTCACGCGACAAGGCATCAACCACCGGCTCACCGGGCTCTACCTTGCCACCAGGAAACTCCCAGAGTCCGCCCTGATGTTTGTCATCGGGGCGACGAGCGATAAGAATACGACCGCGGCTGTCACGAATGACAGCCGCAGCGACGTGGATCAGTTTAGGCATAACAGTTTGGGCAGATCAGCTACGGTAGTCAGCATTGATGCTGACATAGTCGTGAGACAGGTCTGTGGTCCAGACGCGCTCGATGACCTGGCCACGGTTGAGAACTACTCGGATCAGAATCTCTTCACCATTCATTACCGCCTGACCCGCTTCTTCGGTGTAGCTGGCTGCCCGCCCACCTTTCTCGACGATACACACATCGTTCAGGTAGATCTGCAGAGCATCCAGGTCCAGGTTATCGATACCGGCACGACCAACGCAGGCCAGAATACGGCCCCAGTTAGGGTCGCTGGCAAAGAGTGCAGTCTTAACCAGGGGTGAGTGAGCGATGGTATAAGCCACATCCAGTGCTTCCTGACTGGTTCCCGCCGACTCGACACGCACTTCGATAAACTTGGTAGCACCTTCGCCGTCACGCACGATCGCGTGGGCCAGTTCAAGCATGACTCGCTCCAGTGCATCAGTGAACAGCGTTGCCAGCTCATAATCAGAGCCATCAATCAGTACACCGCTGGCACCGGTTGCGGCCAGCATGCAGGAGTCGTTGGTCGAGGTATCGCCGTCCACCGTAATACGGTTGAAGGAGCGATCAGCCACATTGCTCAGCCACTGTTGCAGCAGTTCCTGAGGCACCTGAGCATCGGTCGCTACGTATCCCAGCATGGTTGCCATGTTCGGCATGATCATACCGGACCCCTTGGAGATACCGGTCAGAGTGATGGTTTTACCCTGGTACTGAATCTGCTCACTGGCGGCTTTAGGTCGTGTATCAGTGGTCATGATGCCGTTGGCTGCCTGTTCCCAGTTATTCTCGGACAGGTCGGCCTTGGCATCATCCAATGCACCGATAATTTTATTGACCGGCAGCGGCTCACCAATGACACCGGTGGAGAATGGCAAAACCGCTTCAACCGGAACACCACAACGTTCTGCTACTGCTTCACAGCAGGCCATGGCGTCGGTCATACCGCGCTCACCGGTACCTGCGTTGGCATTACCGGTGTTGACCAGCAGGTAGCGCGAAGCCGAGACCGCCTGGTGCTGTTTGCAGATACGTACAGGCGCAGCACAAAACGCGTTAAGGGTATAAACACCCGCCAGCGTGCTGCCCTCAGCCAGCTCCATCAACACCACATCACGTCGGCCCGGTTTTTTGATCCCCGCCGATGCAATACCAAGCCGAAAACCTGAAACCGGATGTAATTGGGGCAAAGTACCCGGACCTACTGCCATGATGCGTCTTCCTTCGTGTTAGCGCTAATAACAATTAGCTGAGTTTACCGTGACACTGCTTGTATTTCTTACCTGAACCACAAGGACAAGGGTCATTTCGACCAACCTTCGGCGCCTGACGTGTAATCTGGCCGGTATTTTCCTCTGGCTCTGCTGAGTCTTGATCTTCGCCCATGCTGCTGCTCTGAGCGTGTTCAAAGTTCATCTGCTGACGTTCAGCCTGGGCGCGACGCTCTTCTTCCATGCGCTCCACTTCTTCCGGCTGACGTACCTGAACATGGCTCAGAATACGGACAACATCACGCTTGATGTTTTCCAGCAGATCCTGGAACAGGGCAAAGGCTTCACGCTTATATTCCTGCTTGGGGTTTTTCTGAGCATAACCGCGCAGATGGATACCCTGGCGCAACAAGTCCATGGTCTGCAAATGCTCTTTCCACAGTGTATCCAGAACCTGCAGCATTACCTGCTTCTCGAACGTACGCAAAGTCTGTGCACCCGCAGCATCTTCTTTGGCCTGATAGGCCGCCAGGATCTCGCTGCGAATCTTCTCGCGCAGGGTCTCTTCATGCAGGCTATCATCTTCATCCAGCCACTGCTGGACAGGCAACTGCAGGGCAAATTCGCTTTCCAGTGCTTTTTCCAGCCCAGGAATATCCCACATTTCTTCCAGACTCTGCGGCGGAATGTGCTCGCTGATGCTGTTTTCGATCACTTCGTCACGTACAGACGCAATAGTTTCCGAAATATCGTCAGATGCCATTACTTCGTTACGCTGATCATAGATCACGGTACGCTGATCGTTGGCAACATCATCATATTCCAGCAGCGTCTTACGAATATCGAAGTTGCGGCCTTCCACCTTACGCTGCGCTTTCTCGATGGCATTGGTCACCATCTTGTGCTCGATAGCTTCGCCTTTCTCCATGCCCAGTGCCTGCATGAACTGGCGAACACGCTCAGACGCGAAGATACGCATCAGGTCATCTTCCAGCGACAGGAAGAAACGGGATGAACCCGGATCGCCCTGACGGCCGGCACGACCGCGCAACTGGTTATCGATACGACGAGACTCGTGGCGTTCAGTACCGATGATATGCAAACCACCCGCTTCCAAAACGATTTCGTGACGCTGGCGCCACTCTTCACGAGCGGCTTCGATCTGAGCATCGCTTGCACCTTCGCCCAGGTCGGCCAGTTCAGCTTCCAGCTTGCCGCCCAACATAATGTCGGTACCACGACCGGCCATGTTGGTGGCGATGGTCACCGCACCCGGACGACCGGCTTCAGCGATAACACCCGCCTCGCCTTTGTGGTTTTTGGCGTTCAGTACGTTGTGCTGAATTTTCTCTTTTTTCAGCAGTGCAGAAAGCAGCTCAGAGGACTCAACCGACGCCGTACCCACCAACACCGGGCGGTTATGCTCACGGCAGTAGCGGATCTCCTTCACAATCGCCTGGTACTTTTCTTCCATGGTCAGGAAGACGATATCGTTGTAGTCCTTACGCTGTACCGGACGGTTGGTTGGAATTACCACCACATCCAGACCGTAGATCTGACGCAGTTCGAACGCTTCGGTGTCTGCAGTACCGGTCATGCCGGACAGTTTGTCGTACAGACGGAAGTAGTTCTGGAAAGTCGTGGAGGCCAGGGTCTGGCTTTCCATCTGAATCTGAACTCCTTCCTTGGCTTCCACCGCCTGATGCAGGCCTTCAGACCAACGACGACCCGGCATGATACGGCCGGTGTGCTCATCTACGATGACAACCTGGCCGTTCTGCAGAATATAGTCACGGTCACGCTGGAACAGGTAGTGTGCACGCAGACCCGCCAACACATGGTGAAGCAGGTTCAGGTTCTGCGGAGCGTACAGGCTTTCACCTTCCTGCAGCATCTCGTGTTCGATCAGCAGGTCTTCTACCAACTGGTGACCTGATTCGGTCAGCTCAACACTGCGGTTCTTTTCATCAACAACAAAATGCTCGTCGATTACCTGTTCAGTATTCTTAATATCGATTTCGCCATGGAACTGCTGCAGCTTGGGAATCAGCTGATTGATCTTGTGATAGGTTGCAGAGCTGTCTTCGGCCGGGCCAGAGATGATAAGCGGGGTACGAGCTTCGTCGATCAGGATGGAGTCCACCTCATCCACAACCGCGAAATGGAACTCACGCTGCACCTTTTCAGCGACGCTGAACGCCATGTTGTCGCGCAGGTAGTCAAAGCCGAATTCGTTGTTGGTACCGTATGTAATATCAGCCGCGTACGCCGCGCGCTTGGACTCAGGGTCCTGCCCGGAGAACACCACACCAACACTCAGACCCAGAGATTCGTACAAGGGACGCATCCATTCCGCATCTCGCTGGGCCAGATAATCGTTCACGGTCACTACATGAACGCCCTTGCCCGGCAGTGCGTTGAGGTAAACCGCCAGTGTTGCCACCAGGGTCTTACCTTCACCGGTCTTCATTTCCGATACTTTACCGTCGTGCAGCACCATACCGCCGATCAACTGCACATCGAAATGGCGCATGCCCATGACACGCTTGGACGCTTCACGGGTTACGGCAAAGGCTTCAGGCAGCAGTTTATCCAGAGACTCGCCCTGTTCAAGCCGCTCACGGAAGGCAACCGTCTGTCCTTTGAGGTCGGCGTCGGATAACGCTTCCACGCCCGCTTCCAGCTCATTGATCTGCTTGACGACCTTGTTCAGTCGCTTCAGCTCACGATCGTTTTTACTTCCGAGAATTTTCTTGAACAGTGACAGCATAATTCGACTTTTAACCGTTTGATTGCAAGGAAAGGTTACCGCAAATGGCGCATGTCCCTTGCCAGAAAAATGGATACGACATTCTACCTGTATTGGGGCGAATAATTGAATGTCAACGCGGCAGAAATTTGATTTGATCCAACGAAAGGAGAACAGAGTCCCATATAACGCAAAAAGCCAGCTTAAAAGCTGGCTTTTTCAAGACGTTCGACTCAAACAGCGGCAAGTGGCTGATGGTAGGAAATAGGCGCGCTCTGTGCCTGATCCTCGAAAGTGACGACTTCCCAGGCATCTGTTTCTTGCATCAACTGGCGTACCAGCATGTTATTGAGGTAGTGGCCAGACTTGTAGCCGTAGTATTCCCCAATCAGGCTATTGCCCATCAGATAGAGATCACCCACAGCATCCAGAATCTTGTGCTTCACAAACTCGTCTTCGTAACGCAGACCATCATCGTTGAGGATTTTGAAATCGTCGACCACGATTGCGTTTTCAAAGCTGCCACCCAGCGCCAGATTCTGTGAGCGAAGGTATTCAATATCACGCATGAAACCGAAGGTGCGGGCGCGGCTGACTTCTTTCACGAAAGAAGTACTGGAAAAATCCAGTTCCGACTCCATGTTCCGGCCATCAAACGCCGGGTGATCAAACTCGATGCAGAAGCCAACCTTGAAACCGTCAAAGGGTTTGAAGGACGCTGTTTTACCTTCATGGGTAACACTGACTTCACGTTTGATGCGGATGAATTTCTTCGGTGCATCCTGCTCGGTGATTCCGGCAGACTGAATCAGGAATACGAAAGGCGCTGCACTGCCATCCATGATGGGCACTTCTTCAGCGCTCAGTTCGACGTAGGCATTATCAATGCCCAGACCAGCCAACGCGGACATCAGGTGCTCAACGGTGGCCACACGTACGCCATCAACCGTAAGGTTGGTAGACAAGGTTGTATCGGACACCAGATCAGCTCGTGCCTGAATTTCCACTACCGGATCCTGATCCACACGTCGGAACACAATACCGGTATCCACCGGTGCAGGCTTGAGCGTCAGGTACACTTTCTGGCCAGTGTGCAAGCCGATGCCCGTTGCCTTGATGCTGTTCTTGAGTGTGCGCTGTTTGATCATCCGCTATGCCAACCTGAATCGTGCAAAATAATTTGATATTGTAACAATGTTTTGATAACCGGTTCAATCTGACCCGGAGGCCCGACCTCAGTCCGCCTGACGGCGCAGGAAGGTCGGAATATCCAGAGAACCATAGTCATCACCACGCTTGCCCTGCTCACCCATGGTGTCCTGATGCGGCTTGTCGACCAGAGCTTCTTCACGCTGGCGGCGCAGGATGGTTGGCAGTTCAATATCATCCAGGTTCAAACGGCCCTTTTCAGCCTGAGCATCAGCAGCAGGTGCCTTGCCCTGAACCACGGTCATACCCTGGTTGCGCGCACGGTCCAGACCTGTCGCAACCACAGTCACTTTCAACTCATCGCCCAGGGACGGATCGATTACGGTACCCACTACAATAGTGGCATCTTCGTCCGCGTACTGTTCAACGATATTACCCACTTCAGAGAACTCGCCCAGACTCAGGTCTTCACCCGCAGCAATATTCACCAGAATGCCGCTGGCACCGCGCAGGTCGATATCTTCCAGCAACGGACTGCGAATAGCCGCTTCTGCTGCATCAGCCGCGCGGTTATCCCCCTTGGCCAATGCTGTACCCATCATTGCCATGCCCATTTCAGACATCACGGTACGAACATCGGCAAAGTCCACGTTGATCATGCCCGGACGGGTAATCAGGTCGGCAATACCCTGCACTGCACCTTTGAGCACATCATTCGCTGCACTGAAGGCGTTAACCAGGCTGCAGTTCTTGCCCAGCACCTGCATCAGCTTTTCGTTCGGGATGATGATCAATGAGTCGACAGCATCACGCAGTTCGGTGATACCCTCTTCCGCAATTTTCATGCGCTTGCGACCTTCAAATGGGAAGGGACGCGTAACTACCGCCACGGTCAAAATACCCAACTCACGTGCGACCTCAGCCACAATCGGCGCAGCACCTGTACCCGTGCCGCCACCCATACCGGCAGTGATAAATACCATGTCAGCACCCGCCAGACTTTCAGCGATACGCTCACGATCTTCCAGCGCAGCCTGACGACCGATAGCAGGGTTGGCACCAGCACCCAGCCCCTTGGTCAGCTCACCGCCGATATGCAATGCAGTGCGTGCCGCGTTTCGGCTCAGGGCCTGAGCGTCGGTGTTGGCGCAGATAAACTCGACACCTTCAACCTCGCGGTCGACCATGTACTGAACGGCGTTACCACCGCCACCACCAACACCGATCACCTTGATCAGTGCACTTTGGGTAACGCTTTCAACCAGTTCGAAGTGGTTTACGGTTCTATTTTCCATTGCTGCCTCCTGTCGGGACGCCTGCCATTACCTTCCGGCGTACCCTGACTTGCGTGAATTAAAAGTGTGTCAAAAGTTGCCTTGCAACCAATCTTTGAATTTCTTCAGGTATTCGCTTGGACGAATCCGCTCGCGCTTGGGCTCATCGACCAACATTAATTCATTACTGCTGCCCCGACTTTCTCGTCCCTCGGTGGCAATAGGTGCCATAGGCACTTCGTGATCCTGTCGTGCGTAATGCAGCAGGCCGATGCTGGTGGCATAGATCGGATTACTCAATTGAGCTTCCATTCCGCGGATACCCTGGGGTTTGGCCAGACGCACCGGCATATGGAAAATTTCCTCTGCCAGCTCTACCGCTCCTTCCATCTTGGATGTACCGCCTGTGAGCACAATGCCCGCAGCCACCAGATCTTCAAAACCGCTGCGACGCAGCTCGGATTGCACCAGCGTGAACAGTTCTTCGTAACGCGGCTCAACCACTTCCGCCAACGCCTGGCGGGAAAGGTCTCGAGCCGGTCGGTCGCCCACGCTGGGCACCTTAATCATTTCATTGGCATGGGCCAGCTGTGCCAGAGCACAGGCATACTTGATCTTGATCTGCTCCGCATGCTGGCTGGGCGTACGCAACGCCATGGCAATATCATTTGTCACCTGATCGCCAGCGATTGGAATCACGGCAGTATGACGAATAGAGCCTGCTGTAAAGACGGCTATGTCAGTTGTACCGCCGCCGATATCAACAATGCAGACACCCAGATCCTTTTCATCGTCGGTCAACACCGAGTAACTGGACGCCAACTGCTCCAGCACCACCGCATCTACTTCAAGTCCACAGCGACGAATACATTTCTCGATGTTCTGAATAGCATTGGTCGCACCAGTCACCAGGTGAACCTTGGCTTCAAGGCGCACACCCGACATGCCCAGAGGCTCTTTGATGCCTTCCTGGTTATCAATCAAGTACTCCTGCGGCAGGATGTGCAGGATTTTCTGATCGGCCGGGATAGCAACAGCACGCGCAGCATCAATGACACGCTCCAGATCATATTCAGAGACCTCCCGATCACGCACGGCGACGATGCCATGGGAGTTCAGGCTGCTGATATGGCTGCCAGCGATGCCCACGGTGACACCGTGCACCTTGCATCCGGCCATCAGTTCGGCTTCTTCCACTGCGCGCTGAATCGAGCTCACCGTCGACTCGATATTGACCACCACACCTCGCTTGAGGCCCCGCGATGGATGTGATCCTACGCCTACGATCTCGATAGTGCCCTGGGGCGTCAGTTCGCCCACGAGGCACACGACCTTGGAGGTACCGATATCGAGTGCAACGATCATGTTGCCTGCCATATCGTCATTAACCTGCATTTTCTTGTCCTGTTTCTGCGCGCCAGCTCACTGACACGCCATTGGTATATCGAATATCCACCTGCTCGATCCGGGCTGCATCCACAGCCAGACGGTCACGGTAAATCTGTAAAAATCGTTTCAAGCGCGGTACCAGCTCTTCACGCCCGGCAATCACGCGGATGCCGTTATCCAGCTCCAGAGTCCAGGCGCCACGGGTTTCCAGCATCAGCCCAGTCAAACGCAGTCCAGCAGCCGAGAACATGCGGTTCAAATCATGGTACTGCTGCATGATCCGGACAGTTTCATGCGCCGGACCACTCAGACGCGGCAAGCTTGCATATTCAGGCTTCAGGCTCGGCCAAAAGATATCGCCCTGATGGTTCAGCAGTCCTTTATCACCCCATCGAGCGACCGGCACTTCTTCTTCCAGCTCAATTTCCAGCGCCGGCGGCCACTCACGTCTAACACGGGCACTGTGGATCCAGGGATCCTCTACCAGTTGGCGCTGCAACACAGCCAGATCCAATTGAAGCAAAGGCCGATCCAGTCCTGCCGCCAGTCGTTCAGCAACCGCGACTTTGTCCAGATGACGAGTCGGCCCGGCGACACGGACCTCTTCAACCGGACGGTTCAGCCAGTTCCAGAACTCACCCGCCACGGAGCTGCCGATACCCAGAAACACAACCAGCAGCGTCAACACCACTACTGTGCTCCAGTATCGATCCAGTCCCTGACTATCGGCTGTCTGGCCCTGACTCATACTCAGCCCTCTACCGTATCCAGAATGGTCAGCACCAGTTCTTCAAACGACAAACCTGCTTCACGTGCAGCCATTGGCACCAAGCTATGGTCTGTCATGCCCGGCGCAGTATTCACTTCCAGCAACTGGAACTGCCCCCTGTCATCCATCATGGCATCCACGCGTCCCCAGCCACGACAGCCAGCCGTTTCAAACGCGGTCAACGCCAGTGACTGAAGCGTCTTGGCCTGCTGCTCATCCAGCCCAGTGTCAAAGTAGTAGTGGGTATCGTTCGCCTGATACTTGGCATCGAAATCATAAAACTCATGGGGTGTTTCCAGCCGAATCACCGGCAGAGCCTGCCCAGCCAACAAAGCAATGGTGAACTCGGGGCCATGCACCCATTGCTCGGCCAATACCGAGCGATCATATTCGCGAGCGGCCTGGTAGGCAGCCTTGAGCTCATCAAGATTGCGCACCTTGCTCATACCGATACTTGAGCCTTCATGAGCGGGCTTCACCATCATCGGATAGCCAAGTCGCTGCTCCACTTCAACCAGATCTACATCATCATCCAGAATGGCGAAGACCGGTGTCGGCAACCCCGCACCGAGCCACAACTGCTTGCTGCGCAGCTTATCCATACCCAGTGCAGAGGCGGCAACACCACTGCCGGTATAAGGCTTTTTCAACATTTCCAGCACACCCTGGATGGTGCCATCTTCACCACCACGGCCATGCAAAATCAGAAAGGCACGGTCAAATTTGGCTTCCAGCAGCTGGGCAATGGGCTCCTGGCCTTCAGCACCCAGATCCATGCCGAACGCATCAACGCCAGCACTCAGCAGGCCTTGCAGCACCTGAGCGCCGCTGCGCAAAGACACTTCTCGTTCAGCAGAGGTGCCACCCATAATCACAGCAACGCGACCAAAACGGGCCGGATCGATTTGACGATCAGCGAGATTCATCACGGGCCTCCTTGGTAACAGGCAGCAATGAAGTGTTCTTAAGGTTGTGAGCCAGGCTGGTGATGTTGCCCGCTCCTTGAGTCAGCAGCAGGTCGCCCGGCTGCAAAACATTGCGCAGAATGTCCGCCACCTGTTCAGGCCCCTCCACAAAGACAGGCTCAACCCCACGCTGACGAATACTGCGACACATGCTGCGCGCATCAGCACCCGGAATCGGCTCTTCACCCGCCGGATAGACCTCCATCAGCAGCAACAGATCCACATCCGACAGTACCTGAACGAAGTCTTCGTAGAGATCGCGGGTACGCGTGTAACGGTGCGGCTGGTGGATCATGACCAAACGCCGCTCCGGCCAGCCTTCTCGAATCGCCTTGATGACGGCCTGAACTTCGGTGGGGTGGTGACCATAGTCATCAACCAGCGTGACACTGCCACCCTCGACCGGAAGTTCACCCAATACCTGGAAGCGTCGGCCCACGCCTTCAAATTTTTCCAATGCGCGCTCGATAGCCGCTTCGTCGATACCTTCATCCGTAGCCACGGCGATGCAGGCCAGCGCATTCAGCACGTTGTGGCGGCCCGGCATGTTCAGACACACCTGCAACGGCTTGTGATTACCGGGACGCATGACGCGGAAGCGGGTTTTCATACCCGACTGTTCAAGGTCCACCGCACGATAATCCGCACCTTCGTGGAAGCCATAGGTCAGCACAGGACGGCTGACATCCGGCAGGATTTCACGTACCACAGGGTCGTCAGTGCACAGCACTGCCAGACCATAGAAAGGCAGGTTATGCAGGAAGTTGACGAAGGTCTTCTTCAGCTTGCCGAAATCACCGTCATAGGTATCCATATGATCGGCGTCGATATTGGTTACGATGGCCACCATCGGCTGCAGATGCAGGAACGACGCATCACTCTCGTCAGCCTCGGCAACCAGGTAACGACTTCCACCCAGCTGTGCATTGGTACCCGCGCTGTTCAAACGGCCGCCAATGACAAAGGTCGGGTCCAACTCCGCTTCCGCCATGATGGACGCCATCAGACTGGTCGTGGTGGTTTTGCCATGGGTACCGGCCACGGCGATGCCGTGACGGTAACGCATCAACTCCGCCAACATTTCGGCACGACGCACTATAGGGATACGCTGCTCACGAGCAGCAACGACCTCGGGGTTGTCCTCTTTCACCGCAGTAGACGTCACCACCACATCAGCATTGATGATGTTGTCACAGGCATGACCGATGAAGATCCCGGCCCCCATCGCCTCCAAACGCTCAGTCGTCGCAGATGAACGAATATCGGAACCCGTAATGTTGTAGCCCTGGTTCAGCAGTACTTCAGCGATACCGCACATGCCGACACCACCTATACCCACGAAATGGATTTGGCGAATACGGCGCATCTCCGGCACTTCATAGACGTTTACACTGCGGTTGACCGCTTTCACTTCATAACCTCCAGGCAGACCTGAGCCACCCTGTCACCAGCATCGGGGCGCGCCTGCTCTCGGGCGCGCTCAGCCATGCTCAATAATTCATGTCGATCACTCAACTCCGCCAGCAGCGCAGCCAGAGAAGGAGCATCCAAATCGTTCTGTTGTATCAGGCGGGCCGCGCCCAGCTCAGCAAGGTGGCGCGCATTAGCTGTCTGATGGTCATCTACCGCATGCGGGAAAGGCACGAATATCGCGGCCAAACCAGCAATTTCGATCTCACTCACTGTCAGTGCGCCGGCTCGACAGAGCACCAAGTCCGCCCACTCATAGGCACGATCCATCTGATCAATGAAGGGCACCACATTGGCATGTACACCGGTATCCGTGTAGGCCTGCTGAGTGACCTCAAGGTGCTGTTTACCCGTTTGATGCCATACCTCTGGACGCGCTTCCTTGGGAAGACGAGCAAGTGCCTCTGGAAGGACTCGGTTAATCGCCAATGCTCCAAGGCTGCCGCCAACAACCAACAACCGGATAGGACCCTTGCGCCCATTAAGGCGCACGCTTGGTGCCTGCAAGCCCAGAATCGGTCCCCGCACCGGATTTCCGGTGGTTTCGACGTTTTTGCCACTAAACGCCTGCGGAAATGCCTGCAGGACGCGCTTGGCCAACTTGGCCAGTGTACGGTTGGTCATTCCAGGAATCGCATTCTGCTCATGCACCACCACAGGCACTCGGCACAACCAGGCTGCCAAACCACCAGGGCCTGATGCAAACCCGCCCATCCCCAGCACAGCATCCGGCTTGGCGCGGTGAATTACGCCCAGCGCTTGCCCAACTGCACGCGCGATACGAAAGGGTGCCAGCAACAGGCTTAACCGCCCCTTGCCACGCAGGCCAGTAACCGAAATTCGATACAAAGGTATACCGGCTTTAGGCACTACTTCGTTTTCAATGCCCTTCAGGCTACCCAGCCACTCAACCTCAACACCCTGCTGCTGCAATTTTTCAGCCGTCGCCAGCGCCGGGAACACATGACCACCCGTGCCACCCGCCATAATCAAAACCTTGCGCTTGCGATCCGTCATGCGGCTTTCTTCTCCAGTCTGAGCAGGCGTCTAATCCAGGGAATTTCCCGAGTGGGCTGTTTGAGCTGGAGGCATTTGAGTTCGTAATCCACTCGCAGCACGATAGCGATCATGCAGGCACAGACCAGCAGACTGGAGCCACCGTAGCTCAACAGCGGCAAGGTCAGCCCCTTGGTTGGCAAGGCACCAACGTTTACACCAATATTGATCAGGGCCTGACCGGCGATGATGAAACCGAAACCGTAGGTCAGGTAGCCCATAAAGAACTGCTGCGCTTTTTCCGCCTTGCGACCGATGATGAAAATGCGCGCCACCATGAGTACATACAGGGCAACAATCAACAGCGCCCCGATAAGTCCCAGCTCTTCGGCCAACACCGAATACACAAAGTCTGTGTGTGCTTCGGGCAGATAGAAAAGCTTCTGAACACTGTTACCCAACCCGGTACCCAGCCAGTCGCCACGACCAAAGGCGATCTGCGCCTGCGACAACTGGTAACCTGCTCCATAGGGGTCAGCCCAGGGGTCGGTAAAGCTTTTCAAACGTTCGAGTCGGTATGGCTGTGCAAACGCAAGCAGGCCAATCAGGCCGCCACCGCCCAGTACCACCGCGATCAACTGGACAAAACGCATGCCACCCAGAAACACCATGCCGGCGACAGTCCCCACCATTACAACCAGCGCACCATAGTCCGGCTCTAGCAACAGCAGCACACCATAGATTCCCATCGGCAGTGCAGGCTTGATTACCCCCCACCAGCTATTGCGCACCTCGTGCAGACGACGCACCAGATAACCACTGATAAAGATCACCATACAGGCTTTGGCGATCTCTGATGCCTGAAGGTTAACCGGTCCGAGGCCAATCCAGCGGCGCGAACCATTAACTTCACGCCCTATGCCCGGCAACAGCACCAAAGCCAGCAATACCACACCAAAAATCAACAAGGGGACGCTGTATTTTTCCCAGGCACGGATGGGAATCATCACCGACAGCGTGCCGGCGATCATGGCCAAAACAAAGAAGCTGCCGTGTCGAACAATGAAGTGCAATGGCGAACCGAAATCCCTTGCAGCCACATCCAACGAAGCCGATGTAATCATCACCAAACCGGTCAGCATTAGCGCAAAGGCACTGACCAACAGCAACGGATCAACCGGTGCTGTGCCCTGAGGCACTTGCAGCGCCGCGGGCAGTCTGGGCATAGGGAGGTTCAGCGCCAGTTTCATGACAAGTCCTCTACAGCATTGACGAAGGCACGGCCACGCTCCGGGTAGCCGGAGAACATGTCAAAGCTGGCACAGGCCGGTGACAGCAATACCAGATCTCCCGACTGAGCCAGCTGCTGAGACAGTGAAACAGCGGCCTCCAGACTATCGGCAAAGTGGATCTCGACACCCTGGACTTCAGAGGCAATCTGCTTGGCATCACGCCCGAACAGCACCAATGCACGGCTATAACGCTGCAGTGGCGCAGACAGATCGCCAAAGGCCTGATCCTTACCCACACCACCAGCCAGAAGAATCAACTTGTTCCCTTCAGTGAGGGTTGCACCCAGGCCTTCCAAAGCCGCAAGTGTCGCACCTACGTTCGTGCCTTTGGAGTCATTGAAATAACTAACGCTCTGCTTCTCGGCAACCCACTCGCAACGGTGCTCCAGACCTGAAAAGTCCTGCAAGGCTTCCAGTGCAGGAGTGCGTGGAATACCTACGGCATCTGCAAGTGCCAGTGCGGCCAGAGCATTAGCCTGATTGTGTCGACCACGAATTTTCAAGGATCTAACCGGCAGCAACGGTTGAAGCCCCTGGCACAGCCAGTCTTCACCCTCATGATTGCAGAGGCCGTAGTCTTTAAGATCAGGCACACCCAGTCCAAAACGTACCAACTCGACGCCCTGAGCAAGCAACGGTTGAGTTAGCTGATCATCACGATTGGCCAACACCTTGGCCGCTCCACGATAGATGCGCTGTTTGGTCAGCACGTAGTCTTGCATGCCGTTGTAGCGATCGAGATGGTCCGGACTGATGTTCAATACTGTGGCGACCGCAGCCTTGAGTTCGTTTGCGGTTTCCAACTGAAAGCTGGATAACTCAAGCACATAGAGTTCGCAGGGCTGCTCAAGCAGGTCCAACATGGGCGTGCCGATATTGCCCCCAACACCCACAGCCATACCGGCCTTTTCCGCCATCTGACCCACCAGTGTGGTAACGGTACTTTTGGCGTTTGAACCGGTAATGGCAACGATCGGCGCCTTGGCCTCTCGACAGAACAGGTCCACATCGCCAAGTAAGGGAGTGCCTGCAGCAACGGCCTGTTGAATCACCGGATGGCGCTTATCCACCCCCGGGCTAATGATCAGTTCGTCCGCTTTAACCAGCCAATCGAAATCCAGTTCACCCAAACGCAATTCAACGCCTGGAAACCCCTCTCGAAAAGCTTCTGCACCCGCAGGAGACTCTCGGGTATCGCAGACCGAGAATAACTGTCCACGACGCTTCAGGTAACGGGCACAGGAAAGCCCGGTCTGTCCCAGACCGATGATGATGCGCTGTTTGTCAGTGACGATCAGGCTCACCGCTTTCTCCTATCGAATCTTCAATGAGGCCAGACCGATCAGCACCAGTACAACGGTGATGATCCAGAAGCGTACGATTACGCGCGGTTCGGGCCAGCCTTTAAGTTCAAAGTGATGATGAATGGGTGCCATGCGGAAAATACGACGACCGGTCAGTTTGAAAGAGGCCACCTGCAGGATCACGGATACGGTTTCCATTACGAAGACACCACCCATGATCACCAGCACCAGCTCCTGTCGCACGATAACGGCAATGACGCCCAAGGCCGCACCCAGCGAAAGCGCACCCACATCACCCATGAAGACCTGTGCCGGATAGGTGTTGAACCAGAGGAAGCCCAGGCCGGCACCTACAATGGCACCACAGAAAATGATCAATTCACCGGAGCCAGCCACATAAGGAATGTGCAGGTAGTTGGCGAACTGAACGTGACCGCTCAAATAGGCAAATACGGCCAGCGCCGCTGCCACCATCACGGTTGGCATAATGGCCAGACCATCCAGCCCATCGGTCAGGTTCACCGCGTTGGAACTGCCCACAATGACGAAATAGGTAAAGACGATAAAGAAGATACCCATGTCGATCGCCACATCCTTGAAAAACGGCAGAATCAACTGAGTTTCAATGGGGGATTGAGCCGTCATATAGAGGACTACAGCTGCACCGATACCCGCAATGGATTGCCAGAAGTATTTCCAGCGAGCAGGCAGGCCACGCGGGTTCTTTTCGACCACCTTGCGCCAGTCGTCCACCCAGCCAACTGCACCAAAGATCAGCGTCACAATCAGGGTTACCCAGACATAACGACTGCTTAGATCGCTCCATAGCAGCGTACTGATTGCGATCGACAAAAGGATCAACGCGCCGCCCATGGTGGGCGTACCCGCTTTGCTCAGGTGAGACTGAGGACCATCATCACGAATCGCCTGGCCGATCTGTTTTTCCTTCAGGCGTTTAATCAACCAGGGCCCCAGAAACAGTGACAGGCCAAGTGCCGTGAGGATACCCATAATCCCGCGCAGGGTTATGTAGCGAAATACCCCGAAGCCACTGTTAAATTGAGCCAGATAGTCGGCCAGCAACAAAAGCATGGTGTCAGTCTTCCTCTTTCAACAAAGCGTTGACCACTCTGTCCATCGCCGCACTTCTCGATCCTTTCACCAAAACGCGGGTTTCTGGTGTCAACATCGGACGCAGACGCTCGATCAAATGTGTTTGCGCAGCAAAATGCTCCGCCCCCGTTTTCACAGCATTAAATGCCTTAACTGCTTCCTGCATTTGTGGCCCTGTCGCCAACAGGCGCTCTAATCCTCGTTCAGCGGCATAGCGCCCCACATCAGCATGCAGCTGACGCGATGCTTCTCCCAGCTCGGCCATATCGCCCAGCACCAGAATCCTCTGGCCAGGCAGCTGCGCCAACAGATCCGTGGCCGCCATGATGGCTTCCGCGTTGGCGTTATAACTGTCATCAATCACCAGAGCACCGGATGCGAGCTGGTGCGGGCTCAAGCGCCCCGCTACCGGGGTGAATTGATCCAACACCCCGGCAATCGCCGACAACGGTTGACCCGCAGCAACCCAGGCCGCTGCTGCCGCCGCCGCGTTCGCCACGTTGTGACGACCCAGAATTTTCAACGACACCGGCAACTGCGCAGTGCCGTCATCCAACAGGAAACGCCAGCTTCCATCCGGGTTCATTTCCAGCTCATGCGCATGCAAGTCAGCGGCGCCATTTTCCACACCGAAGCTGAACACTCGACGTTTAAGACGCTTCAGCACATCCATCCATACGGGTGCGTGCGGCGAATCAAGGTTGACCACGCCCACGCCACCTTCTTTAAGGCCACTGAATATCTCTGCCTTGGCCTTCACGACCCCCTGAATGCCACCAAAACCTTCAAGGTGCGCGCCCATGGCATTATTCAAAATGGCCACATCCGGTTGCGTATACGACACGGTACGTGCGATTTCTCCGCGGGCATTGGCGCCCAGCTCGATCACAGCCGCACGATGCTCCGGTGACATGCGCAGTAGCGTCAACGGGGCTCCGATCTCGTTATTGAGATTGCCCTGAGTCGCCAGCACTTCACCCCGCGTGGCCAACAAACCTGCGAGCATTTCTTTTACCGTGGTTTTGCCGCCGCTTCCGGTGACAGCAAAAACGGGTGCCCTGAAAAGTGAGCGATTGTACGCGCCCAACTGTCCCAGTGCTTTTAAGGTGTCGGTGACAACCAGCTGAGGCAGACTGGTCTCGACCGGATGGTCGACCAGAACAGCCGCAGCCCCCTTCAATTCGGCAGCACCGACAAAATCGTGCCCGTCAAAATTCGGGCCTTTTAACGCCACAAAGAGATCACCTGAAGTCAGTTGCCGACTATCCGTCACAACTCTGGTGATCTGGCAATCAGCCCCCTGCCGTTGCGCACCTAATGGCAGCTCCAGCTCACTCAATTCGAGGGCGCGCATCATACCTCAGCTCCTTCATTCAATACATGCCAGGCGTAATCAAAATCACTGAATGGATGCCGGACTCCGGCAACTTCCTGATATTGCTCATGCCCCTTACCAGCCAGGAGTATCAGGTCACCTTCTCCAGCCTCTTCTATAGCCAGGCGAATCGCCTGTTCACGCTCGACGCACACTCTTACAGAAGCAGGGGTTTCAAACCCGGTCATGACATCCTCGATAATCGCCTCGGGCTTTTCAGTGCGAGGGTTATCACTGGTCACCACAACCTGATCAGACAGACGCTCAGCAACTGCCGCCATCTCGGCGCGCTTGCCACGATCACGATCCCCGCCACAGCCAAACACACAGATCAGCTGACCCGAACTGCCGCTATGAAGTCTCAGTGCCTGCAACGCCTGAGCCAGGGCATCAGGGGTATGAGCAAAATCAACGACCACGGAAGGCTTGCCGGCTCTGACTGGCAGCGGCTGCATGCGTCCAGGGACCGGCTCCAGGTTCGAAAGCGCCTTCCCTACTTCAGATACTTTGAACCCAAGCGCCTCCAGCATGGATGCACAGAGCAACAGATTGCTCGCATTAAAGCTTCCCATCATGGCAGCTTTCACTTCAGCCTCACCAGTTTCACCTTGGTAGCGGAACTGGACCCCAGCAGGTGTGAAGGTCAAATCTGTCAGCGTTAGCTCCGCATGAGGATCAGACAGAGCAAATCCCAGCATGCGACCAGGTGCCGGCTCCAAACGCTCCCAAAGCGTGCGACCGAATACATCATCCAGATTCAGCAGCTGAATAGCCGGCTGATAATCTGTAAATAGACGTGCCTTGGCATCACCGTATGACTGCATATCACCGTGATAATCCAGATGATCCCGGGTCAAATTGGTAAACGCAGCCGCCTCAAAACGCACCCCGGCCACACGTTGCTGATCCAACGCATGACTGGAAACCTCCATCACCAGGTACTCGGCACCCTCTGCTACCAGTCTTGCCATGAGGGCCTGCAAAGAGAGCGGATCGGGAGTGGTATGACTGGCACTATCCAGCTGCCCCCAGAAACCATTGCCCAGAGTGCCTATTAATGCAGCCTTATGGCCCAACTTACCCAGTGCCTGTACCAGGAAGCAGGCACAGGAGGTTTTTCCATTGGTGCCGGTCACACCGATCACTTTGCAACGCTGGCTGGGCTCGCCATAAAAACGACTGGCCACCTCACCCGTCACACGATCCAGGTCCTCGACCTCAATGACAGGCAAGTTCAACACTTGACGCTCAGTTTCCGTGAGCTCGCCGTTGGCAACCACAGCAACACTGGCACCCTTAGCCTGCGCATCAGCCAAAAAATCAGCACCCCGCAGCTTGGCACCCTTGCGGGCGAAAAACAGATCGCCGAATTGCACACGGCGACTATCCAGGGCTAATCCACCTATCTCGAGATCTGCCAGATGTGGCTGTGCCGCACCTGTTTCAAACAGCTGCGGCATCAGTTCCTTTAGCGTGTAAGTCTGGGCACTCATTTCATTGCCACCTGTTCTTTTGCCGGCTCGGGCCATTTATCTGGCGGCACATTCAACAACCGTAATGCCCCTGCAGCCACACGGGAGAAAATTGGCGCAGCCACCAGACCACCGCCATACTCCTGCCCTTTGGGGTTATCGATCATGATCGCGATGGCGAGACGTGGATTACTGATCGGTGCCACGCCAGAAAAGACTGCAACATATCGATCTTCGGCATAGCCTCCACCACTGGCTTTATGCACGGTACCGGTCTTGCCGCCTACACGGTAACCATCGACGGCGGCACGACGCCCTGTCCCCTCAGGACCAATAACTGTTTCCATCATTTCCAACACCTGCGGCCCAATACCCGGTGGCATCACACGCTTGCCAGTAGGCGGCTGATCCTGTTTGAGCAACGTAGCCGGGTACATGATGCCATCCGAGGCAAGCGGCACATACGCCTGCGCCAGCTGCAACAGTGTCGTAGACAGGCCATAGCCGTAGGACATGGTGGCCCGCTCTACGCGCTGACGCTCTTTAAGGAAAGGTAAAACGCCGGTGCGCTCACCGGGAAAACCGGTTCCGGTATCACGCCCCAGGCCCACATTTTGCAGCAGGTTACGTACAGCATCCGGCTCCATCGACAAGGCCAGCTTGGTCACGCCAACGTTGCTCGACTTGGTAATGATGCGCGTCAGACTCAACTCGCCGTAGTTGCGAAAATCCTTGATGTTGGCACCGGAGACACGGATATAGCCAGGCGAAGTATCAACCACTGAATCCCGCGTGTACTGACCACTCATCAGAGCCGCAGCGATGGTGAAAGGCTTGATGGTAGAACCCGGCTCAAACAGGTCCGTTAGTGCGCGGTTACGCAGAGCTGACGTATTAAGTCTGGATCGATCATTGGGGTTGTATGAAAGCTGGTTCACTAACGCCAGCACTTCACCGGTGCGTGTATCCAAGACCACAATTGATCCCGAATCCGCCTGATGCACCTCAACAGCAGCCTTCAACTCTCGATAGGCCATGTACTGCACGCGCAGGTCAATGCTCAGCTGAAGGTCTTCGCCAGGATCGGCTTCCTGAATGGAGCGCAGATGCTTAATGGTACGACCTACACGATCCTTCAGTACCAGCTTGCGGCCTGGCTCCCCCCGAAGGCTCTGGTTATAGGCCAGTTCCAGCCCTTCCTGGCCTTCTCCGTCCACATTGGTAAAACCAACCAGATGAGTGGTCACCTCGCCTGCCGGGTAATAGCGCTTGTATTCACGGTCTACATGAATACCGGGGATATTCAGTTCATCCACCGCTTCGGCCAACTCAGGCGTGACCTGGCGCTTAAGATACATAAAACGACGTTCGCGGTTATCACGCAGATCAGCCATCAGTGACTGGCCGGGAATTTCCAACAGGCGTGCCAGACGAGCAAGCCCTTCGTCTTGCAAATCAGTTTGCAGAGGATCTGCCCAAATAGTGGCAACAGGCGCACTAACGGCCAACGGCTCGCCATTGCGATCGGTAATCAAGCCTCGATGCGCAGGAATCAGCATGGTTCTGACTGTGCGAGCATCGCCTTGGCTACGCAGGAACGCCTGATCATCCCCGTATAGTGACAACAGTTTGGAAGTGATCGCAGCGACGATCAGCACCAGTAGAAACACCACTAGCCAGATGCGCCAGCTGCGGGCGGCATGTGTCTGTTCGGATGCGTCTTTAGCGCTGCTCATGACGAACGATCTCAATGGTTTCGGTATTGGGCACAACCATTTCAAGCTGATCTGTTGCCAGGGTTTCTACCCGGTTGTGTGACGACCAGACGCTCTGTTCCAACAGATACTGTCCCCATTCAACCTGTAGCTCATCCCATTGGCTGACCAGCACCTGATGCTGGTTGAACTGACGGCGGTACTCATACGCAGAAAAAATAACCATCATGGCGCTGATCATCACCAAAAGCGTCAAGCCACCTACGATGGAAACGGGGACTAATAACTCCCCTCCAGACAGCATGGGCTCAGGCGCCTGCTTCGACTCTTTGGCAGGCTGCGGCAGCCATTTTTCAATCTGATCTGCAAAGCGCTCACGCAGAGGCGCCAAAAGCGCCCCGGGAGCCATCTTCGACGCGAGCCCGCTCAGCACTTTCATGCCAGTTTAATCGCCGCACGCATCACAGCACTACGCGCTCTGGGGTTACGGTTCAACTCGTCTTTACCCGCGCGCACTGCTTTGGTGGATGCCTTGAGACGACGTTTCAGCATGTCATCCGTCACCGGCACGCCCGGCGGAAGATGCTCATCACCTTTAACATGGCGTCGGATAAAACGCTTCACCAAGCGATCTTCCAGCGAGTGGAAGCTAATCACCACCAAACGACCGCCAGGCTGCAGCACTTCAAGCGCCTGATCCAGACAGTCTTCGACGTCAGCCAGCTCACGGTTGATATGGATGCGAATCCCCTGGAAAGCGCGGGTAGCTGGGTGCTTGCCCTTCTCCCAGCGAGGGTTCGCTTCAGAGATGATTTTGGCCAGGCGAGCGGTCGTCGTGATTGGTTCCTCTGCACGCGCCTCGACAATGGCACGTGCCATACGGCGGGAGAAACGCTCCTCGCCATACTGATACATGACATCGGCAAGCTCGGTTTCGGACGCACGATTGACCCAGTCCGCAGCACTTTCGCCACTGCTGGTGTCCATCCGCATATCCAGAGGACCATCATTAAGGAAGCTGAAGCCCCGTTCAGGGTCATCCAGCTGTGGTGAGCTGACGCCCAGATCCAGCAGCACGCCACTGACCTTGCCCATCAGCCCGCGTTTTTCGACAAAGGATTGAAGCTCGGCGAAAGAACCATGCTCAATGCTGAAGCGACTATCATCGGCAAAGCGCTGATGCGCATGCGCAATCGCTTCAGGGTCCTTATCAATCGCCATCAGCTGGCCATTTTCTGACAGCTGCTCGAGCACCAGGGCACTGTGACCACCACGGCCAAAGGTGCCATCTATATAGAATCCGTCTGGATCATGCACGAGTTCGCGCACGGCCTCGTCCAACAGCACGGTGATGTGGCTGAATGTCTGACTCATCGTGTCCCCAATCCGTCAGTTAAAGCGACAGAGTCTGCAATTCAGCCGGAAGCTCTTCATCGTCATCCGCCTGCAGATACTCGTCCCGAGTGCTGTTCCAGAGCGGCTCGCTCCAGATTTCAAACTTGTTTCCCTGCCCCAACAGGATGATTTTTTTATCCAGTTCTGCATAATCCCGCAGCGGCGCCGGCAGGAGCATGCGCCCGTTGGCATCCAACTCCAGATCGGTGGCGTGACCGATCAACAATCGCTGGATACGACGCACGCCTTTATTAAACCCGGACAGTGCGATGATCTTGGCCTGGATAGCATCCCATTCGGGCTGCGGATACAGCAGTAAGCATGAGTCCTCAGGATCAATCGTAACCACCATACGGCCCTCGCAATGGCTGAGCACCGTCTCGCGATAACGAGCCGGAAGCGCCATTCGACCCTTGGCATCCAGATTGATCGGATTTACTCCGCGGAACATTATTTCCACCGCAAGCACCCAAAATTACCCACTTTGATCCACAATTTCCCACTAGGCGACACTATAGGTAGTAAGCACAGCGGATGCAAGGTGATAGGAATCGCTAAAGCAGCTGGAAGAAACATTTCCCAAAACAGGAAAAAATCAAAATAGCCCATATATTTCAGAGCCTTGCCAACCATAAGAACAAATCAAACCGGAATGGATTACAAGTGGAGTCTGAGGTGGGAGAAACTTGATTTTCTTTAATGCAGCCGAGCATTTTCATGAATGAAACATCTAAAAAGACACTTCATATGCTCATAAACCTTACTGGGACGTACTTTTTGCACAAAAGACGCCTTCATCCCGCACTGACTTGATGAGCCTTTGGGACTTTGCCACTGTTTCAAAAGCACTGCCCCCAGCACAACAAGATGAATGGACGCACAGAATGACGTCACTGAACACCAACATTTTCACCGATTGATGATGCTTTGGTCACTCATGTTCGCTATAAATAAAGGAAAACCAGTGGGCTACACATACCCTGATGAAACCAGAAACCAGCGCGTCACCAGCTGCCACTATCACAGGATCGCTTGGCCTGGGCAGCCTCTTTAGCAAAGCCTCGCCAAGCTTGCGCTGGTGCATACCTCTTATTTGGCTTGCCAGCACAGGTGTGTCAGTTCTCCTGGGTATTGCGGCCGTCGAACACGAGTGGAGCGCTCTGCCTTTTCAGCTCGGCGAACATCATTTTTACGTTACCTTCTACCCACCACTGATTCTGGCCATGTTTTGGCTGTTCTGGTTCGGCTTCTGGTGGGCCATGATTCCCACCTGGACAACCACTTTTTTACTGGCCACCTATTACGGCATGTCCGCTGACTGGGCATTTGCTTTCGCCTTTGCAGACCCTCTGGGACTCGCCCTTATCGCCATGCTTTACCGCGCCATGCCCAACAGCACACAACTGCAACGTCCTCTCAACATTCTGATCTTTGCGTTGATAAGCTTTGCCGGCGCCGTATTGAGTTCGGTTGGTGCCTTTATATGGAGCCATGCCACCCAAACACCTATCACAGAGCTATATCCAGTTTGGGAAGGCTGGTGGATGGGGTTTTGGCTGCAGAACTTGCTGATTGTGCTTCCATTGCTGTTGCTGTGTGACCCAAGAGTGCGGCGCTGGCAAGGGAAAACCCAACTATGGCAGCAGCTCAAACCCGGGAAGCAGAGCCTGCGCCAAACACTGATCGTTGCATTGATGCTTGTATGCACTGCCCTGATGTATACCTGGCTTAGTGCAGGTCTCACTGAAAGGGCACTGAGTGTTGCTGCCTACAGCCGTGATGCTTTCGTCTGGCAGCCCATCGCCCTTATGGCCCGCGACTCCCTTAATGCTCTGGTCGCCGTGCTGGTTATTCTTATGGGAGCCATGACATTATTCGGGATCTATCTGTTCCGAGACTGGTCATCCAGACTGACCCAATCTCACCAGCAGGTCATTCGCACTAATCGCCGTCTGAAAGCAGAAATACGCGAGCGCAAGCAGGCACAAAACAACCTGCAGGAAGGTTATCGCATGCTCAGTTTGATGGCTGAACTGGACTCCCGTTTACACGCTGCGGAGCATGCCAGCGATGTCATCAAGGCCCTGTCCGAATACCTGCCGCGACAACTACCCCGAATGGAAGGTGCTCTCTGTCGTATCACCCCGGAGTTTTCTCTGGAGATACTTCTGCACTGGGGACGCCACCCTCTAATCAGCCGTTCCCAGGCAGAGGCGTTGCGCCTTGATGTACACACCAAAGACTGGCACAACCCCAAACTCTTTGACCCCGAAGGATCGCTGGGCATTGCCCGCGCCCTGCCTATTCATTCTGACTCCAGTCCGGTCGGCGTCATTCTTCTGGGCGCGGAGCCAGAGGATGATCCTGTCGTGTCACAGGTTTTGCATACCCTGAGTGAACACTTATCTCTGGCACTGACCAACCTGCGACTCAGAGAGCGACTCATGGATGAAGCCACGCATGACCCTCTCACAGGGCTCTATAACCGCCGCTATTTACATAACTGGTTGCTTACGGAGATGGAACGCTGCCGCCGCTACCAGCGGAAGCTCAGTCTGTTGCTGATTGATATTGATCACTTTAAGACTCTCAATGACAACCATGGTCACGAAGCTGGCGATCGCGCTCTTCAGGGGCTTAGTGACCACCTGAGTAGCTTGATTAGACATAATGACATTGCCTGTCGCTTTGGTGGCGAGGAGATCATTCTGGCACTTCCGGAGACAGATCAGCGCAGCGCAGTATCCAAGGCACAGCGTCTTTGCGAAAAAATTCGCAGCCTCCAGCTCTACTCAGACTCAGGCCAGCTGCTGCCGAGCCTGACAATTTCAATCGGCGTTGCAGTGTTTCCTGACCATGCCAACACTCCTGCGGAGCTGATCCGTGCAGCTGACCGGGCCATGTACGAAGCCAAGGCTCGAGGTAGGGACCGGGTCTGTATCGCGGATTAGTTGCACGCTTGTATTCCTCTCCAAGGCTGCCTAACGTACATAGAGAACAAGCCAGGACTCTGCTCATGCGCCTTCCCCTGTCACCCCAGTACTTGCCAAGTAAAGCGCTACACCAGCTATTTGAGCTGCTGGCCCAGCAAGGCTACGATATTGTGGGCCCTCAGGTTAAAGATGGCGCCATTCTCTTTCGACCGTTAACCAGCCCTGACCTCTTGCCCAAAGGAATTACGCAGACACAGGCACCAGGACAGTACAGGCTGGAGCAAACCAAGGGACAACGACGCTTCAGTTGGGCCAATGGCCCTCAAGCACTGAAACCGCTGACGTTCAAACCTCGCGAAACCCTTTGGCGTTCAAAGCTGCAACCCGATGGCAGCCTGGTATTTGAACAAAGCCCTGCAACGATCACCCCCAAGGCGGTAATAGGCGTACGCGGGTGCGACCTTGCGGCTTTGGCCTTGCAGGACCAGCACTTCGAAGGCGATCCTTATTACCACCGACATCGAGAATCCTTGCTTTTGATTGCGGTGGACTGCTCTCACCCCGCAGACACCTGCTTTTGTGCCAGCACCCAAGACGGCCCAGACGCCAAAAGTGGGTTTGACCTGGCATTGACCGAACTGGAAGACGGCTTCTTGATACGAGCAGGCAGTGACAGAGGCCAGATCCTGCAAGATCAACTTGCCCTGCAAGCTTCGACCCTAGAACACCAACAGGAAGCAACTGATCAATTACAGCAGGCGCGCATCCAACAGCGCCAACTACCCCACTACGAGCCAACCGAATTGATACACCTTGGCCAACATTCAGCATGGCAGGAAGTTGCCGAGCGCTGCCTGAGTTGCGGCAACTGCACATCAGTATGCCCAAGCTGCTTTTGCTTCAGCGAAAGCGAAGTACCTGAACTGAACGGCACCGAGTCCAGCCACCAGCGACAATGGGACTCCTGCTTCAGTGAAGGTCACAGCTACATTCACGGCCATCATTTCCGACCGGACACCAAGGGGCGCTATCGCCAATGGCTTACGCACAAATTCGGCAGCTGGGTAGAGCAATATGGCCGCAGTGGCTGCACAGGGTGTGGGCGCTGCATAAGTTGGTGTCCGGTGGGCATAGATCCACTGGAAGTTCTGAAACAGCTGAACCAGAAAGACGGCTGAAGGTTCAGCACACGCCACCGCAACACTGACCCTGATCATGTAACCACATGATTTTGCTTAGCTTTCACCCTTACCCTCTGTACCCATGAAACCATCGGCGTAATCTGAAGTCGTACTTAGAACCGGACTGGCGCCCCCGCACCAGCCGCAACCAAGGAAGAGATCATGGCTATTGAAGCGTTTTTTGTCCCCACTGTATCCCTCATGGGTGAAGGCGCCCTTGCCGCACTGGCTGAACGGGTACAGATGCTCAACGGCAAGAAGCCTCTGCTGGTCGCCGACGGCGGTATGACTCAGCTTGGCTACACCGCCCGCATCGTCAAAATGCTGGAAGAAGCCGGTATTCCCTGTGCCGTTTATGATGGCACTGTTCCCAACCCGACTGACCACAACGTGGATGAAGGCACCGCTCTGTACCACTCAGAGGGCTGTGACATGCTGATTTCCCTTGGCGGCGGCAGTGCACACGACTGCTGCAAAGGGATAGGTATCCTTGCCACCAACGGCGGCATCATTCAGGACTATGAAGGACTGGATCAGCTGACCAAAGCACTGCCACCCTATATCGCCATCAACACCACTGCCGGCACCGCCAGCGAGATGACCCGTTTTACCATCATCACCAACAGCTCTAATCACGTGAAGATGGCTCTGGTCGACTGGCGGCTAACCCCTGATGTGGCAATCAACGATCCGGCTCTGATGGTGGATATGCCTCCGGCCCTTACAGCTGCAACCGGCATGGATGCTCTGACCCATGCCGTTGAAGCCTATGTTTCCACCGCTGCAACCCCAATCACCGATGCCTGTGCCCTGCAGGCGATCCGCCTGATTGGCCAGTATCTGCGCAAGGCTGTTGCCCGCGGCGAAGATATGGAAGCACGCGACAAGATGGCTTATGCCGAGTACCTGGCGGGTATGGCATTCAACAACGCCAGTCTGGGCTATGTACACGCCATGTCGCATCAGCTTGGCGGTTTCTATAACCTGCCACACGGGGTGTGTAATGCCCTGCTGCTTCCGCATGTATGCCGCGTCAACCTGATGGCCTGTACTGACCGCTTTGCTGATATTGCCGATGCTCTGGGTGAAATTACTGAAGGCCTGTCGGAGCGAGATGCCGCCTATCTGGCAATTGATGCCATCGAGGCACTGTCACAGGACGTCGGCATTCCCCGTACCCTGAGCGAACTGGGTGTTAAAGACGAAGACATCCCCACCATGGTCGGCAATGCTCAGAAGGATGTGTGCGGCCTGACCAACCCGCGCCGCCTGAATGATGACGAGGTCGCTGCTATTTACCGCGCTGCCCTCTAAGCTGTCCGATGTTCAACCTGATCAGGCTCGGCCCCCTTCCTGAGCCTGGTCAGCCCTATCACTCTTTTCACACCATTCCACTTGTTCCCCAGCCTGTCCCGACCTAACGTATAAGCAGAGTCACTTGTCGGGGAACCTGCCATGCCTGAACGATTTGCAGCAGCATCAGCCATCATGGCGAGCGCACTTCCATGAACACCGGTATTCACGGCCAATCTGGAGTCGGATTCAATCCTGCTTTGCCGACCGAGGCCCTGATCATCAATCGGATTCAGGAAACTGAAGATATCTTCACCCTTCAACTTCGCCTGACCGATCCTGAACAACAATGGCGCCTTAGCATTCAACCGGGGCAGTTCAATATGCTCTATCGCTTTGGCGTGGGTGAAATTCCTATCTCTTTCAAGGCAATCAGTGGTGACGAGCTGAACAGACCTGTTCTTGAACATACTATTCGCGCCGTAGGTAGAGTCAGCCGTGCCTTCATGGCACTTGAGCCCGGTACGTCCATCGGTCTGCGTGGACCCTTTGGCCATGGCTGGCCGCTCCAGCAGGCAGAGGGTATGGATCTCTGTGTAGTAACGGGCGGTTTGGGCTGTGCACCTGCCGTTTCAGTTATCGAGCACGCCTTTTCCAATCGAGACCTTTACGGTCATATCCATATCATTCAGGGCGTGAAGCACTCCGCCGATCTTCTTTGGCGTTCACGCTACGAATTTTGGGCCCAACAGCCCAACACAACTGTACTCATGGCTGCCGATGTCGCCGCGCCCGGCTGGCCCTGGTTTAGCGGCCGCGTCACCGAGCTGATCAAGCGCTTGCCACTGAACCCCGATCAAACACTGGTGTGCTGCTGTGGTCCCGAACCCATGATGCAAGCCAGCGCCGAACAACTGATTCGCCAGCAGGTACCCGCTGAATCAATTTGGCTCAGCATGGAGCGCAATATGCAGTGTGCTACGGGCCACTGTGGCCACTGTCAGTTCGGCGCGGACTTTATCTGCCGAGAGGGCCCGGTAATGCCCTATCCGAGGCTGCGTGACCGTTTGGGTCTGGAGGGCGTTTAATGAACACCCAGACAGCCAAGCCTCGCATCGCCGTACATAAATTCAGTTCCTGCGATGGCTGCCAGCTGGCGTTTCTGAATCTGGGCGAAGCCCTGTTGCAACTCAGCGAGTCGGTAGACATTTTGCACTTCCTGGAAGCAGGCATGAGCGACGTAGACGCCTCGGTCGATATCGCCTTTGTCGAAGGCAGCCTGTCCACTCCTGACGAGCTGAAACGTATCCAACATGTCCGCGCCAACAGCCGTTATCTGGTCAGTATCGGTGCCTGCGCCACCAGCGGCGGCCTTCAGGCACTGCGAAACCTGGATGGCCAGCACGACCAATGGCGCGATGCCATCTATGCCCGCCCGGAGTTCATTCAAACCCTCAAGGACGTTCAGTCTATCGCCTCAGCGGTTAAGGTCGATCTGGAGCTCTGGGGATGCCCGGTGAGCAGCACTCAAGTCCTGGCGGCTGTACGTGCCCTGCTGTTTGGCGTTGCTCCAGTCGATGATCGAGACCGTGTGTGTCTGGAGTGCAAACGCCAGCAGGCTGTGTGTGTCATGGTTACTCAAGGCGAACCCTGTATGGGACCCGTAACTCGCACTGGCTGTGGAGCCCTCTGCCCTCGTTTTGGACGCGCCTGTTATGGCTGCTATGGCCCCAGTGAAACAGCACACAGCGATACTCTGGCGCAGCGTTTTGCCGGTTTCGGCTTGTTTCCGGATGCCATCGCGCGGCGCTTTCTGCTGATTAACTCCCAAGCCCCGGCATTTCTGCAGACCGGCCAGATCTTTTACCGCTCGCCGACAGGAGATCAGGATGACTAGGCGACGTATTCGTATCGACGTTCCAGCATTGACTCGCGTTGAAGGTGAAGGCTCACTGCGACTGGAAGTAGAGGAAGGCAAGCTGGTGGATCTGGGCCTGTCTATCTTTGAGCCACCCCGTTATTTCGAGAAGTTTCTTGAAGGCCGAGAAGCCCAGGAAGTGGTCGATATCGTCGCCCGTATCTGTGGCATCTGTCCGGTGGCCTACCAGATGAGTGCACTCAACGCATTGGAATCACTTTCCCCGCAGCCGGTCTCGCCATGGGTACAACAGATGAGGCGGCTGTTTTACTGCGGTGAATGGCTGCAAAGCCATGCTCTGCATATTCATCTATTGGCTCTTCCCGACTTTCTCGGTTTTGACAACGCCATCGCCATGGCCGAGCAACATCCCGATGAGGTCAAACGGGGCCTGATGCTTCAAGGGTTGGGCAATGAGCTGATCCGGCTTTTGGGTGGCCGCTCGGTGCATCCTGTAGGCGCTCGTCTGGGAGGCTTTCATCACGCCCCTGAGCTTGAGGAAACGTCTGCACTCTCAACTCGTCTCAAACAGGCACAGGCAGATGCAGCCGAGTTGACCCGCTTCTGCGCCAGCCTGTCACTGCCGGATGATGCACAGGACTTTATCTATATTGCCCTGCATCATCCCGATCATTACGCCATTGAGACCGGACGTTTGCAGACCAGCACGGGACTCAGTCTGGATGCCCTCGCATTCGAGCAGCACTTTCAAGAACATCACAAACCCGATTCGACGGCACTCTGGTCAGACTTTGAGGGCCAGCCCTATCTGACCGGCCCTCTCGCACGATTAAACCTGAATCACGCTCAGCTACCCGATTTTCTGCAGAACCGGTTGCAGGAGATAGGACTTAAGCTACCCAGTCAAAATATGTTTGAAAGCGTCCTGGCCCGTGCCCTCGAAATTGAGCTGGTGTTGTCTGAAGCAATTCAGCTTTTGGATGCCTACGCTGCTCCAGAGTCACCCTATACTGCTATCACTCTTAATGCAGGAGTTGGCTTTGGCATGAGCGAAGCACCAAGAGGTCTGTTATGGCATCGGTATGAAGTGGACTCCATGGGACTGATCAAGTCTGCTCGCATCGTTCCACCCACCAGTCAGAACCAGGCGCGTATCGAGGCAGACTTGCACCAGTCACTTACCCACTTAGGGCTGGACAAGGAAGCAGATGAACTCAGACTTCGCGCTGAGCAGGTGATTCGCAACTATGACCCCTGCATTTCCTGCGCAACTCATTTTCTGACAATCGAGAAGATAGAACACCCATGATCACCAACGAGCTAGTCATCGGAATCGGCTCACCCTTTGGCGATGACCAGGCTGGATGGGAGGTGATTGAGTACCTTGAAGAAGGAGTGCTCCCTGGCTCGCTGAACACTCTCAAGCTGGATCGCCCTGGACCCGAGTTGATCAACCATCTACAAGGATTTGATCGGGTCACGGTGATCGATGCGTTGCTCGATCAGAAAGCTGATGCAGGAAAAACGTTGGAGCTGAGCCTGGAACACCTGGAGCAGCTCACTGCAGCATCAACGCATAGATTTGGATTGGCGCAAACTCTGGCGCTGGCCAAGGCTCTGGGGCAACTGCCTGAAGATCTGAGAATTTTTGCCATTACCGGAACCCGGTTTCAGCCCAATGATTGCCTGAACCCAACGGTTAGAACCGCTGCCCAAGAACTGGCACAGCGGTTGGTAGACGAACATCAGACCGCAATCGGCAAGGGCGGTGTTGGGTCCTTGGGATCGTCGTCATCGTCATCATCGCCGTCGTAATCGTTGGCTGCCTGCAGATGATCGAGAATAGCCGCCGATACCTGCTGACTCAGGCCCGGCAGGCCCTGATTACCAAACAGACGGTTGAACTCAAGCAGGTAAGGATAGCCATCAACCATCGCCACATCGAAACCGGCATGGTCAATTTCCAATGCCCGGGCAACACGCTCTGCCAGCTCGACTGCGGCTTCAGGCAAAGCAGTTGTACTATCCACATAACCGCCTTTTGACAGGTTATTATGGAAGCCATTTTCACCTTGGCGGCGCCAGAAACCGGCCACCAGTTTACCGCCGACCACAACCAGTCGCAGGTCACGATCAATGGGCAGCAGCTCCTGCGCGTAAATAACAGGTGTCTGAGCCAGGTACTGCTTCCAATCAGCAAGGCTTTCGATCAGAAAAACACCCTGCCCCATACTGCTTTTGGGGATTTTCGCGACAAAGGGAGGATACATCTGATCCCATACCCGCTGAGCACTCTGCTCATCGTTGGGTTCGATCAACGTCCAGGGGACATGGCCGGGCACCAGCATTTGAAAAGCCCGTGTCATTTCTACTTTGTCATGCCCGATCAAGTAGGATGACAGGCTTGGAAAGATTCGCTTTTTAAGCCCAAAGACCAGCGCATTAACCTGCCAATACTCTGGAAAAAGCACCCAATCGGCCGCTTCAATATTGGTTCGTTCACGGAACATGTGTTCGGGTTTGATGTAGCTAACACCAGGAAGGTGGAGGGTTCGGAACGCATCGAAGGATACGCATTTCATACAGGCGCTACCTGAAAAATTAAAGCGCGGATTTTAATTCTCTTTTCAAAACTCACAAAGCAATTTCAGCAGTCGTAAATGCCATTTTTTGGGTCACAGATGCATTGCCAAAAGATAAAGTGTAACCTACGTTACCCTTCGCGCTGGACCGGTTCAGGAGCCCCCATGTCAGGCAATCGTCAACACCTTGATTTCTTTGCAGTTAGTATCTTATTGATCCTGTGTCTGGGCTGGGGTTTTCAACAAATTGCCATCAAACTGGCCGCTGACGACATAGCACCTACGCTTCAGATAGGCCTTCGCTCTGCCTTTGCCAGTGTAGTGTTGCTGCTTTTATTACTAAAAAGTGAAGGAACCAAAGCATTTTCTGACGGAACCCTGAAAGCCGGCTTACTGGCGGGCTTCATGTTCGGCCTTGAGTTTCTGTTCGTAGGTGAAGGTTTGGCGCACACCAGTGCTTCGCACATGGTAGTGTTTCTCTACACGTCCCCCATTTTCACCGCGTTGGGCATGCATTTCGTGCACCAGGATGAACGCCTGAGTCGTTTGCAATGGACGGGTATCGCACTTGCGTTTATCGGTGTTTGTGTCGCCTTCCTGGCACCCGGATCCAGTGAGGGTACCAGCCTCTATGGAGACGCCCTCGCTCTGGCAGCTGGTGCTGTTTGGGGCTTTACCACCGTCGTCATTCGTGGCTCTCGCCTGTCTGAAGCCTCGGCTGTCAAAACGCTTTTCTACCAGATGGCAGCCGCCGCGATTATGCTCATCATTGCCGCCTTTTTGATGGGTAACGGGCAGATGAACTGGACACCGGAGACTGGCCTGAATATGGCATTTCAGGCCATAGCTATCGCCCTGATCAGCTATCTGACCTGGTTCTGGCTTCTCAAACGCTACCTGGCCTCTCGCATGGCCACCTTTGTGTTCGTAACGCCTTTGATGGGTGTCATTCTGGGTACGTGGATATTGGATGAGGTACTTAGCCCAGGCTTTATGACCGGAGGGTTGATGGTCCTTGCCGGTATATTCCTGGTCAGTGCCAAAGATCTGCTTAACCGTCGCAAGGGGAAGCGTGTACAAGAAGCATTGGACTCTTGATCTCACCTCCCTCCCGACTGTTTTTATAACGCGAGTCGTCTTGCTTTAAAGACTCCTCGCTTAGGATATGCCCGAAAGATCAGCCTGAAAGGTTAAACTGATTTATTCCCTTTCTCGTAATACACCCCGGAAGATTCTGTAGTAATCTTGAGTTGTACGAGCACGCAATGTGGGGATATACGGATGTCAGGATTAAGCAGGGATAAGAAAAGCGGTTTTACCCTTTTGGAAATCATGATGGTCATTGCCATAATTGGCATATTGGCCGCAATAGCATTACCAAGCTACAAGCGATACATTAACGAAGCCAAGGCTGCGAACTTCCTGATTGATATCCATGATATTGCCCTTGCCTATCATGATGTACTCGCTACCCACTCGATAAGTACAGACAACAAAGACCAGCTTTCCAGCCCTGCATTTGGCCAAGCACCTCCCTACTTGCCTGGCTTGAATAACATTTATTCTGCCAAGCACGGCATCAGCCTGTCGTCGCAGCTGGTCAACCACTCAGGGTACTTTCAATACACTGGCCATGAAGCCTTTCCGGTTCTTTTTCTTAAAGCCAGTACCCAACAGGGAACAGAAGTTCTGAGTGCGTTAGATCATTTGACCAAGTTCAAACATACCTTTGTAACTCCATCGGTCATGATGATTGCACTGGCAACACCACATGAAAGCCACCGTCCCACAGAATCCAGCACAGACAACCTGGGTACGGCTCCTGCTGAGACCGAGGTAACGCCTCCGAACGCGTCGGAGTCAACTCGTCCGCCTCCTGACACAACACATACTGCTTCCGAAACTGACACTCAACAACCCACGGGTACCACTACAGAAGTATCTGAGACCGGGCAATCCACACCCAACCCGCCAAACCCGCCAGTCGAAACTGTATCAACAGCTACAGCAGGCAGTAATGCTGGCTCCGGACTGAACTGGCCGCCAGGTTGGGCAATGCACCCTGACAAACATACTGGACAACAACACCCCGGCAATTCCGGGCACTGATTCCGGGTGAGAGGAGCTGATAATGACTACTCCAAGCAAAAAGTGGCAATCCAACATTGCAAGTGCCATGAACGAAATTGATGCATCTGTTTCAGCAACTGTTTCCAGGTCACCCAGCTACCAGCTACCTAACTGGGTACCCTACGTGCTCTGCCTTACCCTTGGCTTTTTGGTGGCCAAGTCCTTTGTGACCAGCTCAACCCCACACCCGATTAATGATGATCGAGATTATGCGACAGGGGGCAAAGCAACCTTATTAATGGTCGCGGAAGATATACAAAGCTATTGGGACACCTACGGATCTTTACCTGATGAAGTTCCAGGCCCTCTTGCTCAGGTCGTCAATGTCTCTTATGACCGAATAAACGACAGGCACTTCCGCTTATCAATGCCAAACGGGGACTCCCGATTGGTCTTCGATGGTTCAGAAGACCGGCTGTATCTGGAGTAATGATGAGTACTGCGACCAATTTGCCCGAGTCCAAACACTCTCCTGCGATGAGTTGGTTACATCGACTTTGCCGCAAGCACCTTCCTGACAGCCAAATCGATATTGAAACCGCGTTAGCATTGCCGGATCTAGAGTCTTGCTGGGATCAGGCCGCTTTGTTACTTCAGCTAGACTCAAACGGGTTAGCAAGACTTGTTTCCGAAGAATTCATGCTGGAAACGGCACTTTTCCCCGACCCCTTTGATACAGACACACTAAAGTACATTCCCCGCGAGATTGCCGAACGGTACACAATTTTTCCTCTTGAGGTGCACTCCGACCGTATTTGGGTGGCCACCTGTCAACCAAACGACGCTGAAATGGCAGCAATGCTCAGCTTCGTTACACGACTGCATGTGGAGATAAACATCGCTCCTCCACACCTTATTCGACAGTGGATTGAGCGCTTTTATGATGAGGAGCAGCACAAGCTGGATGAGGCTGCAGGCACCGCCGTCGAAATAAAGGCTCAGACCAATGGCCGCAGCTCCAGCAGCGCTGCCAAGCCCCCTCCCGCTTTGACGTCGCCGACGGATGCCACTCAAAAATCGGCCATCGTTTCACTTGTATCAGATATGTTGCTTGAAGCCTTTTCGTTGAACGCATCTGACATTCACATCGAGCCCTACGGTGAAGGGGGCCTTGTAAGATACAGAATCGACGGAATGCTCAGGGTCATCAGCGAACTACCTACTGCCGTTTTATCTCCTGTAATACAACGCATTAAAGCGATTTCAGGGCTGAACCTTGCGAAAAGAATGATCCCTCAGGATGGCAGCGTATCATTGAAGGTTCATGGCCAATCGGTTGATTTGCGCATATCAACTCTGCCTGTAAAGGGAGGGGAAAAGGCTGTCATTCGCTTATTGATGCAGTCATCAGTTGCACCTATTGATGAGATTGGGCTACCGAGCGCAGAGCTACAACGCCTTAAAAGCATACTGTCCCATAGTTCCGGGGTTTTCGTGATTACAGGCCCGACTGGCTCCGGCAAAAGCACCACCCTTTATTCAGCTCTTCAGACACTAAATCATTCTGACCGGTGCCTGGTGACGGTAGAAGACCCCGTCGAATACGAGATCGAAGGCGTTGCGCAAGTCAGTGTAAATCCGTCTCAAAACCTCACATTCAGTTCAGCGTTACGAAGCATACTGCGCCAGGACCCTGATGTAATTCTGGTGGGAGAAGTACGTGACGAAGAAACAGCCGACATTGTTTTCCGGGCTGCCATGACGGGACATTTTGTCATGACTACCCTGCATACCAATGACGCAATAACGACACTATCGCGACTCACAGGCTTAGGCGTTTCCAATATGCTTATTGCCGATTCCTTAAGGGGCGTTGCATCTCAGCGTCTTGTTCGCAAGCTTTGCCCGGCCTGCGAACGTTCCACTCCGCTTGATGACGATATACACGGCAAACGGCTTCAAACACTTTTCCCGGAGTCAGGATTAAAATTTGCCTGTGGCTGTGAGCAGTGCGACCACACTGGCTACAGAGGAAGGTTACCGTTGTTTGAGGTAGTCTTTATCGATAATGATATCGCTGATGCACTGCGCTCAGGTGCTGATGCAGGGCAGCTTCGCACGCTAAGTATTCGCAGGGGTAATAGGCCGATCAGCCTGGTCGCGAAGGAGGCGCTGCTGCAGGGAAAAACGACAGCAGCGGAAATTCATCGTGTATTGGGTGAGCAGTTTTGGACCGACATTGAGACTTTCGGTGAACCGCAACCTGTCTGAGCTCAAGTCTATGCCCGGAGCGTTGAACTAACTAGTCCAATGCATAAGGCGATTGGCATTGCGAATAAATACCCAATGCCAAATCCAGCACCCAATCGCGACTATCCCCGCCGCAGAGCCCAGTTCATTTGGTATCAGTGAGATGATCTGGGCAATGCACCATCCCCAACCCGAGATCCGTCCAAAGGACTTGAAGCGCCTTAGACCAGGATTAACCTGTGCCTCAGCCTCTAATGATCTGGCCACTCCTGAGACTATGAAAAAGTCCTCAATGAAGTTATAGGGCAAAAGTAACATGAACCATACGCTCTTGGGCTCAGCCTTTCTTGAGCTAGTCGATACTCGCTGAAGAATACGCATCAAATCCCGTGCGTACAGAACGACCAACCCGAAAAACAGAGCCATCGCCACTATGGTTCCAGTGAGGCCAAATATTTTCAGCTCTCCGAGAATCCCGCCTGACACATGAGGATTAAAAAATGGATACGCGAGCCCCAGGCCTATCGGGATACTCAGAACCACTTTTATAAATGTAAGTGCTGCTGTGTGTTTCATTCACTAGGTATCTTTAAATAAAAAATTTGAAAACCCAATGATAATCAGGATCCTCTCAATTTATTTTTCAACCATGCCTGCATATCCAATACAACACGTGAAAGTTGACTGCTTCCACCTGCATCCTTAAATGTGTGATCCAATTCTTCATAGACCCTATAGTCGATATTATCTTTTCCCTGCTTATGTAAAGCTGAAATCATCTCGTTTACTTTCAAAGCGGACACCGATGCATCCTTTCCGGATTGGACCAGCAGGAGCGGTACCTCTACTTTTTGTAACTCCGCCAGCTGGTCAATGTTGAGCATCTGATACCACCAGTCATAGCCATGACCACTTACTGCAAGGTCAACAGGCGTGCTATTCAAAATATGTTCTGAGAAACCTTTAAACCCCTCGATTGCAACAGCGGCTTCTTCCGGGAAGTCAGTGCCTGACTCAATGCTGTGAACCACATCATCGAGAAACCAGCGCCCGCCACCATTGAACGCAATCGCCGCCGTTACCTGATCCAGCCGGGAAGCAAGAAGATTGGTAATCACGGCTCCTTCACTGCCGCCAAGCAGGATCAAATCGGGATAATGATTATTGGAGCGCACCACCTCTAATACACGTTCAATATCCGCAATTCTCTGCTCGGGACTGTCATTTAAGATATATTCTCTCGGGCAGTCGGTACGTTCCACATCGTTGCTAAATGACAAAGACTGATCTATGCCGTATTTTTCAATTAACAACAGGTCGGCATTAGGCCAGATATTCCTTAGGTCAGTGAAAACCGCCTTATTATTCAGAATAGAGTTGCAATCAGAACCTTGAGTAATTAGCAGCAACACTCCGCTTGGATCATTTTCATCAGCGCGAATAAGATAATATTTCAGATCAGGCCCATCAGGCCTATTCATCATCCTAGCTTCGATAACTTCATCTGCGATAGCTGAGGTCGATAGAGCAATAAAAGCCAAACAGCAACACAATATTTTCATTTAAGGTGGGGGCCTTAGGTTAAAAATCAAAACTGGGCGCTAAATTGATGTTCGATTACCTCATAGTGCTGGACGCCCAACTCAGGCTCCAACTCAAACACCTCATCTTCAGGATACAAGCGGGCTTGATCGATATCTTCACCTGCGAAAGCCTTGATAGACTCCAGGTCATTCCAGTAAGTAATCAGCGTGAGCTCAACCCGGTCTGAAAGTAAGCGACGGAAAATTTGGGCGCCTATATAGCCCGGCGTTGCGGAAGAATCTTTAATCCCGGTTTCGTACAAGTACGCAGTAAACCCTTCGCTATGAACAAGAGGTACTCTGCACTTCCATTCCCTGGCAATCATAAAAATTTGCCTCCTTTAAGAACAAACCAAGTCGCGGAGAACATCCAGATTTACTCTCCAATGAATCTGTATCCAACGCCAGGCTCGGTCTCTATGTAGGTAGGCCTGGCGGGATCATCGTCCAGCTTACCGCGAATCTGACGAATAAAAATCCTTAAATAGTGATTATCTTCCAGATGCGAAGGTCCCCAGAATTTCTTCAGCAGGTATTGCTGAGTGAGTATTTGACCCGGGTGCTGAACAAGCTCCACAAGCAGGTCATATTCACGGGGTGAAAAATGCACACGTTCGCCCTGCAGCGTTATCATTCTCAGGTGGAAATCGATCCGCAGACGACCATCATCAAATAAGGTCGGCAGCTTCTGCTTACCGGATAACAAGCGTAAAATCGCCCGAATACGCGCCAACAGTTCCTTTACACCAAAGGGTTTTTCTACGAAATCATTGGCGCCGGCATCAAGTGCCATCACTTTCTCTTTTTCGCTATTACGCACCGACAAAACGATCAGAGGGACCTCGCTGAATCCTCGGATTTCCCGCAGTACCTGCTGTCCATCCAAATCCGGCAAGCCCAGATCGAGAATCACCAGATCGGGCTGTTCAAGCACCAATTGCTGCAACCCCTTCTTGCCATTATCCGCCTCGATGATTTCATAGCCTTGAGACTCAAGGCTGATTGTCAAAAATCGGCGAATTTGAGGCTCATCGTCAATGACCAGAATGCGGGTCATACCACCTCCTTCTTGAGCGACAGTTCCATTGGCAGACGCAGGCGAATACAGCTACCGGCTTCGGCAGAGCTGGAAATCACGCAAGCCTCACCACCATGAGCGCCCAGCACACCCTGACAAATAGCCAGCCCAAGTCCGGTGCCGCCGGTTTTCTGGTCACCACTGGCCAGGGTAAAAAACATATCAAAGATATGAGGCCAGTGTTCAGCCGGAATTCCTGGGCCTGAGTCTCGAATATCGATATTCAGGTCATGACCGTTAAGACCAACCTCGATTCGCACTGACTTTCCTGCAGGCGTATAGCGCACGGCATTTTCCAGAACATTGAAGATGGCCTGCTCAACCAGTGCACCATGCAGGTTGAACAAGGGCAAATCGGCAGAGCAGCAGGTTTCAATATCCTGGCCGTTCAGCAAGGGCTGAAGTCGACGCAAGGCCACACTAAGAATTTCATCAATCCCAACCCAGTCACGCTCGAGCTTCAACTCGCCTTGACCGATCTTGGTCATATCCAGCAACTTCTGGATATAGCGATCAAGCCGACGAGATTCCGTGAGTGTGTTCTGCAACAACTCACCCTTTTGTTCAGCATTCAAACTGTCAGGCAAATCGATCAGTGTGCTTACGGAACCAATCATGGTGGCCAATGGGGTACGCAGATCATGGGATATTGAGGAAAGTAACGCGGAGCGCAGCTGTTCTCGCTCTTTATCCAGCGTTTCACTGCGCAGCTTTTGTGCCAGCTGAATACGACTCCAAGCCAGTTTGAACAGTTCCAGCGCCGAGTTTAACTGGACTCTCTGCTCGGTATTGAGCTGTTGGGTGAACTCAAGTTCAAGACCATATCGCAAGCCTTGATGATCTCGCAGATAGAGACGGCATCCAAGAGACTGCTCCAGCATAAGCGACGGCCCAGCTTGTTCATCAAAAGCATCCAGTACCTCTGCTTCAGACAAGGTTTTGATGCGTAAACCCTCTCCATACCAGCTCCCCAAGTGCGCACTAAAAGCACTCCGCAGCTCTTCATCGTCCATGCAATCTGATAATCGCTGTGCCAGCTCCATCTGGTCTCGATTCCAGCGCAAACTGGCTTCCAGCGCGTTGACCTTCTCCCGCAGGCGAGCGGCAAGCTGCCCGGTCAAAAGCGCCACCAGCACCAGAACCACTGCCGTGATGAAGTCTTCTCGATGGACGATGAATAGCGTGAAGCGAGGATCAGTGAAGAAAAAGTTATACAGAAAGAAAGACAGCAACGCCGACAGCAACGCAGGGCGTGTGGATGTTTTAACGGCTACAAACAGCACCGCAGCCAGGTACAGCAACGAAAGACTGGCAATAGGCAACTTGTACGTTAAAGGCCAGCAAGCCAGCGTTGTCAGTAAAGGGGCCGCTGCCGCCAGCAGCCAATGCCGAAGCTGGCTGCCGGAGGTCAGGTATGCAATCACGCTCTATCCTCTCCAGAACACGGGGGTCAACAACACCATGACGGTCAGCAGCTCCAGCCGTCCCAAAATCATGGCAAAACCCAAAATCCATTTACCACTGTCCGGCACCTCAGCAAAGCTGCCGGCAGGGCCGATTATATCCCCAAGACCGGGACCAACATTGGTCAAGGCGGTTGCTGCACCACTCACAGCCGTTACCAGATCCAGCCCTGTAGCAGCCAGTGCCAAGGTGGTGAACGTCAGCACCAAAAAGAACAGGAATGAAAACGCCACCGCAGACACCAGGATATCCTCCTGAATCGGCTTGCCATTATATCGGATCGCAAACACACCGCGAGGATGAACCAGCTTGTTCATCTGGTCGCGTAGAAACAGCCAGGACAACTGAAACCTGAACATTTTCATGCCACCGCTGGTCGAGCCGGAACAGCCTCCCATGAAGGTCACGAAGAAGAACATGGCGATACTGAAAGTCCCCCAGAGGGTGTAATCCGTGGACGCATAGCCTGTGGTGGTAATGACCGACACGATATTGAAAGCGGCATGGGTCAGAACATCAAAGGGTTCTTGGTCGGTCGTCAGCAGCTGCTGCAACGTCAGCAGGCTAATCAAGCCGAACACGACGGTCAGAAATCCGCGCACCTGCTGGTCCTGAAGCAGAATCAGCTTACGCTGACTCAAGCAGCGTATGTACATCATGAACGGCAGGCCACCCAAAAGCATGAACAGCACACCGATCCACAGGATCGTATGACTGAAGCGCCCCATCGAACGATCATCCGTTGCATAGCCTCCGGTAGAAACTGTAGTCATGGCGTGATTGACGGCATCAAACAGGCTCATACCCGCCGCCAGATAGGACAGCATGCACGCCAGACTGATGCTCAGGTACACCAACAGTAATTTGCGCGCCACCTCATGAAAACGCGGCAATGACTTTTCCGACCAGTCCGAGGATTCCGTCTGGAACAGGCGCATGCCACCCACCTGCAGAAACGGCAGAATCGATACCGCCATGCCGATCACACCCAGGCCACCAATCCATTGCAACATGGACCGCCAGAGCAGGATCGAAGGCGGCAGGCTGGCCAGTTCAGACATCACTGTAGACCCCGTCGTGGTAATACCCGATACAGCTTCAAACACCGCATCGGTCATCGACAGGGGATGGTGACTGAGCATCAATGGCAGCGCACCGTACAGGGACAGCGACAACCAGCTCAGACTTGTCAGCAGATACAGTTGACGTGCAGTCAGAGCGAACCGGTTGCCACGGCCCGACAGAATCATCACCACACCCGCCAACGCAGCCAGTGCGGAGGATAGATAGAAGGTTCCATGCTCACCATCATCCGTTGCCCAGGCAAGGGTGGCGGGAACCAGCAGCAAGCAAGCCATGATCAGCGCGAGCATGCCGCAGACATACAAAACCGGGCGAAAAAGCTTCATCCCTGCGCCTCCTCAAAAGTAACCCAGTCCAACCTGAAGCATTTTTTCGACCTGCTTCAGGCTGCGACGACTGGTCATAAAGAAAATGAGGTGGTCTTCACTTTCGATCCGGGTGTCCGCACTGCCCATCAAGACACGGTTGCCACGAACGATAGCGCCGATCTGCGTGTCAGTCGGCAGCTTTAGTTCGCCAACCAGACGCCCGATGACGCCGGAACTGCTGGCATCACCGTGCACAACGGTTTCCAGGGCTTCCGCCTGCCCCTGGCGCAAGACATGCACCCTCGCCACATCCCCCTTTCGAATATGAGTCAGCAGGCTACCGACAGTGATTTGCTCCGGCGAAATGGCATGGTCGATGATATTGCCATCAACCAGACCCACATAGGCCGGGTTATTGATGATGGTCAGAACCCTTCGAGCACCGGCACGCTTGGCCAGCATGGACGACATGATATTGGCTTCATCATCATTGGTCAGAGCACAAAAGAGATCGATATCCTCCACCCCCTCCCCGGTCATGATGTCCAACTCGGACACACTGCCATTGATGACGACCGCTGAGTCGAGCTGCCGTGCAATTTCCTGACAGCGCGCCTTACGGGTTTCGATAACCTTGACGTGAAAGCAGGACTCCAATCGAGCAGCCAGCGCCACACCTATGTTGCCACCACCGGCAATCATGATCTGGCGATAGCGCTGTCGCTTAACGACAAACAGTTGTGTGACACGCTCCAGGTTTTCAGGAGTCGCGATCAGATAGACTTCATCACCAGTCTTTAACTCAGCCAGGCCTTGCAGACGTACAGGGGTTTCATCGCGATACACCGCAACCAGACGTACATCCGGCTCCGGCAGTATGCTATTAAGCTCTGCCAGCCGGTGACCACACAACGGGGACTCAGGGCCGACCCTGAAAACTGCCAGCTTGACCCGCCCCCCGACAAAATCATGCACCTGAAGCGTGCCGGGCCAGCGTGTGAGCTGCTCGACATGATCAGTGATCAACTGCTCAGGGCTTATCAGGACATCAACCGGGATAGCACCCGGCCGGAACAGCTGATCGGCATGCCCCAGATAACTGCCCCCACGAACTCGTGCGACCTTGCGCGGAATACTAAAAAGGGTCTGGGCCATTTGGCAGGCCAACATGTTAACTTCGTCTATGTTGGTGACAGCCACCAGCATATCGGCATCCGCACATCCCGCCTGAGCCAGCACATCCGGGAAAGAAGCACAGCCCTCTACCGTGCGGATATCCAGCCGGTCCTGTAACAGGCGCAAGCGAGTAACATCGGCATCCACCACGGTAATATCATTGGCCTCACCAGACAGCTGTTCCGCCAGAGTGGCGCCGACCTGACCGGCGCCCAAAATAATGATTCGCATCCTTTTTGCCCTGGGCCTTCTTGGCCCTCTCCTCTATCGAGATAACAGGCAAATTGTCGACGGGCGAGGCGTAAGGGTTCGAGGCAGCAAAACGGCTTGGGGCGTAAAAAAAGCGTAAATATTCCGGTGGGAACAGCTTATAAAGACCGGGAATAACAGGTACAAAGTCGGGATTAATCCAGCTGCATTCTTCGTCGAGCGCGCCGGGACACCCCATTGCGTAACGCCCACCGCAATGTTGGCGCAAGCGCGCCCATCCCACTCTGAATCAGATATTTCTGAGTGCGGTTCAAGCCGATGCCAGCAAGTGCTTGTCCCCACTCGGGCAGGAGATCAATACCAGCTCGGGCCATCAGATAACTTACCGGCCGCGTCATGCAACTGGGTGCAGGCGCCTTGAGTAGCAACTGCAGCACCTCAGCGGTACGGTCATCGAAACTTAACTGAGGTCGCATTGCGTCCAGGTAGTCATCTATCTGCAGACGTGTACGAGGTACCTTAACCGCACCAAGGGATTCAGCAATCAACGCCACTTCATCGAAATAGCGATCCTGGTCCTCAAGGCTTAGATCTGGATCCCCATAGCGAAGGTAGCCTGCCATGAAGCTTCTGACTTCGGCCACATGGACCCAGGTCAGCAGCTCAGGATCAGTGGCAGAATAAGCCCGACCATCAGGCGCCTGACCGTTTACTCTGCGGTGAATGCCATTGACCAGATCGATCAGCCACAAGGCATCCGCTTTGGCTGCAAAGGTCGTACCCGCCACAAACTGGCTGGTCCGACGTAAACGCCCGATCATGTCCTGCCGAAAGGTTGAATGATCCCAAACTCCTGCCAGCGCCAACGGGTGCAACATCTGCAGCATCAGAGCACCTATGCCACCACAGAGCATGGAGGGAAAGTCGGCATGCACCTTCCAGCAAACACTGTCAGGCCCGAACAGACCGGGATCGCCTTTGGGATTCTCGTAATCGATTTGATTCAGTGACAAGCCCGTCAGGTTGAACACCTGCTGCTCGATACGCCGCCTGATGAATTCCATAATTAAGAGAGGCCTCCAGGCCAGCGCGGGACACTCAAGTGCCGCTATCCAGCTCCAGCCTAGCCTTATCAACCAAGTCAGACGGAAGCTCTTTCTGCACTGAAACACCCAGTTCCTTGAACTCGGCGGCCTGTTTGATCAGATTGCCACGGCCTGAGTACAGCTGGGCAAAAGCCTTGTCGTAGCTGATACGGGCACCGTCCAGCTTGCGTCCCACATCCTGCATACTGGTGAGGAAGCTATTGAGCTTGATGTAGAAGCGTTCGGCACGGTCCGCCAATTCGGCGGTGTGACGGCTCTGGTCCTCAAAACGCCACAGCTGACGGACAATGTTAAGACTGGTGAGCAGTGTGGTCGGTGTCGCCACCAGAACGTTCTGTTCGAGTGCGCGTTGATAGAGAGTTTCATCCGCCTTCAAAGCCTCCACATAGGCAGACTCGATCGGGATGAACATGATCACGATCTCTGGTGAGTTCAGTCCCGGCAGCTTGTCATAGCGGCGCTCTGCCAATTCCTTGATACGGTCGGAAACAGCTCGGGCATGTTCTCGCAACGCTTGCTGACTTTCGCCGTCCTGCTCCGCATTTACATAACGGGTATAGGCCGCCAAAGAGGTCTTGGCATCGATAATAAGATGCTTCTCACCGGGCAGATACACGATGGCATCCGGGCGCTGGCGTCCCTCTTCCGTGTTGATGCTGACCTCGCGCTTATAATCCTGCCCCAGGCGAAGGCCCGCATTATCCAGTACATTTTCCAGCATCAACTCACCCCAGTTGCCCTGCACTTTCTTCTGCCCCTGGAGCGCCGTGGTGAGTTTTTCTGCCTGATCCGTGATCGCCTTATTCAGCTGCTGCAGATTTTGCAGTTCGGTACGCAGCTGAACACGCTGCTCAGTTTCACGTAGATGGATGTTTTCGACTTTCTCGCGAAAACCTTTCATCTCATTCTGAATCGGATTAAGCAGCTGGTTCAGGCTTTGCTCGCTCATCTCACTGAACGCCTTACCCTTGCGCTCAAGAATTTCAGAGGCCAGTTGCTCGAATTCTTTCTTCAGCAATTCACGGCTTTGCTCCAGCTGCTGGAGCTGCTCACGGAAATGCACTTCCTGCTGTTCACGGCGGGACACTAACGCACTGTGCTCCGCTTGCAGCTGCTGATGCTCGTTCTGAAGCGTCTGCAAGCGATGCTGCTCCTGCTGCCACCAGCTCTTGTATTGTTCAAGTGCCTGGTCGCGCTCGTCAGAGCGTGTCTGCAGGCGCCCCAGTTCGATTTTCAGCTGATTGTTCTCATCCTGCAGTGAAAGACTCTGGTCCCGAAGCATATCGGCTTCGTCTTGCAGCTGTTCGGCCTGCTGACTTAACTGCTCAATGCGAGCCTGAGCCTGCTGAAGGGGAATGGAGGAGCGCCAACGCGTGATCGCCCAAACAGTCAGAGCGATAAGCAAAGAAGCAAAAGCAGCAGGAAGAAGAATTTCCGGTGTCATCAAAATCCCATTCGTGTCCGAGTGAAGAGATGTTACCGGCATGTTAGCAGACCCTGAGCGGTTGTCTCACCTGCAATTATTTGATTTTGGAAGAGAATCTACCCTGTTCAGGTAGTCGCTATCTCACCTTCGTCGTTGATGCTCAGCCCCATCCTTGCCAGGCACTCATGATCAAGCAGATCGCTGTCTGCACCTTCGGTTTCCATTATCCAGGCCACATGTAATGCAACGAGTGCCTTACTGGGAAACTCGGTGTCACTTGGGCGGCACATATTCAACACCAGTTCCACTTGCTCGGTGTGGAACCCCCAAAGCGCCAGCAGATAACCACCCACCATACACTGATCCGCGTTGCTGCAATCTTCGGACTGGAGTTCCAGTTCGACCAGCGCTCCCAGGTTATGCAGCAAACCTGCAATAAATACTCGGTCCCGTTCGCGCTTGTCCACACCCAACCGCTTGGCATATCCGATCGCCCGTTCGGCTACGCTCCTGGCCAAACGGTAACACTCCCCATCATCCTGAGATCCATCACTGGCTCGCCCCGGATGGAACAGTTCAAGAGCTAGAACAATAGCTCGAATCAAGTCACTGCCCAAACGGATAACGGCATCACGAACCGAAAGCGTTTCGCTGGTGAAGCCAAAGAATGCCGAGTTGGCCAGCTGGAGCAACCGGGCGGTCAGCGCCTGGTCCTGCTGCACAAGCTCGACCACTTTATCCAGCGAAACGTCCTCATGGGACAGTTCAAGCGAAAGGCGAGTAAACGTCTCGGATACGACCGGGAGCTGCTTGAGGCCACCAAGCGCGAGTTTGATCTCATGCTTGAGAGGCAATTGATGTATACAGGCGGCACGATCCAGAACCGACAGCACGGCAACAGGATCATAGGGCTTTGCAAACACCAAGTGTGCCAATGCAGTACCCTCAAGCCAGGCTTCGGGGGAGTGATCGCCCGTCAACATGACCCGCAAAGCCAATGGATGCTGCTGAGCTACGCGTTGCAGCAACTCAGCCCCACTGCCGTCCGGCATCTGTCGATCAGCAATTACAACCCAAGGAGTCTGCTCCTCTAAAAGCTGATGGGCCGCTTCCATCGTTTGGGCCTGGAGTACATCCCACTCCGGATGGTGACGACGAATGATCCTGCGTTCCGCCAACAACACAGCCTTTTCATCATCAACCACCAGCACTGAAGGTTGGTCAGGGAGCTTTACTCGGGCAACGGTAATCTGTTTAGGCAAACGTCAGGTTCTCAAAAGGTTGTTCGACAAGCATTTCACGCAAGATATTGGGTGCAACGGGAGCACTGTAAATATATCCCTGAACCACATCACAACCAAACTCACGAAGTACGTCCAATTGTGAAGGCTTTTCTACGCCCTCCGCAATGACCTTGAACCCCATATCATGGGCCATATTGATAATATGCTTCACCAAACGTCCCTTCCCCGTATCCGGACTGATGTCATCAATGAAACATTTGTCGATCTTGAGCACATCAATGGGCAAGCGATGCAGATAACTCAGGGAAGAATAGCCCGTGCCAAAGTCATCCAGCGCGATACCAACGCCCAAAGATCTGAGCTGCTGTATACGCTCTGCACTGCTCTCCATATCCTGAATCAGAGACGTTTCTGTCAACTCGATTTTAAGATCTTCAGGGGATGAACCCGACTCGTTGATGATCCCGGTCACTTTGCTCACAAAAGCATCGTTACGTAACTGCGGCGCTGCCAGATTGACCGAGATAGGCACCGTTGGAACATTCTGCAGGCGCCAGACTCGCACCTGAGCACAGGCCGCGGCCAAAACCCAGTCCCCGATGATATTCACCAGACCATTTTCTTCTGCCATGGGAATAAAAATTGCCGGGCTGATGGTACCCAGTTTGGAGTTGGTCCAGCGCAACAGAGCCTCAGCACCCACAATGGTACCCGTGGCCAGCTCGACCTTGGGCTGATAGACCAGTGAGAATTCATTTCGCTCCAGCGCACCGAAGAGCGCATTTTCAATACGGTCTCGGTTGGCAATATCTTCATCAAGGCCGGAGGAGTAGCGATGCAGGATACCGACGGCTGATTCTTTTACCTGGGTATGTAGTGCCGATGCGGCCTGTTGCAGCAGAGTCTCAGCATCCGCAGGCGTGTGCTCCGGGTGGCTCATGGAGTAACCGATATAAAGCGGTACCATCACTGATCGCCCCATCAGCGGGAGCGGCTCTGCAAACTGACTCAAAAGCTGCTGAAGGTGGGCCTCAGCTTCGGTCTCATGCATCGGCAGCAACAGGGCAAACTGTTCAGCCCCAAGCGTACCGAAGGCAACATCCGCTGGCAGATACTTGCGGATCCGCTTCCCCAACAGGCTCAGCAGCTGGGATGATGCCAAAAATCCAAGTTGACGGTTGAGTTCCCTGAAACGGGAAACCTCAATACACACAACCATACAGGGATTATCTGGTTCATTGAGATATTGCCGGAGATGCTCCAGCACCTTGGACTGACAGAGAACCGGGCTGGATTGTTCGACATTATCCGCAAGGATATGCCCATCCAGACTGGTCAGCAGTACCTCATAGATACCGAGTTCCTTGATTCTGGAGCAAAGGCTATAACGGCCAGCCCCGTACTCCTGACCCAGCGTAATGCTGTGACCCGGATGGTGAAGCAGGTAATCCAGCTTTTCCCTGGTCATGCCGGGAATGACCTCATCCAGGCGCACACCTTTGAGGAAGCGACCTTGCACCTGCACTAGTCGATCAGCTTGGCGGGTATCCTCCAGCAGAACGCCTTCAGTATCCAGTTCGAGAACACACTGGCTCGAGCCTGGTTCGAAGGGCGGGAGCAGTTGAGCTTCAAACAGCTCAAAGGCACGTTCGACCTGAGACAGAAGTTCAGCGTCATTCCAGGGCTTGGTGATAAATTTGAATACCTGACCGCTATTCAGAGCATCCAGCACCAGGTTCAGTTCCGCCTGGCCACTCAATAAAAGACCAACAGGAGACGGCACCAGCTCAGACGTTTTTTGCAACAGCTCGCTGCCGTTCATTCCCGGCAACATGAAGTCAGACAGCACCACCTGGGGCGACTCCTGCTGGCAAATACGCAGTCCTTGCTCAGCGTTTTCTGCTACCAGAAGCTCGTAGCCCTTGCGGCGAAACAGCCGCTTCAAGGTGCGCAGAATCGCAGCCTCATCATCCACCAGTAAGAGCTTTCTAGTCATCGCAGAGCGGCCTCCCTGTGCTTCCGAGAAAAACGCTAACTGGCTTCGCCGACACCCTTCAACAAGCGATCAACAATGTCAGTCAGTTCCTGATTCTGAAACGGCTTTTGCAACACCGCATCGGCGCCAGCTTCAAGCGCCCGGTTAAGTTCAGTATTGCTGAGTGCCGAGACGACAATCACCTTGGTATGTTTGATTTCGCTGGTTGAGCGGATGAAATCCAGTACCTGAAAACCATCCAGTCCCGGCATGCTCAAGTCCAGTGTAATCAGTGCCGGACGATCCTGCAGCAATTTGGCCCCACCCTGAAAGCCATCAGCGGCAACATCGACTTCATAACCGCTTGAGCGCAGGATACGACTGATCAGACGAGTAATTGCCGGCTCATCATCCAGAACAAGAATACGATTGTTGTTCTGCGGCACCAACTCCGCAGGTACCGGCATGCCATGCGCTTCAAGGAAGCTGATGAAGTCTTCAATCAGAACGCGGTTGTTGCCTCTTCCCGGCAGTTTAAAGCCTTTGAGTTCTCCCCGCTCGATCCAGCGAATCACCGTACGCAGATTCACATCACAATAGGTGGCAATCTCACCGGTTGTCAGTGTTTTCATTTATCAGCCTTCAGCTTAAATTTCCGTACTGCTTTTATAGCACAAACGCAATGAATGGCAAATGCGACATTTAAGACTTCACCTGTTTTTAACCACCCAACTGTTTCCGCTGCATTCCTGTTTGTGACTTGCACTCAGAGCAGCTAGCCTGAGACTTGGGCCCACGTAAAAAAGGAATCGAGCATGCAAGACAAATGGCACAGGATCATTCAGCAGGCGATCCAGTTCCGACACCAGCTACACCGGCAGCCCGAGCTGACTTGGGAGGAAGAAAATACCAGCCGCAGCATTCGTGCTCAGCTGGACAGCCTAGAGATTCCCTGGCGCAGTTGCGCCAAGTACGGCACCCTGGCTACGCTGGCAGCGGATGCGAAAGGCCCGCATATTGCCTTGCGCGGAGACATAGATGCCCTGCCCATTCACGAGACGACCGATCTGCCCTACCAATCAGAGGTTGCTGGCAAGATGCATGCCTGTGGTCATGATGGCCATACGGCAGCACTTTGGGCCACGGCGGCCTGGCTCAAACTGCATGAAGCTGAACTGACCGGACCGGTGACTCTGGTGTTTCAACCCGCCGAAGAAGGCGGCCACGGCGCTCGCAGCATGATTGAAGAAGGCGCGATGGACGGTGTTGATCGCATCTATGGCTGGCACAACTGGCCCGCCATCCCCTATGGCAAAGCGGTCTGCCCCAATGGCCCGGTCATGTCCGGAAACGGTACCTTTGAAATTGAACTCAAGGGACGTGGCGGCCATGCCAGCCAACCAGAGCTGTGCCGTGACCCCGTGCTGGCTGCAGCTGCTATCACGCTCAACCTGCAACAGATCATCAGTCGGCGCCTGCCACCTCAATCTGCCAGTGTTATCAGCGTAACCTCGATCGAGGCTATAAGCGCCGTCAACGTCATTCCAGACCGTGTCAAAATGGCGGGCAGTATCCGTCTGGCACAGCCCGAGCTTCGCGAGACCATTGATAGCCTGATTACCGAGATCAGCCAGGATACCGCACGCAGCTATGGTGTCAGTGCACAGGTCAGTACGAGCAAGCGCTACGAAGCTACCGTAAATGACGATCTGGCTGCAGAAGCCTATCGCAATGCCCTGGCAGACGTTTTGGGACCCGATTGGCAGGACAACAACATACAAACACCCATCATGGCATCTGAAGATTTCAGCTACTTCCTGAATCAGGTACCTGGCGCCTTTGCACTGATCGGAATGTCGAAAAGCGATGCCTATCACGCCCCTTGCCATAGCCCTGAGTACGTCTTCAATGATGACCTGATAAGCGCTGTTGTCAGGGTATTTTCACAATTGGTCGGCGCACCTGCACCCGAGAAAAAGCACCCCCAGTAAATTTTTTTTCCTATCAGGCTTGATAGGGTCGATTTTCTCTCCTAGCTTGAAGGTGCTACTCCGCGTAGTGGCCTTCAGGCCTCATTGTTTTTACACACTGAGTTACACGTCGTTTTACACGTCACCCTCCGGCATTAAGACCGGCTTAACATCACATTCGCCGCAGGCAGAACACTCAAGTGATCTGCCTTAGGGCGCTTTCACACAAGGAGACCAGCATGGAACTGTTCGAAAAGTGGGAATCCGATATTCGCGGTTACTCCCGAGCCTACCCGACAGTTTTTGCATCGGCATCAAATGCGCGTCAAACCGATGAACAGGGAAATAGTTATATCGACTTTTTCGCAGGCGCCGGAGTGCTCAACTTTGGGCACAATAATCCACGTATGAAAGAAGCCTTGATTCGCTTTATCGAGGCAGACGGTGTTGCCCATAGTCTGGATATGGCTACCACCGTTAAACGTGATTTCATGCAGGCCTTTATCGATACTGTGCTCAGTCCACGCAATATGGACTACAAGCTGCAGTTTATGGGACCAACCGGCACCAATGCCGTAGAGGCCGCGTTGAAACTGGCACGCAGAGTGACCGGGCGCACGGAAGTGATTGCCTTCAGCCAGGGGTTCCACGGCATGACACTGGGGGCATTGGCCTGCACGGCTAATCAGTATTTCCGAAATGCCTCCGGGGTTCCATTGAACCACGTCAGCCACGCCCCATTCGAAACGACATCCGGCTGCGGCATGGGCTGCCTGAACACTCTGCGCGAGTCACTTGAAAACAGCTCCAGCGGTGCCGAACCGCCCGCGGCCTTCATTATCGAAGTCATTCAAGCAGAAGGCGGGGTCAATGTTGCCAGCCAAGAGTGGCTGCAAGCGTTACAACAACTGGCACGGGATGTAGGTGCTCTCTTTATCATTGATGAAATCCAGGTGGGCTGCGGGCGAACCGGCAGTTACTTCAGCTTTGATGGCATGGGTCTTGACCCCGACATCATCTGTCTGGCGAAAGGTATTGGCGGCTTTGGCACCCCACTGGCCATGAACCTGGTAAAACCGGAGCACGACAAGCATTGGCAACCCGGCGAGCACACAGGCACCTTCCGTGGTCAGGGCTTTTCCTTTGTCGCCGGCCGCGAAGCTCTACGCTATTTCGAAGATGACAACCTGATGCGACTTACCCGTGAGCGCGGCGAAATGATCCATGCCCGCCTTGCCTCCATAGCGCAACGGTATCAGGGCCAGGGGGTAGAAACCCGCGGCAAGGGCATGATTCAGGCGTTGGACGTCATGGATGGCACCAAGGCCAAGGCGATCGCTAAAACCTGCTTTGAAAGTGGCCTGTTGGTCGGTCCCTGCGGGGTATCCGGCCGCGTCATAAAACTGATCCCACCGCTAACCATACCGGATGACGACCTTGAGGAAGGGCTGAACATTCTGGAAAACGCAGTTGATGCTGTCATGGGAGGTGCCTGATGCGCGAACGCGATGACATGACGTTTCCTTTTGAGGAATACCAGCGCCGTATTCAGGAGCTGCGCCAGCGAATGGCCAAGCGCCTGATGGATGTGGTGATCATTACCGATCCGGAAAACCTGATGTATCTCACCGATTATCAGACCACAGGCTATTCGTTCTTCCAGGCACTGGTTGTCCCCATTGATGACGAGCCCTTCATGATCACGCGCATGATGGAGGAATCGAACGTACACGCACGTACCTGGGTCGAAAAAACGCGCCCCTACTCTGACACCGGGGATGCCATTCAGATGCTGATTGAATCCCTGCGCGAATTCGGCCTTTCCGACAAGGTGCTGGGCTATGAGCGCAACAGCTACTTTTTCCCTGCGTATCATCAGGATTATCTGAAAACAGCCTTTAAAGGCAGCCGTCTGATGGATTGCTTCGGCATCGTCGAAGAGGGACGCAAGTGCAAGTCCAGTTATGAGTTGGATGCCATGCGCAAGTCAGCGGATGCCGCTCGAGCAGGCCTGTTCGCGGGGGTTGAAGCCTGTCAGGCCGGTGTCACGGAAAATGAGATCGGTGGTGCAATCAGCCAGGCCATGTTCGCCGCTGGAGGAGACTTTCCGGCCGTTATGCCTTACGTAACCTCAGGCCCACGCACCATGATTGGCCATGCCACCTGGGAAGGGCGCACGGTGCAACCCGGCGAGCATGTATTCATCGAAATCGGCGGCTGCTATCGACGCTATCACACGGCACTGATGCGCACAGTGATCTGTGGGGAGCTGTCCAACTCCATGTACCGTGCCCAGGAAACCATGAAGCTGGCTCTTCGCCAGATCCGAGAGGAGATGCGTCCTGGCCTTACCGTATCGGATGCCGATCATATCGTTCGCTCGATCATCACGGACAATGATGTGGGCGCACGACTGATCACTCGCTCCGGCTATTCCATCGGTATCGCCTTTCCGCCCAGCTGGGATGAAGGCTACATCATGAGCCTTAAAGGTGGAGACAGCTCGGTACTGGAACCCGGTATGACCTTCCATGTTATTCCCTGGATGTGGGGTGTGGATGGCGACAAGACCTGCGGCATTTCCGATACGTTTTATATCACTGAAAAAGGCTGTGGCTCCTTCTTTGAGGATGTACCTCAGGACTTCTTTCTACGCCCAGGTAACGCTTCAGGCGCCTCCTCACGGAGCGCCTCTGAAAACCAGATCACTCCCCTGACTACCAAGCCCGCTGAGGGAGAAAAAAACAGCAAAAAAGAGAAACACACACCTGAGCACACACTGAAAGCGGCTTCAAAGAGCTAAGGAGGGATCTATGCTGAACGTTATCAACCCTACTAACGGGCAGAATTTACATAGCTACCCGGCACTGGATCAGTCCGGCATGAATGGGCGCATCGACGCTGCTCAAAGTGCATTCAGGCAATGGCGCAAAACCACGTTTAACGAGCGTGCCCGTTTGCTGCAACGGGTCGCCAACCTGATGCGCAATCAGGAAGAGCGCCTGGCACGCCTGATGACCGACGAGATGGGCAAGCCGATCAAGGAAGCCCGTGCGGAAGTGCAAAAGGCAGCCTGGTGTGCCGAGCACTACGCCGAATACGGCGAATCCTATCTGAAAACCTACGATATTGCGTCCGATGCCAGTCACAGCTATATCCAGCATCTGCCACTGGGACCGGTGCTGGGCATCTTGCCCTGGAATGCGCCCTTCTGGCTGGCCTTTCGTTTCTGCTCACCGGCGCTGATGGCAGGCAATACCTGCCTGATCAAGCATGACCCCCATGTGCCCGCCTGTGCAGAAGCCATTGCCGATCTGTTTGTACAGGCCGATGCTCCCAAGGGTGTGCTGCAAAACCTGCCGCTGCAGACAGAGGATGTTCAAGCGGCAATTCAGCATCCGGTTGTGCGGGCTGTTTCGTTTACCGGCTCCAGTGCCGGCGGCAGCAAAGTTGCATCCATGGCCGCCTCAGTGCTCAAACCAGCCGTACTGGAGCTGGGAGGCTCAGATCCGGCCATCGTGCTGGCCGATGCCGATCTTGAGCAGGCCGCTGATCTGATAGGATTTTCCCGCATCATTAACGCTGGTCAGTCCTGCATCGCCGCCAAGCGAATCATCGTTGAAGCACCCGTGTATGACCGCTTTCTGGAACTTCTGGAGGCACGGCTTGCGCCATTAAGGGTGGGAGACCCTGCTAACGAGGAGACAGACATAGGCCCCATCGCCCGTCCTGATTTGCGCTCGGAACTGGCGCGTCAGGTGGAACAAACCCGCGCAGCCGGCGCTCGCTGCCTGCTGGGGGGCGAAATAATGGAGGGGGAAGGTTTTTTCTATCCGGTTACCCTGTTGGCCGATGTCACCAACGATATGCCCGCCTGCCGTGAAGAGACCTTCGGACCTGTCGCTGTGGTATTGAAAGCAGAGTCGGCCGAGCAGGCGCTGGCGATCGCCAATGACAGTGAATACGGTTTGGCTGGCTCCATCTGGACCGAACGTTCACGCGGCGAGGCCATGGCGTCGGACCTGGAAACCGGCCAGGTAGTCGTAAACGGTCTCGTTAAAACCGACCCGCGCCTCCCAAGCGGCGGCATTAAGCGTTCAGGTTACGGTCGTGAACTCGGACCTCACGGCATTCTTGAGTTCGTGAATATTCAGCAGGTCTGGGTTGGTCCCAAGCAAGGCTAACCTCAACGGCAGGGCCAAAGTGCCCTGCCCCGTTCATTACTTGTCCCTTCCGCAATTGTCCCTTCCGCACTCCGCCTTGCAGCGCTTGTCCTTCGCAACTCCGCTCCTGCCAATCAGCATCTAGAGTTGAATTTGTCGGGCATGAATCCCGCTTGGTTTATAACCAATTGGTATTTCGCACCCTAACAAATGAATATTAGAATAAAACAAATGGTTATATTCTTATAACAATATTGAATTTGTGATCGGAGGCCTTATGCACCCCAAAGTGACGGCGTTTTTTGATGAGCCGACATTTACCTACAGCTATGTCATTCAGGACCCGGCATCCAACCACTGCGCCATCGTCGACTCTGTTTTGGACTTCGACTATGCCTCAGGCACAACCAAAACCTGCTCTGCGGATGAAATTTTGACCTTTATTTCATCGCAAGGACTGACCGTGGACTGGATTCTGGAAACCCATGTCCATGCCGATCACCTTTCCGCCGCGCCCTACCTGCAGGAAAAAACCGGCGCCAAGCTGGCCATCGGATCACATATCACCACCGTTCAGGATACCTTTGGCAAAGCCTTCAATGCCGGTACCGAGTTTGCCCGCGATGGCAGCCAGTTCGATGCTCTGCTCAAAGATGGCGATGAAATCCGTATAGGCGAGCTGAAGGGCTATGCCATGCACACCCCCGGCCATACACCCGCGTGCATGACCTACGTGTTCGATAACGCCGCCTTCGTCGGTGACACCCTGTTCATGCCGGACTATGGCACCGCCCGCTGTGATTTCCCCGGTGGCGATGCCCGCACCCTGTATCAATCCATTCAGCGTGTCTTCTCGCTTCCTTCTGATACCCGGTTGTTCATGTGCCATGACTACAAGGCACCGGGGCGTGATGAATATGCCAACGAAACCACTGTTGCTGATGAGCGCACACACAACATTCATGTGAAAGAAGGCATTAGCGAAGAAGATTTCGTACGCATGCGCACCGAGCGTGACGCCACCCTGGATATGCCGCGTCTGATTCTGCCATCGGTGCAGATCAACATGCGCGCCGGCAAGATGCCTCCGGCTGAAGACAACGATCAGGTCTATCTGAAAATTCCGATCAACCTGTTCTGAGCCGAACTGCAACCAGAATAACTATAAATGCCCCGGAGACAGTCATGGATATACATCAGCTCACCCCCTTTCTGAGCGTCAGCCCCCAGATCACCGCAGCAGACGTGGGACTGGCAGCCGCCAAGGGTTTTAAATCGATCATCTGCAACCGCCCTGAGCATGAGAGCGAAGATCAGCCGGATATGGCCGAGATTCGTGCAGCAGCTGAGCGCCACGGCCTGGCATGGCACTATCAGCCCGTGATTTCTGGCCAGATTACCGATACGGATATCAGTGATTTCCGTGAGTTGATGAATAGCGTGCAAGGTCCGGTACTGGCGTTTTGTCGCACGGGCACACGCTGTTGCACACTTTGGGCCCTTTCTGAAGCACATCACCTGGATGCCGATGCCATTCTGGCCGCAGCCCAGAGTGCCGGCTATGACCTGAGCGCCCAACGTGAACGCCTGCAATCACAACAGCGTCAGGGTGATAGCCCAGTAAAAGTCAGCAGCCGTCGCCATGAGGTTCTGATTGTGGGAGGTGGTGCTGCCGGTCAATCCGTTGCCAGCAGTTTGCTGCAGCGTAACCCTGATCTGGATATCGCCATCATCGAGCCGCGCCAGGAGCATTACTATCAGCCCGGCTGGACACTTGTTGGTGGAGGCGTCTTTGAGCGCCGCGAGACCGTTCGTGCCATGTCCGATGTGATGCCGCATCAGGTGAAATGGTATCAGAGTGCCGCGCATGCCTTCGAACCCGAACAGCGCCAGGTGGTGCTGGAAGATGGTGAACGCCTGGGCTACAGCATTCTGGTGGTTGCACCCGGTCTGGCACTGGACTGGGATGCCATTCCCGGTCTGAAAGACACCCTTGGGCAGAATGGGGTGACCTCAAACTACCTGTTCGATCTGGCCCCTTATACCTGGGAGCTGGTACAAAGTACGCGCAAGGGCAAAGCCCTGTTCACCCAGCCCCCAATGCCGATCAAATGTGCTGGAGCACCGCAAAAAGCCATGTACCTGGCCTGTGATCACTGGCTGCGTCAGTCCCGCCTGCAGGATATGGAGGTGGAATTTTGTACGGCCGGTGCAGCTCTGTTTGGCGTCGCCGACTATGCTCCTGCGCTGATGAAGTACGTGGAGAAGTACGGCATCCAGCTGAATTTCCAGCACAACCTGATCGCCGTCGATGGTCCCGGACGCTGCGCCCAGTTCAAGGTTACGGATGCAGAAGGCAATACCAGCATTATCGAGAAAGCCTTCGATATGATGCACGTGTGCCCACCACAAAAAGCGCCCAAGTTCATCAGTGAGAGCCCTCTGGCCGATGAAGCTGGCTGGATCGCGCTGAATCCCGAAACACTGCAGCACAGTCGTTATGGCGACATTTTTGGCCTTGGCGATGCCGGTAATACACCCAACGCCAAAACCGCCGCAGCCGTGCGCAAGCAGGCACCGGTGGTTGCGGAGAATATTCTGCTGGCACTCAAGGGCGAAGCACCCCGTGCCATCTATGACGGTTACGGCTCCTGCCCACTCACGGTGGAGCGCGGCAAGATCGTACTGGCCGAGTTTGGTTACGGTGGCAAGCTGCTGCCAAGTTTCCCTGAATGGCTGGTGGACGGAAAACAGCCCAGCAGTTTCTCCTGGCTGCTGAAAGAAAAAATGCTGCCCTGGATTTACTGGAACGCCATGCTTAAAGGGCATGAGTGGCTCGCCAAACCCGAAGTCCTGCGCCACAGCCCACTGGAGCAGGAAGCCCAACAGGCTTGTAACTTTGCCGACAAGAAGTAAGTACCCAAGGCGCATAGCACGCCCGGTGATAAGGATACTGTCATGCTAGAACGTTACCTCCCGATTTTGCAGTGGCTCAAGGTGTACAACCGCAGCACCTTTACCAGCGACCTGGTGGCAGCACTGATCGTCACGATCATGCTGATTCCCCAGTCCCTGGCCTATGCACTGCTGGCAGGCCTGCCTGCCGAAGTCGGGCTTTATGCCAGTATCCTGCCATTGGTCGCCTACGCCATTTTTGGTACCAGTCGTACGCTGGCGGTGGGCCCGGTCGCGGTGGTCTCACTGATGACAGCCGCTGCCGTTGGTAACCTGGCCCTGCAGGGCACTGCCGAGTATCTGGCCGCAGCTACTGCACTGGCGTTTTTATCTGGCGGGATTCTGATCCTGATGGGGTTGATGCGCCTGGGTATCCTGGCCAACTTTCTCAGCCACCCGGTTATCTCAGGCTTTATCACTGCTTCCGGCATCATTATCGCGGCCAGTCAGCTCAAACACATTTTGGGCGTCAGTGCTTCAGGGCATAACCTGCTCGATATACTGATGGCACTGGGCGCCCAGCTGGATCAGATCAACCTGCCCACACTGATTATTGGTGTCAGCGCCACGGCCTTTCTGTTTTGGGTGCGCAAGCAACTCAAGCCGCTGCTGATCAAGTTCGGCATGGGCCCAAGACTGGCCGATATTGTGGCCAAGGCAGGCCCTGTGCTCGCAGTCGTTGTGACAACGCTGGTGACCTGGGCGCTGGGACTTGGGCAACAAGGTGTACGCGTTGTGGGTGAAGTACCTACCGGACTGCCGGGCCTGCAGCTGCCCAGCTTTGATATGGACCTGTGGGAGCAACTCTTCGTCTCCGCACTGCTGATCAGCGTGGTCGGCTTTGTCGAGTCTGTCTCCGTCGCGCAGACTCTGGCCGCCAAGCGCCGCCAGCGCATTGCGCCGGATCAGGAGCTGATTGGCCTGGGCGCTTCCAACGTAGCCTCTGCTGTCTCCGGTGGTTTTCCGGTGACGGGCGGTTTCTCTCGATCCGTGGTCAACTTCGATGCCGGTGCCGAGACCCCTGCTGCCGGTGCCTTTACAGCTGTCGGCATTGCCATAGCAACACTGGTACTGACACCACTGATCTTCTTCCTGCCCAAGGCAACACTGGCCGCAACCATTATTGTTGCAGTGCTTTCACTGGTGGATCTAAGTGCCCTGAAACGAACCTGGAACTACTCACGCAGTGATTTCACGGCCATGCTGGCGACCATCATCCTGACTTTGGTGGAAGGAGTAGAACTGGGCATCATTGCCGGTGTGGGCCTTTCGGTTCTGCTGTACCTCTATCGCACCAGCAAGCCTCACAGCGCCATTGTGGGTCGCGTGCCCGGCACTCAGCACTTCCGTAATGTGGACCGCTTTGAGGTCGAAACCTGCAAACGCATCCTGACTCTGCGCGTCGACGAAAGCCTCTACTTTGCCAATGCCCGCTATCTGGAAGATCGTATCTATGACCTGGTGGCAGAACTGCCGGAACTGGAGCATCTGGTCCTTATGTGCCCGGCGGTCAACCTTATTGATGCCTCTGCACTGGAAAGCCTGGAGGCGATCAATCAGCGCCTGATGGACAGCGGCGTGCGCTTTCACCTTTCCGAAGTTAAGGGGCCGGTAATGGATAAGCTGAAGCTGACCCATTTCCTTGACGACCTCAGCGGCGAGGTATTCCTGAGCCAATATGAAGCCTGGGAAAAGCTGAACCAGCTGCCTGTTCACAAGACAGCGGCTCACGCCAGCTAAGCCTCATAACGACGGGGGCACGCCCCTGTCGCGTCCTTTTCATCGCACCAGAAGGGAGCAGCCACCGGCCCCTGAGCACCCAAGTCGCTCAGTTCCTGCGAACAAATGTCCCAAAATAGCGCCATTTACTGGTACGAAATTTGCTTTACCCACAATAAATATATTCTGGGACTCAAACCATGCTATTTCGTCGCCATCGCACCAGTGGCCCCTCCAACGAGGCACTGGTGGAATTATTGTCTCACCTGGAAACCGCCAATCTGGATGATGCCAACTTGCAGGACACTGCCCTGCGCCAGTGCCTGCGACAACTGCAGGCTCAACTGCATCGACAGAGTGACCAGTACAGCACCAGCGCCCTGCATAGTCTGACCCAATCCATCGCGAGCCTGATGCAGCGCAACCAGCTGTTTACCGGGCATGCCAATCGGGCATTGGCCCAGCAGGAGGGTTTGATTCAACAGATGGACCAGCGCTCTCAACAACTGGGAAACGAGCTGGATGCCGCCGCCGATAAAGTAGGTCAATCCTGGGACGAAGTACGTCAACTGCAGCAGACCCTAAGAGAAACCGTTGGCGATACCAACACTGCGGTGATCGCCGCCATGGAGGGCATCGCTGCCAAGCTGGCGATGAAAGCCGAAAGCTCCCACGCTGTCCTCGAAAACATCACCCGAATCGGGGCTCAGATCAATCTTCTGGCCCTCAATGCCGCCATCGAAGCAGCTCGCGCCGGTGAACATGGCCGCGGCTTTGCGGTAGTGGCCAACGAGGTGCGTAACCTGGCAGAAGTCACGGTCAAACACGTTGACGCGGCACGCGAGCAGCTTGATTTCAGCGCCATCGAACAAGAGCTGATCAATCTGCGTCAGCATAGTCTGAACAAGCTGGAGGCTTCCGACGAAGCGGTGAATTTCTCCAGCGAACGCCTGGGCAAGCTGTTCAGTCATATCAACGATGATATCGGCCAGGTGCGCGAGAACACCGATATTCTGTTTGAAACCCTGCACCTGCTACAGGATGTGATGGGACGCGTAAAATCCAAACAGGACTGGATCGCTGAACTCTCGGCCCAGGTAGGCCAAGGCCTGGAGCAGCTGCCGATGGATATGAGTAACCTCTCCTCGGCGCAGATGCCGGTGGAGCGCATGAATCGACAGCTGGGCCTGAGCCGTGGTCAGGATCGACTGGGCCTGATTCGACAGCGTGGCAGCCTGCGTGTTGCCGTCGAACCTCAGTTCGTTGGTCTGTCATTCCGCCAGAAACAAAGCGACCCTCTGCGTGGGCTGGATATCAGTTACGCCGAGGCGCTGGCGAAACATCTGGGCGTGCGCTGCGAGTTTGTCGAAACACCCTGGGACTTGTGCACCGAGCGCCTGTTCAGCAGCGACAAACCCGGCGGCATGCCCGCCGATATTGTCATCAGTGCCCTGCCGCCTGACGAGGGTTATGACCACGTCGCCTACTCCGAACCCTATACCTATCTGCACTGTGTACTGGCCCGCCGTAAGGGCGATAGCCGTATCAATCAGATAAGCGATCTACACGGCAAAACCCTGGGCATCATCAACGACCCGGCGGCTTTTGCCGTGCTGGAAAGCCTGGGTGTCGGTACTGAAGCCGGCAATAAAACCCAGCTTTCCAACCTGCTCGCCTACTCCGATCAAAGCCGCATCCATGACTGTCTGGCCAAGGGTATCGTCGATGCCTTCATGGTCGACCTGCCGATCTACTATTGGGCCTGTAACAACCCTGACAGCCCCTGGTACGACAAGATCGAAATTCTGCCGGGTAACCTGGCAGATCAACCCTATTTCTATTCCATGGCCGTGGCTGCAGATGCGGAGAATGCAGGGCTGTTAAGCGAAGTGAATCGTTTTATCGCCAGTTTTAAGGCGACATCAGAGCGCAACCGTCTGGAGCAGGAGTGGCAAGGCCAGGTCATTACCGACACGCTTAGCCACCGTGACCTGCCGGGGAACCTCAAAGGAATGGAAGAGCTGCAATCCATGCACAACGCGGCTTGAAAATTCTCGAATACTCTCAGAGCCAGCGCCTGACGCGCTGGCAGTAAGCCCGGTATTCATCTTCAAACAGACGCGTGAGGGTGCGTTCTTCAGGCAGGATTTGGAACCTGGTAATCCAGAACACAAACAGCGCCCAGCCCAGCGGGGCCAACAGCCAGCCCAGATACATGGACCAGGCGATCAGGATCAACAACAATGACAGGTACATGGGATTACGGCTGAAACGATAGACTCCATGCGCCACCAGACAGCTGCTTTTCTCCGGGCAGTGCGGATGCACGGTAGTGCCGGCCCGAAAGAAATGCGCGACGGCCATTACCGCGAGCAGCAAAGAAACGCCCAAAGGCAGCAGCGCCCAGCCAGGTGCAATCGAAACACTCAGGCTTGAGGGTGTTATTCGCTGCCCGCCATAAATCAGCAAGGCAACCAGTACAGTCACCAGCGGTGGCGGCAGTTTTAACTCAAGGGCTGACGTGTTCAAATCCCCAATTTATCCCTCAGGTTGTAGTAGAAGGCACCCATGGCTGTATAAGGCACTCTCAACATGCGCCCGCCAGGGAATGGGTATTGAGGCAGGGATGCGAAGATGTCGTAGCGCTCGGCCTGGCCCTGAATGGCATCACAGAGCACCTTACCCGCCAGGTGCGAGCAGGTCACACCATGGCCGCTGTAGCCCTGGGCATAATAGATATTGGCGTGTGAACCGACACGGCCAAACTGCGGCAGGCGCATCAACGTGAGCAGGAAGTTGCCGGTCCAGGCAAAGTCCACTTTTACATCTTTCAGCTGCGGGAAGGTTTTCAGCATTTTCGGCACGATCAGGGATTCAATCCGGCTGGGTTCTCGCGCACCATAGGTTACACCGCCGCCGTAGATCAGGCGCCCATCACCAGACAGCCGGTAGTAATCGAGCAGATAGTTACAGTCCTCCACACACTGATCCTGCGGCAGCAGCTCACGCTGCAGAGTTTCGCTCAAGGGTTCGGTGGTAATGACCTGAGTACCACAGGGCATGGCTTGTGCCTGAAGCTTGGGAATCAGATCCCCAAGGTAGGCATTACCGGCGACCACAACGAAACTGGCACTGACCGCCCCCTTGGGCGTATGGACCCGGACCTTCTCGCCCTCTTCCACCCTGATCGCAGGTGAGCCTTCGTAAATCACGCCGCCCAAAGACTCGATGGCTTGAGCCTCACCCAACACCAGATTCAGTGGATGGATGTGCCCACCGGACTTGTCCAGCAGGGCTCCGGAATAACGATCAGTACCTATATACGCTCGAACTTCATCAGCGCTCAACAGCTCCAAGTCAGCGTGTCCGTGTTTTTCCCAGAGAGCCTTTTTAGACTGCAGTTCCTTGAACTGCTTGTCGTTACAGGCGGCGAAAATTCCGCCGTCCTTGAGGTCACATTCAATGGCGTAATCCTTCACCAAACGGCGAATGATCTTGCCGCCCTCAAACGCCATTGCGCCCATCGCCTTGCCGGTTTCATGGCCGTAGTTGCGCTCGATGAAATCGATATCGCGGCTGTAGCTGTGAACGATCTGGCCACCATTACGACCCGAGGCACCAAAACCGATACGGCTGGCTTCAAGTACTACCACCTTGAAGCCCTGTTCCGACAGGTGCAGCGCGGTTGACAGGCCGGTATAGCCGGAGCCGATAACACACACATCAGCATCCACCTGGCCTTCCAGAGCAGGACGAATACGTGTGTCATTTGCCGAAGCGGCATAATAGGAACTGGTATGCGAAAGTTCAGACATGGTTAACACCTTTAAGAAAACCCAACCCGAGCAGCAGCTATCGCCTTGGCGTTTATCCGGCAGCCGTCAGTAACAACCGGGCCAACCACTGGCCCACGCGATCAGAGTCAGTCGCATCGGGCCTCATATCCAGACTGGACAATGCCCGATCAGCCTCTTCGTTGGTCAGCACGCTCCCCTTTCTGGTCTCAATGAGCGCCTGTTCAAACTCACTGGCAAATTCAGGGTGGGGCTGCAGGGTGAGAATTCGATCGCCATACGCAAGGCCTGCGTAACGGCAGAAATCAGACGTCGCAAACACTTCAGCCGACTCAGGCTTTTCGATGACCTGATACTGATGCATAGCATTTATCCGCACGCTGGACGCTGTACCAAAGTCAAACTGATCGGTATTCATCACAGCGTACTCCTGTCGCCCAAGTCCCCAGCCACCGGCGAATCGCTCAACCTTTCCACCCAATGCCTGAGCAATGATCTGGTGGCCAAAGCAGATGCCAATCAGTGGCTGACGAGCCGCAACAATTTCCAGTACCAGACTTTCCAGACGGGTGATCCAGGGCAAGCCTTCATCCACATTATGTTTGGAACCTGTAATTACCCAGGCATCGCAGTCTTGAGCACTGGATGGAAACTGATCCAAGCGTACTTCGTAGCGACAAAACTCGGCCTCAACGCCAGCACGTTTCAACAAGGCGCTGAGCATATCGGCATAACTGCCATGTGCAGATACAAGCTCGTCCGGGGCTGTCCCGGCTGCAAGCAATCCCACTTTCATGTTGATCATCTCCTTGACCCGCTTTCCTGAATTACAGGAAGCCCAAATAGGATTCGTATTCAATATCGGAGATGCGCGCATGCAGCTTACGCAGCTCCTGGCGTTTAGCCGATGTAAAAACGTGAATAAATTCCGCCCCCATGTAGTACTTCAGCACACGACTGCGGCGGAACAATTTGATGGCATCATCCCATTTGGTGGGCAGCGCCAGTTCAGGGTCCACCTCCTCGGAATAGGCATCACCTTCAACCGACTCCGGCGGCACCATTTTGTTCTCAATGCCATAGAGCGCGCCGGAGAGAATGGTTGCCAAGACCAGATAGGGATTGGCATCAGCGCCCGCAACGCGGTGCTCGATGCGGCGGGCAGCCGGGGCACTCTCGGGAATACGAATAGCGACTGTTCGGTTTTCATAGCCCCAGCTGGCACAGGTCGGCGCATGGGCACCTACCATAAAGCGGCGATAGGAGTTCATGTGCGGAGCAAAGGCAAGCATGCTTTCGGGCATGGAACGCATCAGACCCGCCACAGCATTCAGCAGCAGGTCTGTTCCTTCCTCGCCACCGTTGTCGAACACGTTTTCACCCTTCTCATTGAGCAGGCTGAAGTGAACATGGAAGCCGTTACCGCTTTTATCAGCGTAAGGCTTGGCCATAAAGGTGGCGGAATAGTTGTGCTTACGCGCGATGCCCCGCACCAGACGTTTGAACATGACCGCCTGATCGCCGGCCAGCATGGGATCGGCCACATGGTTCAGGTTAATCTCGAACTGCCCCGGCCCCAGCTCTGACACTATGGTATCCGCCGGTACTCCTTGAAGATCACAGGTGGAGCGCACCTCGGCAAAGAAGGAGGCAAGACCGTCCATTTCGTCGATGGAGTAGCAGTCTGTTTCCGCCAGACGGCGGCCATGACCTTCAACCAGTATCGGCGGCTTGGGACGCTGAGTTTCTTCAGACTCGGCATCCATCAAATAGAATTCCAGCTCGGTCGCCACCACTGGCGTCAGTCCCATCGCCTTGTATCGCTCGACGACAGAGGCCAGCACTTGGCGAGGGTCCGCCAGAAATGGCGAGCCATCAGGGTTGAACATGGTAGCCATCAACTGGCTGCGCGGTGACTCGGCCCAGGGAACAGGAACAGGCGCAGCTTGAACAGGCATGCAGACTCCATCACTGTCACCGGTTTCAAAAACCAGACCGTTATCCAGGACATCGTCGCCCCAGAAATCCACCCCCACCACAGAACGTGGCAGCTTAACGCCCTCCTCCATGATTTTATTCAGCGCCGAAGACGGCATGCGTTTCCCTCTGAGATTACCGTTCAGATCGGTAATAAAGAGGTCCAGCTCTCTAGCATCATCAACAGCCATACACGTTTCTCCGAAAAGAATCCTGCGCCTTGCGCTTATCACTATATTACGCTCGAGCTTCTCAGAAAGCGCAGCAATTTCTATGCCCTGATGCGGTTATTTTCGGCACGCAAGGAGACGACCTTACCGCAATTGATAGGCCTCGCTTTTAAGGTTAGACACTACGCCCCAAAAAGGTGCTCAGTACTCGCCAAGGCTGAAATTCAGGCAGCAAAAAGGGCCCCTGAGGGCCCTTTGAAAAAACGAAAAACACCGGAGGGATTACTTCTGGATGCCGCCCATGCAGATGTACTTGAGCTCCAGGTAGTCGTTGATACCGTGACGTGAACCTTCACGGCCGATACCGGATTCCTTCACGCCACCGAAAGGCGCTACTTCATTGGAGATGATGCCTTCGTTGACGCCCACCATGCCGTATTCCAGGCCTTCCGCCACACGCCAGCAACGACCGATGTCGCGGGAGTAGAAGTAAGCTGCCAGACCAAAGGGTGTCGCGTTGGCACGTTCGATCACATCGTCTTCATCATCAAAGACAAACAGGGTGGAAACCGGGCCAAACAGCTCCTGATGCGCAATCTCCATCGCTTCGCTTACATTACCCAGCAGCGTCGGCTGGTAGAACAGCTCACCGGCTTCGTGACGGGCACCGCCGTGCAACAGCTCGGCACCTTCAGAGACCGCCTGTTGTACCACCGCTTCAACACGCTCAACCGCCTTCAGGTTGATCAGTGGGCCCACTTCAGAGCCTTCTGCGTCACCCTTGCCAACCTTGAGCTTGGCCACTGCCTCACGGAAACGCTCTACGAACGCATCCTTGATGCCACGCTGAACATAGATACGGTTGGTGCAGACACAGGTTTGACCGGCGTTGCGGTACTTGGAGATCATCACACCTTTGATCGCTTCATCCAGATCGGCATCGTCAAAGATGATGAAAGGCGCGTTGCCGCCCAGTTCCATGGACGCCTTCTTCACGGTACCCGCAGCCTGACGCAGGATGTGCTTGCCGACCGGGGTAGAACCGGTGAAGGACACCTTGTGCACCAGCGGATGGGAAGTCAGGCAGTCACCCACCGAAACCGGGTCAGCGGTGGTGACAATATTGAGTACGCCAGCCGGGAAGCCAGCCTGTTCAGCCAGCGCGGCCAAAGCCAAAGCACACAGCGGTGTATCTTCCGCCGGTTTGAGCACCACGGTGCAACCTGCCGCCAGTGCCGGCGCAACCTTACGGGTGATCATCGCCACCGGGAAGTTCCAGGGTGTAATCGCGGCAACGACACCTACCGGCTGCAGAATGGTCAGCATGCGACTGGTGGGTGAAGGTGACGGAATGTGTTCACCATAGGTACGCTTGGCTTCTTCAGCGAACCACTCGGCGAAGGAGGCGCCATAGGCTACTTCACCACGGGCTTCCGCCAGCGGCTTGCCCTGCTCGGCTGTCAGGATCTGCGCCAGCGCTTCCTGATTCTGCATGATCAGCTCAAACCAGCGACGCAGCAAAGCGGCACGCTCTTTGGCGGTGGTTTTCTTCCAGCTGGCAAAGGCACGGTTAGCCGCTTCAACCGCCTGGCTCGCTTCCGCCGCGCTCAGGTCAGGAACAGCACCGATGGTGTCGCCTGTTGCCGGATTCAAGACTTTCAGCGTATTGCCGGACGCTGCAGCAACCCATTGCCCATCAACAAATGCCTGGTTTTTTACAAGTTCGTTGTTCTGCATATCGACTCTCTGCAACAGGGACAGGACGCACCCGCAGGAACTGCCTGTCAGTTATTGAATAGTCCGATACTACCACCACTTTGAGTGACAAAATCGAACCCTGATTAAACGTAAAGTTTTAGCCGCACCAAACTGTCGACGGCGGGCTAAGCCTAAATGCAAAAAACCGGGCGCCCTGAGGGAGGGAGCCCGGAAAAGGTCGACCTTCACGGTCAAAACCAAAGCAAGTTAACCTTGCCAGGGTGGAGAGATATTACTTCGCCTGAAACATCTCACGCGAAATCTGGGTAAAGATATCCACGATCTGATCAATGTGTTCTTTCTCAATGATCACAGGCGGTGACAGCGCAATGGTGTTGCCCACAGCACGGATGGACATGCCCAGCTCATAGCAACGCTGCATGATCTTCGGACCGACAATGGAACCATCCGCTGTTTCAAACTGAACCGCACCGATCAGGCCGCAGTTACGCACGTCGATGATGCCCGGAACACCCTTGAGCGAGTGCAGCGCCTCTTCCCAGTAAGCACCGATCTCACCAGAACCACGCTCCAGCAGGCCTTCGGCTTCGTAGATGTCCAGCGTAGCCAGACCGGCAGCACAGGCAACCGGGTGTGCGGAATAGGTGTAACCGTGGAAGAACTCAACCTGCCCTTCAGGCGCCGAGTTCACAACCGTTTCGTAGATCGCGTCTTTCACGAACACAGCACCCAGCGGCAGCACACCGTTGGTAATGCCCTTGGCAGAAGTGATCATATCCGGCTGCACGTCAAACTTGACCGCACCGAAGGAGGCGCCCAGACGGCCCCAGCCACAGATCACTTCATCAAAAATCAGCAGAACGTCGTGACGGGTACAGATTTCACGCAGTTTCTTCAGGTAGCCCACCGGCGGCAGAACCACACCGCCAGCTCCGCTGATCGGCTCGACAATCACTGCCGCAATGGTTTCGGCGCCGTGGAACTCCAGCAGACTTTCCAGCGCTTCCGCACGCTCAATACCAAATTCTGGCAGGCCCTTGGAGAACGCGTTGCGCTCTACATCCAAAGTGTGCGGCAGGTGATCCACCGGCAGCAGAGGACCAAAGCCCTTGCGGTTCGGTGTCAGACCACCGACGGAGATACCCCCGAAGTTAACCCCGTGATAGGCTTTTTCGCGACCGATAAAACGGTACTTGCCACCCTTGCCACGGGCATTCTGGTACGCCAGCGCGATTTTCAGCGCACTTTCAACCGCTTCAGAACCGGAGCAAGTGAAGAACACACGGTCCAGACCGGCCGGGCTGTGCTTGACCAGACGCTCGGCGAATTCGAAGCCGATATCATGGCCTAGGTTAAACGGCGAGCTGTAGTCCAGTGTATTGATCTGGTTGGCAACCGCTTCGGCAATCTGCTTGCGACCATGACCCGCATTCACACACCAGAGGCCTGCCGTCGCATCCAGAATCTTGCGACCTTGATCGTTGTACAGCCACATGCCTTCAGCGCGTTCGATAATACGCGGTGATTCCTTGAAGGCGCGATTTGCCGTAAACGGCATCCAGAAGTGATCCATGCTTTGATAATTTTTCATCGTGCAAACCTACCAAGCGGGTGCGTTAAGAAGTGAGCTCAGTGTAGGTGGCGCCCGTCGGTAGAAACAGTTTGATGATTAAATGCTAGGTTTTATAGCCATCAAACTTACGCTGGTATCGCGGTTTTATTAAACTAGTCTTTTGTTGTGGCTGAACCATCACTTCCTCGGCCCACTCTTCTTGTGTATCTCGGGTAAACCCAATGGCAACGCGCAAATTCTGGCTTGGCCAGGTCGGTGATTTCGAAATCAAGCAGCTGAAGGTGTTCACCACCGTGGTCGAGTGTGGCGGCTTTTCGGCGGCTGAAACCGATCTGAACATAACCCGCTCTACCATCAGCATTCACATTGCCAATCTGGAATCACGGCTCAATCTGGTTCTCTGCCATCGGGGGCGCGGCGGATTTTCGCTCACGGAAGAAGGTCAGATCATTTACGATCAGGCCAAGAAACTGTTCGCATCTCTGGAGGAATTTCGCTCTACAGTAAACAACCTGAACTCCAGTTTGTCAGGGGATTTGCGCCTGCTGTTTTCGGATACCGTGAGTGGCGATGAACGCCTGCAACTGCCCAAGCTGATCAATCAGCTGCATGAACAGGCGCCCGATGTGTATATCAGTGTTGATGTGGCCACCATGAGCACCATTGAGCAGAAGGTGATCAATGAGGAGGCCGAGATCGGCTTTGTTCCCCTGCACCGGGAACTTGAAGGGCTGAACTACATCCACCTGTTTTCTGACGCCTGTCAGCTCTACTGCCACCGTCTACATCCTCTGTTTTCAGTGCCTGAGTCTGAGATCACCGATGAGGTCATCGACTCTCAAGCCCTTATTCAAGCCGGGCTCAAACCGCACAAGGATGCCAGCCATATGATCGAGCAGATGGACCCGCGTGCCACGGCCTACTATTACGAAACCCGTCTGGCGATGATTCGCTCTGGCAAATACGTGGGCTTCCTGCCAGAGCACTATGTGCAGCAGTATGCCGAGCCAGATGAGCTGCGTGCCCTGCAGCCGGGCAAGCGTGCCTACCCGCTGGATCTGGTCGCGATTACAAAAAAGTCGGCACGTACCAATAAGGCGCGCGATCTCTTTCTGAATCTGATTCAAAATCACTTATCGTGATACTTGTATTGGTAACACTTTATGATGGCTTTCCACCAAGATCATGGCATCATTGATCCGATAGACTCTATATGCCTGAGGCTCTTTTATTCAGGCGGCCCCCAAAAAAATCGGCAGTCCCTCCCTCTATAATGATAGCTCTGACACATGCGTCAGGATCGTCTCTACGGGAGCACAGCCTGAACCGTTCAGGAGTAGTAAGAACGTGTTCCTCAAGAGCTTTTTCCACCTTAACCTGAAGCAACTCATCCTGTTGCTCGCATTCTCCTCTGCCCTGATCACCCTGCTGAATAGCCTTAGTGCAAGTCATCAGGTGCAACGCCAGCTTCTGATTGATCAAAGCCTCGAGAGCAACCAGGTCTATGCCCGTAAACTGGCAACCTCCACAGATAATTTCCTGCGCTCTGCCCAGCAGCAATTGGACGTAAGCGCCCACGAGGTCGTGGACTATCTGGATAGCCCTGATCGGGTTCAGGCAATGGCCAATCGCTTACGCAGCTTGACCGACAGCTTTAACTCGGTGGTGATTGTGGATGCCCATGGAGAAGTTTTAGCCACGTCTCCGGAGGCCTTACGCATCGTGGGCGACCAGTTGCAATCACCCGGTGCAATTCAGGCACTTAGAGAGCGCAAGCCCCTGATCAGTGATGCCTATGTATCTGCAGCCGGTAATCTTCTGGTGTTCATTTCGCACCCCATCTTTGCGCCCACTGGCGAGTATCTCGGGTATCTCGGAGGTTCAATCTATCTGCGTCAACGCAGTATCCTCAATGACCTGCTGGGGACGCATTACTATCAGGATGGTTCCTATCTGTATGTAGTCGACCAAAACCGGCGTCTGCTCTACCACCCCGACCCCGAACGTATTGGAACTCTGGTCAGCCACAACGATGTAATCGAGCATGTCATCAACGGTGAAGACGGCTCAGGCCAGGTTACAAATAGTCAGGGTATCGAGATGCTTTCAGGCTACGCGGCTCTGAAAACCGCTAACTGGGGTATTGTTGCCCAGCGCCCTCTGGAAGCTACCTTGGCGCCATTGAACAGTCAGATGCGAGAAGTGATTCAGCATATCCTGCCTCTGGCCCTGGTGACGCTGCTGTTAATTTGGTGGCTTGGACGTCTGGTATCACGTCCGTTGTCTCAGCTTGCGGAAAGCGCCCAGTCTCTGGATAACCCATATGCACCTGATCGAATCAAAAAGGTTCGTTCCTGGTACTTTGAAAGTGCCGAACTCAAACGCGCCATGCTTATGGGTGTAAACCTTCTCCACACGCGCATTGGTAAATTGCAGACGGATGCCCAAACCGACCCACTTACCGGCCTGAACAACCGGCGGGGAACGGAACAGTGCCTGCAAACACTGAAAGACCAGCAGATTCCCTTCAGCGTATTGGCGATTGATATTGACCACTTCAAGCAGGTCAATGACACCTATGGCCATGACTGCGGCGATCAGGTGCTCTGCATGCTGGCAGAGATACTGCGTGCCAGTACCCGGCAGGATGATCACCCCTGCCGAACGGGTGGCGAGGAGTTCATTTTGCTGCTGCCCCGCGTTGGTCTTCAGACTGCGCTGGAGCTGGCAGAGCGTCTACGCCTGCAAGTTGCGTCTGCCGAGTTTCCTGAGGTTCATCAGATAACGATCTCTATCGGTATCGCAGAGTGGCCCAAGCAGGACCTGGATGCTGCCAAGGTGCTTACTTACGCTGACCAGGCCTTGTATAAGGCCAAGCAAAATGGCCGCAATCGTTCTGAAGTTTACCGCTGACATCAGCGCGACCAGACAGGAAGTAGACCCGAGAGCACTGTTGGTGAACATCTCTGTCCGAAGGGATGTAAGGTATACGTAAACGGGAATGAACAAGCCTGAGGAAGTAAATGCCGGGGCAGAGCGCCCCGGCGGAGTCTACTAGCAGAAATTGCTTAGTAGTTGTATTTCTGAGCGGTGTACAGGGCCTGGGCTTTTTCCCAAACCGGGCCCACCTGGCCATCGCCAACCGGCTTGCCATCCAGTTCAGTGACCGGGGCAATTTCCTTGCTGGAGCTGGTCAGCCAGACTTCGTCCGCATTGCGCACTTCATCCATGGTCACTACACGCTCTTCAACCTTGATGCTGCCATCCTTGCGCAGGATGTCGAGCAGCATCAAACGAGTGATACCCGGCAGAATCTGGTTATCCAGTGGCGGCGTGATCACAACACCGTCTTTAACGATGTAGGCGTTGCAGGCACTGCCTTCGGTCATTTCGTTGTTGGCGTTGAACAGAATGATCTCGTTGTGACCCGCAGCATGGCCCTGCTGGAAGTGCATCACGTTGCCCAGCAGCGCTGTAGACTTGATGTTGCAACGCTGCCAGCGCAGGTCTTCAGTAGAAGAAACCTTGTACGGCTTAACTTTTTCGCGATCCGCGACCGGTGCAGCCGGGATTTCGAAGGCGAACGCATAAACGGTCGGCTCAACATTTTCCGGGTAAGCGTGGTGACGACGGCTGTCAGTACCGCGGCTCACATGCAGGTAGATACCCAGATTGCCGGAACCGTTCTTTTCAATCAGCGCTTCACAGACCTCACGCCAGTCCGCCTCAGAGTAGCCGAACTTGATGCCGATCAGGTCCATGCCCTGATTCATGCGCTCGATGTGCGGACCAAAACCCACCAGCTTGCCGTCGTAAGACGGGATCACTTCGTAGATACCATCGCCAAACAGGAAGCCGCGGTCCATCGGAGAGATGCGGGCCTCAGACATCGGCATGAATTCGCCATTCAGGTAAACAGTGCTCATTGTGTGTTCTCCACTAATCTTTATAAATCGCTTGCTCAGATAGCGCTGTCGCTACCTCAGGCAAATTCGGTTAAGCGGCGCAGGGCCAGCAGCAGCTCCTGACCGTCATTGGCGGGCAGGCTGTCTTCGGTTAATTCATTCAGGCGGGTGACGCCATCTACGCTGCCGCGCTCGGACAGGTAGGTCAGCACCGCGGTGTTATCAAACTCGGCCAACAGGTCCTGACCGGTAAGCCAGCCCAGCAGGGCCACCAGTGCATGGCCACCCCAGTTGGACACATCCGCCACCACCAGCTCATTGCAGCGCGTGACCGCCGCCTTGATATCCAGACTTTTCAGCGCCGGGCGCACGTTACCCATGCCGATTTCGTTACCGCCATCACCGATGGCAATGGTGGGGCAACCGGCCTGATGCATGATTTCGTCGAAACTGGCGGTGTGCTGACCGATCGACTCACCACGCATGTTGTAGTAGTCGGAATCGTCAGACTGTCCCGGGCGCTCAATGGAAATCACCAGAGAAGGCTGATGCTTGGCCAGAATATCGTCCGCCTGCTGCAGGCGTGCCTTGGGATCACGTTCGTTCAGCGGCAGACGCTCAACGCGGTAATCCTTTTCCAGAACACCCGCCAGAGGATCACCACACACCAGCACTGGTGTGCAACCGGTCGCTTCCAGTGCCTGGTACAGGGAAATAGCGCCTACAGGCCCATCGGTTTCAAAGGTGCCTGCAACCGGGAAACCGGTGCCGATCAGTACGTTACCTTTCGCCTGTTGCAACATCAGTGCGGCACGCAGGCAGTACCCCGGCAGCATGCAGTCACGTACGTGTGCCATGCCGCGCAGGTTACGCTGTACCAACAGGGCTTCAATCTGGTGGCTAAGTGCCACGGCATCGCGAACACTGTTCTGTGTCAGTGGTTGGGTCATCTATTCAAAACTCCGTATGCGCTCAGCAAGACACCAATTCGGTGCGTTCGCGGCGCACCCGCGCCAGCCACAGCTGGTTATGGGCATCGTCAATAGTAGTAGGCTCGAAATGAACCCTGGCCCCCTGGGTCAACTGCGCCAGGCGTGCCAGGTCCGGGGTAAATACCGAACCCAGTTTTGGATAACCGCCGATGGTTTGGCGGTCATTCAGCAAAATGATTGGCTGGCCATCAGCCGGTACCTGGATAGCACCCAGACAAATACCTTCGGACAAAATACCGTCGATATCGGCGCGGATTTCCTGCCCTTCCAGGCGGTAACCCATGCGGTCACTGCGCTCGGTGGTGCTGTATTCGCTGCAGAAGAACAACGCCTGTTGTACCGCGTCGAAGTGATCCTGTTGATAGCCCAGAATGACCCGCAGCGGTTTATCCGTGCCATAAGACGGACGATCGGACTCTTTCAGGCACAGGGTCGGCGCCTGAATACCCGTGGCGCAGGGCAGAAAATCACCCGGGGCCAGCTTGGCGCCGCTCAAACCACCGATACCTTCGCGAACAACAGTGGCGGCACTGCCAAACTGGGGCGCGATACCCAAGCCACCGCTCACCGCCAGATAGGCACGACAACCCGAAGTGGCATAGCCCAGCTCGATCAGGTCACCCTTGCGAACTGGATGACTGCGCCAGCACTCTCGCTCTTCGCCATTAATTTTCAGCGTGATCTCAGCACCCGTTAGTGCGATCAGGGTGTCGGCTTCGGCTTCCAGTACCAGGCCACCAAAGCTGACCTCCAACGCGGTTGCACCCGGTTCATTGCTGCATAGACGGTTAGCCCAATAAAAAGCATCAGCATCCAGAGGGCCGCCCGTGGTCAGGCCCAGGTGGTGCTGACCGAAACGGCCTCCATCCTGAATCAACGTCATCAGGCCCGGCTGGCGAACGCGCAGGCCGGAAACGCCCTGTTCATTCATCATCCAGTGTGCCTCCCAAAGCAAAGAACTCATCACGCGAAATCGATTCGAAACGGACGCGATCACCTACCTGAACCGGCATGGAGGGTTCACTGTTCGGGTCAAACATGCGCTGCGGACAGCGTCCAATCAGGTTCCAGCCACCGGGAGAAACAGCGGGATAGATCGCCGTCTGACGGTCGGCAATGCCTACGGCGCCACGAGGTACACGCTGGCGTGGTGTGGCCAGACGTGGGCAGGAGATGCGCTCATCCACATCACCCAGGTAGGCGAAGCCCGGCGCAAAACCGATGGCATAGACGCGGTATTCACCAGCCTGATGCAGGGCAACCACCTCTTCCACGCTAAGTCCAACACGCTGGGAGAGAGAGTCCAGATCAAGTCCTGCATCCGCACCGTAGTACACCGGCAAGGTCACCAGACGACCGGCTGTCTCTTCGCCACCATCAACACGTTGCAAAACACGATCGATCAGCTGACGCACTTCCAGATGATCGGTACGGAAAGGATCGTAAATCACCAACAGAGAGGCATAGGACGGCACCAGATCAATCAAGCGGTAGCCCAGCTCTTCCCGAAGCTGCTGCGCGGCACTGGCAACGGCCGCGGCAACACCTGGTTGGCCATGCTCGCCAAAGTAGATTATCAGGGCGCTTTCACCCGCGACTTCCACTCTCATCCCTGCAAAACCTCGCGGATTTCGCGGATGGCGTTTACGCCTTCTTCGTTGTCGCCATGAACGCAAAGAGTGTCTACTTCCAGCTCCAGAGTCTGGCCGTTGAAAGTAGTGATGGTGCCCTGATTACGTAGCAGCTCGACCTGCTTGAGCATCTGTTCACGGGCCAAAACGGCACCCGGCTTGGTGCGTGAGCGCAGGCGACCGTCATCCTCGTAGCTACGATCTGCAAAGGCTTCAAACATCAGATCCAGGCCCCATTCTTTGGCCTCTTCACGATGCTGCTGATAATCCGGTGTTGCCTGCAGCATCAGCGCCATGGGGCGGTGAAATTCAGCCAGAGACTGCATAACAGCGCGACGTACGTCCGCATTGGCCATCATGTCGTTGTACAGTGCACCATGCGGTTTCACATAGCTCACTTCCATCCCCTGAACCCGGGCCATACCATCCAGCGCCGAGATTTGATAATGCATCAGGGCGACCACCTCTTCCGGATGGCAATTCAGTGAACGGCGGCCGAAACCAACTAGATCCGGGTATGCCGGATGGGCACCCACCGTCACCTGATGTTCACGGGCCAGATTCAATGTCTTGCGCATCACCTGAGGGTCACCGGCATGAAAGCCACAGGCTACGTTGGCCTGATCAATGTGCGGCATCACTGCGGTATCCAGCCCCATGCGCCAGGCACCAAAGCTTTCTCCGAGGTCACAATTTAGTTTTATTGTCATGGTTACTCCTGAATCCGGGGCAGAGCCCCAAGTGTCTGAGCCCGCAGCTCAAACACTTTTAAAACACGTTAGAACTTTCCAGAACGCTGAGTCGTTAGAGCACTGAAAGTTTGCTGTTAGCCAGATCGGTCACCAGCATGTGGCCCGGGCTATGGGTAATGCAGAATGGCGGACGCGCCTGTTCCAGTGCCACCTGCGGTGTTACTCCACAGGCCCAGAAAACCGGCACTTCGCCTTCACGAATGCTCACCGCATCGCCAAAGTCAGGGCTGTTGATGTCCGCAATACCGATAGCAGACGGGTCACCAAAGTGAACCGGAGCACCGTGTACCGAGGGGAAACGACTGCAGATCTGGATAGCACGAATGGCATCGGCCGGTTTCATCGGGCGCATGGACACCACCATGTCACCACTGAAACGACCTGCCGGCTTGCACGCCAGATTGGTGCGATACATCGGAACGTTGACGCCCTCGGTCACGTTGCGCACTTCCAGGCCATCAGCCAGCAGCGCCTCTTCAAAGGAGAAGGAGCAACCCAAGGCAAAAATAACCAGATCATCGCGCCAGTAGTCACGAATATCTTCCACTTCGTTCACCAGCTTGCCGTCTTCAAAGATGCGGTACTTGGGCACATCGGTACGAATATCCATGTCCGCCGCCAAATCTTCGATGGCAACATCACCGGGGTTTGCAGACACACCGACCAGCGGGCAAGGCTTAGGGTTCAGCTGGCAGAACAGCAGAAATTCCGCGGCCCAATCTGCTGGCAGAATCGCCAGGTTGGCTTGCACGAAGCCGCCCGCCAGACCTGAAGTGTTGGTGTTATGCTCACCGTTGCGAATGGCCAGACGAATGTCCTTGGGTGACTGCATCTTATTCATCTCCTTCAACATCAGGGCGGAAGCGTTCGTTACGCTCGCCGACGACGGCACCGCCCTGCTTGTAAATTCTGGGAACGCGGTCCGAAATGGAACACACGATTTCATACCCGATGGTGTTCAGATCGCGCGCAGCATCTTCCACCGTCAGGTTGTCGTTAATCAGGTCGACCCGGTCGCCCAGCTGCACACGGTCGTCAATCTGGACCATGCACTGATCCATACAGACGCGACCTACAATGGGATACTGCACACCATTAATTTCAACCTTACGGCCCTGGTGATAACGTAACCAGCCATCAGCATAGCCAATTGGCATGGTGCCCAGGCGTACCTTTTTGTCAGTGACAAAAGTTGCACCGTAGCTCACTGCAGTACCCGGATCGACTTCCTTGATCTGGACAATACGGCTATGCAATGAAAATGCCTGTTTCAGCTCTACAGGAATATCGAAATCGTGGCTCGGCGGGAGACCGTACATGGAAACGCCCAATCGACCGGCATTAGCCACTGATTGACGACCAAAACGCAGTAGCGCAGCACTGTTGGACAGGTGAACGTAGCGGAACTCGCTCAGATCGATGTTTGCGGTCAGTACGTCTAGCTGTTGCATCTGGGCTTGGTAGCCGTCAGAGGTTTCAGCATCGGCTGTAGCAAAGTGAGTAAAAAGACCTACCCGTTTGAGATTGGGGTTGGAGTCAATCAGGTCACAGGCCTTACGGACAGCTTCGGCATCCTTAATGCCGATACGGTTCATACCGGTATCGACTTTGAGATGAAGGTTGGCAGGCGCACCCGTGTAGCCCATCACGGCTTCAATCCACTGGATGTCATGCGCGGTCACATCAATATTTTGCTCCGCAGCGACAGCCAAATCTTCCGGACGGATCGCGCCCATAACCAGAATAGGCACATCCTTGATGGCACGACGCAGGTGCAGTGCCTCATCCAGAAAGGCGACGCTCAGCATATCCGCACCTGCATCCAGCGCCGCTTGTGCGACTTTAATATCGCCATGACCATAAGCATTGGCCTTAACCACCGCATAGAGGTGATCAAAGCCGGAATGCTGTTTGATTTTGCTGACGTTATGCTGAATTCGATCGAGGTCAACCTCGACCCAGGTATCACGGTAATACATCGTGCCGCACTCAAATTAGGTTTATTAAGATTTTACCTTCAGCGGGCTGGTTATACAGATCAAAAATAATGAATATAGAAACATAATCAGCCATTTTTTCTGTTTTCAAACCCAGAACAGAAAAAAATCTCAAAAAACAGAAAACAACAAAAATCGTTTATTCATTCTCGACCGATTCCTGCCTTGATCCATATCAAGCCCATCACCTGCCAACTATCAGCCCCACCTTTCTTTATTGAAGGCATCATTTCGCCATAAAAGCTTAACCAGTCCGTCATCTAACTGTTTCCCCGTTGTAACCAGCCCCCACCAAAATCTTCGCTCGAATACCAATCGCAACTTTGCGAAACACATAAAACGCGCGAACGAAAGCAGATGACACTATCCGAGCGACAAAACCACATTCTTGCCTTGCTGGATAAGGCCGGAGGCAACCTGACCAGCACCGAGCTGACGCAGGCCTTCGGCGTTTCCGTCCAGACGATTCGCAAGGACCTGAACGAGCTGAGTAACCTGGGGCTGGTACAGCGTGTTCATGGCGGTATTACCCGCCCGCGACAAAACCGCAACCTGTCATTCAGCAATCGTCAGGTAATCAACCTTGAGGCCAAGCAAGCAATCGCCAAGGCGGTCGCTGCACGCCTGCCGGAAGGTGCCTCGATTTTTCTGGGTAATGGCACGACACCGCAGCAGGTGGCACAAGCCCTGTTGGACCATCCCGGCCTTCAGGTCATCACCAACAACCTGGATGCGGCTCTGACACTGTGCCAGAACCCCAATATTGAAACCCTGCTGGCGGGCGGACGTATCCGTCCGTCCGATCAGGATTTGATGGGCGAAGACACTACCCGCTTCATGCGCCGCTTTCAGGTCAACTTCGGCATCTTTGGTATTGGTGGCCTGAGCGCCAAAGGCGAGCTGATCGACTTCTCGCCGGAAGAATCTCATCTGACCCGCGCCATCATCGACTGCAGTGACCAGCGCATTCTGGTTACCGACAGCAGCAAATATCTGCGCAGCGCCCCCGTTCGTACCGGTCATCTTAAAGAGATAGACCTGTTTATCACCGAGATGTTGCCCGAGCCGGTTAAGGCACTGTTGAGCAACACCGATGCAGAAGTGATCTGCGCCGCCCCCCAGCTACAGGAGTCCAAATAATGAGTCAGCTCGACGTGCGCGGTTTGTGCAAGCACTGGGGTGATACCCAAGCGGTCAACGACGTCAATTTCAGTATAGAACCCGGTGAGTTTGTTGCCCTGCTGGGCCCTTCCGGGTGTGGAAAATCCACCACACTGAAGATGATTGCCGGTCTGGAAGATCCAACGTCCGGTTCTATCCATTTGAATGGCCGTGACCTGACCCACCTGCCACCGGGGCAACGCGGTTTGGCCATGGTGTTCCAGTCCTACGCGCTTTTTCCTCACCTGAGCGTTGCCGAAAATATCGTATTTGGACTCAAGGCACGCCGCGTAAACCTCGAAGAGCAGAACCGACGCCTGCGCCAGGTTACCGAACTCGTCGATCTGGGCGCTCAGCTTCACAAGAAGCCGGGCCAGCTTTCCGGTGGTCAGTGCCAGCGCGTGGCCCTGGCGCGCGCCATTGTTGCCGAAGCGCCCCTTTGCCTGATGGATGAGCCCCTGTCCAACCTGGATGCAAAGCTGCGCAATGAAATGCGCTCTGAACTTCGTTCCCTGCAGCAGCGACTGGGCATGACCGTGCTCTATGTGACTCATGATCAGGTTGAGGCCATGAGCATGGCGGATCGCATTTTGCTGTTGAATCAGGGCGAGGTTGTCCAAAACGGGACGCCTGAATCACTCTACGGCACACCGGAAAGCACCTTTGTAGCCCGCTTCATTGGAAACCCGCCGATGAACCTGCTGCAACAGGACAGGTTCCAGCTTGGCATACGGCCAGAGCATGTGCGCCGGGACCCCAAGGGCATTGAAGCCCGAGTCAGCCACTGCGATTACCACGGCGCCGACACCATCATCGATGCGGTGTTGCCACACATGCATGAGCAAAGCATCAAGTTACGCCTGCCCGGTCATCAGCAACTGCCCACGGGCAGCAAGCTTGGCTTGAGCTGGGAACAGCAACACGAGCACCACTTCTGCCTGCAAAGCGGGCAGCGTTTACATCCTGTTTTTGCGTCATCCACCCCAACCCCCGAGACGGAAACACACCATGTTGCATAAAGGAAAGCACCTGCTGGCAATCAGCCTGACCACTCTGGCCGCTTCTGCAGCCAATGCCAAAACCGAACTGACCATGTACTACCCGGTCTCCGTTGGTGGCCCCCTGACTCAGGTGGTCGATGGCATGATTGAGCAATTCGAGCAGCAAAATCCGGATATTGATGTCAGTGCCATCTACGCTGGCAACTATAACGATGCTCGCGTTAAAGCTCTGGCTGCACTCAAGGGTGGTCAGCCTACTCAGCTGTCAGTTATGTCCGCGATCGATGTACATGAACTCAAGGACCTGGACGCCATCGTGCCCTTCGACGACATCGTTGAAACCGACGAAGAACGCCAGTGGCTGAACAGTTTCTACCCGGCCCTGATGGAAAACAGCCAGGTGGAAGGCACCACCTATGGTATTCCGTTCCAGCGTTCCACCATCGTCATGTACTACAACAAGGACGCGTTCCGTGATGCGGGGCTGGACCCTGAACAGCCGCCACGCAGCTGGGATGAGCTGGTCAGCATGGGCCAGAAACTGGTGAAGAAGGACAGCAACGGACAGGTTGAGCGCTGGGGCGCCATGATTCCGTCTACCGGTTACCCCTACTGGATGTTTGGTGCGCTGGCCAAGCAGAACGGTGAAGTACTGATGAACAGTGCCGGTAACGAAACCTATTTCAACAAACCCGGTACCGTTGCGGCCCTGCAATACTGGAGCGACCTGGGCAGCAAATACAAGATCATGCCGCAGGGCACTATCGAGTGGGGCACCCTGCGCCAGAACTTCCTGGAGCAGAAAACCGCCATCATGTGGCACTCCACCGGTAACCTGACCGCCGTGAAGAAAAATGCTGACTTTGATTTTGGCGTCGCCATGATGCCAGCTCAGAAGCAGCTGGGCTCTCCGACAGGCGGTGGCAACTTCTACATCTTCAAGGAATCCACCCAGGAAGAACGTCGTGCCGCCATGAAACTGGTGCGCTTCATGACCTCTCCCGAGCAGGCTGCCAACTGGAGCATCGCAACCGGCTACATGGGCGTTAGCCCGGCTGCGTACGAAACACCTGAGCTGAAGGCATACGTCAAATCCTTCCCGCCCGCAGCCGTTGCCCGTGATCAGCTGGAGTATGCCACTGCAGAATTGGCCACTCACCAGGCTGGACGAGTACGCAAACTGCTGGACGATGCCATTCAGTCCGTGCTGAACGGCGAAGCCGAACCTCAGGCTGCATTGGATGCTGCTCAGAAGCAGGCCAAGCGCGTTCTGGCCCGCTACTGATCCATCTGTCCGAGTCAAATCCGCCCGGAGTTAAACCTGACCCCGGGCGGTCTTTCCCGGTCTATTTCAAGGCTACACGATGAACCGACAAAACTGGCTGCACGCCTGGCTGATGCTGTTACCGGCGCTGGCCATGTTGCTGGCATTCACTCATATTCCAACCCTGACCACCGTTTGGCACTCGCTGTTTTTCCCTGCCCGAGCAGGCGAAGCAGCCGCGTTTGCAGGTCTGGACAACTACCGCATGATGCTGGATGACGATGTCTTCTGGCAGGCACTGAGCAATAACTTCTGGTATGCGCTGGGCACGGTACCCACCTCCATCGCCCTTGCCCTTGCCATGGCCCTTTGGGTCAACAGCAAAATCAGTGGCCGCACCGCCCTGCGTCTGGCGTATTTCACGCCCACCATGTTGCCGATGATTGCCGTGGCCAATATCTGGCTGTTTTTTTACAGCCCTGAAATCGGGTTATTCAATAAGGTGCTGGCACTGTTCGGCCACTCAGGTATCAACTGGCTTGGCGACAGCGACTGGGCACTGCCCAGCCTGATGCTGATGACGGTGTGGAAAGAAGCCGGCTTCTTCATGATTTTCTACCTGGCGGCCCTGCAAAGCCTTAGCCGTGACATTTACGATGCGGCCGCACTGGAAGGCGCCGGGCGCTGGTACATCTTCCGCCGCCTGACCTGGCCGCTGTTGATGCCGACCACCCTGTTCGTGCTGGTCAATGCCATCCTCAACGCTTTCAAGCTGGTGGACCATCTGTTCATATTGACCAAGGGTGGTCCCAATAACGCCAGCAACCTGCTGCTCTATTACATCTACGAAAACGCTTTCAGCTTCTTCGACAGCAACTACGCCGCCACGCTGACCGTAGTCATGCTGGCCATGTTGATTCTGTTGGCACTGCTGCAGTTTGGCGTGCTTGAACGCCGCATTCATTATCGCTGAGACCGCACCATGATGACTCGACTCAACACCTGGCTTTCGACCTCAGCCGCCTGGCTACTGGGCCTGCTGTGGATACTGCCACTGCTCTATGCCTTTTGGGCCGCCACGCACCCGGCAGAATACGCAACCCGGTTTGACCTGTTTGCACCGCTGACCACAGAACATTTTGTGACCGCCTGGCAGCAGGCGCCGTTTATGCGTTACATGCTCAACACGGTGATCATCACCGGTTTGATCCTCGCCTTTCAGCTGGTCCTCTGCACCCTGGCCGGCTACGCCCTGGCACGCATGCAGTTTCGTGGACGTGGGCTGGTCTTCGCGCTGGTTCTGCTTCAGTTGATGGTGATGCCTGAGATTTTGATCGTCGAAAACTACCGCACCCTGGCAGGGCTGGACCTGATCGACACTCACATAGGTGTAGGCCTGCCCTACATGGCCAGCGCCTTCGGTATTTTCCTGCTGCGCCAAACCTTCAAGGGCGTCCCTCAGGAACTTGAAGATGCAGCCCGCCTGGAAGGATGCTCGCGATTAGGTGTGCTCTGGAAGGTCTATGTGCCACTGGCCAAACCCACGTACCTGGCCTACGGACTGGTTTCGATCAGCCATCACTGGAACAACTTCCTCTGGCCTTTGGTGGTCACTAACACCGAAAGCAGCCGCCCACTCACCGTTGGCATGGCCATCTTTGGCGCCCCGGAATCAGGCGTTGACTGGCCAGTCATCTGTGCCGGCACCCTGATCGCCATCGGTCCGCTGCTGGCTGTATTTCTAATGTTCCAACGCCGTTTCGTTCAATCCTTCATGCATGCAGGACTCAAATAATGGCAAACCGACTTCGCATCCTCAGCTGGAATATCCAGAACGCCAAGGGCTGTGATGGCCTGGTCGACCTGAACCGAATCATTGCGTACCTCAGGGCACAGGAGCCATTGGATCTGATCTGTCTGCAGGAAATCGCGCGATTTTTTCCGGAATATACAACGCCAGAGCATCCCGACCAGCTAACAGCACTGGCCGAGGCTTTCCCTGAACATTTGCCGGTGTGGGGAGCGGCTCTCAGCTGGCCCGGTGAACGTCAGATGCAGCGACGTGAATACGGCAATCTGACTCTGGTGCGCCAGCAGCTACTGGACTCTCGGGTGCATGTGTTGCCCGGTATCACCGAGCATTCCGCCAGTGGGGTCTGGCGCACTCCGAGATGTGCCGTTGAAACCCTGATTGCCGGCCCTCAAGGCCCCTTGCGTGTTCTGAATACGCATCTGGCCTATCACGATATTCACGAACGTCAGCAACAGCTGAAGTACCTGAGCAACCTGCAGGCCGCCGCGAATAGACAGCAACAGGAACACAATGGTTTCGGCCATGGCATTTTTGCCCAGCCCTATCAGACCGATCGCACACTGGTGTGCGGTGACTTGAATCTGGACAGCACCTCAGAGCAATACTTCTGGCTGCGCGATCAAGGGTGGAAAGATGCCTGGAGCCTGACCCATGTGGACCAGCCTCACCAACCTACTTGCGGAATTTTCGACTCTGAACAGTGGCCCCAAGGGCCACACTGCCGAGACTTTTTCATGCTGCAAAATATCAAGCCACTCAACCTTCATGTTGATACCACCACTCAGCTGTCAGACCACCAACCGCTGGTTTTGACTTTGGAACACTAGAATGACCATGACGCCCCCATTTCCGCTGCCCGACCAACTGGATGCTCCCATCCGTTACCTGTTTACCGATGTGGACGATACCCTGACTTGGGAGGGCCGCCTGCCGTCGCAAACGTTCCTCGCTCTGGAGCGCCTGCAACAATCCGGCATCAGCGTAATCCCGGTAACCGGCGCCTGCGCCGGCTGGTGTGACTGTATTGTCAGAACCTGGCCGGTTGCCGCAGTGATTGGCGAGAACGGCGCCTTCTGGATGCAACGGGATACGAGTGGCCATATTGTGCAGAGCTACCGCCAGCCGGCGTCCGAACGTGCCAGTCATCGCACCCGGTTACAGCTATTGCAACAAGAGCTGACACGCAGACACGACTTTGCACGCGTGACTGCGGACCAGCCCTATCGCGAAACTGATATCGCCTTCGATATAGGCCAGCAGTTTCAGGCATCTCCAGAGCAGCAGCAGGCCCTGCTAAAACTTCTCTTAGATGAAGGGCTTCAGGCACGCATCAGTTCTATCCATATCAATGCCTGGCTCGGAGAATATGACAAGGCAAGCACAGCACGCGCCTGGCTCAACCAGGAGATGGAACGACAGGGTAAAGAGATAGAAGATCAGGCTGTCGCTTTCATTGGTGACTCAGGCAACGATGCGACCATGTTCGAGCAGTTCAGCACCACCGTCGGTGTCGCCAATATTGAGCGATTCCTGGATAGCCTGCCGCGCCCGCCCCGCTTCATTACCCAGGCACAGGGTGGTTTCGGCTTTGTCGAGTTTGCCGAACGCCTCTTGAAACAGGCTTGAACCAATCGGTGTCACAGTAAGGACGTTTTCGGGGCGAGGATTGTTTATAATCCCCGTCCCGTTCACATCCTGCTGGGAGACAGATCATGCCCGCCACTGCCGCCATCGCCCACCGCTTGACCCGCCGCACGGGTGACCAGTCCTTCAGCCTGCGTGAAACACCCTTTGATCGCGAAAGCCTGAACAATCGAATGCTGGCCGAGATCAAACCTCTGTTTACCCGACGCGCCAGCAAGCGTTATGGCTGCTTTGCGGATCAGGCCACTGTATTCAAAGGCCTGCTCGTTAACTGGCGTGACCAGACGCTGAGCTTCACCCAGTTTACCGCCAAGGTGATCGAGCACCTGGCCATGCTGATGGAACAGGAAGATCTGGAAACCGATGGTCACTGGCTGTTTATCGAGGAAGAGCTTGAGGCATCACATCGTCTGTGGATTGCGCTGCTGAAGCAGAAAGATGGTCTGCTGCTTAATGCTGATAATGACCTTCAGGACACAGGCTATATCGACTTTGCCAAAACCGGGCTCTGCGCCTGTATAGACCTGCACGATATTGATAACCCGGATGGCAAGCGCTACCTGACGCTTAGTTTTGGCTTTGGTGACCGCCCGCTGCAGCAGCATCTGATGGACTTCTTCGGCTTTACTGACACGGTGGATACCCAAGCCGATACCGAGCGTTTTATGGAGATCGTCAGCGACTACTCAGAATCCATGCCAGAGGATACTGCCAAACGGTATCAAAAAGAGGTTGCCGAGTTCTGTATGGAGCAATCAAAGGAAGGCGCAGCCGTGAACTATCACGAACTATCAGGCAGCGTAGACTCAGTTGCTGAAGTCTCACTGGATGATTTCATTGCAGAACGTGCGCCCGAATTGAAGGAAGAGTTCATCCCCGACCGCAGCAGTTTGAAGAAGTATATTCGCTATACCGGACGTACCAAGGAAGTATCGATCAGCTTCAGCAATGAGTCGTTGGGCAAGTCGATCACCTTTGACCCCAGTACCGAGACACTTACCCTGAAAGACCTCCCCTCAGCCCTGGTCAAACAGCTGAAGGGAGAGTAAAGCCATAAAGGCGAGCTTTAAGGGTTTGCCAGCGGCAGTTTTACCAGGAACCGGGTACCCTTGCCCGGTTCGCTCTCGACCTGAATGTCGCCACCGTGATCCTGGATAATGCTCCAGGTGATGGATAACCCCAGCCCGGTGCCTTCACCTACAGGCTTAGTGGTATAGAAGGGTGTGAAAATTTCCTTCATCACATCCTGAGTCATGCCACAGCCCGTGTCTTCCACGCTGATAAGCGCATAGCCATCCCTGGCTTCAGTGCCAATCTTCAGCTCTGCCCTTGGCTGCTCCTTCATCGCGTGAACCGCATTGATAATCAGGTTGGTGAATACCTGATTGATCTCATTCAGATTGCAGCGCACCGGAGGTAATTCGTTCAGTTCAAGCGTCAGGATCACGCGGCTTTTAAGCTCGTTCTGCAACAGGCGCAACGTTGACCTCATGGCTTCAACCAAGTCAGCCGGCTCACGCTCACCCTCCTGCACGCGCGAGAAACTGCGCAGGCTGTGAACGATATCTCGAACTCGGTCCAACCCCTCCTGAGTATCACTGAGCACGCTGGGATAGTCTTCACGCATGAACTCAAGATCCAGGCTGTCCTGTAAGGCCTCCCATTCGCGCTGAATATCTTCCGGCATCAACTTGGCAAGCTCATGCTGCTGAATGAAGCCGACTAGCTGGTCATAAGCTTCGATATATTCCTTGGCCGCCGCTACATTACTGATGACATACGCCAACGGGTTGTTGATCTCGTGCGCAACACCCGCTGTCAGCGTACCCAACGTGGCAAGCTTTTCGCTCTGGACCAGAGCACTCTGCTGCTGCTGAAGTTGTGTATAGCTTTCTTCCAGGCGTCGATTCTGGTGATACAACTCACGTGACTTGTCCTCCAGCATTTGCTCAGCCTTGAGCCGTGCTTCACGCTCACGTTCGTATGCCTGCTTATAGGTGTTTTCCGGATTTTCAAACATTAGAGAGTTGAACCTCAAGCACACAATGGTCCGCACCATCATGCATGCACTGACTGTGGTGAATATGTACAGGCGTACCGTAGTATTTAGCCGCTCCAAAGGTGAGCCCTTCGGCCAACATGCACAGTTTTCGTTCGGAACGGTAATTTATGACCAAACCATCACCCACACGCTCACATCGAATACTGGGCAAACCCGGGTTTTCATAGAGTTTGTACACCTCAACGTGGATGACGCCATCTATACTTTCCAGAAAGCTGAACAGATCAGGGCAACGATCCAAAAACAGGGGGTAGCGGCGCGAGAGCTTGCCAAACATGTATTCGCCAAACCCTCTGATAACCTCTTGAACAGGCAGATCCAGATAGGTTGCCACACTGCCTACCAATGCAAAGAGTTCGGCATCAGGGTAAGACACCGACGAGGTATATACGCCTTTCGCCCCTGCTGTCTGGGTCAGCAGCTCGTTCCAAAGCTCCATTCCACCCTTTTCCAGCACCATCTCTTCCAGAATGTTGAAGACAACCCCTTTCATCGTGCCTCAATCCTCTGTTGGCAGGCTCAGATTCAGTGTAGCGCCAACCTCAGGCACGGCAAGACCGCTGAGGGATTCTCAATTTCCACCTGCAAGGCTTGTCTCTTCCAGCACATTACGAATCGTACTGACAAAGGCTTCAACCGGCTGACCGCCGGACAGAGCATAGCGTTGATTAAAAACGATCGTAGGAACAGAGCTGACACCGAGCTGTAACCACTCCTGTTCTTCAGCTCTCACCTGCTCGGCATAGCGCTGTTCCTGAAGAATCAAACGAGCCTCCTGCGGATCCAGTCCCGCTTTTTGTGCAAGCTCTACCAACACATCGATATCAGATGGATTACGGTTATGGCTGAAATAGGCTTCCAATAACGCCTGTTTCAGGTCCAGCTGGTACTGTTCACCCAGCTCACCAGCCCAGTGCAGCAGCTGATGGGCTGAAAAGGTATTCCACTTCATACTGTCGCTTTGGAAATCAAATACGAAACCCAACTCTGCGCCACGCAGACGGATCTGCTCCTGATTTTGCTTTACCTGAGCCTCACTGATGCCGTATTTGCGTGAGAGGTGCGGCAGAATACGTTCGCCTTCTTCCGGCATATCCGGAGCAAGTTCAAAGGGCCGAAAGTGAATACTGGCAGCCACTTCACCCTGCAACTGCTCCAGCGCCTTGAGCAAGCTGTTCAAGCCAACGGCGCACCAGGGGCAAGCCACATCTGAAACAAAATCTATCCTCAATGTTTGTGACATCAAACTCTCCTCAAATACAGGTTTACCCTAACCCAAAGTTCTATACAAAAGAAGCCTTCCCTTTGCCCACTGAAACCGGCCCTGTACACTTTGAGCATACTCCTCAAGGACTGTTCAAGGTGCGTCTGGACCGCTTTATTTGTAAACATACACCTCATAGTCATCAAACAGCTCGACGGCTGGTCGCGTCAGGGCATGTTCGGGTCGATGGGGCTCTTCAAACCGACCCTCGCTTCTCCATCAATGCTTTCAGCAAAATTGAGCTTGGCGATCAGGTTTTACAGCAACAGGAAGCCTGCTTTCTGATGCTGAACAAACCGGCCGGATACCTCAGTGCAACCACAGACCCTGTGCACCCAACGGTGCTTGAACTTTTACCTGAGTCGATGAGAAATGAACTGCACATCGCCGGTCGATTGGATCGAGCCACTACCGGCTTAATGTTGCTGACCAATGATGGTCACTGGTCACGGCGGATTACAGCTCCCGAGCATAAAACACCAAAAGTCTATCAAGTCACCACTAAAGAACCGATCAGCCAGGAAGCTGAGGTGCGGTTTGAACAGGGTATCTGGCTGGCACGGGAATCTGTCTGGACCTCCCCCGCTCAAATCGAACGTCTATCGGATACTGAGTGTCGACTCACGATTTACGAAGGCCGCCACCATCAGATCAAGCGCATGTTTGCCGCACTCAGCAACGAAGTCTGTGCGCTTCACAGGGAATCTATGGGTGGCATCAAGTTGGACCCGGTACTCGCTCCCGGGGAGTATCGCGCACTTACACTCTTAGAGCGCTCCGCTTACTGACTCCCACTGACGCTCTGGACGCCGAAGCGGCTCTGCCATACTCTGAATACTTCGGAACCTTGACAGGGTGTCAGCATGGCTAAACGAGCACTGAAAGCACAGCATCAAAAGATCAACCCTGCGGCTTTCTGCACTGAAGGTTCCTTCCCCCGCCCCAAAGACACGTTGAAGCTACTGAGTTTCAATATACAGGTCGGGATCAAAACCCAAGCCTACCATCATTATTTAACCCGCAGCTGGCAGCACTTGCTGCCCCATCGCCGGCGGACTGAAACGCTGGAACAGATCGGCCGGCTCATGCGCGAGTACGATCTGGTCGCACTGCAGGAATGTGATGGCGGCAGCATGCGCAGCAACTATATCAACCAGGTGGAGTACCTGGCTGATGTAGGCCAGTTTCCCTTCTGGTATCAGCAGCTTAACCGCAACCTGGGTCAACTGGCGCAGCACAGTAACGGTGTTCTCAGCCGCATCGAACCCGAACTTGTTGAAGATCATTCATTACCGGGCCTGATCCCCGGCCGTGGCGCTATTCTGGTCAAGCTTGGCAAGGGAGAGCAATCAATCCTGATCGTAGTATTGCATCTGTCATTGAGCGCAAAAGCGCAGGATCGACAGCTACGCTATGTACGTGATCTCATCGAACACCATCCGCATGTGGTGCTGATGGGAGATATGAATAATCCGTTGGAGCAACTAATGTCGCGGCCCGCCATGCGCGGGCTGGACCTTGTCTATGCCGAGCAGGCACTGCATACCTACCCCAGCTGGAAGCCGCAGCGAGCGCTGGACCACATCCTGATTAGCCCAAGCCTTGAGCTGCGTAATGTTGAAGTGCTGGACTGGACCATCTCGGACCACCGTCCCATCGCAATGGAGATAGGACTACCTGACAGTCTCCAGCAGTTGTAGCCCCGACAGCTTCGCTAACGAGGCTCAGTTTCTCGAACTGGCATGTAAAAACTCCAGGAATTCTCCGATATCGTCGGGCATCCCCGGATAGCTTCTTTCCGCAGCTTGAGGGGTATCCCATGCGGGCTTGTCGTTTACGCACAGATGCGCCACCACCCGAGCGTCGGCATCTGCAATCAATCCCGCGGGCACCCACATATAATCCTTGAAAGCATTTGGTACCGGGGAACCACATTCACCGCAAAAATGGGAGCTAAACCCCGTCGCTTTTTGCCACTTTTTGATGTGTTCAACACCTGTGCTCCATGCAAAGGCGTCGCTTTTAACCAGAGTGCCCGCATTGGAGGCAGTGCCACTTTGTTTCTGGCATAGCGAGCAATGGCATTGATACAGACCTGGCAGTGGTTCTGAAATCGAAAAGGTTACCGCACCGCAATTGCAACGTCCCTGCATGACATATTCCTCTCAGGTTGGGCGTTTAAATGCCTTTCTTGCTTGATCCACTTTATCTCTGTACACACAGTCCTCAAGATGATCATTGATCAGCCCCATTGCCTCCATAAAGGCATAAACTGTGGTAGGTCCAACAAATTTCCAACCCTGCTTTTTGAGGGCCTTCGACAAGGCAGTAGAGGCCTCAGACGTGGACTGGGTTTGTGGAGCTGGGTGGCGGCTTTCAGATGGCTCAAAACTCCAGAAATAGGCTGCCAGAGAACCCTCTCGCTCGACCAGTTCTATAGCTCTTTGTGCGTTGTTTATAACCGCTTCAATCTTGCCACGATGACGCACAATGCCTGCATCAGACAGAAGACGCTCTACATCCTTCTGATCAAACTCCGCCACCTTGTTAAAGTCAAAATGGGCAAAGGCGGCACGAAAGTTATCTCGCTTGGCCAGAATCGTGCGCCAGCTCAAGCCCGACTGAAAACTTTCCAGACAGAGCTTCTCGAACAAGCGAATATCATCGTCAACCGGATAACCCCACTCATTATCGTGATAGGGGAAAAACTCAGCTACCTCACCACACCAGCCACAGCGGGGTTGGCCATCAGGCCCATCTACCGTTGAAACCATTGATCAACCTCCCTTGTCTCAATAGAACCAGAAACCAATTACAACGCCTGCCCACCATGATACGAGGCACTGATCCACCTCAGGATCAAGTTGTTAGATCAGTTTCAGGCTTTGATCTTCGCATCTAATCGAACGGAAAGGGAAGTTTTTAGAATGAGCGCTGACCTCAAAGAGACCAGCACTCATGATTTTCGATCAGCTGAAGAAATCGGCTGATTCGTATCGAACGTTGAGGTTATCAATTGAAAGGTTAGTGCCCAGCAGATGGATCATATCGCGATCCCCTTCCAGGAAAATCACCATCGCACGCCCACTGCCATGTACGGACTCAATTTCGGTGCCTTCCAACAGAATTAACGCGTCTACGCCGCCCTCAAAATCCATAATCATGTCGGTTTCACGGACACCGTTATAAAGCTCATTGCCCAGAGCAAAGTAGTCTTCCCCTTCCATGCCCCAAAGGCGATCTACACGTCCGCCCAAACTCATGATCAAGTCCGAACCATCCGTTCCCTTGATACGGTCATTGCGGCCGTCTTCGCCACGGAGCAGGTTCCACTCGGGCGCAAGGTCCAGTCCTACGATTACCGGATCATGATCGGATGAACGGTAGGGGTCATCGGCATACAGCTCGTTCGTATCAGGCTTGGCCTCATAATAAGCCTCCCCGGAATCTATCTCGGAATCGTTATAGTCGAGCAGGTTCACTTCATCCGCATTGATATGCCATTGAGTGATCCCTGTGACCTGTGGCTTGAGAGATTGATTGGCCAAGGCATAATCCAAAGTACCCAATTGACCATCAAAGACATAGGAGTAGGCATCGTCTCCGATCAGTTCAGCGGCGAGATCAATGAAGTCATCAGAGGTGCCCAACACATCGTCCGCACCTGCTCGAAGCTCATCCAGTGGCTCCTCTTTGGCGTAGGCATTCAGGTCACCAAGGATCAAAATATCCTCATCCGGCGCTTCTGTCGGGTTAGTCGCCAACCAGTCTGCCAGCAAATCAGCCGCCATCTTGCGCGTTTCAGAACCGTTCCCCTGCCCATCTTCGACACCGGGATCTTCCCCTGTAACCGCAGAGCCTTTGGATTTCAGGTGATTGTTGACCGCGGTGAAATGAGAGCCTGTTGCCAGCTCTTCGAAAGTCACGGCCAATGCCGGGCGATTCTTGTCACCGGTTCCCAGAGGCGCCACAAATTCAGGTGCATCCAGTACTGCTACGGCAGCGCCATCGCTGGCGATACGCACACTGGTCGTGTCGTAGATGAAAGCAACCTTGATTGCATCTTCCCCGATTACACCCGTCGGAACATAGTCGTAGACCTCAGAGCCCAAAGCCTCATTCAGAGCATCGACAAGTAATGAAAGCGTTTCATCGTTATCGTTTTCGATCTCGATGAGACCAATAACATCCGCATCCATCTGGCTCAGGGCGGCCACAATTTTATCAAGCTGTCTCTGCAGCTCGACTTCACTGTCAGCGCCGCGAGGCTCCATGCCGGTAACGGTAGTTGCCTCGCCATCATCAATAGTGGCAAAAAGGTTCAGCACATTGAAACTGGCCACCTTTAGACGACCACCTACATCTTCGGGGGCCTCTGTACGAGGGTTGGCTTCGGTAAATTCGACAGGGGCCGCTTCGGTAGGGCGAATAACCCAGGCATCCGAGCCCGAATATCCGGCCCAGCTCCAATGCAGAACACCCGTCAGATCTTCAACCTGATCACCACCGCGAATGTAGTTCTCAATCGAAAAACCGTCACCACCCGGATAGTAGATTTCATCACTGTTCTGGGCGTTATTCAGGTCGTCAATCACAATACGGCTTGAAGCAACTTCGTCCATGTAAGCCGCATAGCCTTCCTCATCGGGCTCATTGAGCTGGGTATACTGATAGGCCCGCTCTTCGTCCTGCAACACAATCTGTCCTGTGCGTGCCAGTTCGTAGTACTCACTCACGACCAGTGTATCGGTGAAGTTAACCAGCATGCCTTCGACATTCTCAAAGGTTGCTGCCGCATCTGTGCGACCTGGAGCCGGAAGCGCTATTGAAGTTGAAGTGACCAGCGAGAGGTTGTTTCCAGCATCATCGATAGTGACCAGGCCGCCTCTGGACACATCGATCTGCGACATGCCGAAGTACTCCCCTGCCACGCCGGTTACCGTAACAATCTGCCCTTCTGACAAACCTTCAACAGTGTCAGACCCCAGATACACGAAAATACCTTCAGAGGTCATGCTGTCATCATCGACGTCAGCATCTTCTTCCTGGATGAAGAACCCTTTCAGTTCGTCAGCGTCATCATAAACGGCGGTTATCACGCCCTGGACACTTACTTCACCGGTAATCGCAACACTGCTGCCAGAACCCTGAATCTGGTGAATAAAATGCGTCTCGGGTGTTTCGGGTTCCTCAGGCTCGGTTGTGGAGTGCGTCGGGTTGGAAAAGCCCAAGGAACCTTCACCAGACGTAGGATCGAAGCTGAAAGCGCCTGGATCAACGGCATCACCATTGATGTTGATGACCTGACCATTATCCGGGTCATTAATCGCGTACCATTCACCGCTCAGGTCATCACGAAACACTAGCCGGGGCTCATCACCGGTGTATTTAAAGTCGGCACCGCCCAGCGCAGCACCATAAAGGTAACCTTCATCAGACGACGCATCAGGAATACCCAGTGCATCATGGATGGTGCCAAGCTGAGCACCTGCATCCGAAAGATCCAGACTGGAACCAAGCGAAACGTTAAATTCGGTGCTCAGGAGCAGTGTAAAGCTTGGGTTTTCAAGATCAGCAACGGTTACAGACAGCAAGCCGTTGGCATCGAAGGTACCGCTCACGGCAGATGCTCGATCAAAAGAACCGCTAGCATCATCACCTTCAATTGAAATAATCCAACCGGAGAAAAATGTGCCCGGCTCTCCTTTCAGCTCAATGACGGTGATACTGGGGTCAGTCCCCATTGGGTTGGGCTGAAATTCATTTATTCTAATCATCTAACCACTCCTGAAAGCAGGTTCTAAAGCGAAATGGGGGTCGCGCGTGGCCATCCATGCGAAGATGATGGTTAAACAGATGTTAGAAACGAAGTGTGAAGCACCTATGTCGAAGAGCTGACACTATTATGTCCGCACTGTGACGCTACGGGCTGGAGGTAATGTGTACGAAGAAGACGTACGAAAAAATGTACTGAAGACTGATACCAGGTATCAGTTGGAAAGAAATGAGAGTCTGCCGATAAGCCGGGTTTTGTCGTGGGCAATCATTCATCTAGGGCCAGCGTCGCCACTGGCCTCAAGCGACCTACCCGGACCCGGCGCGGGCCACGCCTTAATGGGTCCCTATTTGGTCTTGCTCCGGGTGGGGTTTACCATCGCCGTGGAGTGTTGCCACCCACGCGGTGCGCTCTTACCGCACCATTTCAACCTTACCGGCATCCGAAGATGCTTAGGCGGTATACTTTCTGTTGCACTTTCCGTCGGCTTTCGCCGCCCAGACGTTATCTGGCACCTTGCCCAGCGGAGCCCGGACTTTCCTCCCCTGCGTAAACGCAGCAGCGATTGCCTGGCAGACTCTCGGCACGGAGTATATAGGGATCACGCGGTTAAGCAAGGGCTTCAGTCGATCAACAGCTGATATAGGCGATTTTTCTTGTATCCGGTGATCTCGGCAGCAACACCTGCTGCTTTTTTAGGCGGTAACTCTTTTGCCAAGATACGCAGAATACGCTCAGCCTCTGGATTGATACATTCATCATCCAGGACCTTTTCAGCGCCTTGCACCAAGACAACAAACTCGCCGCGCTGCTGGTTGGCATCCGCCTGAATCCACTCCAGCAAGCCCTCAAGGCTATCGCCATAAATGGTTTCAAAGGTTTTAGTCAGCTCCCTTGCCACCACCGCATAGCGCCCTGGACCAAAGGCTTCAGCCATGGCGCTCAAGCTATCGACGATTCGATGAGTGGACTCATAGAACACCAGAGTTTCGGTATTTTCAGCCAACGCTTCCAACGCCTGCAGACGAGCACCACTCTTGGCCGGTAAAAAGCCGATGAACTGGAAACGATCTGAGGGCAAACCTGAAGCCGAAAGGGCCGCCACAAATGCACAGCTGCCAGGCACAGGAGAAACCTTGAAACCGGCTTCACGGACTGCACGTACCAGATGAAAGCCTGGATCAGAAATCAACGGCGTGCCGGCATCACTGACCAGGGCGATACTTTCGCCATTTCGCAACAGGTTGATCACATGTTCCGCCCGTTGGCGTTCGTTGTGATCATGCACTGAAATCATAGGGACTTTAATGTTAAAGTGGGCCAGCAAACGTCCGCTGTGACGGGTGTCTTCGGCAGCCACATGATCGACACTGCCCAACACCTCTCGCGCGCGTTCGGACAGGTCTGCGAGGTTACCGATCGGCGTTGCCACGATATAGAGAACCGGTTCAGACATTAAGGATACCCACTGGTTGCTAGGACCCTGATTATATGACGATTTTGCCTCGGCTGTCTTTCAGCCTTCTGCTTACAGCCGCACTGATCAGCGGCTGCTCAAGCCCGCAAAAGCCCCCACAGGTCGTCGACAGAGCGGCTACCACTCAGCAAAGCGTTGATGATCTGCTTAAGCAGGCTGACATCGCGCCATTGGAAGAGGCCACCTATCTCCGTCTACAGGCTGCAAGCCTGCTCTTGCAAGAAGAGCAGCCGGAAGCAGCGCTGACGACTCTGCAACTGATTGACCTTGAAGCACTGTCTCCCGAGCTTGCCTATGAGGTAGCGCGCATGCGTGCGCCGCTTGAGTCAGAGCAAGGAGCGCAAGACCTGCTGCAGTACCTGGATAGAGCACGTTTCGACAGCCTGCCTGCCGATCAGCAGGCGGAACTGGCACAACTACGTGCTGACGCCTGGCTACAGCAGGACAACCCGCTTTCAGCCGCGCGGGAGCTGATGCTCAGCAGCCAGTTGAGCATCGATCCAATCGAGCAACAGCTCTACCACAACCAGATCTGGCAGCTGCTGCAGCGCCTCCCGCTGGTTCAGCTCAGTGCCGAGATAAACGCCAGCAATGACTATTTCGAACAAGGCTGGTTCGAGTTAGCCTCGATGTTGCGCCAGAGTTCCGATCTGCCCAGTCGTGAAAAAGCCTTGAACGACTGGCGCATTCTCTGGGAATCACACCCTGCCATGGCCTTACCACCTGAAGATCTGATGGTAGTCCAAACCGCTGGGGAGCTACTGGTTGCTAACCGTATCGGCGTCATTCTCCCGCTGAGTGGCAATTTGGCCGAGCCTGCCGCTGCCATTCGAGAAGGTATGGAAGCCGCGCTGGAAGTGGCCCGTCAACAGGGTAAACCGACCCCCACACTGGTCACCATAGATTCCTCCCAGCTGACCGACGCCAATCAGATAATGTTTCAGGCACAGCAACAAGGTCTGGACCTGCTGTTGGGCCCATTGGATTCAAGTCTGATCCAGCAACTCTCGAACCTGCCAGCTCTGAATATCCCTGTGCTGGCCCTAAACTCAGCACCCCAGGGGCCATCCACACCCTGGCAGCTCGAACTCTCTTCCGAACATGATGTTCGCACACTGGTTCAAAAGGCCATGGCCGAAGGGCATAAACGCTTTCTGGTTATTACGCCCGGCGCCCCCTGGGGAGACCGCGTACGTGACAGCCTGATTAGCCATGTTGAGCAATTCGGCGGGCAGGTGGTCGGCACCCTGGGGTACGACGCCAATACCAACTATGATCCTCAGATTGCGCAGTTGATGAAAACCGATGCCAGTAAAGAGCGTGAAAAGGTATTGCGGGACCTGCTGAGACACCGACTGGAGTTTCAGGAGCGACGCCGTCAGGATGCCGATGCGATTTTGATGACGGCCTTGCCGGATGCAGCGCGTTTGATCAAACCGATGCTGGATTATCACTTCGCTACCGACATGCCGATCTATGCGACCTCGCATATCTATCCCGGCGATGCCAATGCGACTCGTGACGTAGACCTTAATGGCGTCAATTTCTGCGACCTGCCCTGGATTCTGGAGCCCCCCAGCGACGCTCACCGCTTGCTGAGCAGCAGTGGCAAAAACACCCTGTCACGCTTTGGTCGACTATACGCGCTGGGTATCGATGCCATTGAGATTTACCCCTGGCTTGAACAGCTGGAGTATTCACCAGATGTTTACATTGACGGTGAAACCGGCCGCCTGCAGCTTATGGGCAGCAAACAGGTACAACGCGAACTGACGTGCACTCAATTTGATCAAGGCATTCCGCTCAGCATCAGCGCCAAAGACAGCGAACCGACTTCGGCAGATGAAAGCCTGAATACGGAAATGCCTTCTGAAAGCTCCACCGAGACGAATGGAGCACGTATTCAATAAAACACCTCATGGAGGATGCGATGGATCGCAATCAAATCGGCAAGGACGCCGAACAACACGCAGAGCAGTGGCTCTGCCAACAGGGACTCAGACTCATACAACGCAATGCCCACTGTCGACTGGGTGAAATTGACCTGATTATGCGCGACGGCGAACACCTTGTGTTTGTCGAAGTACGCGCGCGCTCAGGGCGTCAACATGGCGGTGCTGCCGCTTCGGTTGACTGGCGCAAGCAACAGAAACTGGTACGTGCAGCGCGCTATATGCTAAGCCGCAACCCGCACTGGAGCATGCTGCCCTGTCGCTTCGATGTTATTGCATATGAAGGAGTTGCAGAGTCTGATCCTCCAATATGGTATAAAGACGCTTTTAGACCCTGAACACCGGAAAAGGCTTTAAATGGAACTCGAAGACCGTATTGTCAGCCAGTTTCACAACACCATGGAGACCAATGCGCTCACCATTGAGCAGCACACTCCTCTGATAGCTGAGGCCGGTGAACTCCTGCTGCAATGTCTGGTCAGTGAACAGAAGATCCTGTGTGTCGGTAACGGCGGATCCGCCGCACTGGCACAGCATTTCAGCTCACTGTTGCTGAACCGCTTTCGACATGAGCGTCCTGGCCTTCCGGCCCTGACGCTCAATGATGCGGCAGCTATCACGGGTATCAGCGAAGAAACCGGTTTTGCCGACGTTTACGCCAAGCAAATTCGCGCACTGGGCCAACCCGGCGACATTTTGCTGCTGATATCCACTCACGGGCGTGCCAACAGCCTTGTGCAAGCGATTCAGGCCGCACACGACCGTGAAATGATGGTAATTGCCCTTAGTGGTGGTGATGGTGGCAACATGGCGGCTCTACTGCTGCCGGATGAAATTGAGATCTGCATACCCGGCAGTGAAGATGCTCTGATTCATGGTGCTCACATGCTGGTACTGCACTGTTTGTGCGATCTGATCGAATATCAATTGTTTGGAGGCTGATTAATGTTCAAACGCCCACTGGTCGCTCTCATGCTCGCGTCCGCACTGCTCACATCCGGCTGTGCAACCATCATTGGCACCGCCCATGAAGAGCCCATTCAGGAAGACCCCGGTAGCCGTACCATGGGCCGCTACCTGGAAGATGAAGTGATCGAAACCAAGATATTGGTTAATGTCGGCAAGGGCTCCCAAGCACTGGCACAGTCACACATAAATGTGGTGAGCTATAACGGCCAGGTACTTCTGATCGGCCAAGTGCCCAATCAGAACGTAAAACAGGAAGCCGAGAACCTTGCTCATAACACCCAGCATGTTCGCAAAGTCCATAACGAATTGGACATTGCCGGCCCTACTTCAACGATTGTCCGCAGCAATGACGTCTACCTGACGAGCCGGATCAAGGTACAGATGCTGGCTGACAACCGTGTATCAGGTGGCCGCATCAAGGTGGTGACTGAAAATGGCGTGGTATATCTGATGGGCCTGGTTACCCGTCAGGAAGCCGACCTTGCCGTGGATATCACCCGCTCCGTTGCAGGTGTACGCAAAATCGTAAAGGTATTTGAGTACATCAACTGATCTAAGCTTAGCCGCTGCACTTGCAGCGGCTTCCAACCTGCTTACTTCACAACACGCAATGTTGGCTTGGAAGAGGACTTGCCTTTAGATTTCTCTGCCGACACATCCTCCGCCTGAGCGTCTTCAGAAGGCTCTTCGACATCAGGCACAGACGACAAAGTCACCTTCTCTTCTTCCGCTTCCGCCTGCTCTAACAGAATGTCCGCACCCGGCTCCATCCCAAAGCCCATGCCCATACCATTTTCACGGGTAAAGATAGCCAGCACAGCCACAACCGGGGCATACACATTCATGGGAACGCCACCGAATCGCGCACTGAAACTGATACCCTGATCGTCAATTAATAGCCCCTGCACAGCGCCCGGCGCGATATTCAACGTGATCTGACCATCATGTATAAACTGTTCAGGTACCTGCACCCCCTGAACCGTAGCATCTACTGCAATATGGGGGGTCATATCATTATCCAGAACCCACTCATAGAGCGCGCGCAGCAGGTAGGGTCGACTGGGTTTGATGGCACTCATGGTTAATTCTCCCGGTACTTTCGCTTCGATATCAAGACTGGCCAATACTACAGCCACAACGACAGATTCATGCCTATAAAAAAGGGATGAAGTTCCCTTCATCCCTCTTGGTTCGCTCGGACCTGCCCTCAGGCAAGCATCCAGCGCTTAGTCGCGCAGCTCACGCTCGTAGTCAGAAAGGCTCGCCTGGAAAGCTTCACGCTCAAACAGACGATCCATATAACCCTGCAATGCTTTGGTCTGCGCTTCAGGCAACTCAATACCCAGCTGCGGCAAACGCCAAAGGATCGGAGCCAGACAGCAATCAACCAGTGTGAATTCTTCACTCATGAAGAACGGTTTCTCGTCGAAGATCGGCGATACTGTCACCAGACTATCAGTCAGTTCCTTACGTGCTTCTTCCAGCTCGTCTTCAGTACCTTCGTCAGCCAGAATACGGTCAACGAGCACACACCAGTCACGCTGGATGCGGTGCATGTACAAACGACTTTCAGCACGCGCTACCGGGTAGACCGGCAACAACGGCGGATGCGGGAAACGTTCGTCAAGGTATTCCATCATCACGTTCGGCTCATACAGAACCAGATCGCGATCAAGCAAAGTCGGCAGGCTGTTGTAAGGGTTCTGTGCCGCAACATCCTCCGGCAGCTCGCTAGCTTTACAATCCACTACATCAACTGCCACGCCTTTCTCACAGAGCACGATACGTACACGGTGACTGTAATGGTCGTAACCATCAGAATAAAAGGTCATGGAAGAACGCTTGGCCACTACGCCCATCGAACTATCCCCATCAAGTAGGTTGCTTCTAAAAACAAAAAATCTACGCGGCCTCGCGACCGCGTAGTTTCAGATCCCTAGTGTATCAGGAATCAGTGTACGTCTTTCCAGTACTCTTTCTTCAGAGCAAAGGCGAAGACGAACAGGATCGCCAGGAAAATCAGGACCTTGGCACCCAGACGCTCAGACTCCAGACGAGAAGGCTCGCCCATGTAGGTCATGAAGTTCACCAGGTCGTAGACGGTCTTGTCGAACTCTTCCGGAGACTGGGAACCAGCTTCGGCCACAGTCAGACAGCCGCCCATGGTTTTACCGGTCAGCGGGTCGATTTCCTCGTGACCACCGTGCAGCATCTCTTCATGCGTACAGTGGATAGACACCTTACCCTGCAGATCTTCCAGAACGTTAGGCATACCAACGTCAGGGAAAACAGCATTGTTTACGCCCCAAGGACGGTTTTCGTCCATGTAGAAGCTGCGCAGGTAAGTGTAAACCCAGTCACCACCACGCAGACGCGCTTCCAGTGACAGATCCGGCGGAGGAGCACCAAACCAGGCAGCAGCGGAATCTTTCGGCATCGCACTCTTCATGTGCTCACCAATTTTCACTTCCGGATCAAAGATCAGGTACTGCTCAACCAGTTCGTTCGGCACACCCAGATCCTGAGCAGCACGCTCAAAACGCTGGTAACCGGCTTCGTGACAACCCATGCAGCGGTTGACGAAGGTTTGCATACCACGCTGCAGAGAAGCCTTATCGGTCAGATCTGCGTCGAAGGAGTCCAGCGGCACACCTGCGCCACCGGCAGCACTGGCAGTCATCGGCGCCAGCGCCATCAACATAGTGATAAAAAACTTTTTCATTAGCCTGTCACCCTTTCCGGAACCGGTTTAGTGCGCTCCATGCGTGTGTAGAACGGCATCAGCAGGAAGAATGCGAAGTACAGTGCTGTACACAGCTGAGACAGCATAGTACGACCTTCAGTCGCCGGCAGTACGCCCAGCACACCCAGAATCACGAAGCTGACGATGAAGATCAGCAACCAGATTTTGCTCAGCCAGCCCTTGTAGCGAATGGACTTAACCGGGCTACGATCCAGCCAGGGCAGTACGAACAGGATAGCAATCGCAGCACCCATCACCACTACACCCCAGAATTTGGCGTCCAGACCAAACATCGGGAAGGTGATCGCACGCAACATTGCGTAGAAAGGCGTGAAGTACCAGACCGGAGCAATGTGGTCAGGTGTTTTCAGCGGGTTTGCAGGTTCAAAGTTCGGCTTCTCGAGGAAGTAACCGCCACCCTCAGGGAAGAAGAAGACCACGGTACAGAACACGAACAGGAAGACGACAACACCTACGATGTCTTTCACGGTGTAGTACGGATGGAACGGGATGCCGTCCAGCGGTACGCCGTTTTCGTCTTTCTTCTCTTTGATTTCAACACCGTCAGGGTTGTTGGAACCAACTTCGTGCAGCGCGATGATGTGCAGCACAACCAGCGCCAGAATAACGATTGGCAAGGCAATGACGTGCAGGGCAAAGAATCGGTTCAGCGTGATACCTGAGATCAGGAAGTCACCACGGATCCACTGCTGCAGATCAAGACCGATCACAGGAATCGCACCAAACAGGGAGATGATTACCTGAGCACCCCAGTAAGACATCTGACCCCATGGCAGCAGGTAGCCCATGAAGGCTTCAGCCATCAGCGCCAGATAGATAGTCATACCGAAGATCCACACCAGCTCACGCGGCTTGCGGTATGAACCGTACATGATGCCACGCAACATGTGCAGGTAAACCACTACGAAGAAGGCAGAGGCACCGGTAGAGTGCAGGTAACGCAGTAACCAGCCATATTCCACATCACGCATGATGTATTCAACGGATGCAAACGCACCTTCCGCGCTTGGGTTGTAGCTCATGGTCAGCCAGATACCGGTCAGGATCTGGTTAACCAGCACCAGCAGTGCCAAAGAACCGAAGAAGTACCAGAAGTTGAAGTTCTTCGGCGCGTAGTATTTGGACAGGTGATCTTCCCACATGGCAGTTGCCGGGAAGCGATCGTCAATCCAGCCCATCAGGCCCGGATTACCTTTATTTCGTGTGCCAGCCATTGTTATGCAGCCTCCGGATCAACACCGATGATCAGTGTATTGTCATCTTCGTATGCGTGCGGCGGGATGACCAGGTTGGTCGGTGCCGGTACGGATTTGAATACACGGCCTGACAGGTCAAAACGCGAGCCGTGACAGGGGCAGAAGAAGCCACCCAGCCACTCGGGACCGAGGTCGTCCGGAGCCACTTCCGGGCGGTAGGTCGGAGAGCACCCAAGGTGAGTACAGATACCAACCATGACGGCGTATTCAGCACGAATTGCACGCGCGGAGGTTTTTGGAATGTAATCCGGCTGCTGAGGCTTTTCAGACATCGGGTCAGCGACTCGATCGTTCAGCTTCTCAAGGTTCGCCAGCGCTTCTTCGCCACGACGGACGATCCACACAGGCTTACCACGCCATTCAACAGTCATCTGCTGACCAGGCTCAAGCTTGCTGATATCCGCCTTGGCAGGCGCGCCAGCGGCTTTCGCCTTGGCACTCGGATTCCAGGAAGCCACGAACGGGACGGCCGCTCCTACAGCACCTACTGCACCCACTGCAGATGTGGCACCGATCAGGAGACGACGTCGACCCTTATTCACGCCGTCATTGCTCATTAACTTCATCTCCCCTCAATCGACCTGCCGCTCCTGCTGGACACAGAAGACAAACGGGCCGCTCAGTAATGAAAAACACAAAATCGGTTTCTTCAAATGCGCCGAATGTTAAAGAAAATACCCTTTTTTTACAAGGTATAAAGCCTGCTCCATTCGGTGAACAACGTTTTTATTGACCTGACCCCACAAACGAAAAAAGCCTGTAACCACGCAGGCCACAGGCTTTTTTTTTGCAATGCAATAGCGACCAGGTCGCAAGCGATTAACGCTTGGAGAACTGAGGACGCTTACGTGCTTTACGCAGACCGACTTTCTTACGCTCAACCATACGCGCGTCACGAGTAACGTAACCTGCTTCACGCAGAGCACCACGCAGAGTTTCGTCGTATTCCATCAGTGCACGAGTGATGCCGTGACGGATAGCGCCAGCCTGGCCGAAGCCACCACCACCTTTAACAGTGATGTAAGCATCGAACTTCTCGACATTGTCGGTCAGTTCCAGCGGCTGCTTAACGATCATGCGCGCAGTTACGCGGCCGAAGTATTCTTCGAGAGTACGATCGTTGATAGTAATCTTGCCGGTACCCGGACGCAGGAATACACGAGCAGTAGAGGTTTTACGACGGCCGGTACCGTAATACTGAGTAGTAGACATGTTCACCTTCCCCTTAGATGTTCAGTTCTTTCGGCTGCTGAGCCTGGTGCGGATGTTCAGCACCGGCGTACACTTTCAGCTTGGTGTACATGGAACGACCCAGAGGACCTTTCGGCAGCATGCCTTTAACGGCCAGTTCGATAGTACGCTCAGGGAAGGTTGCAATCATCTTGGTGAAGTTAGCTTCCTTCAGACCACCCGGAAAACCGGAGTGACGGTAGTACATCTTGTCGTTGCGCTTGTTGCCGGTCACGTTAATCTTCTCAGCGTTAACAACAACGATGTAATCGCCGGTATCAACGTGAGGAGTGTATTCAGGCTTATGCTTGCCACGCAGACGACGAGCAATTTCAGTAGCCAGACGACCCAGAGTTTTACCCTCTGCATCGACAACATACCAGTCGCGTTTTACTTCGGCCGGTTTGGCGGTAAAAGTTTTCATGAATGGTTCACCTTACAATTTAAGTCTCGAACCCGGCTGTTACCGGTGATTCCGACTTACCTTATAGTTATTGGTTAGTCGCTTTTGTTAAGCCACTAACGTACACTTTTTCGGCACCCTGTAATCAGGGAGCGCGCATTATACCCGCGCACCCCCATCATGGGAAGAGTGTTTTTTCATATCAGGCGCGATGCTCACGCGCCAAATATTCATGCGACTGCATTTCCAGAAGTCGGCTCTGGGTGCGCTCAATTTCGAAGTTCAGGCGACCTTCTGTATAAATATCGGGAATTCCCACCTCGGCAGAAATAATCAATTTAACGCCTGAGTCGTAGAACTCGTCCACCAGGTTAATGAAACGACGTGCCGCATCATCATTCTTGCGCCCCATTTGAGGCACATTGCTGAGCAGCACAGCGTGGTAAATCTTGCCCAGCTCAATATAGTCGTTCTGGGAGCGAGCACCTTCACAAAGCGCACTAAAATCAAACCAGGCCACATCTTCACAAACACGGCGTGCCTTGATCATACGGCCATTAACCTCAACCTGAGCATCTTTTTGCTCCTCGACCAAATCAGGCGCAAGGCTTTCAAAGCTCGAATTCAAACTCTTATCGGCCCCTTCATCAAGAGGCCAGTGGTAGAGTTCTGCCTGCTCAAGGGTACGCAGGCGGTAGTCGATACCGCCGTCAACATTCACCACTTCGGTGTATTTTTTCAGCATCTCTATAGCAGGCAGGAAGCGCTGGCGCTGCAAACCATCCTTATAGAGACCATCAGGCACAATATTGGAAGTGGCAACCAGAGCAACGCCATTATTGAACAGCTCCTGCATCAGACCGCCCAAAATCATGGCATCGGTAATATCCGTGACAAAGAATTCATCAAAGCAGATGATGCGCGCCTCATCGGCGTACTTGCGACCGATCGCCACCAGCGGGTTCTTGGTACCATCCAGCTCTTTCAATTCTTTGTGAACACGCTGCATAAAGCGGTGAAAGTGCGTACGCATTTTGCGCTCGAAGGGCAGGCTGTCATAGAAGGTGTCCATCAGGTACGTTTTGCCACGACCAACCCCACCCCAGAAATACAAGCCCCTGATGGGTTCTTCTTTTTGCCCTTTGATCTTACCTCCCAAACGCTGCATAAAACTGGGCTTGGGCGCTCGCTCAGCCGCTACCAGGTCGTCATACAGGCGCTGCAAATGCCCTACAGCCATTTCCTGAGTCGGATCGTATGAAAAGTCATCACGTTTCAGATCCTGCTGGTATCGTTCGAGCGGAGTCATCTTAACTTTGTACCTCTGGTTGGTTTGTGCACACCATAACGGGGGCGAACTTTACTGCTGGCGACATTTTTTGGCAAATCCGACATCTGTCTAATCTGCAACCTGCTCCCTACCCTAACCCCAATAGACTCACAAGCATGGGCACCAGGAACGCGGTCAACAACCCCGTAAGCCCCATGGCAAGTCCGGCAAAAGCGCCCGCAAGCGTACTAAACTCAAAAGCAAACGCCGTACCAAAGCCATGGGATGACAAACCTAGTGTGAACCCCTTTACAGCATCATCTTCAATTTTGAGCACGCGAAAGATAGGAGGTGCTGCCAAACAACCTATGGCACCGGTGATTAACACCAAGCCAGCCGCCAACGATGGGTAACCCCCGATTTTTTCAGCGATGCCAATTGCAATAGGCGATGTGACCGATTTTGGTGCCAAAGACAAAAGCGTGACCTCAGACGCGCCCAGCGCCCAGGCCACAAGAATCACCGAAAGGGATGCGGTCAACGCGCCGCAAAAACAGGCGACCAAAAGCGGCACCAGCATTTTCTTTACGCGCTCGAAGTGATCATAGAGCGGAATAGCCAAGGCGACGGTGGCTGGCCCCAGCAGGAAATGAATAAACTGAGCACCTTCAAAATAGGTGTCGTAGTCAGTACCCGTTAGACGCAACAGAATAATAATCAGTGTCAGCGCTACCAAAACCGGGTGCAGCAAAGGCGTACCACCGACACGACGATTCAGCCAGGACGTAAACAGAAAGGTGGCGATAGTGACAATAATCCACCAAAGGGGCTTGGCGGCGAAATAGACCCAAAAGCTAGTCACGACTGCTCTCCTCCACATCCAGCTTAAGGTTTCGGGTTAACCGCTTAAGAACCAGCGCCGTAACCAGAATGGTGATGACGGTACTAATAACCAGGGCAGCCATGATAACCAGCCACTCTTTGGCAATGAGCTCTGCATGCACCGTCAAACCGACACCGGCAGGCACAAACAGAAGTGCCAGATGGCGTAGCAACCCCTCCGAAGGTAGACGAATCACTTCAGGCACTCGACGCATTACAATCAAACCCGCCAACATCAGCACCATACCCATTACAGGCCCCGGTACTGGTAGCGCCAGCGCCAGCACCAGCCACTCGCCCAGTAATTGGCATAGCAGCAGGATCAACAGTCCGATAAGCATCGCTCACCGCCTCCATGTGAAGAATGAAGTGGCGAGTTTACTTATTTTCTTAACATTTTTCTCCTCGACTATTGGCAAGCGCCACTCAGCTATCTATAATGCGCCCCGTTCCTGATTGAGGCGTTCCCACGCTTCATTACTAATCAGAACAAGCACTTAGCTTTCAGCTTTGTCGGGGTGTAGCTCAGCCTGGTAGAGCACTGTCTTCGGGAGGCAGGGGTCGTAGGTTCAAATCCTGTCACCCCGACCACTGGCTGAATCTAGGTATTGCGTCGGGGTGTAGCTCAGCTTGGTAGAGCACTGTCTTCGGGAGGCAGGGGTCGTAGGTTCAAATCCTGTCACCCCGACCAATCTCATTTCCCGCATTTCTCTGTTTTGATTACTGATCACCGAGTGAGACTAAGGTAGAATTTCTATCTTTCCCCAACCTTTGGGCCTCTCTCATGCTGGATCGGCTATTTAAACTCAACGAACACAACACCTCTATCAAGACAGAAGTCATTGCCGGAATTACCACATTCCTGACAATGGCCTATATCATTTTCGTGAACCCTTCGATCCTTGCCAGCACCGGCATGGATACCGGGGCCGTATTTGTAGCCACTTGCCTTGCCGCAGCCATTGGCTGTTTTGTAATGGGGTTTTGGGCCAACTACCCGATTGCACTTGCACCCGGCATGGGCCTTAACGCCTTTTTCAGCTTCACGGTCGTGGGACAGATGGGTTATAGCTGGGAAACCGCTCTTGGAGCCGTTTTCATTTCAGGTGTCTGCTTCTTCCTGCTGTCCATCTTCCGTATCCGAGAATGGATCATCAACAGCATCCCTCTGGCCCTGAAGGCAGGTATCGGCGCAGGTATCGGTCTCTTTCTGGGCTTCATCGGCCTCAAGAATGCGGGTATCGTGATTGATAATCCGGCAACGCTCGTGACCATCGGCGATATGAGCCAATGGGGCGCAATCATGGCATGCATTGGATTTGTTCTGATTGCAGCACTGTATTACCGACAGGTAACCGGATCGGTGATGATCGGCATTTTGGCGATCACCCTGATCAGCCTGATGGTCGGCCAAACCGAGTTCAATGGTATTTTTGC
>JBLXGN010000007.1:0-92538 GCA_048260865.1 Marinobacterium sp. | reverse complement strand
CGGGGTGTAGCTCAGCCTGGTAGAGCACTGTCTTCGGGAGGCAGGGGTCGTAGGTTCAAATCCTGTCATCCCGACCACTTCACTTTCCCGCTTTTCCCTACATTCTTACTGGCTCAATTGCAATACTAAGGTAGAATATTATCTTTGTGTCGCAATCAGTGGGATATTCCTATGCTGGAAAAGCTCTTCAAGCTCTCCGAGCACCAAACATCAGTCAAAACCGAAGTCATTGCAGGTCTGACCACATTCCTGACCATGGCATACATCATCTTTGTTAACCCTTCGATGCTGGCAGCTGCAGGCATGGACTCGGGCGCCGTTTTTGTCGCCACCTGTCTTGCTGCCGCTGTAGGCTGCTTTGTGATGGGTTTCTGGGCCAACTACCCGATCGCACTTGCGCCGGGCATGGGCTTGAATGCCTTTTTCAGTTTTACAGTTGTTGGCCAGATGGGCTACAGCTGGGAAACCGCACTGGGCGCCGTTTTCATCTCTGGCGTATGCTTTTTCCTGCTGTCGATCTTTCGCATTCGCGAATGGATCATCAACAGCATCCCTCTCTCCCTGAAAGGCGGCATTGGCGCAGGTATTGGTCTTTTCCTTGGCTTTATCGGCCTTAAAAACGCCGGCATAGTTGAGGACAACCCTGCCACTCTGGTTACCATCGGCGATATGAGCCAATGGGGCGCCATCATGGCATGCCTGGGCTTTGTGATTATCGCCACGCTCTATTACCGCCGCGTCACAGGCTCAGTGATGATTGGTATCCTTGCCATCACCCTGATCAGCCTTGCCGCCGGTCATATTGAATTTAACGGCTTTGCCTCTGCTCCACCTTCACTGGCCCCAACACTGGGACAATTGGATATCGCAGGCGCACTGAGTATTGGCCTTATCAGTGTCATCTTCTCTTTCCTGTTTGTTGACCTGTTCGACACCTCTGGCACCCTTATTGCTGTTGCCCAGAAAGGCAAGATGCTGACGCCCGACGGTAAATTGCCGCGCCTGGGTCGCGCCCTGATGGCGGACTCTACTGCCACCATGGCAGGCGCAGCTATGGGTACCTCCACAACCACCAGCTACATCGAGTCAGGTGCAGGTATCGCTGCAGGCGGACGCACCGGTTTGACTGCCGTTGTTGTAGGCCTGCTATTTATTGCATGTCTGTTCCTGTCTCCGCTGGCAGGTACCATCCCGGCTTATGCCACCGCACCAGCACTGCTTTTCGTGGCAGTATTGATGACACACAGCCTGGTTAACATTGATTGGGACGACATCACTGAGGCAGCTCCTGTTGTAATCGCAACTGTCAGCATGCCGCTAACATTCTCCATCACCACGGGCATCGCCTTCGGCATTATCTCCTATACCGCCATAAAGGCGCTGAGCGGACGCTTCGACCAGCTCAACCCGGCACTGTGGATTCTATCAGCCCTGTTTGTGGTCAAAATGGCTTTCTACGGCTAATTCAATCAATACTCAGACCAGCACGCTCTTACTGTTGGTCTGGCTGATTGAGCGATCCGAAATTCAAGCACAAAAAAAGGGGTGCGACCTGAGTCACACCCCTTTTCTTTTTTGCTGATTACGCTTAGAGCACCAGTCGACGGATATCGCTTAACAGACCGTTAAGGTCTGTCAGGAAACGACCCGCATCACCACCATTGATAGCGCGGTGATCGTAGGACAGGCAGAGCGGCAGCATCATGCGCGGCTCGAATTCCTTACCATTCCAACGCGGCTTGATATCAGCTTTGGAGATACCAAGGATTGCCACTTCCGGCGCGTTGACGATCGGCGTAAAGCCAGTACCACCAATGCCACCCAGGCTGGAAATAGTAAAGCAGGCACCCTGCATCTCGTTCGGCTTCAGCTTGCGATCCTTAGCCTTGCCAGCCAATTCTGTGGCTTCACGAGACAGGTCGTAAATGCTTTTCTGATCAGCATCCTTGATAACCGGAACCATCAGACCATTCGGAGTATCAACCGCGATACCGATGTTCACATACTTCTTGTACACGATGTGCTCGCCATCGTGGTGCAGAGAGGCATTGAACTTCTGGTGACGCTTGAGCGCAATGGCAGCAGCCTTGATCATGAACGGCAGAGGCGTAAGTTTGACGCCTTCTTTCGCAGCCGCATCCTTCATTTCCTTGCGGAAAGATTCCAGCTCAGTGATATCCGCTTCATCGAACTGGGTTACATGCGGGATGTTCAGCCAGCAGCGAGACATGTTGTCACGGGTGATCTTGTCAACCTTGCTCAGCTTAACCATCTCGGTTTCGCCAAACTTGCTGAAATCAACTGCCGGAATCGCAGGAATGCCACTGCCACCAGCCACAGCAGCCGGAGCCTTCTCTGACAACTGCTTGAGCGCAGACTTCACGTATGCCTGAACATCTTCTTTCAGAATACGTCCACTACGACCAGTACCCGACACATTGACCAGCTCAACACCGAACTCACGCGCCAACGCACGTACAGCCGGTCCCGCATGCACATTGCGGTTTTTCTTCTCCAGTGCATTCAAGTCAACAGACTTATCAGCAGCCGGCGCAGCCGCCTTGGCCGGAGCAACAGGAGCCGAAGCCGCTGCCTTGGGCGCTTCGGCAGCAGGGGCAGGAGCCGCTGCAGCAGCGGGCGTACCCGCAACTTCCAACTCAAGCACCAGGTCGCCTTCGTTAACCTGATCACCCTCCTTGATCTTCATGGAAACAACCTTACCACCCTTAGGTGCAGGAACTTCCATGGAAGCCTTGTCGGTTTCCAGCGTAATCAGGCCATCGCCTTCGGCGATTTCATCGCCGACAGCAACCAGTACTTCAATAACGTCAACATTGCTGGCACCGGACAGATCCGGAACCGTTACCGCTTCAATACCACCTGACTGCGCAGGAGCTGCAGCAGCCGGCGCAGGCGCAGTTTCAGCAGCAGGAGCGGGCTCAGCTGCCACAGGGGCCGCAGAAGCACCACCACTGATCTCAAGCTCCAGCAACAGATCGCCTTCGCTGACCTGGTCGCCCTCCTTGATCTTCATGGAGATGATCTTACCCGCTTTCGGAGCCGGCACTTCCATGGATGCCTTATCAGTTTCCAGGGTTATCAGGCTGTCACCTTCGGCGATAACATCACCGTCTTTGACCAGCACTTCGATCACGTCTACGTTATCCGCACCCGAGAGATCAGGCACCAATACCTGCTCGACACTGGTTGCTGCCGCAGCAACCGGGGCCGCAGGCGCAGGTGCAGATTCCGCCGCTGGCTCCTCAGCCGCCGGAGCCGGAGCCGGCTCTACAGCGGGCTCTTCTGCATCACCCTCAACTTCCAGTTCAAGAATGGCATCGCCTTCGCTGCAGGTGCCACCTTCGGACACGATAATATTTTTCACCACACCGGAATGCGTAGACGGCACTTCCATGGAAGCCTTGTCTGTTTCCAGTACGATCAAAGAATCACCTTCGGCGATGCTGTCACCCACGCTGACACATACTTCAACAATGTCGACGTTTTCGCTACCGCCGATATCAGGCACTTTAATGGTAGTCGTAGTCACAATAATTCCTCTCGCAATAAACCAGTCAGATGTTCACTCGCCTGCCACTTAAAGTGTCCAGGGCGCCGGTTTTTCCGGGTTGATGTTGAACGTCTGAATAGCTTTGGCGACAACCGAAGCCTCCAGCTTGCCTTCTTCCTGCAGTGCGCGCAGAGCCGCGACCACCACGTAGTAGCGGTTTACTTCGAAGAACTCACGCAGCTTGGTACGGCTGTCGGAACGACCGAAACCATCGGTGCCCAGCACCTTGAAGCGGCGCGGGATGTATTCACGCAACTGGTCAGCGAACAGGCGCATATAGTCGGTAGACGCAATCACCGGTCCTTCATGACCTTCCAGACACTGCTCAACGTAAGACTTGCGCAGCTCCTGTTCCGGGTGCAGCAGGTTCCAGCGGCTGACTTCCTGAGCCTCACGGCGCAGTTCGTTGATGGAGGTGGTGCTCCATACATCGGACTCAATACCAAACTCTTCACGCAGAATGGTCGCAGCTTCACGCACTTCGCGCAGGATAGAACCACAGCCCATCAACTGAACTTTAAGATCGGCCTTTTTGCCTTCTTCAAGCAGGTACATACCCTTGATGATGCCTTCTTCGGCACCCTGCGGCATTTCCGGATGCTGGTAGTTCTCGTTCAGCGTGGTGATGTAGTAGAACTTGTTCTCCTGGTTCTGATACATGCGCTTCAGACCGTCCTGAACAATTACAGCCAGTTCATAGCCGTAGGTCGGATCGTAAGAAACGCAGTTCGGGATCATTTGCGCCATCAGATGGCTGTGGCCATCCTGATGCTGCAAGCCTTCACCGTTCAGCGTGGTACGACCGGAAGTGGCACCGATCAGGAAGCCTCGAGCCTGGGAGTCACCTGCAGCCCACGCCAGGTCCATGATGCGCTGGAAGCCGAACATGGAGTAGAAGATGTAGAACGGCACCATGGTGCAGTTGCTGTTCGCGTAAGAGGTTGCAGCTGCAATCCACGCCGACATGGCACCCGCTTCGTTGATGCCTTCCTGCAGAATCTGGCCGTTCTTGGACTCTTTGTAGTACATGATCTGGTCAGAGTCATGCGGTACGTAGCGCTGGCCTTCAGAGGTATAAATACCCAGCTGACGGAACATGCCTTCCATACCGAAGGTACGTGCTTCGTCCGGTACGATCGGCACTACACGCTCACCCATCTGCTTGTCTTTCACCAGCGTGCTCAGCACACGGTTCAGCGCCATCTGGGTCGACAGGGTACGCTCACCACTGGACTTCAGCTGTCCAGAGAAGGCTTCAAGCTCAGGTACCTGCAACTGTTCGAACTCGGTACGGCGTGCCGGGTAGAAACCGCCCAGCTGCTTGCGACGCTCGAACATGTATTTCATTTCCGGAGAATCCGGAGACGGACGGTAGTAAGGCACGTCCTTCAGCTGCTCATCAGACAGCGGAATGTTGAAGTTGTCGCGGAACGCCTTGAGGTCGTCCATCGCAACTTTCTTCATGGAATGGGTATCGTTCTTGGCCTGACCAGACTGGCCTGTACCATAGCCCTTAACGGTCTGCGCCAGGATAACGGTCGGCTGACCTTTGTTATTCATGGCCTGATGGTAAGCCGCGTACACCTTGTACGGGTCATGACCACCACGGTTCAGGTTCATGATCTCATCATCAGACATATCCTTGACCATTTCGGCCAGCTCAGGATATTTGCCGAAGAAGTGCTCACGGGTGTAGGCGCCACCGTTTGCCTTGTAGTTCTGCAGCTCACCATCGCACACTTCATTCATGCGCTTGACCAGCAGACCCTTGGTATCTTTTTCGAACAGCGGATCCCAGTGACGGCCCCATAGCACCTTGATCACGTTCCAGCCGGCACCTTTGAAGACACCCTCCAGCTCCTGCACGATCTTGCCGTTACCACGAACCGGACCATCAAGACGCTGCAGGTTACAGTTGATCACGAATACCAGGTTTTCCAGCTGCTCACGGCCAGCCAGAGAGATCGCACCCAGAGTTTCCGGCTCATCACACTCACCATCGCCCAGGAACGCCCATACCTTGCGATCGCCACGCTTAACCAGATCACGCGCAGACAGGTAGCGCATAACGTGCGCCTGATAGATCGCCTGGATCGGGCCAAGACCCATGGATACGGTCGGGAACTGCCAGAAGTCAGGCATCAACCAGGGGTGCGGGTAGGAAGAAAGACCATTGCCATCTACCTCGCGACGGAAGTTGTCCAGTTGTTCTTCCGTCAGACGCCCTTCCAGGTAGGCACGCGCATAGATACCCGGAGAAATGTGGCCCTGGAAAAACACCATGTCAGACTCACGATCGCCTTCGGGACCGTGGAAGAAGTAGTTGAAACCAATGTCGTAAAGAGTAGCCGAGGAAGAGAAGCTGGAGATATGACCGCCCAATGCATCGTCATTGTCATTGCCACGCATAACCATCGCCATGGCGTTCCAGCGGATAAAGGAGCGAATACGACGCTCCATGAACAGATCCCCCGGCATGCGCACTTCATCACGCGGCGAGATGGTATTGATGTAGGAGGTATTCAGGGTTGTTCCTGCATCGACTCCCAGTTCTGTAGCTTTATTGCCGAGTTCGCGCAGCAGGTAGCTGGCACGCTCGTCACCTTCATTTTTGGCGACGGATTCGAGAGCATCCATCCATTCCTGAGTTTCGATTGGATCGATATCTTCAATCATATCTCGCACTTTGCCTTCTCCGATCACTTGTAAGCGTGGATGACCAGGTACGACCTATGCAGGTATGGATTGCACACCCGACAACAGGCAGCCGTCCCGGTTTCTTTTGGTTTTTGGTGTGTAGCGATACTACATAGAGACTATACTTATGTCTATATTCTGCTGAATCTGTTGACACTAAACCCCGATTCTTTTCAGTGTTTTGTAGTTTTTTTTACAAAACAATTTCGAACAGGTTTCTCGCCTCACGTACTCAGCGTAGACCGCCTTAGAGCCCTTTCCAAACGTGTGTTTTCCTTACCCTGCTGCAGCAAGGCATCTTCGACAAATGCCAGATGCGCATGAGCCGCTTGTCGTGCTGCATCCGGATCCCCCTCCAGAATAGCCTGCAACAAACGATGGTGTTGTTCATGGATCCGTGAACGTATTTCAGGCTTGGGATACACCTGCTCAAGGTTGTCCCAAATATGCTGACGCAATAACGTGAACAGCGCCCGCATCATATGTAACAACACCACATTGTGTGTAGCAGCCGCGATGGCAAGGTGAAACTCCACATCTGCTTCCACCTCCTTGTCAAAATGCTTCTCATCATGGTGCTGCTGAAGCTGATCATACAAGGCCCTGATTGCCTCCTTATCAGCTGGTGTGGACCTGAGAGCTGCATAGTAGGCACTCACTCCTTCCAGCGCATGGCGAAATTCCAGCAGGTCATACTGCGATTCAGGGTGAGACTTGAACAGCTCAAGCAGAGGATCTGACAGACTATTGCCAAGCTCCTTCGCTACATATGTGCCGCCACCTTGACGACTCTCCAGCAACCCTCGAGCAGCCAGCTTTTGCACCGCTTCACGCAGGGAAGGACGTGACACCTCAAACTGCACAGCCAACTCACGCTCTGGCGGTAACTTTTGCCCTGGCTTAAGCGTACCTTCCAGAATCATGGTTTCCAGTTGCTGCATGATGACATCCGAAATTTTCGGCTGTTTTACACGTTTGTAGACCATACTGGATCCGTACTCCCGAAAGCTAGCAAGCAAATATAAAACAAATTGGTATAACCAATTTTTCAATACACTGCCCAGTATTGATCATAAACAAACCGATTGACAACCAATATGACACAAGAATAGAGTTCGAAAAATAAGTATGGATAATTGGTATGACCAATTCAGCTATTAGCCTCAAACCCGAATATCAAGCCCTGCACGAACGCCTGCAGACCTTTATCAGCGCCGATCGCCTGATCACTGACCCACTTCGCACCCTCGCATATGGCACTGACGCCAGTTTTTACCGGCTCATCCCACAACTGGTTGTAAGGGTTGAAAGTGAAGAAGAAGTCATACGGCTGATCTCACTGGCGCATGAGCATGGAACCCCCCTAACTTTTCGTGCGGCAGGAACCAGCCTTTCCGGCCAAGCGATTACTGATGCAGTGCTGGTTCAACTGGGGGACGGGTGGAAAGGCTATGAGATTAATTCTGACGCCAGTGAAATACGTCTGCAGCCCGGCGTGATTGGCGCCCATGCCAATCGTTATCTGGCGCCGTTTAATCGCAAGATTGGTCCTGACCCCGCCTCCATCAATGCCGCCAAGATTGGCGGGATAGCGGCCAACAATTCCAGTGGCATGTGCTGCGGAACAGCCCAGAACAGCTACCGCACCCTTAGCGCGATGCGCATGGTGCTTTCAGACGGGGCTGTGCTGGATACCTCTGACTCTGAATCTGTCGACAATTTCCGCCGCCAGCATCGCGGCTTGATGGAAACGCTCAGGTCCTTGGGTGAGCTAACCCGCGCCAACGACACTTTGCGTCAGAAAATCGAGCACAAGTATCGTCTTAAAAACACTACCGGATATGCGCTGAATGCCTTGGTGGATTATGAGGACCCTATCGATATCCTCCAGCACTTGATGATCGGCTCTGAAGGCACTCTGGGGTTCATTTCCAACATCACCTACAAAACGGTTCCTGAGCATCCGTACAAGGCCACGGCGCTGGTTTTCTTTAACACAGTGCAAACAACCTGCGAGGCCGTCACGCTCTTAAAGCCCACACCCGTTGCTGCCGTTGAGTTGATGGATAGAGCTGGACTTGCCTCCATCGAACATAAACCGGGTATGCCCACCTTTATCAAAGAGCTTCCCCATGATGCAGCCGCACTGTTAGTTGAAACGCGTGCAGAGTCAGCCGCTCAGCTTGAGCAGCAAATCCAGGCGATCACGGCCAGTATTGCTCACTTGGAAACCTCCCAGCCCATTGAATTCAGCGATGATCCTGAAGTCTGTGCCCGATACTGGGCTATTCGCAAAGGGCTGTTCCCCGCCGTTGGTGCCGTACGTGAAACAGGTACCACTGTCATTATTGAGGACGTCGCCTTTCCGGTTGAACAACTGGCACAGGCCGTTGCTGATCTGCATGAACTATTCGTGCGCTGGAACTACCCCGAAGCACTGATCTTTGGGCATGCCCTGGAAGGTAACCTCCATTTTGTATTCACTCAGTCTTTCGATACCGAGGACGCACTTCGTCGCTATGAAGGCCTGATGGATGACGTGGCGCAATTGGTCGTGCACCGTTATGGCGGCTCGCTAAAAGCCGAACATGGTACGGGGCGAAATATGGCACCTTACGTAGAGCTTGAGTGGGGCCAGGATGCTTATCAATTGATGCAGCAGCTGAAAACGCTGCTGGACCCCGCCGGTATATTCAATCCCGGTGTAATTTTGAATGATGACCCTCAGGTCCACCTCAAAAATCTCAAACCACTGCCGGCAGCCAATCCGCTGGTTGATAAATGCATCGAGTGTGGCTTCTGTGAACCGGTATGCCCGTCACGCGATCTGACTTTGACACCGCGGCAGCGCATTGCACTCTGGCGTGAGATCAAACGCCTGGAAACAAGCGGCGAAGATCCCGAGCGCTTGCAGTTGTTGAGTAAGGAATACGCCTACCAGGGTGATGAAACCTGCGCCGCCTGCGGGCTTTGCTCAACCAGCTGCCCGGTCGGTATCAACACTGGCGATTTGACACGAGAGATTCGCCATCACCGTAACGAGACTCGTGAGAACCTTGCCAACTGGGCCGCCGAACACTACGGCGGCATCATGAAAGCCAGCCGCACTGTATTTTCGCTGGCTAATGCAACCCATGCTCTTCTTGGCAGCAAGAACATGCAGTCTCTAACGTCTGGAGTGCGTCGCCTTAGCGGCAATCGGGTCCAGCAGTGGACGCCAGCCATGCCCACAGCAGCCAAACGGATCAAACTGACACAGGCGCCAACACCAACGGCTGACGGGCAATCACCCAAAGTGGTGTATCTACCCAGCTGCGCTAGCCGCACCATGGGCCCCATGCGCAATGCCCAGGACCCTACTTCTTTGGCGGATAAAACGATTCAACTGCTTCAAAAGGCTGGATTCGAAGTTATTCTGCCTGATCAGCTTGAAGGACTCTGTTGTGGCATGCCCTTCCAATCCAAAGGCATGTTTGAAGCTGCAAACAATAAGCGCAAAGAGCTCAACACCCGCTTGCTTGATGTATCGCATCAGGGCCAAATCCCGATTTATTCAGACACCAGCCCCTGCAGCCTGCGTCTTCAAGAAGGGCTGGATAGCCGCTTGAAGCTCTATGACAGCATTGAATTCCTTGACCAGTTTGTCCTGCCTCGTCTGGAAATTACTCCAATCCAGCAGCCAGTAGCCCTGCACATTACCTGCAGCACTCAAAGACAAGGCCTTGCTGAACCGCTGAAACGCATACTCAGGGCATGCAGTAGTGAAATTGTCATACCTGATCAAATCACCTGTTGCGGCTTTGCCGGTGATAAAGGCTTTACTACTCCTGAGCTCAATACATCAGCGCTACGCACACTCAAAGACAGTGTGCAGCATTGTGACAGCGGCTACTCTACCAGCCGAACCTGTGAGATTGGTTTAAGCCATCACAGTGGGCTTGAGTACCGCTCAGTTGTATATCTGCTCGATCAATGCTCTCAACCTCGAACGATCTAGGAGGCTGTCATGGCACTTCCCCAAATTAAAACGATTTTGTACACAACCTCATTGAATGAATACTCCCGCCCGGTATTCAGACACGCTGTCCAGATGGCGCTCCAAACAGGAGCGCGTATAGAAATGCTGCATATCGTCGAGCCCATCGGTGAAATGGGGCATGCGTTAATCAGCAGTTACCTGCCTGAGGATATGGTTAAACGCGCTCATGATGAAGGTATTCAACATGTACTGGATAATATGAAAGAGCGAGTTGCCGACTTCATCCAGGAGGAGCTTTCAGCTTTGCCAAACAGTGCCGCTATTGTCATTGAACCCCATGTGGCGGAAGGACAATATGCCGATACCATCCTCGACCAGGCTGAAAAGCTTGGTGCAGATGTTATTATCATGGGCGCCGAAAGCAGGTTCGGGCATCACGGACATATTGCCAGCCAGGTTATTCGCCATGCCCCTATCCCTGTCTATGTCGTTCCGACCGGTAAACAATTCATCTGACCGTAGCGCAGGCTGAGCCTCTGCGCTCGGGACAGCCTGCAAGGAACTTCCATGGAAAGCACAGCCATGGCGCTGATGGAGCGCATTTTTCTCACGGTTTTCCCACTTGTTGCTATCGTAAGCGTGGGTTTTCTTTATGCACGTGCACGCCATACCGATATGGCGGTTGCAAACCGCATTAATATTGATGTTTTTTGCCCGGCACTGATTTTTTCAGTGATGTCAGCAAAATCCTTCGACCTGCCAACCTATTCAACCCTTGCTATCGGAGGGTTGCTTGTCGTTCTGGGCTCGGGATTATTGCTCTGGCCTCTATGTCGCTTCTTACGCGTACATCCGAAAACTTTTTTGCCACCCATGATGTTCAACAACAGTGGCAACTTGGGCATCCCCCTATTGGTTTTGGCATTTGGGGAACAGGCACTGCCTGCTGCAGTCGTGCTGTTTCTGGTAGAGAACCTGCTGCACTTTACTGTAGGTGTCTACATGATGGATCATCGCACTAATCCATTTAATGTGCTGCGCATGCCTATGATCATTGCGACCATAGCTGGCCTGTTATTCAGCTCATTTGGTTGGAGCCTGCCACAGGCTGTGCAAGTCCCTGTCGACATGCTGGGTCAGATTGCCATCCCGTTGTTGCTCTTTGCATTGGGCGTACGTATGACCAGTGTGGATTTTTCCAATTGGCGACTGGGACTCTGGTCAAGCCTACTGGCTCCAGCCAGCGGCCTTGTGATGGTATTTCTGTTACAACCGATTCTTCAGCTTGATCCCGTTCAGTTTGGCTATCTGCTTATTTTCGGCGCCTTACCGCCCGCAGTGCTCAACTATATGGTGGCGGAACGTTATAACCAGGAGCCACAACAGGTGGCATCAATCGTTCTTCTGGGCAACATGAGTAGCCTAATCATTATCCCGGTTGTATTAGCCTTTGCTTTGCAGCTTGGCTGATCAGGCAAGCTGCATGGACTCAGATGGGCCTCTACTGGCCCATCTGATGAGCAGCACTTATTAGATTATTCCACAAGAATATAGGCGCGGTTTTTTTCAACTGTTGAAGGACCTATACCCTTAACCTCAGCCAACTGGTCAGCAGATACGAAGGGGCCATTTTCAGTCCGGTACTTCACAATCGCCTCGGCCTTTGCTGGCCCAATACCATTCAATGAGGCCGATATCTGCTCTACAGATGCCTTATTGATATTTACTGGCTCAGCAGCAATTGTAAGAGGGGAAAATATAACGGTTGCCGCCAGGATAGCAGCGCGAAAGAGAGGTTTAAGCATGACTAAGTCCTTTTGCTGTCGATATTGAGCTGGCTATTCCTTAGCCAGCTCAATCAGCTTAACCTCAGCACATGCGGAACTCAAGCCCTTGCTTGCAACGCCTGAGCTACTTCCAGCTGGATGCGCTGGGCTGCCTCAACCGGCACAGCCGCTTGAGTAATTGGCCGCCCGATAACCAGATAATCACTTCCTGTCAGGATTGCCTGCTCAGGCGTCATGATGCGCTGCTGATCACCACGCTCGCTGTCAGCAGGACGAATCCCCGGCGTTACCAGCGCAAACTCGCCGGCCACTGCTTCACGAATCGCCGCAACTTCCTGTGCCGAACAGACGACGCCGTCCAAACCAGCGGATTGTGTAAGCTTGGCCAATCGAACGACATGATCCATGGGATCTACATTCAAACCAATCTCAACCAGGTCCTCTCGCTGCATGCTGGTCAACACGGTCACAGCGATCAGCAAGGTACGATTATCGCGCACCTGCTCCAATTGCTCCCGCGCTGCTGCCATCATGCGTGTGCCACCGGAAGCATGCACATTTACCATCCAAACCCCCATTTCAGCTGCCGCGCGGACTGCTCGAGCCGTAGTGTTTGGAATGTCGTGAAACTTCAGATCAAGAAACACTTCAAAACCGAGCGCATGCAGGGATTCGACAATGGCAGGCCCACAACGAGTAAACAACTCCTTACCAACCTTTGCCCGACACAGCTTCGGGTCCAGCTGACGCGCCATAGCCAACGCTTGCTCAGCATCGGGATAGTCCAAGGCTACAATTATACGCTTATCATCAATAGTCATTCTTTCTCTCACTCACCTTCAAGCCCTTGGATTGGCCCGGTTGAACCCCAGTGACGGCATGACGGACATTGCCAGTACAATACCTGCCCAGAAAAGCCGCACTGGTTGCATTGATATTTCGGTTTGCTTTGCTCCAGCTGCCCCGTCAAACCACGTAAAACGGTCAAGCTTTGCTGAGCACTGCTGGAACCATACGCAAGATGTAGATCGATCAGCCGATTAAACCCTTTAACCGTAGGGTGCTTGCGCAACTCTTCGGTCAAAAAGAGTCCTGCCGCCTGCTCCCCGTCTCGCTCCCGGATTTGCTCGGAAAGCTCAATAATCACACTAGCTGAAGGGGCTTCGGCCAAGCACTGTCGCAAGTAATCCTCGTACTCGTCCAGCCTGTCCAGCTCTGTGAAGCACACTCTCATAGGGGTCAGGGTTTCAGATACAAGACGAGGATCCTGCAGAAAAATTCTCTGCAGTGATTTGATCGCCTGCAACCATTGCCCATCACGCTGCTGTTGTTCTGCCCTGAGCAGGTTGACCCGACAGCAGCGTGCATCCTGGCGTAGCGCGTCCCGCAGATGACTTTCAGCAGCCGCATTATCACCTGAGGCAAAGCACTGTACGGCAAGTTCACAATTATAATGTGCCAATTCAGGCCGTATTGCTTCCAAACTGCCTGACGACATTTGCCGGGCGACAGTCAGTGCCTGCAGCCACTCGCGCTCCTGCGCGTACAGCTTGATTAAACTAAGTTGAGCCTGAGTTCTCTGAACCACATCTTCGGATTGGCGAATAATATCATGCAGAAGGTTTTCAGCACGATCCAGAAGCCCCAATGCCTGGTAATCTTTTGCCAGTGCCATTTGGATATGAATGAAATCGCTTTGACTGAGGTCCGGACGGGCCAAAAGACGCTGGTGAATTCCTACCGCTCGGTCAATATCCCCCTTACGGCGGAACAATTTAGCCAAGGCTAAATGAGCTGGCACTGTATCTGAATTGATTTCAAGCGCACGGATGAAGCTTTCGATCGCTTCATCCGTTTGCTCGTTCATCAGGTAATCAAGGCCAGTGAAATACTCCTGTGACAACTGAGTCTCACGAGGCCTTGGAGGCGACAATCTAGGCTTAGAAGCCCGCTTTCCGAGTAACCACCCCGCCGCGACAGCCAGAAACAGCGGGATAATCAGCAGATAGTCTGCAAGCATCTTAATGGCTGTCTTTAAGTCCTGCGGTACGTAATTGATCCAGTTCCTTACGGTACGCATTTTCCTTGCGACGCGAGGAGCGTAGACGCGATTTCAGCCCAAACAGTGCGAAACCGCTCAATACCATGCCACACACACTTCCAAGTACAAACACCGCGATCAACCACAGTGACAAACTGGCCTCAGGTAAAGTAAAGAACACCAGATCAATACTCACCGGGGTTGTATTGTGAATGGTGAACAGGACACCAACTCCCAGCAGCACCAGGCCGAGCAGTATCACGATAAGGTTTTTCAACCAGTTCAAAGCTATTTCCTCTAGAGTAGAATGGGTGTACAGGCCCTAAAAGCCATCCTTCAACCCATCGTTCACCTGATCACGCAGTTCTTTACCCGGTTTGAAATGCGGCACAAACTTGGCAGTCAGTGGCACTGCTTCACCAGTCTTGGGGTTACGTCCCATGCGTGGCGCACGATAGTGGAGGGAAAAACTGCCAAATCCTCTGATCTCTATGCGCTCTCCCGTTGAGAGAGCATCGGTCATGTGATCAAGCATGGTTTTAACGGCCAACTCCACATCTTTTACCGAGAGTTCGGGGTGGCTGTCGATTAAACGTTCGATCAATTCCGACTTGGTCATAACACCTCCGGTTCCGACCAGCGGCCATCAGCCGGTGAGGCTGACGGCCGTTAGACAAGTGGATAATCAGGAATCCTGCTTGTTCATCTGTTGCTTGATCAGGTCCCCGATTGTTGTCGGGGCGACACTTTCCTGTTCACGCACAGACTGAATTGCCTGTTTGGTCTGCTCGCGCTCCATCTGGCGCACGGACAGATTGATCGTACGGTTACGACGGTCGATACTGAGGATGGCGGCTTCAATGCTGTCACCGGTCTTCAACTCAGCGGTCAAGTCGTCTGTGTGATCCTGAGACAACTCTGCCACTTTCAAAACGCCTTCAACACCCTCAGTCAGCTCGACGATTGCCTGCTTGGCACTGACATCAATCAATGTGCCATTCACGATGGTGCCTTTTGGATGCTCAGATGCAAACTGCGCAAAAGGATCAGAGTTCAACTGTTTAATGCCCAACGCAATACGTTCACGCTCCGGATCAACAGACAACACCAGTGCTTCAACTTCATCACCTTTGGTGTAGGACTTCATCGCTTCTTCACCTGACAGATCCCAAGAGAGGTCTGACAGATGAACCAGTCCGTCAATACCACCGTCAAGACCGATGAAAACGCCAAAGTCAGTAATGGAACGCACACGTCCGCTGACGGTATCACCCTTGCTGTGAGTGGTTGCAAAAGCTTCCCATGGATTGGTCTGGCACTGTTTCATACCCAGCGAAATTCGCCGACGCTGCTGGTCGATATCAAGGATCATGACCTCAACTTCGTCACCGACCTGGACTACCTTGGAAGGGTGAATATTCTTGTTGGTCCAGTCCATTTCGGATACATGGACCAAGCCTTCAACACCGGTACTGATTTCGGCGAAGCAACCATAATCGGTAAGATTGGTAACCTTGGCGCTGACCTTGGAGCCCACAGTGTATTCGCCAATAAGCTTGGTCCAGGGGTCTTCCTGCAGCTGTTTCAGACCCAGAGAAACACGCTTGCGATCAGCATCATATTTGAGCACCTTCACATCGATTTCGTCACCAACGTTCAGGACTTCACTTGGATGCTTGACACGCTTCCAGGCAATATCAGTGATATGCAGCAGACCGTCGATACCGCCCAAGTCGATGAAAGCACCGTAGTCGGTGAGGTTCTTGACCACACCCTTGACCACCAGCCCTTCTTCCATCTTCTCCAGCAGTTTCTCGCGCTCTTTGCTGTAAGCATCTTCAAGCACTGCGCGACGGGATACAACCAGATTGTTGCTTCGCGCATCGAGTTTAACAATGCGGAATTCGAGCTCCTGGCCTTCCAGATGCGCGGTATCCCGCAAGGGGCGAATATCAACCAGAGACCCTGGCAGGAAGGCATTGAGCCCCTGAACATTGATGGTTAAGCCACCTCGTACGCGGCCAATGATATGCCCGGTAACGATTTCACCATCTTCGAAGGCCTTTTCCAGGACCTCCCAGGATTCGATGCGTTTGGCACGCTCGCGGGAAAGGACAGTAGAACCAAAGCCGTCTTCCAGTGACTCCAAAGCCACTCGAACCTCGTCGCCGACCTGCAACGAGCATGCGCCCTCGTCGTCACGGAACTGCTCCAGAGGGATAACGCCTTCAGATTTGAGGCCGGCATTTACGGTGACATAATCGTTGTCGATCGCCACCACGGTGCCCGTCACAATGGACCCGGGCGCCATATCCAGCTCTTTTAGACTTTCTTCAAACAGGTCCGCAAAACTTTCGCTCATTACCGTTCCTTCCCCACATGTGGCTGGCTACATTAGCGCAGCCCTCTGTGCCTGGCTTCATCCAGTACAGACTGCAACACTTCATCAATGGTCATTGATGTCGTATCGAGCCTGACAGCATCCGGCGCAGGCTTAAGAGGCGCAACGGCGCGGTTCATGTCGCGGTCGTCACGCGCTTTAATATCGTTCAATATATCATCAAGGCTAGCACCGGGTTCCTTGCTAATCAACTGCTTATAACGGCGTTGAGCACGTTCTTCTGCACTGGCATCGAGATAGATTTTCAATTTGGCTTCAGGGAACACAACCGTACCCATATCACGACCATCAGCCACTAGTCCCGGCGCATGTGCAAAGTCACGCTGACGACTCAACAAAGCATCGCGCACGGGCCCCAGCGCCGCTACGATGGAGGCATCCTTTCCCACACGCTCATTACGAATCGTGTGGGTAACTTCCTCACCTTCGAGTACGATCTGGGTTTCACCGTTTTCCTGGGGCTTAAAGCTGACATCCAGATGAGCCGCCAGCACCTCAAGTGCTTCAACATCATCCAGAGCAACGCCATGATGCCGAGCAGCAAGCGCAGTCAAACGATATAGCGCGCCACTATCCAGTAAATCCCAACCTAATTCTCGCGCCAGCAAACGGCAAATAGTCCCCTTACCTGAACCACTTGGGCCATCGACAGCGATTACTGAAACTTCGTTGTTTTGGATGGACATCAGTCCTCCTCCTTATGCACTATCAATCCTGCTCGCTGCGCCTGCTCGACAAAGTCCGGACAGGCGGCGAGCAAGCTGCCGCAACGGTCTATCAAAAACGGTTCTGTGGAGCAGAGCCCAAGCGCAAGTGCTGCCATACCCGCACGCAGCGAGCCGCCTGTTTCGACCTGCCCTCCAACTATAGGTGAACCAGTCACTACAACCTCATCAGCACTTTCTTCGACATCAATACCCAGCGCTCGTAAAAATGCGACTGTTCGGCCTATGGGGTCTTCTTCTTTGTGTCTTAATCGGCTTAAGCCACTAAAATGGCTGACGCCCTCGGCTTGCGTAGCCGCAACCAGCAGCAAGGGTAGTTCATCCATAGCACGGGACAGGACCTCAGCCCCCACGTTAACCGGTCGTAAACCGGTACCGGCCTGAATACTCAGCCGCGCAACTGGCTCCCCGGCCTGCTCCTCTTGTGGCTCCAGTTTCAGATCCAGCCCCATTTGTTGCAATACTTCGATCGCACCGGTTCGGGTCGCGTTAACGCCAACAGCATCCAGTTCCAACACACCTGCTTCGGTATTGGCAACCGCAATACCACAAAGCGCCGCCCAGGAAATATCCCTGGGAACAGACAAACGCGTAGCCTTTAACGCACGCGGCGCCTTAATCGAAATACTCATCGTATCCGTTGCCACATCCGCGCCAAAAGCCGCCAGCATCCGCTCAGTATGGTCACGCGTCTGAACCGGCTCATGAATTCGCGTTTCACCTTCAGCCCAGAGTCCCGCCAGCAACAAGGCAGACTTTACCTGCGCACTTGGCATCGGCAAGGTGTAATCAATCCCCCTCAGCGACTGCCCGCCCTTGATTCTCAAGGGAGCACCACCCGTTTCACTGGTTTCAATCTGAGCCCCCATAGCGCACAGAGGATCAGTAACGCGCGTCATGTTGCGCTTACTCAGCGCTTCGTCGCCGAAGAGTTCCGTATCAAATGGCTGGGCTGCCAACACACCTGCCAGCAAGCGCATGGCCGTTGCCGAGTGTCCAAGATACAAGGGCCCCGTTGGTGGCTGAAGGCCATTCAAACCCACACCAAAGACCCGAACCTGCCCCTGGTGCGGCCCTTCGATCACAACTCCCATATCACGAAGCGCCTGCAGAGTTGCCAAGCTGTCTTCGTTCTCCAGGAAGCCGGTGATATCCGTCACCCCTTCGGCAAGCGACGCCAGGATAATCGCACGCTGTGAAATCGACTTATCGCCAGGCAGACTGATCTGGCCATTGATTTGCTTAGTGCTCTGGGCGCGCAAGCTTACACCGGCCATATGATCATTCGATGAATAGCCGGACTTGTTGATCAGACGAGTAAAGTGGTCGCGGGCAGCCTTAGCCCGTGTAAAGATTCCCAAAAGGGATTCGCTGTCACCGCCATCCACGGCCGCTCTCAAGCGCGCCACTCCTTCTGTATAACGGTCGATCTGCGCCAGAATAGCGCCACGGTTTGCAATACAGATGTCGTGCCACATAGTGGGATCACTCGCCGCAATGCGGGTGAAGTCACGAAAGCCGCCAGCGGCGTAACGGAAGATATCGAGATTTTCTTCTTCACGCGCAAGGGTATCGACTAGAGAGAACGCCAACAGGTGGGGTAAATGACTCGTCGCAGCCAAGACTTCATCATGCCGCTCGACTTCCATCTGCAACACTTCGGCCCCCACTGCCTGCCAAAGACGTGCAAGTTCCAGCGTTGCATCAGGGTCAGTTTCAGGCAGAGGGGTTAGGATCAGCTTATGGCGTTCGAACAGATCCGCATCTGAAGCTCGCACACCGCTTTTTTCGGCCCCTGCGATTGGGTGCCCCGGTATAAAAGTAGGTGGCAGCCGACCAAAAATAGAGCGAGCAGCTGTTACCAGATTGGTTTTGGTACTACCCACATCGGTGACCAGCGTCTGCAGACGAAGATGAGGCTTAATCTCAGCCAACACCGTTTCCATCGCTTTTACTGGCACGGCAAGCACAACCAGATCGGCCAAACCGACCTCCACCGACAGGTCCTCTGCAACCCGGTCAATCACCCCCAGATCCAGGCCTAGACGGCACTCATCAAGGTTGCGATCGGCACCTACAACCTCTTCCACACAAGAGCGTGTTTTCAATGCTTTGGCAAAGGAACCGCCAATGAGCCCAAGACCAATCACCAAAACACGTTTTATCGGGTACTTCGATTGAGAGGAGTAACTCAGCACGCCAACACCTGCTTCAGGGCACGCAGAAAACGGTCATTTTCTTCAGGCAAGCCCACTGTCACCCTCAGGTGATTGGGCATCTGATAGCCACCCAGCGGACGTACAATCACCCCTTCACGTAACAGTGCGTCAAACACTGGCAGCGCCGGTCGCGCCACATCTACCGTAATGAAGTTGCCAAAAGACGGAATAAAACCAAGGCCTTGAGCAATAAGCCCTTCTTCAAGCTGTTTCAAGCCGGACTGGTTCACTTCCAAACTTTTCTGCAGGTATTCTGTGTCATCCAATACGGCTTCGGCAGCAACCAGTCCCAACTCAGACACATTAAATGGCTGACGGACGCGATTGAGCAGATCCGTAATATCGGCACAAGCGGCCGCAAAACCAATGCGCAAGCCCGCTAGCCCCCAGGCTTTGGAAAAGGTACGTGTCACGACCAGATTGGCGTAACTCGGCAGAAGCGCCAAGCCGTTGGGGAAATCAGTATCCGTTACGTATTCGGTATAGGCTTCATCCAACACCACAATCACATTTTCGGGTACGGCATCCAAAAACGCGACCAGTTCATCCTTCTGCAAGGCAGTACCGGTTGGGTTGTTGGGATTGGCAATGAAGATCAGTCGGGTTTTGTCACTGATCGCTTCCGCCATTGCCTGAAGGTTATGGCCATACTCATGCGCTGGTGCCACTACAGCCGTGGCGCTGCAAGCCTGTGTAACGATGGGGTAGACTGCAAAGGCGTACTCGGAGAACACTACTTCGTCCCCCGGATTAAGGAAAGCGCGCGCAATCAGCTCCAGCACATCATTGGAGCCATTGCCCAAAGTCAGCTGGTCCGGTGCAACGCCATAATGGCGATGCAGAGCCTGCTTAAGCCGAAAACCGTTGCTGTCAGGGTAACGAGCCGCCTCAGACATAACAGCCTGAACCGCTGCAACAGCCTTGGAGCTGGGCCCCAAGGGGTTTTCATTGCTTGCAAGCTTGATAATGTTCCTGATTCCCAGCTCGCGTTCCAGTTCATCAACCGGCTTGCCAGCTTCGTATGGGTGCAAGCCTTGCACCCCGCGTGTTGCAAGTGCCTTCAGATCACACGACATGTGCAGGCATCCTTCTTCTGAGTAAGGCTATTTTTAAGCTGTTAGAGTACAGCCTTGGGGTAAGACCCCAGGAATTTGACGCTCACATCCAGCTGCTTCAGCTCGGTCATGAGTTCACTGATGTGCGGTTCAGAAACATGACCTTCGAAGTCGATATAGAACAGGGTCTGCCAATCATGCTCCCCACTGCTGCGGGTCTCCAGACGGGTCAGGCTGATCTGACGACGATGGAAAGGAGCCAGCAACTCGTGCAAGGCACCCGCTTCATCACGACACTCCAGCAGCAGCGAGGTTTTGTCCTCACCGCTAGGACCTATGGCATCACGCCCTACGACCAGGAAACGTGGACAGCGGGATGTAGCCTCAGAGGACACCGCAGGCGCCAGCTCAACCTCACCACAGATATACAGATCAAAACGACGAAACAGGTCCAGGGTATGACGAATCAACCCGGCGTCCTCGACCTCGATGGGAACGACTGCATAATGTGCTTCACCGCCTTGCACCGCATTGAACACTGCGTCAAGACTGGTCAGCACGCGACAGCGTGCTGACTGGCCAAAGTGCTTCTGAGCGGCCTGTTGAGTAAAAGTCCCTTCTGGCCCCAGAAATACCACTTCAAGCGGTTCTTCAAGTGCCAGACATACGGACATCACCTCACGGAACAGGCGTGCTACTGTTTTATCCGCCAGCGGCCCCTCATTGCGCGCCATCACGGCACGCAACACCTGAGCCTCTCGCTCGGGACGATAAAACACAGGTAGCTCATCGCCTTGACGATAGCGCTCTTTCACTTCAGCTACTGACTGAGCCAGGCGAGCCCGATCATTCAGCAGCTGGTGAATCTGGCGATCAACACTGTCGATACGGTCGCGCAGAAATCTCAGCTCCGCTTCCTGTGCATCCGCGGCGGGAGACTGATCACTCATATCAAGCCTGCTCTTTCTCGAAACGCTGCATGAAATCAATCAGAGCATCTACTGCTGCTTCAGGCACGGCGTTGTAAATGCTGGCACGCATACCACCAACAGAGCGGTGACCCTGAAGGTTCAACAGCCCCTCGGCCTCAGCCAACTCAAGGAAGCGCCCCTCAAGGGCCGTATCCGCAAGCGTAAAAGGCACGTTCATGATGGAACGGTTGTTAATGGCTACAGGGTTTGCGTAGAAATCACTACCATCAATCGCAGCATAAAGCTTGGCAGCCTTACGACGGTTGATCTCGGCAATGGCTTCTACCCCGCCCTGACGCTTGATCCATTGGAATACCAGACCTGCCAGATACCAGCCAAAGGTAGGCGGTGTATTGTTCATGGAATCAGCATCGGCATGCAACTTGTAGTCGTACATGCTCGGCGTGCCCGGAAGCGTCTGACCAATCAGATCATCACGCACGATGACCACCGTCAGACCAGCAGGACCGATGTTCTTCTGAGCACCTGCGTAGATCAGACCAAAGCGACTGACGTCCACAGGTGCGGACAGAATGTCAGATGACATATCAGCAACCAAAGGAACATTCCCGGAATCTGGAATGTAATCAAACTCCACACCACCAATGGTTTCATTAGTGGTGTAGTGCAGGTAGGCGGCGTTAGGATCCAACTTCAGTTCAGACTGAGCAGGAGCAGATGTGAAATTATTGGCTTCAACACTGGCCGCCACATTCACGTTGCAGTAACGCTTGGCTTCACTGATCGCCTTCTTGGACCAGATACCGGTATTGATATAGTCAGCAGACTGCGAACCGCGCAGCAGGTTCATAGGCACCATGGCAAACTGAGCCGTGGCACCGCCCTGCAGGAACAGGATTTTGTAATTCTCAGGAACTTGCATCAGTTCACGCAAGTCCTGCTCAGCCTGAGTTGCAACACCGACATACTCGGAGCTGCGGTGGCTCATTTCCATAATAGAGAGGCCTGCGCCCTGCCAATCCAGCAGTTCTGCCTGCGCTTGTAGCAACACTTCTTCCGGCAGTGCGGCAGGGCCAGCACTGAAGTTAAATTTGCGTGTCATTTCAGCTTCAACTTCCAAACTCAATAATCAGTCTTCAGTAGTACCGGCATCGTCAGCATCATCGCCCGCTGCATCGGTTTCAGCACGTTCTGTGCCTGAGGCTTCGCTTTCGGTGCCCACAACAACGGCACCCTCAATTACAGCGTCTTCACCCTCTTCTTCGTCGGGTTCTTCGATGCGCGCGATACCCACCAGGGCTTCTTCTTCAGCCAGGCGAATCAACATTACGCCCTGGGTATTTCGACCCAGACTTGAAATTTCACCACTACGAGTACGTACCAGCGTGCCTCGGTTGCTGATCAGCATGACATCATCACCGTCAAAGACCTGAACCGCACCCGCGAGCTGACCATTACGCTCAGTGCATTGCATGGCAATCACACCCTGACCACCGCGACCACGAAGCGGGAACTCGTCTACAGAGGTTTTCTTGCCGTAGCCGTTCTCGGACGCGGTCAATACCTGACCACCGGCCTGAGGCACCATCAGCGAGATCACCTGGGCACTATCATCCAGTTTCACACCTCGAACACCGCGCGCGGTACGGCCCATGGCACGCACATCGTTTTCATTAAAACGAATTGCCTTGCCAGCACTGGTTACCAGCATGACATCATCCTGACCGTCGGTCAGTGTGGCACCAATAAGGCGATCGCCTTCAACAATATCCAGCGCGATCAGGCCAGTGCTACGTGGGCGCGAGAAAGCATCCAGCGGAGTCTTCTTCACTGTGCCGTTTGCTGTCGCCATGAAAATGAAACGCTCAGGATCAAACTCTTTAACCGGCAAGATAGTACTGATCGACTCGCCTTCAGCCAGCGGCAGAATGTTGATCACCGGACGACCACGGGAGGCACGGGATGCTGGCGGAATTTCATACACTTTCAGCCAGTACACTTTGCCGAGATTGGTGAAGCAAAGCACGGTATCGTGAGTATTGGCGATCAGCAGATGCTCGATGAAGTCTTCATCCTTCATCGCGGTTGCCGACTTGCCCTTACCGCCTCGGCGCTGAGCCTGATAGTCAGTCAGTGGCTGAGTTTTGGCATAGCCCGCGTGGGAAATGGTCACCACCATATCTTCTTCGGTGATCAGGTCTGCAACGGTCAAATCCTGCATGGAAGCCTGGATTTCGGTACGACGCTCATCCGCGTATTCGGCGACCAACGCATCCAGTTCTTCACGAATCACTTCCATCAGACGCTCGTAAGAGCCCAGGATATGCAGTAGCTCAGCGATTTTCTCCAGCAGCTCGCGGTATTCAGCGATCAGCTTTTCATGTTCCAGGCCGGTCAAACGGTGCAGACGCAAATCCAGAATCGCCTGCGCCTGAACGGGTGACAGGTAATAACGGCCGTCATGCATGCCGTACTGCGGCTCAAGATCTTCCGGACGGCAAGCATTTTCACCTGCGCGCTCCAGCATCTCGGTGACATCACCCGGAACCCAGGCGGTTTCAATCAAGCGCTCTTTAGCTTCAGCCGGGGTCGGGGACTTCTTGATCAGTTCAATTACCGCATCGATATTGGCCAGCGCAATTGCCAGACCTTCCAACACATGTCCACGCTCACGTGCCTTGCGCAGTTCGAATACGGTACGACGGGTCACAACTTCGCGACGATGACGGACGAAGCATTCCAGAATCGACTTCAGATCCAGAATCTTCGGCTGGCCATCAACCAGCGCAACCATGTTGATACCAAACACACTCTGCAACTGAGTTTGGGTAAACAAGTTGTTGATCACCACCTCGGGCACTTCACCGCGACGCAGTTCGATCACGATGCGCATACCATCCTTATCGGACTCATCGCGCAGCTCGCTGATACCTTCAATCTTTTTCTCTTTAACCAGCTCAGCGATCTTTTCAATCAAGCGCGCCTTGTTGAGCTGGTAAGGAATCTCGGTGATAACCAGTACCGGGCGACCATTTTTGGGGTGCTCTTCCACATGGTGACGCGCACGCACGTAGATACGGCCACGGCCAGTACGGTAGGCCTGCAGAATACCTGCACGACCATTAATAATGCCACCGGTAGGAAAGTCAGGCCCCGGGATGGACTCCATCAATTCGTCAATACTGATGTCCGGGTTATCGATCAACTCGATACAGCCTTTGACGATTTCACCCAGGTTGTGCGGCGGGATATTGGTTGCCATACCTACGGCAATACCGGCCGAACCGTTAACCAGCAGGTTCGGAACTCGCGTCGGCAGAACTGCCGGGATTTTCTCGGTGCCGTCGTAGTTGTCGACGAAATCTACCGTTTCCTTATCCAGGTCAGCCAGCAACTGATGCGAGATTTTGGCCATGCGAATTTCGGTGTAACGCATAGCGGCCGCAGAGTCACCATCGACAGAACCGAAGTTACCCTGACCATCCACCAGCATGTAGCGCATGGAGAAATCCTGCGCCATACGCACGATGGTGTCGTACACGGCGCTGTCGCCGTGCGGGTGGTACTTACCGATCACGTCACCGACCACACGGGCCGACTTCTTGTACGGTTTGTTCCAGTCGTTGCTGAGTTCGTTCATGGCGAAGAGAACACGCCTATGAACGGGTTTTAGGCCGTCACGCACATCCGGCAGAGCTCGGCCAACGATTACACTCATAGCGTAATCGAGGTAGGACTGTTTCAGCTCGTCTTCAATATTGACTGGCAGAACTTCTTTGGCTAAATCACCCATTCGCGCAGCTTTCCTTGATCCGGTACTCCAGCACGCCCTGATGACGCGCCTGTAAACTGCGGGAGTATACCACAGCGCACATCAATTCACGCCTACCAAGCGTTGATCCGTATGCTTAATCTGTTTAATCCAGCCAACTTTTCAGAGCGGCAGGCAAGGCATTGCGCCTTTGCTTCAAGCGCGGCTTGATCATCTGCTCCCAGCAAATATCTACATCCATCGACTTCATACCCAACACACGCTGATATTCCCGAATAAATAGCGGTGAAACATCTCGCTGCTGAACAGCATCCAACAGCCAGCCCGAAAGATAGAGCAACGCTGCCGGAACTTGCTGGGACTCAGGTAGTCGCTCGGGCATGGCAAACTCGGGATAGTGCTGCACCTCAATGGCGCGCCACACCGTTTCCGGCAACTGCCAGTCCTTGAGCAGACGCGCACCGACCACACCCGGGTGAACCTGACGAATAACACCCTTGAATGAAGGGTTTTGACGCACCAAGAGTGCAATCACAACACGGCCGAGATCATGCAAAAGCGCAATGGTACTCATCTCGGCAGGACGCCCCTTACCTGTTGCCTGCGCCAGCGCAAAAGCAATATGAGACAACATCAACGCTCGCTGGTAACTGTTACGGAACTGCTCGCTATCCGGCAAGGACTTACGCAGACTTTCCGCCATAATGATTTGATATACACCCTCAAACCCAAGAAGACTTACAGCCTGAGATGCATCAGTAACACTTTGCCCGAGACTGTAGGCAGGGGAATTGATCGCCTTAAGCAACTGCGCGGTCAGCGCAGGATCTTGATGCACAAGCTCTGCAATCTGTGCATGTGTACTCTTTTCATCCATGAGCCGATGTAACAGCTCCACACTTGCGAGCGGCAGGCGTGGGATTCGTTTCACAACCTGAGTGACAGCCTCCGATTCAGCAAACTGAACCTCTCCCGTCTCCATTGACCTGAACAACACATCAGCCAATTGCTGATAACGCGCTTCAGCCTTATCTACGGCAGTATAAAGTTCGGCATTAAGCTCCGCTGTCAGCGTACGACTTTGGCGCAGCAAACTTAACTGAGTACTCTCGCGAACCTGCCCCAGGGCGGAGGTTGTTACACAGAGCAAGACCGTGGGCTGCGCCACGTGCAAACGCGGCAGAAAGGGACACCCTTTGCCACCACAAGCCAACACCTGCCCGCCCCCAACTTCAACAGAGGGCGTATTCTCACTGATATCAAGCACCACTGCACCGGTTTGGATTAACAGCAACACCTCTGTTTCCGGCAACTGCTTAGGCGCCAACACATCTGCCAGCGCCTGCCCCGCGGACAAGGTCAGATGCTGAGCTTGATTAATCAGCTCAATCCTTGCTGACTCCGACAGCCCAAACGCCTCACTTTTTGCAACATTACTCTCTACCCGAGGCATCACAACTTCCGTATTTTTGCTTTTCCAAAAACCGATCATGCACACTCCTGAATACAACTGCGGAACCGGTTGATTTCCGCGCCTCTAACCATAGTGATAGAATGCGCCCATTCGAATTCTGGAGCAAAGGCAAAGATCATGAAACAGGATGCCGGGCTAAACCTGGACCCAAGCGAGATCGCCAAATTTGAGGAACTGGCCAGCCGCTGGTGGGACCGTGACAGCGAGTTCAAACCCCTGCACGACATCAACCCGTTGCGGGTCGACTTTATAGACCGTTTGGGCAGCCTTGCCGGCAAGAAGGTTCTGGATGTGGGCTGTGGTGGCGGCATTCTCTCCGAAGCCATGGCACAACGGGGCGCCGAGGTCACCGGTATTGATATGGGTGAAGCGCCACTAAAGGTAGCTAAACTGCATGGACTTGAGAGCGGCGTCAAAATCAACTACCGCCAGATTACTGTAGAAGCCTTGGCCGATGAAATGCCCGAGAGCTTTGACCTGGTGACCTGCATGGAAATGATGGAACACGTCCCGGACCCTGCATCCGTTGTTAACGCTTGCGCACGTCTACTCAAACCCGGCGGCCGTCTGTTTCTATCTACACTTAACCGAAACCCCAAAAGCTACTTATTTGCCATTTTAGGTGCTGAACGGATACTCAAGCTGGTTCCGAATGGCACCCATGACTTCAACAAATTCATCCGCCCCGCCGAGCTGGGCAGCTGGGTGCGCGCAGCCGGTCTGGAATCACTGGAAATGACCGGACTGGTCTATAACCCGCTCACCAAGGTGTATCGCCTCGACCCCGAAGACGTAGATGTCAATTACATGCTGGCCTGCCAAAAGGGCGCTTAAATGACAGCCAAGCGCACCGCCGTGCTCTTTGATCTGGACGGCACCCTTCTGGATACCGCCCGCGATTTTCACCGCATCATAAACCGCATGCTTGAAAAGCGCGGGGCCCCGCCGATCAGCTATTCAAGCCTGAGATCCCAGGTTTCCAATGGCGCCCGTGCCATGGTCCGCCATGCCTTTCAGATTGAGCAGGACCATCCCGAGTTCGCCACTCTGCATCAACAGTTCCTGGATGATTACGCCGATACCGAGTACGTACAAAGCCAGACATTCAATGGCATCAGCGAACTCATTGCCTGGCTGGAATCTCAAAACACTCCTTGGGGGATAGTGACCAACAAGCCAGAGCGCTTCACCCACCCCCTGCTAATCCAGCTGGGCATGGGCCAGTGTCAAAGCGTTATCTGCCCAGAACAGGTCGCCCATACCAAACCCGATCCTGAAGGCTTGCTGCTGGCATGCCAACAGCTGGACTGCCACCCTGAAGACAGCATCTATATTGGCGATCATATTCGAGACATTGAGGCTGGGCGTGCCGCTGGCATGCGCACCATTTCTGCAGCCTGGGGCTATTTGAACGAAGGCGAATGCTGTGCAGACTGGGGCGGCGATCATATTTGCGAGACCCCCGAAGACTTACGCCCCCTGCTACACTCTATTTTACAAGCACACTGAGCTGCTTCACCGACTGTTGTTAAGGAGTCAAGGATGTTTAATTACAGCGCCCGCAACGATCTGCTGCAGGACCGTATCATTCTGGTGACGGGTGCCGGTGACGGTATTGGCCGCGCTGCAGCCAAATCATTCGCCGCTCATGGTGCAACCGTTGTCCTGCTGGGACGCACGCTTGAAAAGCTGGAAGCGGTGTACGATGAAATTGAAGCGGCTGGACACCCACAGCCTGCCATCATCCCCATGAACCTGGATACCGCCACCGAGCACGACTACATCGAAGTCAGCAACAAGCTGTACGACGAGTTTGGACGCTTGGACGGAGTACTCCACAATGCGGGATTACTGGGCATGCGCACACCGTTGGAAAATTATGACCCGATCACCTGGGAGCAGGTGATGCGCGTGAACGTTCACGCCCCATTTTTAATGACACAAAGCCTTCTCCCCCTGATGCAGCACTCCGCCGATGCTTCAGTCGTATTTACTTCGTCTGGAGTGGGACGCAAAGGGCGTGCATATTGGGGTGCCTATGCCGTGTCCAAATTCGCCACCGAAGGGATGATGGAAGTGCTCGCTGACGAACTGGAAAATCAGTCCAACATTCGCGTGAACGCCATTAACCCAGGAGCTACCCGAACCAACATGCGCGCCTACGCCTACCCCGCCGAAGATCCGGCAACCAACCCTACTCCCGAGGAGATCATGCCGGTCTACCTATACCTGATGGGTCCGGACAGTCGCGCGATTAACGGTCAATCCATTGACGCTCAAGGCGATGGATCTGCCTGACACAATCGATACACACTTGGCACATTCGTAAAAAAAGGGGGCAAAGCCCCCTTTTTAAATTTCATCTGTGGAACGAGTACAACCTAGCCGCGACGACCACGCCCCGTGCTGGCAACACGACGCCCAACCGAGCGAGCCTTGCTGCGCGAACGACCGGGTGTACGCGGTTTGCTGTCTTCAGTCTGGCCCTTGATTACTTCCTGACGGACACGCTGACGCTTATACAAACGCTGCTCGCGTTCTGATTCCAGCGGCGTTGGGCGATGAGTACGGACCGGGTCCAATTCCACTTCACGAGACAGCAGATCAACCTCTTTAGAACCCAGCTCACGCCAAGTACCAACCTTAACATCACTCGGCAAGAACACCGGACCAAAGCGAACACGCTTCAAGCGGTTTACTTGCATGCCCTGAGATTCCCACAAACGACGCACTTCGCGGTTACGCCCTTCCATAACCACACAGTGATACCATTTATTGGCACCGTCACCATCAAAGAAACGCACATCAGTAAAGCGCGCCATACCGTCTTCTAGCAGAACTCCTTGAGTCAGCCGAGCCAGCATCGCCTCATCAGCCTCACCCAAGACACGCACAGCATATTCACGGTCGATCTGCATCGACGGATGCATCATACGGTTGGCCAGCTCACCGTCCGTGGTAAAGATCAGCAAGCCTGTAGTATTAATATCCAGACGGCCAATCGCCACCCAGCGCCCCTGTTTTAATGGCGGAAGGTTATCAAAAACCGTTGGGCGACCCTCAGGGTCATGGCGTGTACACACCTCCCCCAAAGGTTTGTTATAAATAAGGATTCGGCGTTCAGCGGTTTGAGAAAAAGTCAGCTCTACCGCTTTCCCATCTACCTTCACCTCATCCTGAGGACCTATTCGATCCCCCAGGGTCGCAACCTGGTCATTGACACTGATGCGACCACTTTCGATCCAACGCTCCATCTCACGACGTGAGCCTATACCGGAGCGCGCCAAAACCTTCTGTAACTTTTCATTTTCCATTTTGACGTCTCATTTTTAGCCAAAGACCCAGCCATAGCCAGATCCAGATCCAAACAAAAAAAGCCCCTTCAGGTTTCCCCAAAGAGGCTTACATTGACGCTATGATGCCCGATCAGTCAGCTGTCGGCAACTGGTCTTTGGTGATGTTGTTAGCATCCATATATTCACGGAAAGCAACCGGAGTACGGCCACGTCCTGACCAAGCGTGCTCTTCACCAGCCGCATCAGTAATAACGTACTTGGCTTTAACAGTTTTACGCGCTGCAGCAGGTTCAATACCCTTTTTCAGCTCTTCCAGGTCGACTCCAGCTTCTTTCATCAGACGCTGAATCTGCTCAACCTTTTCTTTTTTAGCCTGTTCAATTTCTTCTTCACGACGCTTGGTTTCTTCGATTTCAACGCGAATATCGGTCAAATCAGCAATAACCTTGTCGATTTCAGCCAGTGAAAGCTCACCACAATGCTTACGAAGTGAGTTTTTACGTGTAAGGGTTTTAATAAAGTCAGTCATTTCAGCGCCCGTTTCAAATACATTTTCATCAATTATCGACATAATAATGTTTTTTTCAACAATCTGAATCATGTTATTTGAAATATTGTGTATCACCGGCACCTTCACGGATAATTTCAGGCACCTCTTCAGTCATATTAATGACACTCGTTGCCTCCATGCCGCAATAACCTCCATCGATAATCAGATCCACCTGATGCTGTAAAAGGTCTCGCATCTCATAAGGGTCGGTCATTGGTAACTCTTCACCCGGCAATATGAGTGAGGTACTCATAATGGGTTCTCCAAGGTGTGACAGCAACTCGGAAACAATCGCATTATCCGGCACCCTGATACCGATAGTACGACGTTTGGGATGTAACAAACGGCGCGGGACCTCTGTCGTTGCCGGCAAAATAAACGTATAGGCACCAGGAGTATGCGCTTTCAGCAACCGAAAAATCTGGTTATCAACCTTTGCATACGTACCAATGGAAGACAGGTCATCACATACCAGTGTGAAGTTATGCTTATCGTCCAGGTTTCGAATTTGTTTAATACGATCTACCGCCTTTTTGTCGCCAAGATGACAACCGACAGCATAGGCGCAGTCTGTAGGGTAAATAACCACCCCACCATTACGAATAATTTCTACCGCCTGCTGAATCAGGCGCTTCTGCGGGTTCTCAGGGTGTATCTGAAAAAACTGGCTCATAGGGCCTCCTGCATACTCAAAATCCGTCATCACCCTTTCCTGCTTGCCAGCAGCGAATGTATCAAATGACGCGGGGAATCCACCCTGGGAAATCGCCCAAGATGAGTCCAACGGTGTTGTGGGGTATGAAAATCGCTGCCTGAAGACACCAAGAAATCATGCTGCTCAGCAATTCTCATTAATAGCTTTATCTGCTCCTGACTGACCCCCGGGTAGGCAATTTCAAAACCATCCACTCCCACCGCTGCCATGTCAGCCAACAAAATACGCAAACGTGAAAAGGTCAAATTGTACTTGGTCGGATGCGCAAGTAGCGCATAACCACCGCTATCCTGTACCTGCTTTATTGCCGCAGACATATCCGGCCACTCAGCTTTTACATCGCCCGGCTTTCCCTGACCCAAAAATCGATCAAAGGCCTCACTTTCACTACTAACGACACCGGCTTCCAGCAATGCGCGTGCAAAATGGGGCCGTCCAATTTGACCATCTCCTGACAACGCCTGAGCACACTGCAGTAAATTATCAGGCAACCCTTTAGCCACCAGGCGAGAGGCAATTTTTTCAGCCCGCTGGTCGCGCAAACAAGACAGCCTGTCTATATAGGCAGACCAGCCTGAGTGAGAAGGATCAATGTTCAGGCCCAATAAATGTATAACGCGTTTACTCCAAAGGCAGGTCAACTCAACCCCTGGAATAAAGGTCATATCCAGATCAGCAGCCTTTTTTGCCGCCTCACCCAAGCCGTCAAGCGTATCGTGATCGGTTAACGCCAGAAGCCGCACACCGTTTTGACTTGCAAGCTCAACTAACGCCTGCGGCGACAGCGCACCATCCGATGCGGTACTATGCATGTGCAGATCAAAACAGGGCAGATCCGTACTCGTGGTGTCAGCATTCATGTTTTGAGGCACGCCTTAGTCACAACTTTATCAATCAGATTAGCAGGCCGATGAAACTACTACTCGACTTTCTTCCTGTCATTATATTCTTTGCTGTTTATAAATTCAGCGGCGATATCATTTTGGCAACCGCTGTGCTAATACCAGCAACGCTGGCTCAGATGGCTTACACCTGGTTTACCACGCATAAAATTGAAAAAATGCAGCTGGTAACCCTTGGACTGGTTATCGTTCTTGGCGGGGCTACTGTCCTGCTGGACAACAAGGCCTTCATCCAATGGAAGCCGACCGTTGTAAACCTGCTTTTTGCCGCTGCATTTTTTGGCAGCCAGTTTATTGGCAAAAAAACCATTGTTGAGCGACTGATGGGACAGGCCGTTGAGCTTCCTTCTATTGTTTGGCGTCGCCTCAATCTTGCCTGGGTCGCTTTTTTTGTCTTGATGGGCGCACTCAACCTTTTGGTGGTATACACCCTTAGTGAAGAGGCTTGGGTTAACTTCAAACTATTCGGCATGCTGGGCTGCACGCTCGTTTTTATCCTCGCCCAAGGCGTTTATATAGCCCGCCACGCACCGGAACAGCCCAGTAATAAGGAGGAATAAAAATGTACTACGCAATCATGGCAGAAGATGCCCCCGGCACTCATGAAAAGCGCATGGCAGCACGCCCCGATCACTTGGCACGCCTGGAAGACCTTAAAGATAAGGGACGCCTGCTGATTGCCGGACCTCACCCTGCCATCGACAATGAAGATCCCGGCCCTGCCGGTTTCACCGGCAGCCTTGTTATTGCCGAGTTTGCATCGCTTGCTGATGCACAGGCCTGGGCCGATAAGGATCCTTATGTTTCCGCCGGTGTTTATCAGAAAGTAACAGTAAAACCGTATAAAAAAGTAATGCCTTGAGCTAATATTGAACTCAGTTGGCTCCTCAATCCACGTAAACTTTACAGTTGTAATGAGTACGTGAGATGTTTAGCTGGCATTAAGGCACTATCAGATTTAATGTACTAATATTGTTCGTAGATCTGAACATCCACCTGGCACAAGGATATGACGATGAAAAAGATTGTAATGGCTGCTGGACTGGCGATGGCTCTGGGTGCTTCGGCTGCTCAGGCAGGGGTACCGGGTTACGCCGTAAACTCCAGCGACACTATCTGGCGCACCAGCTTCGGTGAATGCTGGCACACCAGCTCCTGGAGCAAAGAAAAAGCTACTGTAGTCGGCTGCGACGGCGTAGTTGCCATGAAGGAAGAAGTAACTCCGGCTCCGACCCCAGTTCCGGCTCCGGTTAGCATGTCTGACGTAGAGAAGAAATTCGCGCTCTACTTCGACTTCGACAGCACCCAGGTTGGTGATGTTAGCAACGTTGTTAACTATATCGGCTCTCTGGCTAGCCTGAGCAGCGTTAAACTTGTTGGTTATGCTGACTTCATCGGTTCAGCTGCATACAACGAAAAACTGTCTGAGCGTCGCGCCCAGGCTGTTGCTACAAAACTGGAACAGGCCGGCGTTGATGCCAGCAAGATGTCTATCGGTTTCATGGGTGAGTCTGCACCTGTTGCAAACTGCACCGGCCGTGGTGCCGAGCTGATTGCTTGCCTGCGTCCTGACCGTCGTGTAGACGTTGAAATCATGGGTCAGAAGCGCATGCAGTAATCTGCGCCTCTAGCTCTACAGGAAGCCGGCCTTAGCGCCGGCTTTTTTTATGCATACTCCAGACCAGGAAAGAGGGCCTTATGCGAATCGCTACTCTAGCCGCCTGGGCATTACTTACATTTTGCCTGAACGCTCAGGCCGAAAGTAACTACCCGGCACAAAAAGTTGTCTACCATATTAATTATGCAGACCCATCCCGCCTATCAGCCACTTTTACCAATATCACCAATCATATTCAGGCCGTTGGCGAAGACAATATTGATTTGAGAGCCGTGGTACACGGCAGCGCCATTGAATACTTCATGGCCGCCAAAGACGATACCGATAAACAGATAACTTTGGATACACTGAGACTCAGTGGTGTAGATTTTATTATCTGCGGCAACACTCTGGATGGCTATCATATTGGTCGAGAAGACCTGTATGAAGTGGAAGCGGAGGATGTGGTGCAAGCAGGACTACCGGAAATTGTGCGCCTGCAACAACAAGGTTTCAGCTACGTCAGACCCTGATCCCCTAAAACCAAAAAAAACGGCAGCCTAAGCTGCCGTTTCTCATCGTGTAAAGAAAGCCTGATCAGCCAACCCACACTCGAGCATTGCGGAACATGCGCATCCAGGCACCATCTTCGGACCATTCATCCGGTGCCCAAGAGTTCTGCACTGCACGGAAGACACGCTCAGGGTGGGGCATCATGATAGTGACACGACCATCCGGTGTAGTGAGACCGGTAATACCCAGCGGTGAGCCGTTCGGGTTGGCCGGGTATACAGTCGCTGTATCACCACGGTTATCCACATAGCGCAGAGAAACGGTACCGGATTCGTTCAGCATGCGCAGCTGCGCATCATCTTCAAATTCGGCACGGCCTTCACCATGAGCCACAGCGATCGGCATACGAGAACCCGCCATGCCCTGCAAGAAGATGGACGGGCTGTCTTCGACTTCCACCATCGCCACACGAGCCTCGAACTGCTCCGACTGGTTGCGCACAAAGTGCGGCCAGAGATCGGCACCCGGAATCAGCTCGTGCAGGTTGGACAACATCTGACAGCCGTTACATACACCCAGTGCGAAGGTATCTTCACGTTCGAAGAAGGCGGAGAACTGCTCGCGCGCCACGGTGTTGAACAGGATTGACTTGGCCCAGCCTTCGCCGGCACCCAGAACATCACCGTAGGAGAAGCCGCCACAGGCAACCAGACCACGGAACTGATCCAGAGTGATACGACCGGAGAGGATGTCGCTCATATGCACGTCGATCGCCTCGAAGCCGGCACGATCGAACGCGGCCGCCATCTCGACCTGACCGTTTACGCCCTGCTCACGCAGGATAGCCACTTTAGGACGTACGCCTGAAGCAATCAGCTCAGCTGCCACATCCTCGTTCTGGTCGAAACTCAGGCTGGCGTTCAGGCCCGGGTCTTCGCGATCCAGCAGACGATCGAACTCCTGCTGCGCACACTCGGAGTTGTCACGCAGCGCCTGGATGCGGAAGGAAGTTTCGGCCCACCAGCGCTGCAGCTGGATCAAATCGGCGCTGTAAACTTCCTCATCATCGAAGAAGCAGTTCAGCTGCAGATCCGGATTCAACGTACCAACTACCTTGGCAACATCAGCCAAACCTGCCGCGTTCAACTCGTTAAGAACGGTTTCCATATCTTCACGACGGATCTGGATGACCGCACCCAGCTCTTCGTTGAACAGTGCAGCGGCCAGTTCAGAGGCATCTTCAGCCAGCAGATCCAGATTCAGGTCCACACCGGTGCGACCAGCGAAGCCCATCTCGGCGATGGTTGCCAGCAGACCACCATCAGCACGGTCGTGGTAGGCCAGGATCAGACCCTGCTCATTCAGCTCCTGAACGGCGGCAAAGAAGTTGGCCAGCAGCTCAGCATCATCCACGTCCGGTACGCTCTGACCCACTTCGTTATAAACCTGCGCCAGCGCAGACAGACCCATGCGGTTCTGACCATTACCCAGATCCAGAAGAATCAGGTCGGTCTCACCCTTATCGGTACGCAGCTGAGGCGTCAGTGTCTTGCGCGCATCCAGCACCGGCGCGAAGCCGGAGATGATCAGCGACATCGGCGCGGTTACGCTCTTCTGCTCGCCATTGTCATCCCAAACGGTACGCATGGACATGGAATCCTTGCCCACCGGAATGGTGATACCCAGCTCAGGACAAAGCTCCATACCCACCGCCTTGACGGTGTCGTACAGTTTTTCATCTTCACCCGCATGGCCAGCAGCACACATCCAGTTGGCAGACAGTTTGATATCGGACAGCTGACCAATACGTGCTGCTGCCAGGTTGGTGATGGTTTCACCAACTGCCATGCGACCAGAGGCCGGGGAATCAATCAGCGCCAGCGGAGTACGCTCGCCCATCGCCATGGCCTCACCGGCATTGGTGTCGTAGGAGGCAGTCGTAACCGCACAGTCCGCCACCGGCACCTGCCAAGGGCCGACCATCTGGTCACGCGCAACCGTGCCCGTGATGGAACGGTCACCAATAGTGATCAGGAATGACTTGGAGGCAACTGCCGGCAGCTTGAGCACACGTTCTGCTGCATCTGCCAGATCAATTTTGGTGGTATCAAACTCAGGTACTTCGTATGCCTTACGCTCAACACTACGGTGCATTTTCGGTGGCTTGCCGAACAGCACGCTCATCGGCAGGTCGACCGGCTTGTTCTCGAAGTGGGTATCACCCAACGTCAGATGATGCTCTTCAGTCGCTTCACCAACCACCGCAAACGGGCAGCGCTCACGCTCACAGATCGCTTCGAAGCGGGCCAGATCTTCCGGCTTCACCGCCATTACGTAGCGTTCCTGAGCTTCGTTACACCAGATCTCCAGCGGAGACATACCCGGCTCGTCGTTATTCACGTTACGCAGCTCGAAGTTACCGCCACGACCACCGTCCTTCACCAGCTCAGGGAAAGCGTTGGACAGACCACCAGCACCCACGTCATGGATAAAGGCGATCGGGTTGTCATCACCCAGCTGCCAGCAACGGTCGATCACTTCCTGACAACGACGCTCGATTTCCGGGTTGCCACGCTGTACGGAGGCAAAATCCAGATCCGCAGAGGAGCTGCCGGAAGACATGGAGGACGCAGCACCGCCACCCAGACCGATCAGCATTGCCGGACCACCCAGGCAGATCAGCTTGGCGCCGACCGTAATCTCACCCTTCTCGACATGGTCTTCACGGATGTTACCCAGACCACCAGCAATCATGATCGGCTTGTGGTAGCCGCGCACTTCATTGCCGTTGGCACCCGGCACTTTCTGCTCGAAAGTACGGAAGTAACCCGTCAGGTTGGGACGACCAAATTCGTTGTTGAACGCGGCACCGCCAATGGGACCTTCAATCATGATATCCAGTGCGGAGGCGATACGCTCCGGCTTGCCGTAGCCAGACTCCCAAGGCTGTTCGAAGCTCGGGATATTCAGGTCGGAAACCGTGAAGCCTGTCAGACCTGCTTTCGGTTTGGAACCTCGTCCGGTAGCACCCTCGTCACGAATCTCACCGCCGGAGCCGGTCGCAGCCCCAGAGAACGGTGCAATCGCGGTCGGGTGGTTATGCGTTTCCACCTTCATCAGGATGTGAATCGCTTCCTGGTTGTAGCCATACTGACCAGTCGCTGCATCCGGGAAGAAGCGACCAGCCTTGCTGCCAACGATTACAGAAGCATTGTCCTTGTACGCGGAAAGGACATTTTCGCCGCCCTGATTATAGGTGTTGCGAATCATCGCAAACAGGGAGTGCTCCTGTCGCACACCATCGATGTCCCAGCTGGCGTTGAAAATCTTGTGACGGCAGTGCTCAGAGTTCGCCTGGGCAAACATCATCAGCTCAACGTCATTGGGATTTCGACCCAGACCTTTGAAACTTTCGACCAGATAATCGATCTCATCTTCAGCTAGAGCAAGACCCAGATCAGTGTTTGCCTTGACCAAAGCCTCACGGCCACCATCAAGGATATCGACCTGAGTCATTGGGCTAGGCTGCTCATGACGGAACAGTGCCTGAGCCTGATCCAGATCAGCCATGATCACTTCGACCATGCGATCATGCAGCACAGCAGCGACCTGCTCGGTTTCAGAATCGGTCAAGGCCTGCGGAGCAGTGACATAATATGCCAAGCCACGTTCCAAGCGCTCAATTGCATCCAAACCGCAGTTATGTGCAATATCAGTCGCCTTACTGGACCAGGGAGAAATAGTGCCCGGGCGCGGAACAACCAGGAACATCTGGCCAACCGGCTCTCCACCACTGGCCTTGGGGCCGTATCGCAGGATACGATCAAGAACCTCGGACTCTGGGGCTTCCAGATCTCGTTTGAGATCTGCAAAATGAACGAACTCTGCGTATAGTCCACTAACAGCCGGAACATCGGTCTGAATCTGGGACAGCAGTTTGGCATGACGAAAAGACGAAAGAGCGGGAGCTCCACGCAGTACGAGCATGTTGATATCGAGCCTCTTGGTTCTACCTGCGAATCAGGCGTTGGAGAGCAGTACGTAAATGACAATTTTACCTGATCAGGCCACCGAGATACAGAATAGACCTGCCGATGTTTAAGCTTCGCAGTGCACCGTACCTTAGAGAACTCATTTATCTTGCCGCTCTGGTCGGCTTGATGTTCGCTCTCGCCATGATCGGACTGGGCACACCTACCCAACTTGAGTCCATCAAAGAGAAGGGCGTCATCCGCATTGTGATGACTAGCTCCCCTCTCACCTATTACATTCGCAAGGGCGAACCCGCTGGTTTTGAATATGAAATGACCAAAGCCTTTGCGGAGCATCTTGGCGTAAAGCTTGACCTTATTGTCGCAGACCATTTCTCGGATATTTTTGGTGTATTGCAGCAGCGCAATGCTCATCTGGCAGCAGCAGGATTAACCATCACCGAGCAACGAAAGAAACGATTCGACTTCACTCCACCTTACCGCAGCAGTGCCCCGGTGTTGGTTTACCGTGTACGACAGGGCAATCCAGCCCCTGTAGGCATGGAGGATCTGTATGATCGTTCGATAAAAGTATTGAAAAGCTCCAGTTATATTGAAGTACTGCGCCGCCTCAGGGAGCAATACCCTGAGCTGAAGTGGGAAACAAGTTCAGATGACACTGTAGTCGACCTGCTCGATCAGGTTCATGAAGGAAGCCTTGACTACACGGTTTTGGATTCCAGTGTATTCGACAGCCACAAGAGCTTTTACCCGGGCTTGAGAGCCGCTTTTGAAATTCAGCCCCCGCAGCCGATTGCCTGGATGCTCAATAAGCATCATGACGGCTCACTCAAAGCCGCTCTGAATCAGTGGTTCAGAATGGAAAGCACACAAAGACGAATCAAACTGCTTGAGGAGCGTTATTTTTCACGCAGCAATCCACTGAACTTTTTTGATACCGTGTCCTTTCGAACCGACCTGCGGGAGCGCTTCTTGCCCCTGTATCCCTGGTTCAGGCAAGCGGAAGAAGAAACCGGAATAAGCTGGCTGTTACTGGCAGCCATCGCCTATCAAGAGTCACACTGGAACGCAGATGCCGTGTCACCCACCGGGGTGCGCGGCATCATGATGCTGACCAATGCCGCAGCCCAGGAAGTCGGCGTCGAAGACCGCACTGATGCCAAGCAGAGCATCCTTGGCGGCGCCCGTTACCTGGTTAATGTTAAGAAAAAGATTCCGGATCGAATCCTTGAGCCAGACCACACCTGGTTTGCACTGGCCGGTTACAACATTGGCTTTGGTCATTTGGAAGATGCACGAATCCTCACTCAGAAAGGCGGCAAAGACCCTGACAACTGGAAGCATGTCCGCGAGTTTTTGCCCAAATTGAGCGATCCAAAGTACTACCCCCAAACCCGATACGGCTCGGCCCGTGGCCACGAGCCCGTCACCTATGTCAGCAATATTCGCAAGTACATGGAACTTATGCGGTGGGAAGTTGAGTCTGCCAGTAACGGCGAGTTTGATCTGGATAGAGGTTCAGATGATACGGATGGCACACCTGCTGGCAACGCCGCCCACCAGGCTCCAAAGCTTCCACTTTCGAACCTGCCCTCTCAGCTCTAATCAGGAGAAGCAGCTGCTTTAGCTCGCCGTTTTTGCTCACGACGCGCCTTGAAAAAAGCACTGATACGTTCACTGCACTGCTCAGCCAGAACGCCGCCTTCATACGTCGGCCAATGGTTAAGCCATGGTTGATCAAAGATCTGAGCATTGCTGACTACCGCCCCTGCTTTAGGCTCAGTTGCACCAAACACAACGCGTGAAATACGCGCATGCACAATTGCGCCGGCACACATGGTACAAGGCTCGATAGTGACATATAGCTCAGCATCGGCAAGACGGTAGTTTTGCACCCGTTGAGCAGCGTCTCTCAGCGCCATGATCTCTGCATGCGCACAGGGGTCATGCCCGCTGATTGGGCGATTCCACCCTTCACCAATTACCTTTCCGTCCAACACGACCAACGCGCCAACCGGCACTTCGCCTGCTTCAGCAGCACGCTCTGCCAGTGCCAAGGCACGCTGCATATAAGTGACATCTATGTGTTCGTGTTCAACCATAACCCGCTCTCATCTTCCACAACGTTAAACGACCAGCTCCGCTAACGCCAAGCCGGTCGATACACCTGTCACACGTATGCGGGATGATAAGTGCTATACCACCAAGCGCAAAGCCTAGAACCGATACAACAACCCCGTACTCAGGTGACGCACACTGGCATCATGGAAGCTGATATCAGAGTCAGACTCCATAATTGCTGCTGAAACCACGGCATTCAGCCCTGTAACCCCCATTAGACGATGCCAGTAAAAACTGGCGCCCAAGCCATACTCATTAGAATCGGCCGCTTTAGAGTAGATAGGGTTATCTTGGTCATAACGGGTTGAGCCGACAAATGCGCTTGCAGTTGCAGACCAGCGCTGATGCTTAACATCGACTGCCTGCCACCTGATTCCAGGCCAAACGCACCCCCTGGGTATCCATATCAACGCCTTCACGCTTACCCGCCTTATACGGATCAGCCCAGGTCTGCGCATCTTTTGCATTGAAAACATACGAAAGCGCCATCACACCCTGCTCACCCACCGCCTGTCGAACACCCAGCTGTTGGGTGAAATCAAAACGGATCGCGTCCTGGATCAGATTCCCTAGAAACAGCTGGGTGCGCGTTTCCGCTAGGGTATAGCGCAGATCAACCCCACCAATGACATGAGTTTCACTGTTATCAGCTGGCGAATTTAATAGTCCATCATGGAGCTTGTTGCCATCACCAGGCCCCTTGAACAGGTTGGTTTCATACCTGGTATAACCCGGCACCGCCTATCACAAACCCGGAAAAGCCCGATTCCTGGGGGATATTGACTACCTCAGCCTGAACCAGGCCGTTACTGAAGGCAGTCAAAGCAATCAGGGATAATGTCCGCATTTTTTCTCCAAACAATATAATAATAATGCCGGGCAAAGACTAAACCTTGGTCAACCTTCGCCCAGCGCGCTATCAAGCCAGTTCGTCAGGACCAACCTTCACAACCAGTTTGCCAAAGTTTTCACCCTCAAGCAGACCTCGCAAAGCATCTGGAGCCTGCTCCAGCCCCTCAATCACCTGCTCCAGATAACTGATCTTGCCGCCCGCTACCCATTCAGCCATCTGCTCAGCAAACTCATCATAACGATCACCATAATCATCAAATATGATGAACCCTTTAACCGTCATCCGTTTAACCAAAATGGTGCTCATCAACAGACTCAAACGATCACGGCCTACAGGCAATTGACTGTCATTGTAATGAGCAACAACACCGCAAAGTGGAATGCGCGCACCCGTATTCAGTAACGGCAATACCGCATCAAAAACATGACCACCCACGTTTTCATAGTAGATATCGATCCCTTGAGGGCAAGCTGCAGCCAGCTGAGCAGCAAAATCTTCAGCCCGATGATCCAACGCAACATCAACCCCCATGGTTTCCAGATGTTTGCGTTTCTCCTCACCTCCAGCAATAGCAACTACTCGACACCCCTTAATCTTGCCAATCTGCGCCACCGTCGCACCCACCGGCCCCGTTGCTGCAGCCACCACCAGCGTCTCACCTGACTTGGGCTGACCAATATCCATCAAGCCCATATAGGCCGTGAAACCAGGCATGCCCAGCACACCCAGAGCATAGGAAACAGGCCCCAGGCCTGGGTCCAGCTTGAACAGCATTGAACCATCAGACACACCATAATCCTGCCAGCCAACGGTGTAACTAAGAACCCAGTCCCCTGGCTGATAGTCCGGGTGACGCGACTCCACTACCCGGTTAACCGTACCTCCAATCATCACCTCACCAAGGGCAACAGGCTCGGCATAGGATTCCGCGTCACTCATACGCCCGCGCATATAAGGATCGAGACTCAGATAAACGGTACGCAACAGAAGCTCACCGTCTGCAATGTCTGGAAGAGCACCTGTGACAAGCTTGAAGTTTTCTTTTCCTGGCGCTCCTGCCGGGCGTGATGCCAGTGTTAGCTGACGGTTTTCAAATCTATTTTGTGACATCGAATTAGCCTCTTTTGGGACATTTAACCAGGCAGGACAGGCCTGCATACCATTACGAACCGAAGCGAGTAGACCGGTCGTCTAGTTAATAGGTAAATAAAAAGCCGAACTCGGCTTGAAAAGAAATCAGGCAGAATCCAGCAATTGCCGAGTCAGTCGCATAGTACTATCCATATGCATCTGCTCTCGATTGAGCTTACCGAGCAACCCTGCTCCCAGCCACAACTGATACAGGTTTGCCGCCAGTGCAAAACTATCTTGCCGAGGCAAAGACCCATCTGCAATGGCGCCATCAATTGCCAAAGCCAACCGCCGCACCACACGATCAGTACCCACCTTAAGAGTAAGCCTCATGGCATCGGAAAGGTCTGCTACTTCAGCTCCCAGCTTAATCACCAGGCAGTCTCCGTAATTGGCCTGCCAGCGATCAAAGTAGTCCAGCAACAACTCACGCCCGGACTTGCCTTTCACTTCAAAAATGGAATCCATATCTGCCATGTACTGATTAAAGTACGAAGCCAGCAGCGCCTCACCAAACTGCTCTTTAGATTGAAAGTAGTGGTAGAAAGAGCCCTTGGGTACACCCGCTGCCTTTAAAAGAGTACTAAGTCCTACTGAACCAAACCCTTGGCAAGACAGAATTTGACGTCCTGTTTCCAAAAGGTGCTCTTTCGTATTTTCGTGTCTGGATTTCATGCTGAGCATTTTATATACAAATAGACCGGTCGTCTAGTCCCTGCTCACGTATCTATTCATCAAGCATCACAACTGGAAACAGCTTTGGCTACTTTATCTACAGCCCGATTTCTCTGCGCCAGCCAATCCAGCTTCAGCTGACGAATAATCCCGGTGATCATCGCCAACTCCTGCTCTAACAACGGCATTTTATCCATGTCATAGGCCGACACATCGATATCAGCCACCTCCATAAGGTCCCCAAAGTAGGACAGCATGAACAGGGCCCTGTTATCGCGAAATTCACAGGTAAGCCCAGAGCCTTGAGCCCGCGCACGAAACAACTCATCAAGCGCAATAATGCGCTCCATCATTGCGGGTGTAAGCAAGTACCGAGCATATTGCTGGTCCGATCCATAGACCTCATATCGTTTTTCGAACTCAGGGTTTTCCAACGCGACACGGTCTTTCCTTAGCGGTGCCGACAACACATTACCGACCTTGCCATAATCTGCCTGCACCACCGTATAACCACTGAACGCAAACGGCATGGTAATCAGCAAGGCACCACCATCGTGCACAGTGGTACTGGATTTACCGCTACTGCGCGCCAGGTCCAGTTCACAAAACTCAAACGTTATACCGTCAACGACACCACGAATATGGTCTTCGCTGGTCTTGCTGGAATAGGACGGCATAATCTCGAAGGATTCCACCGCTTTCAGGTCAATACAGCCACTCTCGTCATACGTGTAATCGCCGAAAGCTTGCAACAAAACCGGCAGTAATTTCTCCTTGTAGCGACGCATATATTGAACCTGGGGCCAAAACACCCACATACCGCAGCCGGCAAGCACAAACAGAGTGACCAATGACAGATCACCCGAGATGAGCGAGGCAATATCCGACACAAGAACCGGCAACCAGAGCAACCAACCCAAGCGAATAAACCAGGTCTTGCGCCTGTTTTTACTGGCCAGCTTTTCCAGCCGGTATTGCTCCAACGGCTCCAGCAACGGTAATACATCACGCTCTATAATTGCCCGAAACTCATCCGACAAAGGACCTCTCGCTTCAGGCTTACTGTATGCAGCTCCATTGGTCAGCTGCTTGACGGCCTCGAACGCCTGGAAGAAGGTTCTCAGAAAACTCATGATTTAAGATAATCATCAGCATTTACAGGCGCCCGATCCGCTTCCGCAATCTCAAAAAACGGCATGGGCTTCACACCCATTGCAGCTGCAATCAAGGTACCGGGGAAGATCGTGACCGCATCCTTCAAGCGGCGTGCTGACGCATTATAGCTACGTCGTGCAGCAGAAATATGCTCTTCCACATCGGCATAGGTACGCTGCGCCTCGACCATATTCTCCTGAGACTTCAACTCGGGATAGTTTTCGACAGCAACCATCAAGCCAGACATTTTACTTTCCAGTAGCGCCTCAAGCTCAAAGCGCTCTTCAGCACTTCCACGCTGATTAGCATCTGCAGCTTTCAAAACATTGGTTCGCAGTTTTGTTATTTCACTCAAAAGAGCTTGTTCATGCTCCATAAATCGAGCTGCAATTTTCAGAAAATTGGGAATCAGATCGGTTCGCTTTTTCAGCTGAACATCAATTCCCGAAAACGCTTCTTCGGCGGCATTGCGGCGAGATACGATAGCGGCGTACCAGAAATAGAACAGCAGCAGTACAACGACGACAGCCGCAATAATCCAGCTCATAACAACATCCTTGTGAGTACAAATCAGGGGAGACCAGACTAGTGCGCGCACCAAAATAGGTCAAGCCGTGGCTGTTACACGCGCCATTAATGACTACTATGCCCTCTCACCCTTGCCACCCCTTACCCCCTCTGCGCAAAACATCGCCTCCCGGCTACAGATACAAAATTTTCGAGACTGACCGCTCTTATTCCCGGAAAACAGGTACAAAAAAGCCCATGTAAACATGGGCTTTTTCTAATGCCATACCGCAATCAATTTGGCGTTTTCAATGCCAAATCATTCCCACTCAATAGTAGCAGGCGGCTTGCTGGAAACGTCGTAAGTCACACGCGAAACCTGAGCGATTTCGTTGATGATGCGACCGGATACCTTCTCCAGCAGTTCGTAAGGCAAATGAGCCCAGCGAGCAGTCATGAAGTCGATGGTTTCTACGGCACGCAGAGCGATTACGTACTCGTAACGACGACCGTCGCCCACGACACCTACAGACTTAACCGGCAGGAATACCGCGAATGCCTGGCTGGTCTTGTGGTACCAATCTGCGTTGTGCAGCTCTTCAATGAAGATGGCATCAGCTTCACGCAGGATGTCAGCGTACTCTTTCTTCACTTCACCCAGGATACGCACACCCAGACCCGGACCCGGGAACGGATGACGGTATACCATGTCGTACGGCAGACCCAGTTCCAGACCAATCTTGCGGACTTCATCCTTGAACAGTTCGCGCAGCGGCTCAACCAGTTCAAATTTCATATCTTCCGGCAGACCGCCCACGTTGTGGTGCGATTTGATCACGTGCGCCTTGCCAGTTTTGGAAGCAGCAGACTCGATCACGTCCGGGTAGATAGTCCCCTGAGCCAGGAAACGGCAGTCTTTCAGTTTTTCAGCTTCGTCATCAAACACTTCAATGAAGGTGTTACCGATGATCTTACGCTTGGCTTCAGGATCAGCTTCGCCCTTCAGACGACCAAGGAACTGATCTTCAGCATTGGCACGGATTACGTTTACACCCATATTGCGGGCAAACATATCCATGACCTGCTCGCCTTCACCCTTGCGCAGCAGGCCGTTGTCTACAAACACGCAAGTCAGCTTATCGCCGATTGCCTTGTGCAGCAGAGCAGCCACAACAGAAGAGTCCACACCACCGGAGAGACCCAGCAGCACCTTGGAATCACCTACTTGCTGCTGAACCTTTTCAATCAGATCCTGAATGATGTTGGCGGCCGTCCACAGCGCCTCGGTGTCGCAGATTTCACGAATGAAACGCTCGAGGATACGCAGACCCTGCTTGGTATGAGTCACCTCCGGGTGGAACTGAACACCGTACAGGTTACGCTTGGGATCGCACATGGCAGCAATCGGAGCTGAGTCGGTAGAGGCAATTGTATGGAAGCCTTCCGGCATTTCGGTAACCTTATCACCATGACTCATCCATACGTCCAAAGACAGGGAGCCATTGTTGGCGATATGATCTTCGATTCCTTCCAGCAAACGGCTCGGGCTGTCTGCCAGACGAACGCGTGCATAACCGAACTCGCGCTTATCAGATCCGGCTACCTTGCCACCCAACTGCTCTGCCATGGTCTGCATACCGTAGCAGATACCCAAAACCGGCAACCCCATATTGAAGACACACTCGGGCGCACGCGGAGAATCCAGTTCAGTGACGGACTCAGGTCCGCCCGCCAGAATGATGCCCTTGGGGGCAAATTCACGAATCGCTGCTTCATCCATGTCAAAAGCATGAATCTCACAGTAAACCCCGATTTCACGAACACGTCGTGCAATCAGCTGGGTGTACTGGGACCCGAAGTCCAGAATCAGGATGCGTTGCGCGTGAATGTCTTTGCTCATACTCAGTGACTCCACCGAAAGCTGGCCGCTTAGCGGCTTAAACAAAAAGTGGGGCAGCCGACGCGCCCCACTTTCAGGTTAGTGTTTTGAAAAATCAGCCCACACGATAGTTGGGCGCTTCCTTAGTAATGCTGACGTCGTGAACATGACTCTCGTTCATACCAGCATTGGTGATACGCACAAACTTTGGCTTGTTACGCATCTCTTCAGTCGTTGAACAACCGGTATAACCCATGGAGGCACGCAGGCCACCCATCAACTGGTGCACGACGCCACCCATCGGACCCTTGCAGGGTACACGACCTTCGATACCTTCAGGTACCAGCTTCTCGGCGCCATCTTTGGCATCCTGGAAGTAGCGGTCAGAAGAGCCCGTTGTACCCGACATGGCACCCAGAGAGCCCATACCACGGTAAGACTTGAAGGCGCGACCCTGGAAAAGCTCAACTTCACCCGGCGCTTCATCGGTACCCGCCAGCATGGAACCAACCATTACAGCAGAGGCGCCAGCAGCAATTGCCTTGGCCAGGTCACCGGAGAAGCGAATACCGCCGTCCGCGATCAACGGAACACCGTGCTCGCGAAGCGCAGCCGCAACGTTAGCAACAGCCGATACCTGAGGCACACCGACGCCGGCAACGATACGAGTAGTACAGATAGAGCCAGGACCGATACCGACTTTAACGCCGTCAGCACCCGCTTCAGCCAGCGCAACCGCTGCTTCAGCAGTGGCAATATTACCGCCCACAACCTGTACCTGCGGGAAGTTTTCTTTAACCCAGCGTACACGATCGATAACACCCTTGGAGTGACCGTGTGCAGTATCAACCACGATAAGGTCCACACCCGCAGCAGCCAAAGCAGCAACACGATCTGGTGTTTCAGGGCCAGTACCTACTGCAGCACCAACAATCAGACGACCCTGACTGTCTTTAGCCGCATTCGGGAACGCCTGTGCCTTGCTCATATCTTTAACGGTCATCATGCCGCGCAGAGAGAAGGCATCATCAACCAGCAGGATTTTCTCGATGCGGTGTTTACGCAGCAGATCACGGATCACTTCAGGGTCTTCACCCTCTTTAGCGGTCACGAGCTTGCTCTTGGGCGTCATGATGGTAGACGCAGTCGCATCCAGATTATTTTCGAAGCGGATGTCACGGCTGGTTACGATACCGACCAGTTCACCGTTATCCACAACAGGAAAACCAGAGAAGCTCAGCTTGTGAGACAGTTCAATAATCTCACGTACAGTAGTATCAGAACTGCAAGTAACAGGGTCAGTTACCACACCGGACTCGAACTTCTTAACACGGCGCACTTCTTCGGCCTGCTGTTCGATGGTGAGGTTTTTGTGGATGATACCCATGCCGCCTTCCTGCGCCATGGCAATTGCCAGACGAGATTCGGTGACAGTATCCATCGCCGCCGAGACCAGCGGAATATTCAGTTCAATACCCTTGGTCAGGCGGGTCTTCAGTGATACGTCCTTCGGGAGTACTTCTGAGTATCCCGGAACCAGCAAAACATCATCAAAGGTTAGCGCTTCTTCAACGATTCGCAACATACTGAACCAGCCCGTAATTCTGTGAAAAATTAAACAGGAAATTATGCATGAAAATCAGCTTTCATGCAATCCAAATCATGTTCCCAGTGCGGCTTCTGCCTGGCTGGTTTATCATGCAGCCATGAACTCATCCATGCCAAATCGAAACCGCACCGCGCTCAGCGTGAGCCAGCTTAACCGAGAGGTCAAGGCGCTGCTGGAAAACTCTTTCATGACCGTTCAGGTCGAGGGAGAAATCAGCAACCTGGCACGTCCGTCCTCGGGACATTGGTACTTCACTCTGAAGGACGAACGCGCCCAGGTACGTTGCGCCATGTTCAAAGGCCGCAACCTTAGAGTCAACTTTCGCCCCAAAGAGGGTGATCAGGTAACCGTATTGGCCAAGGTCAGTCTGTATGAGGGTCGCGGTGACTTCCAATTGATCTGTGATCAAATGACCGAAAGCGGCACAGGTCGCCTGCAAGCCGCCTTTGAGCAACTCAAACAGCGTCTGGCGACCGAAGGACTGTTTGAGCAAGCCCGCAAGCGCAACATCCCCTCCCAGATAAAACACCTTGGGGTTATAACCTCACCTTCGGGCGCAGCCATCCACGATATTCTGCAGGTGTTGCAGCGCCGCTGCCCATCACTGCCGGTTTCACTATATCCAACCGCTGTTCAAGGCGCAGAAGCCGCCGGACAAATAGTGCGCGCAATTGAGCTGGCAAATAGAGACAAGCGCTGTGACGTTTTGATTGTGGGCCGTGGTGGAGGCTCCCTCGAGGATCTTTGGCCGTTTAACGAAGAGATCGTGGCACGCGCCATCGCAGCGTCCCAAATCCCGGTGGTATCTGCCGTTGGCCATGAAGTTGATATTTCGATCAGCGATCTGGTCGCCGACCTGCGCGCCCCCACTCCCTCTGCGGCTGCCGAACTGGTGAGCACCGACAAAGCGATTCAGCTTCGCCAACTGGAGGTGCTCTCCCAGCGCATGCACCGTCAAATTCTGCGACAGCTGAATCAGCAACGCGTCCTCTTGCAGCATCTGCGCCAGCGTCTGCGCCACCCCGGAGAGCGCCTTCGCGAGCAGTCACAGCGGCTGGACCAGCTGGAACTACGCCTGCAACGCGCCCTTCAGCAAAAGCTGCGCACCCAAGGGCAACAGCTGGAGCGGTTGGAATATCGCCTCGAGCGAAGCAGCCCTGAACGCCTGCTGAAGCGCAAGCGAGAGCTGCTGAAACCCTTACAGCAACGACTGACGACCAGCATTCAACGCTTACTGAAGCATAAGCAGGAGCAGCTGGCCTCACAGATGCGCCAGCTACATGGTGTCAGCCCCCTAGCCACCCTGGAGCGCGGCTATGCCATCGTTCAGGATACCCAGGGCCAGGCAATCACCAATGCCAACCAGCTTCAGCCCGGCGACCAACTGGTGACCCAACTGCACCAGGGACGGGTGTACAGTACCGTAGAGCGCACAGACGACTGAACCCCTTAGTCGTCTGTGTTAGGATTGCCACCCTTTTCAACCCTCAATACAGGTTAAATACATGTCTGAAGTGACATTGGAAACCGTTGAGCAGCGTGCCAGCTATGGCATCGGCCGCCAAATGGGCGATCAGCTGGCTCAGGGCACCTTCGACGGCGTCGACATCAACGCAGTAACTCAGGGTCTGCAGGATGCTTTCACTGGTGAAGCTCTGCGCGTCCCGGCCGAACAGATCCAGGCTGCGTTCAATGAAATCACCGAGCGTCTGCGTGCCGAGCAGGAAGCCAAAGCCAAAGAAGCGGCAGCAGAAGGCGAGAAATTCCTCGCTGATAATGCCAAGCGTGATGGCGTGATCACATTGGAATCTGGCCTGCAGTACGAAATCGTCACCGCTGGTGAAGAAGACGGCGACAAGCCGACTGTTCAGAGCAAAGTGCGCACGCATTACCACGGGACTTTCATTGACGGCAATGTTTTCGACAGTTCCTACGAGCGCGGCCAGCCGGCTGAGTTTCCGGTCGGCGGCGTAATCGCGGGCTGGACTGAAGCTCTGCAGCTGATGACCAAAGGTTCCAAATGGCGTCTGTATGTGCCTTATCAGCTGGCCTATGGCGCTCAGGGCTCACCGGGTGGCATCCCGCCCTACTCTACTCTGGTCTTTGATGTCGAACTGCTCGACATTCTTTGATCATTTCGGGGTGCTCAGGCACCCCGTTTGCTTGTAACCGCATGCTTTCGGAAATCACAATGAAACTGCACTATCAACGCTTGGGGCAAGGTGCCCCTTTAGTCATTCTGCACGGTCTGTTTGGCAGCTTGGAAAACTGGGGAATGCAAGCCAAGGCCCTCAGTGAGCAGTTTGATATTCTGGCAATTGACCTGCGCAACCACGGCCGCTCACCTCATGCCGAGGCTATCGACTACAAGCTGATGAGCACCGACTTGCTTGAACTACTTGACTCACTGTCATTGGATAAAGTCCTGCTAATGGGCCACTCCATGGGCGGAAAGGTCGCCATGCAGTTTGCACTGGACCACCCCGGACGCGTGGAAAAGCTTGTTGTGGTCGATATCGCCCCCGTGACATACGAGCCGCGCCACGACGATGTCATTACTGGCCTCAAGGCAATTCCTCTGCAGACACTTAAAAGCCGCCGAGAAGCAGATGAAATTCTGGCTCAATATGTAGACTCAGAACCAACCCGCGCATTTTTGCTGAAGAACCTCTATCGCACCGAGGACAAGCAGTTTGGCTGGCGAATGAATTTGGACGTGTTGGCTGCACGCTATGCAGATATTGGCGCTGCACCTGAGCGCTCTGGCGAGCCCTTTTCAGGCCCTGTTCTGTTTATCAAAGGCGGAGAATCAGATTACCTGCAAGCTGAACATCAGCAGCCAATACTATCCAACTTTCCAAATGCCGGATTCAAAATCATTGCGGGTGCAGGGCACTTGCCCCATGTAGAAAAGCCAGCCATTTTTACCCGACTGGTTCAGCAGTTTTTTACGCCTGCTGACTGAAAATTGTGCCTGGAGGGTACAGCTGACTGTAGGCGCCGGACTGGATTAAACGCTGCTCAATGCTTCCCAAGCCATTATCCGCTACGGATGGCCTGGTTTCAGATTCCTCTTTGGCAGGAGACAGCGCAGATTGCGGTTCACCAGTTTCTTGAGCACCGTCTACCCCCTCTGCTTCAGAGCCCTCCTCACCGGCTTCAGCATTTTCGCTTTCCAGCTTTTGTATCTCTGAACGAGCCTCTGCCGCCATTGCACGCGCACTGGCCGCCACTCGGTAATCCTGAGAGGAAGGTTCGGCAGGCGCCATAGCGGCTCTAATAATAGCTTCAGCTTTTTCTAGTGTAGCCCTTGGGTCGCCGCTGACAGCAGAGGTATCAATACCCACTTCACCGCCTATCGCATAAAGGCGTCCATCAGGACCTTTTTGGAAGGTGTAAGAAACCGGACCTGTATGACCAGCACCCGCAGCCTGATGCGCGCGCTCGTGCTGACGAACTTCTCGGTCGCGTGATTGCAAGGCATCAACAACGCGCTGCTCTTCGAGCACCTGCGCCTTGGTTTTGCCATCCTGGCCATACGCAGCCTGCTCAGAGGAGTTAAATATATCGACCGACGTATCAGAAGAGGATTTTTTTTCAACCTCTTCAGCACCCACAGGCCTATTCCTCCCCAGATCAACGCTGGCGGAGTAGCCCGTGTATTGAACAGGGGAAACGGTAGATGAAACCAGAGGCGTGCTCATAATTGAACCCCCTGATCAATGGATCGACACTCGCTGCTTAGGCGCGGGTATCGATCAGATTACCCAGGACTTCATCGGCCTGATTAACAACCTTGGTGGCTGCTGCCTCAGTACTGGCATCCACAGTCGATTGGGCAACCGACGGATTCACCTCACGACCGGAAGAAAGACTTGTATCCTGAGGGTTACCACTGCCTTGCACATCACCAGATGCCTTGGGGGCATTATCCAGAGTTCGTGTAATGTTGAACAAACCGCTGTTTTGAGCAGCTGTGACGTTCATGCTTCACCTGACCTTGCGGGACCTGTCCCGAAATTAGAACCTGTGACTAATGGAGCGACTTCTATGCAGCAACAGTATAGAACATAGCCCGCACCTGGTCACTTTTTACTCAGGTAATAATTTGCTTAGATCAAGACAGTCCGCTACCGCACCCACTGAAGGCTGCTCCAACCACGGCACGCGGCCAATCAACGGAGCCCTGAAGAGGCGCTCCAGCGTCGCCAGGTTTTCCTCCGGGCAAGCCATCTCGGGATCTACGTGATTGGCTACCCAGCCGGCCAGGCGCAGACCATCGCGGGCAATCGCTTCGGCTGTCAGGATGGCGTGGTTGATGCAGCCCAGCTTCATGCCAACGACCAGAATCACATCCAGCTCCAGCAACTGTGGCAGCCGTGCCAGGCTTTCACGCATGCTCAACGGCACCCGCCAGCCGCCGGCTCCTTCCACCAGCACCATGTCGGCCGGCTGCATCATGGCACCACGGCAATAGGCGGCCAAACGGTCAGCTGTCAACGCACGCCCTTCCTGCTCGGCCGCGATATGCGGCGCGATCGGTGGCTCAAATGCGATGGGGTTGATCTGCTCATAGCTCAGCTTGACGCTGGCCGCCTGCTGCAGCTGCAGGGCATCGCTATTACGGAGCCCATCCGGCGTCTGCTCGCATCCAGCTGCAACCGGCTTCAGGCCAATAGTGCGCATTCCCTTACGGTTAGCTGCGGTTAGCAGCCCGGTTGTGACCAGAGTCTTACCGGCATCAGTATCGGTACCGGCGATGAAGAAACGTTTTTTCACTGGGGCTCCTTGAGCAATTCCAGATAGTAGACTTCGTATGTAGCAGGGAGGGCTCCATCTGCCATACGTTGCTGTTCATAGGCATCCAGCAATCTGACCAGTCGCTGGCGACTACTGAGCCCCTGATCACGGCGGCTATTGACGTTGTGCGCGCCCAGCGCCTTCAATTCGTGCATCAATTCCTGCAGCCGATTGTAACGGAGGACTTTGTATTCAGTCTCGCACCGGCCCAGTGCCAGGCCAGTATTGTGCTCCAGCAGCTGCTCCAGAGGAATAAAGCTGTTCACATGCACATCGTCGTCCACGGTCGCCCAGGCCCGCTTGAGTTCATACAAAGTATCCGGACCCAGGGTCGCCAGCAGACAGCGCCCTCCGGGCCTGAGTACGCGTGACAGCTCGGCCAGCAGACGATCGGGTTGCTCACACCACTGTACAGCCAGGCTGGACCAGACCAGATCCACGCTGGCATCGGCCAGTGGCAGTTGCTCGGCATCGCCACACAAATAATGGGCGCCGACAACCGGGCGCTGCTCACGGGCAAAGGTGAGCATGCCGTGCGCCAGATCCAGGTGCAGCAAAGGAGCCTGGGGATAATGCTCACGCAGATAAGGCGCGGCATAGCCTGTACCACACCCCAAATCAAGCAGGTTGCCTGCAACCTGATGCGGCAACCAGTGCATCAGCCGGTCTGCGATATCGCGCTGCAACTGTGCGACGGAGTCGTAACTTTCGGCGGCACGGCTGAATGCCTGGGCCACCTTGCGCTTATCCCGCAGCATCGACACCTTCCACCTGTCGTACCAGCGCAGCCAGCATGATCTGCACTTCGTCGGCATGACTGACAAAAGGCAGGTGCGCGCTCTGCTCCAGCACCTGAATGACCAAACGTGGATTCAGTTCCCGTGCCTGTGTGGCCTGTTCGACGGGCACCAGTTGATCTTCGGCTCCCAGTATCAGCTGGGCCGGACAGTTCAAGCCAGCCAGCGCCGGGCGCAGGTCGGACTCCAGTAACATAAGCGCAGGTGCCAGCGCCTGCGGTTCAGTCGAGGCAATCACTGATTTGAGGCACTTGAGTTCATCACGCGCCTTGGCCGAGCCACGCGTCTGCAGAGCGGCAAAGCGTTGCAGCGTCTTGGCCTCATTGTCGGCCAGCGACTCGACGAAAGCATTGAACACTTCAGGTGCCATGGCACAGGGCCAGCCATCACGGGCCACGAAACAGGGATTGGCCGCTATCAGGCTCAGGCTTTTCACCCGCTCCGGTGCCTGTTCAGCCGCAGCCAGTGCCAGCTGACCACCGAGAGACCAGCCCAGCCAGTGAGCCCTTTCCGGGGCTACTTGCAGCAGGGCATCCACTGCCGCAGTCAGCGACATATCACCGGCGTGAACTGATCGTCCGAGCCCCGGCAGGTCGATCAATGAGACCCGATAACTCTCGGCCAGGCGGTCGGCAAAGTCGCCCCAGATAGCGGAGCTCAACCCCCAGCCATGCAGCAGCACCAGATCCGGCCCGCTACCGCGTGTTTCACTCCACAGGCTCACACAGCACCTCCTGCACGAACAGCATCCAATGCATCCAGCAGACGATCCACCTGCTCTTCACTGTGAGCGGCACTGAGGGTCACTCGCAGACGGGAGCTGCCCGCCGGTACGGTCGGCGGACGGATGGCACTGATGAAGATGCCGCGCGCTTCCAGCTCGGCACTGATGCGCATCGCTTCACCGGCATCGCCGATCAGGATTGGCTGGATCGGGGTCGGCGAGTCCATCAGTTCATAGCCAAGCTGCTCGCACCCCTGGCGGAAGCGCTGGATCAGCTGTGCCAGCTTGTCTCGACGCCAGCCCTCGGCCTGCACCAGTTTCAGGCTGGCACGGGTGGCCTGGGCCACGGCCGGCGACATGCTGGTGGTATAGATGTAGGTGCGGGCGAACTGGATCAGGGTTTCGATCAGCACTTCGGAACCGGCAACAAAGGCGCCGGAGGTACCGAAGCCTTTACCCAGGGTACCGATCAGTACCGGTACGTCCTCGTTGCTCAGGCCAAAGTGCTCGACACAGCCTGCGCCGGTCGCACCCAAACAGCCAAAGCCGTGGGCATCATCGACCATCAGCCAGCCGTCCTGCTCGCGGGTGACACGGCTCAGTTCAGGCAGATCGGCAATATCGCCATCCATGCTGAATACGCCATCGGTGACCACCAGCTTGCGGCGAGCCTCGGAACGGCTCATACGCTGGGCCAGGCTGTCGGCATCATTGTGCAGGTAACGCTGGAAACGGGCACCGCTGAGCAGGCCCCCATCCAGCAGGGATGCATGGTTGAGGCGGTCCTGAAACACCGCGTCCTGTTTGTCGATCAGAGCATTGATGGCGCCGATGTTAGCCATGTAGCCGGTGGAGAACAGCAGCACCCGCTCACGGCCGGTGAACTCGGCCAGCTCTTCTTCCAGCGCATGGTGCGCCTGTGAGTGACCGTTGACCAGATGGGAGGCCCCGCCGCCCACACCGTAGGTGTCGGCACCTTGCTTGAGTGCTGCGACCACCTCGGGGTGGTTGGCCAGCCCCAGATAGTCATTGGAACAAAACGCCAGATAGCGCTTGCCATCGACGCTGACTTCCGGCCCCTGGGCCGACTCCAGCACCCGACGCTGGCGATAGAGGTTCTCCTGGCGCCGCGCGTCGAGCGCGGCAGCCAGATCATTGAAGGACATGGGGGCGCCTCAGTGTGTGGCGGAGGCGTCGACGAACAGCTCGGCGTCCTGCTGGGCCTGGATCTTGGCGGCGAGCTGTTGCTCCTGATCGGCATCGGAGTCTTCGATGCGCTGTTCCGGGCGAATGCCCAGACGCTTGAACAGCTGCAGGTCGCGGTTGGTTTCCGGGTTCGGAGTAGTCAGCAGGCACTCACCGTAGAAGATGGAGTTGGCACCGGCGAAGAAGGCCATGGCCTGCAGCTCGTCGGACATCTGTTCACGACCGGCAGACAGACGCACATGAGATTTCGGCATCATGATACGCGCCACCGCGATGGTTCGGATGAACTCCAGCGGATCCAGGTCGTCGACGTTTTCCAGCGGCGTACCCTGCACCTTCACCAGCATGTTGATCGGCACGGATTCAGGCTGCTGGGGCAGGTTGGCCAACTGCATCAGGAGGCCGTAGCGGTCCTTGGCGGTTTCACCCATGCCCAGGATGCCACCGCTGCAGATCTTCATGCCGGAGTCGCGCACGTGCTGTAGAGTGTTCAGGCGATCCTCGTAGGTACGGGTGGTGATGATCTTGTCGTAGAACTCCGGCGAGGTGTCCAGGTTGTGGTTGTAGTAGTCCAGACCGGCTTCCGCCAGCTGACCCGCCTGGGACTCTTTCAACATACCCAGCGTCATGCAGGTTTCCAGCCCCATCGCTTTCACACCCTTGATCATCTCAATCACGTAGGGCATGTCACGATCGGTCGGGTGCTTCCAGGCCGCGCCCATGCAGAAACGGGTGGAGCCAGACTCTTTAGCCTGCTTCGCCTTGTTCAGTACTGCTTCCACTTCCATCAGGCGCTGCTTTTCCAGACCAGTATTGTAGTGGGCGCTCTGCGGGCAGTACTTGCAGTCTTCCGGGCAGGAGCCGGTTTTGATCGACAACAGGGTACTGACCTGAACCTCATTGGGATTGAAGTGCTGACGGTGCACTGTCTGCGCCTGGAACAACAGGTCGTTCATCGGCAATTCAAACAACGCCCGCACTTCCTGCTCACTCCAGTCGTGGCGCACTTCAGCCTGGTTTTGCATGACTCCAATCCCCTTGTGACATAATTTGGTCTGTGTGCACCCATGGATGGGTGTCATCAATTGGGGATCATCATAAAACGATAGATGGATCTGTCAACTTATGCTTAACATACAAATAAACAACTGGTTAAAATACAGCCAACCCTGTGCGCTTTGCCAAACCCGTAACGACGTGCATCAAGGGCTATGTGAAGGCTGCCGTGCCGACCTGCCCTGGCTGATACACGCCTGTCCTCGCTGCGCTTTGCCGCTGAACCCTTTTACACCTCACGGCTACTGCTCGAGCTGCCTTCATAACAAACCAGAATTCGATCGGAGCCTGGCCGCATTTCGGTATGATTTTCCGATCAGCCAGCTGCTGCCAGCCATTAAATATCACCGCCAGCCTCAGGCACTGGGATGGCTCGGAAAAACGCTGGCCGACTTTCTGGAGCTTCACCACCTGGACCATCCCTGGCCACAAGCCGTGGTCCCAGTACCCATGCACCTTTGGAGCGAGTCGCTACGCGGTTTCAATCAGGCTCAACTGCTTGCCGAGATACTCACAAAGCAGCTTGGCATCCCGCTTTGGCAAGGGCTTCAAAAAACAGTGCGTACACCTCATCAGGCCGACCTTAACCTTCAGGCACGTAAACACAATCTGCAACACGCTTTTAAAGTGCTGCCAAACCCACCCGCACATCTGGCACTGGTCGATGATGTCATGACCACCGGCACCACGGTAAACACCCTTGCACGCCTCCTGAAGTCAGCCGGCGCGGAACGTGTGGATGTCTGGGTGCTGGCCAGAACACCCGAGGTCCGATAAATTGTCAGCCTAAATGGATTTTAAACCTTGGAGATCAACGTGAAACGGACCCTTTTGCCTTTCCTGGCGTTTTTAACATTTGCCTTGCCTGCACACGCCGAGACGTTACGGCTGGCGGTTGCCGCCAATTTTTCGGCTGTACTTGAACAATTGGTGGAAGGGTTTGATCCAGATAAACAACACGATATCAGCGTCAGCAGCGCCTCTACCGGTGTGCTCTACACTCAGATAACACGCGGAGCACCTTTTGATATCTTCTTTGCCGCTGACCGTGCTCGCCCGGAACGACTGGAAAGCGATGGCCTTGTCATGGCCGACACCCGCTATACCTACGCCATTGGCCAGCTGGCACTCTGGCAACCCAACAACACTCCAGGCTCGGTGACGGATCTGTTGCCCGGAAAACTGGCCATCGCCAACCCGGATACAGCGCCTTATGGTCTTGCTGCTCAACAGGTGCTAGAAGCCAACAACCAATGGGAACCGGAGCGCCTTGTTCAAGGCACTAACATTGCCCAAACCTTTCAGTTCATTTACTCCGGCAATGTAGCGCAAGGATTTGTCGCACAATCCTTGCTGATTCAACAACAGGTGCCATCCAAACATTGGGTAGCCGTGCCAGATCATTTACATTCACCCATTGAGCAACAGCTGGTTCGGCTAAAACGCAGTGAAAGCAATCCATTGGCTGAGCGCTTTCTCGAATATATTAAAACCCCTGCTGCGCTTGAGCTGATCAAGCAGCGAGGCTACGGAATTCTTGATGCTACTGACTGATCAGGATCTCGCTGCTGTCTGGCTAACACTCAAACTGGCGGGAGCTACGACGGCACTCCTGTTGTTGCTAGGCACTCCACTGGCATGGTGGCTTGCCCACACACGAAATCGCCTCAAGGTTACAATCGAAGCACTGGTTGCCCTGCCCCTGGTGCTTCCTCCCACAGTGCTGGGATTTTATCTGTTGCTGGCGTTTGCACCAGACGGCATGCTGGGCGCCCCCTGGCAGTGGCTTACCGGTTCAGGACTTGCGTTTACCTTCACGGGGCTGCTAATCGGTTCCATGCTCTACTCCTTGCCCTTCGTGGTTCAACCTTTGCAAAGTGGCTTTGAGCAACTGGATAAGGGGCTACTGCAGGCAGCAGCCACACTGGGTGCTGGTCGACTGTCCTGCTTGCGCCGACTGGTTCTCCCTTTATGCAAACGCAGTGTTCTCACCGCCATAACACTGGGTTTCACCCACACGCTAGGGGAGTTCGGGGTGGTCCTGATGATTGGTGGTAATATCCCGGGCAGCACCCAGGTGCTGTCGATCGTGCTTTATGATCAGGTGGAGACGCTTGATTATGCCCGTGCACACTGGCTAGCCGGTGGCCTGCTTCTGTTCTCAATGCTGACACTCCTCTTGCTTTATACAAGCTTGCGACGTCGCCCGCTGGAGGTCATCCATTGAGCCTTGAATTGACACTCAATCACACCTACCCCGGTTTTAACCTGGATATCTGCCTGGACTGGCAAGCTGAGGGCATATGCGCGCTTTTCGGCCCGTCCGGCTGTGGCAAGAGCACCCTGCTGAGACTGATTGCCGGTATAGAGCAACCTGATCAAGGACGCATTCGCTTTCAAGATCAGCTCTGGCATGACGCCAACAAAGGCATTCACTTGCCACCACAGCAACGCGACATAGGTGTCGTATTTCAGGACGGCCGTTTGTTTCCCAATCTCAGTGTTGCGGAGAACCTAAGCTTTGCCGATACCTATTCTCGACATGGTCCCGAGGTTGACCGTGACTGGGTAATCGAAACCCTGCAGTTACCGCCTCTGTTGCAGCGATCCACCCAAACACTCTCCGGTGGTCAGCGCCAGCGGGTTGCCCTGGCGCGCGCCCTGTTCAGCCGACCACAAATGTTGCTATTGGATGAACCTCTGAGCGCCCTCGATCTGAGTTCACGTCGTTTGATTCTGGGACTGATCCGCCAACTGCATGAGAACCACCGGCTTCCCATGCTGTATGTGACCCACTCGGCCGACGAAGTATTGCGCCTGGCAGATCGACTGATCTGCCTGCAGCAAGGAAAAATCATCGCTGATGGTGACCCTGTACAATTATTGAACCAAAGCGAGACGGGGCTGCCGGAAGATCAGACTCTGCTCCGTGGTAAAGTCAGTCATATTGATCATCACTATGGCCTGGTTGCGATCGTCTGCGATCAACAACTGCCACCCATCTGGATTCCTGCTGAAGAACTTCAACCAGGCGAACAGGTAACCCTGGCCATTCAGGCACGTGATGTAACCCTGGCACTGCAGCCAGTTGACAACACCAGCGTGCAAAACCAGTTACCGGTTGAGGTCATGGAAATTCTTCCACTGGACGAAGTTCGCATGAGAGTCAGGGTACGCTTCGGCCCAAGCACTCTGCCCGTTACCCTGACCAGACGCGCCTGTGACAGCCTGCAATTAAGACCCGGACTGCCTGCCACTGCGCTGGTGAAATCCATCGCGCTCGATTACTGATTTCCCCCCAAAGACGATCTCGACCCGGCCATAACTCTTTGCTAATTTATGTATATACATTCAAGGAGGAGCGAGCCCCATGTCAGCGGAAATGTTTGGGCAGTTGTTTGGTGGTATCGGCCTGTTTCTGCTCGGCATGCAGCTGCTGACCAATGGTCTTAAACAGGCGGCGGGACGCTCGCTCAAAACAACCCTGGAGCGCGCGACTGGGTCACGACTAAAAGGTGTGATTTCCGGCACGCTGATCACGGCACTGGTGCAGTCATCCAGCGCTGTCACCGTCGCCACTCTGGGCTTTGTCAATGCAGGCCTGCTATCACTGGCCCAGTCAGTCTCGATCATCTACGGCAGCAATATCGGCACCACCATGGTGGGCTGGCTGGTCGCCCTGATCGGCTTCAAAATCAAGATCAGCGCCTTTGCCCTGCCCCTGATTGGGCTGGGCATGGTCCTTCGTATCACTGGCAATAACTCACGTCCGGCCCACCTGGGTACAGCGCTGGCCGGATTTGGTCTTTTCTTTATTGGCCTGGACTTTTTGCGCGCCAGCTTCGATGGTCTTAGTGACAGCGTTCCTCTGGCCGAGTTTGGTGCCAGCCCACTGGCTTTGGCACTCTTTGTTCTGGCCGGCATCCTCATGACCTTCCTGATGCAGGCCTCGGCTGCAGTCATTGCCATCGCCTTGTCTCTGGTGCATTCCGGTAGCATTACACTTGCAGCGGCAGCTGCTCTGGTGATCGGTGCCAATGTCGGCACCACTACAACCGCCCTGCTTGCATCCATTGGTGCCACGCCAAACGCAAAACGCATTTCGGCCGCTCATGTAATTTTCAACCTGCTGACCGGTGCGGTTGGCTTGATATTCCTGATTCTGCTTGCCGGCTTACTGAACCGGATAGACGCCAGCGACTTTGACCTGGTCACTCTGCTGGCGCTGTTCCACACCCTGTTCAACGTAGTGGGCGTCCTGCTGATGTGGCCCCTTACCGACCGTATGGTGGCATTCCTCAAGAAGCGCTTCCGTACCGAAGAGGAAAGCGAAGCCAAGCCTCGCTACCTCGATAACAATATCCTGACCACCCCCTCACTGGCGGTGGAAGCCATCAATATGGAGCTGGCCCGCGTCAGCCGTATCTGCAGCCGTATGGCACGGGAGGCGATTAGTGCCGAACGCGGTGCCGCCACACGTCTGGAGCAGCAGTATGAAAGCCTTAGTCAATTGGTGGGACGCATTGGCACCTTTAACCAGGAGCTGGCCCGCCAGAATCTAAACCTGGAAATCAGTGAAACCCTTCCCATTTCACTGAGGGTTTCACGCTACCTGAGCGAAATGGCACGACTGGCCGCACGTTTGCCCGAGTACTATCCGGTGTTTGAACAGATTCAGGACTCTGGTGTCCGCTCCGGCGTACAGGAATTCCAACAGGCGGTGATACACCTGATTGACGCCTGTGAAGTGCGTGATGACCAGGCGACGCAGGGTTACGAAACCCACAAGATGAAGCGGGAAATGGAACGCGAATACCAGCACCTCAAAACCAAGTTGCTGGACCAGACCCTGTCCAGCCAGCTATCACCTTCCGATTCGGTTGCTCTGATGGATGCGCTCAGCCACATCCACCGCCTGGCAGAACAGGCCGAAAAAGCGTCACGTCACTGGAGCAGTACCACACCAGTTCAACACCGAGCCCCCCTGCTGGAACAGGACTGATTGGGCTATACTCCCGCGACCTGTTTCGCTGCGGAGCTACCGATGAGCAACCCCGACTACACGCCGATGCAACCCATCGGCTATATCCAGAGTCCGTTTGATGAAAAATTCGGTATTCCTCGCCAGCCGGGGTTGGCTTCCATCCATGCTGAAATAGAATTAATCCCCCCCTTTGCCAGTGCTGATGCAGTACGTGGGCTTGAGCATTGCTCCCACATCTGGCTCGTCTTTCTGTTCAGCGCCACAGCAGACAAAGGCTGGAGCCCCACCGTGCGACCACCACGACTGGGGGGTAACCAAAGACTTGGCGTCTTTGCTACCCGCTCACCTTTCAGGCCCAACCCAATTGGACTCTCATGTGTTCGCCTTGTATCCGTGGATATTGAAGGCGAGAAAGTACGGCTGAAAGTCGAGGGCGCCGATCTGCTCAATGGCACCCCCATTCTGGATATCAAACCCTACCTGCCCTATGCGGACAGCCTGCCGGAAGCCGAATACGCACTGGCGTCAAGAATTGAACGTCTGGAGCTGCCTCTGATACTCACCCCTGAAGCGAAGCAGGCCTGTGAGAAACATGCACAACGTCTGCAACAGCCATTGTTACGTCAAATTGATGAAATCCTTCAGTGTGACCCTCGCCCCGCCTACAAGAAAGGCGATGGTGAGCGGATATACGGTATCAGTCTGTACGGGCTCAACATTCGATTTCGGATAACGGAAGCCCAGATTGAGGTGATCAGTATTCTGGAAGATTCATCTGACTGAGCCTAAAGCAACCACAAGGCGTGAGGCTCAAGAGGCAACACGCGACTACACTTAAGCATTGTCTAATACAGGAAAACCCCATGCCTCAGCCGTTGCACTCGTCAACATCCAGCCCTCAATGGCTTCAATTTTTCCCGGTTACTCTGTTCTCAACCGTGATGGGCCTGACAGGCTGGACACTGAGCTGGCAAAAAGGCGCTTACTCTCTGGGTGTAAACCCTCTGGTCGGACAGGTGTTACTGGTTTTCTCAGCCTGTGTGCTTCTGGTCATTACCACCATATTCATGTTCAAGTGCATTCAGCACCGTGAACAGGTGCTAAACGAACTTGCCCATCCGATTCAAATCAGCTTTTTTCCGGCGTTTTCCATAAGCCTGTTATTGCTGTCGGTAGCCACCTATGAGGTTTCGGTCTCCCTGTCTCATTACCTCTGGCTGTGTGGTGCCAGCCTGCACCTGATACTGACACTGTTTGTCATGAATCAGTGGATACACCACACCCGCTATCAAATTCAGCACATCACACCGGCCTGGTTTATCCCTGTAGTTGGCAACATCATTGCACCTATCGCAGGTGTGGAACACGGTCATACTGAGGCAAGCTGGTTCTTTTTTTCGATTGGTCTAGTGTATTGGCTGGTGCTTAAAACGCTGGTTTTCAACCGCATCCTGTTTCACGACCCACTGCCGGAGAAACTGCTTCCCACCTTGTTCATCATGATTGCACCGCCCGCCATCGGTTTTGTTTCATATGTGCAGCTTAATAATGGAGAGCTGGATAACTTCGCACGCGTTCTTTATTTCAGTGCGCTATTCATCACGCTATTGCTGTTTACTCAATGGCCACGATTTGCTCGCCTGCCTTTTAGCCTCGCCTGGTGGGCCTACAGTTTTCCCCTGGCAGCCTTTTGCATTGCCACTCAGAGCATGTGGCTTCACACGCAGGAAGTCTTTTTCCTGGTTCTTGGCTGGCTCTCACTGGTTTTGGTAACTTTCGTGGTGGTTTTTCTTCTGATCAAAACATTCAAGGCGATTTCCAGAGGTCAGATCTTTCGTCCAGAGTAAGACACACGACAGGCGCACAAAGCATCACAGGCAGCGTTTCACAGCAAGTGTGTTAAGCTGAAATCAGGTGTCCACATGGCGAGTATGGATTTATGCGCCAAACAAACTACATACTGCTGATGCTCCTGCTCTATGCCGGTGTCGTTTATTTTCTGCACCAGGTTCATGATGACAGGCAACAGCAGTACCTCTCACACACGTCAACTCTGCTGGATACCACCTACCAGGCCAGCCTTGAGCGTTATGCGCTGGCAATGGATACCTTTTACACCAGCGTCACTCACCACCCAGAAGCGATCCCGCTGTTTTACCGGGGAATCAAAAGTGACGCTGAACAGCAGGATGAACTGAGATTACGGTTGTATACCCTTTTACAGCCTCAATTCAGAGATCTGATTGTACGCGGAATACAACAGTGGCAATTCCACCGTGCAGATGGCAGTAGCTACCTGCGTATGCATGCGCCAGCAATTCACAATGACAACCTGCTTGCTCTGCGTCCCTCACTTCAGCAAACGAAGGTTCAACCTATCCCCCGTTACGGCTTTGAAGCCGGGAAGCTTTTTATCGGGTTTCGCTTTATTCACCCGCTGTTTGATCAAGGGTCACTCATGGGCAGTATGGAAACAGGTGTTTCCTTTCACGAGGTCAGTCTCGATCTTGCAGCTCTGGCTCCCGAACAGGCGTTTCTGTTTTTGCTCAAGCGCACGACTGTAGAAGCGCTCAGTCTATTCGAGAGCTCAGAGTTGTTCGAAACCTCGCTTATCAGCTCAAACTACCTGCTCGACCACCGTAGCCTCTCCTATCAGCAAGGCTCGGTACTTCCCATACATGATCTTCGCTTGCAACTCGCCTCAGCCTCGCTGAGTACCAAGCTGGAGCAGGGAAAACCCTTTTCTCTGGCGTTGTTCAACGGCGGACAGGGCTACAGCGCAACCTTCATTCCCGTACATAATTTTCTAAATGAAACCGATGGATATATCCTTGCTCTCCACTCCGCCCCGATACTCGCCAGCATTCAATGGGATTTCTACAGTAGCTCAGCGGTCGGACTGGTGGTCATCTGCCTGCTGGCCTGGCTGCTACTGAACCTCCATCGCCAGCGCCTGTTGACCCTATCGCAGGCACAACGCCTGGATTCAATTGGGCAGGCGGTCGGAGAAGGTATTTATGTGCTGGACCGACAAGGCAAGACCCTCTATGTGAATGAAGCGGTTTCTCGATTGACTGGATTCAATGCTGAGAAGCTGTACCAAAGCAACTTGCACTATCTATTGCATTCCCACGAAGGTAACGCTGGCATGAAGCTGGCTGAGTGCCCCATGTTTTTAACGGCCCTTAACGGCGGCACTTACGACGCTGATGAAGAATTTCGTACCCGCACCGGCCAACTGATGCCAGTCGTGGTAACCAGTAGACCACTGATGGAAGGAGGCCAGGTCACGGGTGTCGTCACCGTATTTCGCGATATTTCGGAACGCAAGGAGCAGGAACAAAGACTGCAGGAACTGGCAACGACAGACCCCCTCACAGGCCTCTGCAATCGACGTGCATTCATGGAACGATTGCATGAAGAGCTGCAGCTTCACCAACGTCTGCAATATTCCAGTAGCCTTCTGATGGTTGACTTCGACCACTTCAAGGAAATCAATGATCGTCATGGCCACCAAACAGGCGACCTGGTTTTGCAGCACTTTGCTCGGGTTGCACGTGACTGCCTGCGTCAAACCGATCTGATAGGCCGCCTTGGCGGCGAGGAGTTCGCCATCTTCTTGCCCGGCACCGGACTCAAGGGCGCCTCTCATCTTGCTGAGCTATTACGTGAGCGTATGGAAAACAGCCCAACCACAGTTGAAAACGATGAGATTGCGATGACTGTTTCCATCGGGGTTACAACCCTGTGCGCTGAAGATAAAGATCCGTCAGACATACTGAACCGTGCAGACAAAGCCCTGTATCAAGCCAAGGATCAGGGCCGCAACCAGTTTGTTGCCGCCTGAAGCGGGGTTGCAAGGCCTGACAAAGATCGCTCTAATGAATGCCCTCGCACGAACCCCTTGGAGCAGTATGAAAGGTCCTAACAGTGAGCAACTGACGTTTGACAGTCAGCATATCTGGCACCCCTATTCTTCCATGATCAATCCCCCTCCAATGTTTCCGGTTGAGTCAGCCTCTGGAGTGCGCCTGCGTTTGAGCGATGGCCGTGAGCTGATCGATGGGATGGCCTCCTGGTGGTCTGTCGTGCACGGTTACAATCATCCTCGCCTGAATGCAGCCGCCAAGGCTCAGATTGATCAGGTTTCTCATGTCATGTTTGGCGGCCTGACGCACAGCCCCGCCATAGAGCTATCGCGTAAGCTGGTTGCCATGACACCTGCCGGGCTTGAGCGCGTATTCATTGCTGACTCAGGCTCGGTGGCGGTAGAAGTAGCGCTGAAAATGGCCATTCAGTACTGGCATGCCAAAGACAAACCCAGCAAGCACCGTATGCTGAGCATTCGCAATGGCTATCACGGTGATACCTTTGGTGCCATGTCAGTATGCGACCCGGTTAATGGCATGCATGAGCTGTTCAGTGGCGTGCTGGCCCAACAGTTGTTTGCTCCACGTCCGGAAACGGCCTTCGACGGTGAGTTTGACTCAAGCGATATCCTGGAGCTGGAGCAGATGCTGGCTGAACATCAGGATGAACTGGCTGCGCTGATTTTGGAGCCCGTGGTACAAGGCGCTGGCGGCATGCGCTTCTATTCACCTGAATGGTTACGCCAGGCGCGCGCGCTGTGTGATCGTTATGAGGTTCTGCTAATCGCGGATGAAATCGCGACGGGCTTTGGCCGCAGTGGCGAGTTGTTCGCTTGCAATCACGCAGGCATCAGCCCTGATATTATGTGCCTTGGCAAAGCTTTGACCGGTGGCTATATGACGCTGGCGGCTACTCTGGCCACAGCAGAAATTGCCGAAACCATCTCATCCGGTGGCGCGGGATGCTTCATGCATGGGCCAACCTTTATGGGTAACCCTTTGGCCTGCGCAGTTGCACTTGAAAGCCTGACACTGCTTGAAGAGATGGACTGGCGCGGCCAGGTTCAGCGCGTCGAGAGTGGCCTCAAGGCGGGCCTGGAGCCTGCTCGAAAACTGGACTCTGTTGCCGATGTTCGGGTACTGGGTGCCATCGGCGTTATAGAGCGCAAGGAGCCTGTTAGCCTCGCAGAGGTACAGCCGATGTTTGTTGAACGTGGCGTCTGGGTACGCCCGTTCGGTAAACTGATCTACGTCATGCCTGCTTATAGCATGAGTGACGAAGATCTGGCCACACTGACCCATGCCATGGTGGATGTGGTTCGTACACTGGATTGATATTGGGTGTTTTTAAGGAGAAGAAAATGGCACGTATCAAACTGGATATGCCGGATAACTATCTGTTCAGTACAGAACTTGATGTACGCATAAGCGATATCAACTATGGCGGCCATCTGGGCAATGACGCTGTGCTATCAATGGTCCACGAAGCCCGTCTGCGCTTTTTGAAGCACTACCACTACACCGAGATGGATGTGGAAGGCTCCAGCATTATCATGACCGATTCAGCCATCGTATATAAAGCCGAGGGATTTTACGGCGACCGCGTTCAGGTTGATATTACCGTCGCCGACTTCAACAAGTATGGCTGCGATATTTATTACCTACTGAGCAATAAAGACACTGCGATCGAAATTGCTCACGCGAAAACAGGTATCGTGTTTTTTGACTACGACGAGCGCAAGGTACAAACCGTACCTGAAGGCTTTCGTAACAAGGTGCTCAGGGAATCCTGAGCACCTGGACGCTCTTTATTCGTCCGGTCCGAAATCATACTGGCCATGGGCCAGATTCTCGAACCGGGTGAACTTACCTACAAATGCAAGACGCACGGTACCGATAGGACCGTTACGCTGCTTACCGATGATTATCTCGGCCACCCCTTTCTCAGGACTGTCCTCGTTATAGACCTCATCACGGTAGATAAACATGATGATATCGGCGTCCTGCTCGATAGCTCCGGATTCACGCAGATCCGAGTTTACAGGTCGTTTATTGGGGCGCTGCTCAAGACTTCGGTTCAACTGCGACAGGGCGATTACCGGGCAGTTCATTTCCTTGGCCAGCGCCTTGAGGGAGCGTGAAATCTCGGAGATCTCCTGAGTACGGCTCTCAACCTTACCGGTCTTCATGGTCATCAACTGCAGATAGTCGACCATGATCAAGGCCAAATCACCATGCTCACGGTGGATACGGCGGGCACGGGCTCGCATCTCATTTGGACTGATACCAGGCTGATCGTCGATAAACAGAGGCTTGTTCTTAAGCATGTTGACCGCTGTAGTCAGCTTGGGCCAATCATCCTCTTCCAGCTGTCCGTTTCGCACCTTGGTCTGGTTGATACGCCCAAGCGAAGACAGCATACGCGTAACCAGCTGGTCGGCGGGCATCTCCAGCGAGAACACCAACACCGGGCGCTCCGTTGCCATCAAGGCGTTCTCTACCAGGTTCATGGCGAAGGTCGTCTTACCCATGGAAGGACGAGCCGCCACGATCACCAGATCCGACTTCTGCATACCACCTGTACGATCATCCAGATCATCAAAACCGGTGGTAACACCAGTAAGAGCATCGGAGTTGTTGAATAGCTCATCAATACGATCTACGGCACGCTTCAACAACGGATTAACCGGTTCGGGACCACCCTGATTGGGTCGATTCTCGGCAATCTGGAAGATTTTCTGCTCAGCTTCGTTCAGGACCTCGTCCGGTGCACGACCACCAGGACTGAACGCGCTGTCAGAGATCTCACTGGCCACACTGATCATCTGACGCAGCAGTGAGCGATCACGAACGATTTCGGCATAGGCGCGAATATTGGACGCACTGGGCGTATTTCGCGCCAGCGTTACCAGATACTCCAGGCCACCGGCCTGCTCCAGCTCACCCGTTCGGTCCAGCTCTTCCTGCAGGGTAATGACATCCAGCGGACTGCCGGCATCCACGAGTTTCTGCATGGTGCGAAACATCATGCGGTGGGAGGGCCGGTAAAAATGATCTTCCAGCAGGATTTCGGACACAACATCCCAGGTATTGTTGTCCAGCATCAGACCACCCAACACCGACTGCTCAGCCTCCACCGAGTGCGGTGGCTGCTTGATGGTCTCGAGCACTTCATCCGTTAGATCAGACATATCCATTCTGTTGCGCAACCTCTTCAACAACGCCCAAACAACCCTGCGCTGTCAGCAACAACTGACAACCAAGGGCCTTCATGATGATCTATATGGGTATATTCTACGCATAAAAAAAGCACCGCGCAGGCGGTGCTTTTTTTGATCCGGTCGGATGCTTGGCTTATTCGCCAGCGATGACCAGCTTGATGGTCGCAGTCACTTCAGGGTGAACCTGAATGTCAACGTCGAACTCACCGATGTGACGGATCGCGCCTTCCGGCAGACGAACTTCGCTCTTGTCGACTTCAACACCAGCGGAGCTCAGTGCTTCAGCGATGTCGCGAGTACCGATAGAACCGAACAGTTTACCTTCATCACCCGCTTTGGTGACCAGGGACAGTTCCAGTTCGTTCAGCTGCTCAGCACGTGCATGGGCAGTCGCCAGCTTGTCAGCAGCGGCCTGTTCCAGTTCAGCACGACGCTCTTCGAACTTGGCTACGTTAGCAGGGGTAGCCGATACGGCTTTGCCCTGAGGAACCAGGTAGTTACGACCGAAGCCAGACTTAACTGTGACTTTGTCACCCAGCTGGCCCAGCTTACCGATATTTTCGAGCAGAATAACTTCCATCTCGTAAAACCTCTTGTTCTGCAAAGGCTGCAGTTTTGAATCCTTACCATGAATGCGTATTAGCATTCACGGCATCTAACTTATCGACTGTGGTCATTCAGACCCACCACAGTTTCGGCTGTATCAGCGACGATTAAACGTCGTGGCTGTCAGTGTACGGCAGCAGAGCCAGGTAACGAGCGCGCTTGATAGCGGTCGCCAGCTGACGCTGGTAGCGTGCCTTGGTGCCAGTGATACGGCTCGGTACGATTTTGCCAGTTTCAGTAACGTAGCCTTTCAGGACTTCCAGATCCTTGTAATCGATCTGTTTTACGCCTTCAGCGGTGAAACGGCAGAACTTGCGACGACGGAAAAAACGTGCCATCTGAACTTCTCCAATAAAAGTAGGTTAAAAATTACTCAGCAGCTGCTTCAGCGTCGGCTTCTTCAGCAGGTTTTTCCTGCTTCTGCTCGCTGCGCTCTTCACGACGCGGCTTGCGCTCTTCGCGTGCTTCGGCTGCTTTGATCGGAGAATCTTCAGTGACCGCTTCGTTGCAACGGATCACCATGTTACGCAGAACAGCATCGTTGTAGCGGAACATGTTGGACAGTTCGTCCATCACTTCCTGAGTTGCTTCAACGTTCATCAGCACGTAGTGTGCCTTGTGTGCGTTGTTGATCGGGTAAGCCAGCTGACGGCGACCCCAGTCTTCCAGGCGGTGGATTGTGCCTTCAGCACCTTCGATCAGAGCCTTGTAACGCTCGACCATAGCCGGAACCTGTTCGCTCTGGTTCGGGTGAACCAGGAATACGATTTCGTAATGACGCATTTTTGCTCCTTACGGTTTCACAGCCTTCGAATCACCCACCGAATGCGGACAATTGAAAGCAAGGAGTTGAACAAATAAAAGGACGCGAGATTCTACTTCAGCGCCCTAAGGATAGCAACTAAACTTGCAACTTATTCGACTTCGATGATCTCAAAGCTGTGGCTGATCTTCACGCCACCGCGTTCAAGCATCAAAGAAGCTGAACAATACTGCTCGGCAGACAGTCGAACTGCTCGCTCTACAGCGGCTTCTTTCAATTTACGACCGGTAACCACAAATTTGACGTGGATCTCGGTAAACACGGATGGTACACCGTCGGAGCGCTCTGCCTGAATTTCGGCCACACAGCTCTCAACGTCCTGACGCGCCTTGCGCAGAATACCCACCACATCAACGCTGGTGCAGCCTCCCAGACCCGCCAACATCAATTCCATCGGGCGAGGACCCTGCTGCAGGTCTCTGTCAATCATTACGTCAAAACCGGACCCGGTGGTCGCCTTGAAGCGATCATCACCATCCCAGTCGACACGCACACTCATACTCATCGGGTGTATCTCTACTCGGGTTAGTTTGCCGTCTGGGCCGCTGCAAAAAACTCGGCCAATGTCTGACCGGGATCTTCAGCACGCATGAACGCTTCGCCAATCAGAAAGGCGTTCACATCACGTGCCTGCATGGCAGCCACATCATCCGGAGAGAGGATACCACTTTCCGTGACGACGATGCGGTCCTGCGGAATCTGATCCAGCAACTTGAAAGTATTTTCCAAACTCACTTCAAAGGTGTGCAAATCCCGGTTGTTGATACCGATAAGACGCGTATTAAGCGGCAGGATACGCTGCAACTCGGCTTCATTATGCACCTCGATCAACACATCCATGCCCAGCTCATGGGTCAAGGCGGTCAACTCGGACAACTGCTGATCATTCAGCGCCGCGACGATCAACAAAATGCAATCAGCACCAAGGGCACGGGCTTCATAGATCTGGTAAGGATCAACAATAAAATCCTTGCGAATCACCGGAAGTGCACAGGCAGCACGTGCCTGCTGCAAGTAGGCATCGCTGCCCTGAAAGAAATCCACATCAGTCAAAACTGACAGGCAACTGGCACCGCCAGCCTCATAAGAGGGTGCAATTTCAGCCGGTACGAAGGGGTCGCGGATTACGCCCTTGGAAGGACTGGCCTTCTTGATTTCGGCGATCACGGCAGCACGTCCTGCCTGTAAAGAACGCTCCAGGCTAGCAACAAAGCCCCGCGGATCCATCTCTCCGCCCTGCTGGCTGGAAATCTGTACCTTGAGATCTTCAATAGAAACCTTAGCACTGCGCTCAGCCACTTCTTCGTGCTTACGCGCGATGATTTTCTTCAAAATTGTGGGTGTATCGTTCATTAGTGGACCTGCTCCAACTGCTGGCTGAGTGCGGCCAGCTGTTCCATTTTTTTCAAGGCAGCACCGGACTGAATGGCTTCAAGGGCAAGCTGCACCCCCGCCTTGTGACTATCAACCTGACCACTCAGGTAGACCGCCGCTCCCGCATTCAGAGCAACCATGGCAGCAGCCTTGCGCGCCGGCATGGTATCGCTGTTACCCAACGCAGCCTTGATAAGCGCCAAGGACTCATCGGAGTCATCGACCGATAAGCCGATCAGGCTCTGACTATCCACGCCCAAGTCTTCCGGCGCTATCTTGTATTCGCGGATTTCACCGTCTTTAAGTTCAGCAACATGGGTGTTTGTGGCCAGACTGATCTCATCGAGGCCATCGTCGGCATGTACCACCATGATGTGTTCAGCGCCCAACTGCTGCATCACCTCTGCCATAGGACGACAAAGCTTTTTGGTAAAGACGCCAATCACTTCGCGCTTGGCACCGGCAGGGTTCGTCATTGGCCCCAAAATATTGAACAGGGTACGCATGCCCAGTGCACGACGAGCACCGATGGCATGCTTCATAGCGCCATGATATCCCGGCGCAAAAATAAAGCCGACACCGACCTCATCAATGCAACGCGCCACGGCAGCAGCGTCCAGATCCAGATTGATGCCCGCTTTCTCCAACAAATCCGCGCTGCCACTCTTGGAAGACACACCGCGGTTACCATGCTTGGCAATGTATACGCCGCAAGCAGCCGCCACAAAGGAGCTGGCCGAAGAAACATTAAACAGATTGGCACCATCACCGCCGGTCCCCACAATATCAACCAAAGGCCCTTTGGTCGGTCGCACCGGAGTCGCCAGCTCACGCATGACTTGCGCAGCACCGGTAATTTCTTCGATCGACTCGCTTTTCATGCGCAGCGCCACCAGAAAGGCGGTGATCTGAGACTCGGTGCACTGACCAGTCATCACCTGACGCATGACATCAGTCATCTCCTCACGGCTCAGGTCGATATGCTCAACCACACGGGCCAAAGCTTCCTGAATATTCATTCTCCATGCCTCCTAAGACGGTTAGCGCTGCTGCAAAAAGTTGTCCAACAGCTCATGACCCTGACGGGTCAGTACGGATTCGGGATGAAATTGAACACCTTGCACAGCCAAGTGACGATGACGCACGGCCATCACCTCATCAGGCAGACCATCCTCTCCCAACGTCCAGGCAGTTTCTTCCAGACAGTCCGGCAGGCTGTCACGCCGCAATACCAAAGAGTGATAGCGGGTAACTTCAAGCGGCTGCTCCAGCCCCGTGAATACCCCCTCGCCCAGGTGACTAACCAGCGATGTTTTTCCATGCATCACCTGACGAGCACGGACCACTTCGGCACCAAATGCCTGACCAATACTCTGATGCCCCAAGCAAACACCCAATATGGGGATCTGACCGGCGAAATGCTGGATGGCGGAGATTGAAATACCTGCCTGATCCGGCGTACAGGGACCAGGGGAGATAACCAGATGACTGGGAGACAGGGTTTCAATCTGCTCCAGTGTAATTTCATTATTGCGATAGACCTGCACTTCGGCGCCCAGCTCTTCAAAATAGCGCACGACATTCCAGGTGAAGCTATCAAAATTGTCGATCATCAGCAGCATATACGGCGTAACCAACTGATTTAAAAAGCAAGCATCACATGCTGCGTGATTTTTTACCCACTTACATGCCACTTTGATCAAAGACTGCCGTGGACGAAGATGGACTACTCAGGACGATAATACAGCATGTCTATGTAATAGCGAACTGATACATCATCAACACGCACCTGCACCCCGCTTCTACTATCCAGTTCTGATACAGTAGGTGTTTAGCTTGACCACGCTGACAAGAATGCCTTCTACCATGCACCTTGATACCAATCTGCCCATCGACTCCCTGCTTGATGCTATTCGCGCTCAACTTTGTGAGCACAACGAACTCATACTTGAAGCGCCCCCCGGCGCAGGCAAAACCACACGCGTCCCTCTGGCCTTGATGGATCAACCCTGGCTTGGTGATCAGAAAATTCTGCTACTCGAACCACGCCGCCTGTCGGCAAAAGCTGCAGCGCAGCGGCTAGCTCAGCAATTGGGAGAAGCCGTAGGCGAGCGAGTAGGCTACCGCATACGCCTTGAAAGCAAAGTCAGTGCTCGCACACGTATCGAAGTGGTTACCGAAGGCATACTCACTCGCATGCTGCAGGATGATCCAGACCTGGAGAACACAGGACTCATCATTTTTGACGAGTTCCATGAGCGTAGTCTGGATGCAGATATTGGACTTGCGCTTACCCTCCAGGGACGCGAGCTCTTGCGTGAAGGCCCTCCTCTCAAACTGCTGCTGATGTCCGCTACACTGGATGGAGAAGCAATATCCACTTTGCTGGATGGCGCCCCCATCCTTCGCAGCGAAGGACGCGCGCACCCCGTCGAAATTGTGTATTCATCCTCCAGCCGCATCGACACACCCATTGAAGAACGCGTAGTCAGCCGCGTGTTGCAAGCACTAGATCGACACTCTGGTAGCCAGCTGGTGTTTTTGCCCGGCCAACGCGAAATTCGCCGTGTTGAGGAACAGCTACAGAAGCGCCTGGGACAAAACCCGGACATACTGCTGACACCGCTGTATGGCGACTTGGCGCTGCAAGAGCAGCAACGCGCAATCAGCCCCGCTGAACCGGGGCAACGCAAAGTCGTTCTGGCCACGTCCATCGCCGAAACCAGCCTGACCATTGAAGGCGTTGAAGTTGTTATTGATGCGGGCTTAAGCCGCCAGGCTCGGTTTGACCCGGCCAGCGGAATGACACGTTTGCTGACCACACGCGTTTCCGCTGCAGCGGCTACTCAGCGCGCAGGACGCGCTGGTCGACTCGGCCCCGGCACCTGCTATCGCCTCTGGTCAGAAGAGCAGCAACACCAGCTATCTCCTCAAACTCCCCCAGAAATTCTGCACGCCGACCTGGCCCCTCTAGCACTGCAATTGCTGCAGTGGGGCGTAGACGATCCCGGTGAACTGTGCTGGCTGGACCCTCCTCCAGCCTCGAGCTATCAGCAGGCGCTGGATCTGCTTCACCAGCTGGAGGCTATTGAAACCACGACATCAGGACATTGGCGACTGACGCCTCGCGGACAACAGATGACAACTCTGCCCGCGCACCCCCGTCTCGCCCATATGCTGGTCTGCGGTGCGGAGCAAGGCTACAGCGAATTGGCGTCTGATGTGGCCGCTTTATTGACCGAGCGCGATCCTCTCAAAACGGCCCAGGCTGACCTTCAGCAACGAATCGACTGGATGCGCAGCAATACCAGGGGAGCCGCTAAGCGCATACAGCAACTGGCCAAGCAATATCAGCTACTGTCCCCCGACCTGGCAACGACCCTTAAACCTAAGCAACAGGTCAGACCTGAACAGGCACTTGGCTACCTGGTTGCCTGTGCATATCCAGATCGAATTGCCCAACAGCGAAAGCAGCCTGAACACTTCCGCTTGAGCCAGGGGCGCGGCGCACGCCTGGCAAGTGAAGACAGACTTACCCGCCATCGCTGGCTGGCCGTGGGGTCACTGAGCAGCCACCAGGACAGTGCCACTGACCGCATCCACCTGGCAGCCGAGTTGGACCCCGCATTATTTGAAAACAGTCTGAGCTGGCTCACCCATGATGAAACCTTCGTCGACTGGGATCGCCAACAGGACCGCCTGATCGCCGAAGAGCGCCACTGCATCGGCCAGCTCTGTATTGCATACAAGCCCATTGAAAGGCCTGACCCACAACTGGCTTCCAAGGCACTCATGGCACTGATTCGTCGTGAGGGGCTGACACTGCTGAACTGGAGCGAAGCAGCCCTGCAGCTCCAGACAAGGCTCCAGTTTGTGCGCTCTCACGCCCCAGACCCAGAAAGCTGGCCAGACCTTTCCGATCAAGCTCTCGAGCAAAGCACCGAATCCTGGCTACTGCCCTGGCTGGACGGAGTTAAACGAAGGGAAGAACTTAAACGGCTGGACCTGCACTCGATTCTGCTCGGCCAATTGGACTGGGAGCAGCAACAGGCTTTGGAGCGACTGGCCCCAGAGAGGATTCAGGTTCCCTCTGGCTCCAGACATCGGATTGATTACAGCCAGTCGCCACCGGTATTGGCCGTGAAGCTACAAGAGATGTTCGGCTGTGGTGATACACCCACTCTCGGGTTTGGCGTGGCCGTTAGCCTGCACCTGCTATCACCCGCTCGACGCCCACTACAGGTCACCCAGGACCTGGCCGGTTTTTGGCAGGGCAGTTACAAGGAAGTACGCAAGGAAATGAAGGGGCGCTATCCAAAGCACCCCTGGCCCGAGGACCCAGCCTCGGCGATTGCCACTGCGCGCACTAAACGCGCGCTTGGCAATCACTCTGACTGAGGTCCTCGCGGCAGATCCAACCAGAAGGTGCTGCCGCTTCCCTTTTCACTTTCACAACCGATTTGGCCTCGCATCAGCTCTACTAAACGCTTGCTGATCGTCAGGCCTATGCCGGTCCCTTGAATATTACTGGTCTCAAACCCCAATCGGTTGAAGGGCTGGAACAGCTCAGACTGCTTGTCCATGCCTATACCCACCCCCGTATCCTGAACCTCAATACGAAGAGTCTGCTCATCCTTGGCATACCATCGAACACGCACTTCACCCTGCTCATTGTTGTACTTTATGGCGTTGGACAAGAGATTGATCAACACCTGACAAAGGCGACTGCCATCAGCAAAAGCCTGCAATGATTCCTGGCCCTGCTCGGGACACACCTCTATCGAAACCTGCTTGCTCCTGGCCTGTGGCTCACTGATTCTGAGTGCTGAAGAAACAACATTGCGAACTTCTACCCACTCACCCGGAATCTGGCTGGACTCAGCCTGCACCTGAGCCAGCTCCAGCACATCGTTAATAAGACGCAGCAGGTGCTGTCCCGAGTGAAGAATTTCATCCAGACACTCCTGATCTTCTTCAGTTAGCTGCTCAGAGCTTTTCAATAACTGAGCAAAGCCGATGATTGAAGTCATGGGCGTGCGCAGCTCATGACTGATACTGGACAGGAACTGATTCTTGGCACGGTTGGCACCACCCAGCGCCTCACCCATCTGCACCACTTCCTGCGCACTCTGCTGCAGTTCCATCAGCGTAAAACGAGGCAAGGGCTGCTCATAATTTTCGCGACCGATTTCCGCCATCAGCTGATTCAGGCGCTGCAACGGCGACGAAATCGAACGACTCATTTCAACCGAGCGCCGCCACATGTAAGCGAAAAAGCACAGATAGAAAACGATCAGACCCGCGATCAACAGATAGCCCACTTGGGTAAAGCGCTCAGCCAGGGAAGTTGCCTCGCTGTATACCTCAGCCTCGTCAACAATGGTCAACAGGGTCCAGCCTGTTGCCTCAATGTCTTGCCAGGCCACACGCTTGCTGCTGCCCTGAAGCATGACCGAGCTGCGGCCTGTCTCACTGGACTTGATAGCTTCAGCCAAGGCCTGAGTATCTTCCCGAGCATTGATATTGAATTTCTCAGGCTTGAAGCTTTCCTCGGTAATCGCCTGCTGATAGCTGTGTTCAGTCAACTCCTTCAGACCGAAATCCTTCTCTCCCTGTGCCGGCAGCGCCATAATAGTGCCACTGCGGTTCAGCAATACAGCATAGCCTCCCCAGGGAATATCCAGCTGCAGAATCTGCTGAACAATGGTTTCAACTGTAATGTCGATGCCAACAACACCTTCCAGGAAGTCACCTTTGTATACAGGCGCAACCGACGAAGTCATCCAGCCCTGACCGGCCGGATCAACATAGACCTCGGTCCAGACCACTCCACGCTCAGGGTTATGTTGAGCATCCGCATCGTAGTAGAAGTTGTACTGGGGAATATCCATTTCTGGCGGATATTGCTCCTGAGTCTGGAACCAGGGGTAGATACGGTTGTAGGAGTCCCAGCTGTTGAAATAGATGGCATTAACCAGTGAGTTGGCATTCATGATGCTCAGCATCAAAGGGTCAGATGCTTCAAGCTGAACCACCTTGCCCAGATCCTGGCGCTCTGGAGGCGTAAAGCCCGAATAAAAAGAAGCCGCATCACCATTATCCGCTTCGCTGTAAAGAACCCCATCTTCTGTTCGCCCGTAGCCTGGCGGCAGGCTTTCAACCTTCGGGAAGGACTGGTTCAGCAGTCGCTCAACATTATCTTTGTATACCCGTGTCAGGCCTTCAATTTCCTGCAGCTGACGGTTAATTACATCGACTTCAAGACGAGCAGTATTGGTAAGCTGTTTGTCAGCCTGATCTCGCAAAACACTGATATTCGAGTCACGGATATAGGCATTTGAAAACAGGTAGACCGCAATCAAACCGGTTTCAACTAACAACAGGGGGATCAAAGCGCTTCGTAGCAGGTTAAGCCACATCCAACGCTGAGTGCTGAGTTTCTTCTCTTTGGATTGCGTGGAAGGAGCTGAAGGGTTAGACGCTTTCATGGCGTTGATCTCCTGCCAACGAATTTAGTTGTGCCGTCCGGCCTGTATCTCAACTTCGTGCATTTCCAATCCACCACCGGAGCCAAAAGCTTCCTTGGGCAAAGATTGCTCACGATGGGCAAGCTTAAAGTCCTCGGACTCAACCCAGGCTTCAAAAGCGGCTTTATCCTGCCAATGCGTCATCACCACCCAGGGCGCACCTTCACGAGCCGGTTTCAACACCTGCAGACTGACAAATCCGGGCTGTTTTTCTACCTGACCTGCACGCTGGCGAAAGCGCTCGGCAAACGCATCCTCAAAACCAGGATTCACCATAATACGATTGGAGACTACAAACATTCAGTACCCCTTGCTGTGTACAGCACACTGATGCTCAAGGTTAGACTGCTGCCAAAAGGAATAAAAGGGCAACCCGACAGCAGGGTTGCCCTTGAAGATCAGCTATTGACGACGGAAACGTCTTCTGCCTGCAAGCCTTTATCACTTTCACGTACGTTGAAACGCACTTTCTGCCCTTCATTCAGAGAACGATGGCCTCGACCACGAATGTTACGGAAGTGAACAAAGACATCATCACCATTATCGCGGGTAATAAAGCCAAAGCCTTTAGATACATTAAACCACTTCACAACACCAAGCTCGCGACTGTCATTGGCATCGTTTTCAACCTCGGGAGCATCAGCGTAGGACGTTGCAGATGAAACTGCAGCTGATTGCCAGGACGCAGCCAGGGCTACAACAAAAACGAAGATGGCGATGGTTGCCAAAACCGGAGTTGAATAACTGATGTCAATGGAAGCAACGCTTTGCAGCAGGAAGGGAAGGATAAACGCAGCCAGCACACCGGCCAGGATACTTTTGATTAACTGATTACCGCTCATTGAATTTCTCTATTGTTGGACTTCATTATGGAGATTACCGTGCGTCCCTAACGATGAATAACGCACTTTCCAGCCGATCAGATATACTGTATCTGTCATTTTTTTTCAACGGCTTAGCGACACTTGTGTGACAGTCGCCGTAAGATAGGTGACGCAACCGAAAATACTGAGTTACATCATCCGACCAATTTAAGGAGTGCACGATGACTAACCCTGAAAATCTGGCAGAGCTGGAATCCAGAGTCGCGTTTCAGGAAGATGCGATCGATAAGCTCAGTGAAGCCGTTGCGCGGCAGGAAATGGACATTGAGCGCTTGGTGCGCATGGTCAAGTTTTTGAATAACCAGCTGAAAGAAATTGGCGGTGGCGACCTGGCGCCCGATGCAGATGTACCACCCCCGCACTACTAAACGCTGATCTCACTCGCTGGGAAGCGCCCTGAAGGTATAGATATCGTAACGGCTGGACTTGCCTATCACCTGGTGATTTGGTTCAGGTCCTTCGATTATGGGCGCTTTACGAGGACGCTTGACCACTACCCGGCAAGGCTCCACAGCCAGTGCCGCCCTTAACAGCTGGCTGTCATCCGCATCCTCACCCACCAGGGTTCTGAATGCCAGCATCTCTTTTTTAACCTGCGCTTTCTTGTCTGAGTGCGGGTACATGGGGTCCAGATAAATCACATCCGGAACGGTCGTCAGCGTTGACAGCAGTTGCGATGCATCACCCTGCAACAGCTCCATTCTACCAATGATGTCGCACAGCTCTGTGACCTCTCGGGCCTCTTCCAGCCCGTTTTCCAGCAGAGCATGAACCACTGGCGATCGCTCGATCATTCGTACCTGACACCCCAAGGTAGCCACCACAAAGGCATCTCGCCCCAAACCAGCCGTTGCGTCCAGAATGCTCGGGCGTACACTTTTCCTGATACCGCAGGCTTTGGCAATCAGCTGCCCGGTGCCGCCACCAAACTGACGCCGGTGTGCTACCGCCCCGGTGACGAAATCAGCCCGAACCGGTCCCGGTCGCTTGCGACCTGTGACACACAAGCCTAATCGCCCTTCACTCAGCAGCAAGATCTGAGACCAGGGCTCTGAGCGATCAAGGTCTGGCTGAGCTACCAGCGGCAACCCCAAACGCTGCGCCAACGTTTCAGCCTGCAACTGATCCGTAGACTGATCCCACCCAACCGCCAGACTCATGCAACAGCTCCCGGCACCAGAAAGTAAACACCCAACAGCACTACCCCAAGCAACAGGCGGTAGATAACGAAAGGCCGCATACCGATACGATCAAGCCACTTAAGGAAAAGATGAATACAGGCCAACGCACTGGCACCCGCAACCAAAACGCCCACAGCGATCGGCAACCAGTGAGCATCACTGCCTGATTCAATCAGTTCTTTACCTTTCAGCGTCCCCGCTCCCAGGATGACAGGAATAGACAACAGGAATGAGAAACGCGCCGCGCTCTGACGGTCATAACCCAACATTAATGCCGCGGTGATAGTAATGCCTGAGCGTGATGTACCGGGGATCAAGGCAACAGCCTGAGCAAGCCCCACCAACATGGCATCTTTCAGCCCCCAGCTGCCCATGTTCAAGCGTTCACTGCGGCGCGCATCAGCCCATCCCAGAAGCACACCGAATATCAGCGTTGTCCCCGCGATGACCAGGATTGAACGCCCGTAATCGCTGATGTAGTCATTCAACAGAAAACCGGCCACCACCGCAGGAATAGTCGCGAGACCAACCATCCAGGCCAGCTTGCCCTCCGATGACGACCGCCCCGTCAAAGACGCCAACCACGCCTGAATCAGAGAGCACACATCCCGTCTGAAATAGAACATGACCGCAGCCAACGTGCCGACGTGAACACCCACATCAAAGGCCAACCCTTGATCCTGCCAACCCAGCAGCTGCGATGGCAGTATCAAGTGCGCTGAACTTGAGATGGGCAAAAACTCGGTCAGGCCCTGCAACAAGGCGAGCAGGACCGTATGCAACCACTCACTCGGACTCACTGCTGATCCTTTTTCTTCCAGGCAACCTGATCTCGGAGATAAACCGGCTGAACATCATCAGGTGCCACACTCTCGCCACGCGCCAGCGCCTGCTCAGCCAATAAAGCCATGGTGGCCGCATTCGGGTATAGATCCAAAACCGGCGCCTGGGCCAAAGCGACCAGATCAGACGGCATCTGCTCGGAATAACACCAACCACTGCCCAGGGCAACGAACCCCGACCGGAGCGCCTCCGCCTGAACATCAGCAGGCGCCGCTACACGCTCAGGTGCCATTCTCGCCAGCACACCGTCCTTGACTTCCCAGGCACACCAGTACACCTCATCCATACGAGCATCCAGTGCAGTCAGCAACTGGCCATCCTTGAAGTCATGTTCAAGCACATATTCGTATGCCATGCACTCCAGAGTCGAGACCGGCACGACAGGCAATTCCGCGGCCAGTGCCAGACCTTGAGCCGCGCCCGTTGCAATGCGGATGCCAGCGAAAGAACCAGGACCGCGCCCAAACGCAATCGCATCCAGGCTCGCGAGAGCGACGCCGGACTCCTGCAGCAATTCATCCACCATTGGCAACAGCAAATGAGTATGGCGACGGGGTTCGATTGTGAAACGCTTCAGCATCCGGCCATCAAGCAGCAAAGCCGCCGAGCAGGCATCTGTAGAAGTATCCAGGGCAAGGATTTTGGACATGGTGTTCTCGGATCAGCAAATTATCGCGGATATTGTACTGTCAGGGCCGGGACAATGCATCCGGCCCTGAAAGCGGGAGGAATTAAAGCATTACGCACGGGGCGCGTGCCCAAGGCCAGCGCTACCTAAAGCAAGGACTCACCCCAGCGCGGCAGTAGCGTCTGCTCATACCCCAACTGGGACAGCAGACGCGCGACAATAAAATCAACCATATCTTCCACTGACTGCGGCTTTTGGTAGAAGCCGGGACTCGCGGGTATGACCACTGCCCCCATTCGCGTCAGCTTGAGCATATGCTCAAGGTGAATTTCGGAATACGGGGCTTCTCGGGGCACGAGCAACAGCTGGCGGCGCTCTTTCAGCGCTACATCAGCGGCACGCTCAATCAGGTTGTTACTGGCACCACAAGCGATAGCCGACAGCGTGCCCGTGCTGCAGGGGCAGACAACCATTGAGCCAGGCGCACCGGAGCCCGAAGCCACCGGTGCCATCCATTGCTCACGACCATACACCTTGATCTGCCCTGCACGAGCGGAGCAGTGCTCGGTAAGAAAAGCCTCCATCGCATCAGGTGCGCCGGGAAGCCTCAGGTCTGTCTCGGTCGCGATCACAACTTGCGCAGCCTTCGACACCATCAGCAATACCTGGGTGTCAAGCTGCACCAGGCACTCAAGCAGTCTCAAACCATACTGGACCCCAGAGGCACCGGTAATTGCCAAAGTAATGCGGCGGGAGAAGGCCAATTCCTTAGCAACAGCATCAGAGGACATGAATCGCCTCCCGCTGCTCCAGAGCTTTCAATAACTTTTGATGAATACCACCAAAACCACCATTACTCATGATCACTACCTGTGCACCAGCAGGCAGCTCACCCACAAGCCGCGCAACCAGAGTCGAAATACGGGTTTCCAGTTTGGCCGGTACCGGGCTTTGATCAACCACATCCTGCAGTGACCAATCCATGTCCTCAGGCTGGAACCAGTACACCTGATCCGCTGCAGCCGTAGACTTGGCCAGAGCCTCCTTGTGTGCACCCAGTTTCATCGTATTCGAACGCGGCTCAATTACCGCAACCACCGGCTGGTGACCCACCACCCGCGCCTTAATGCCTTCAAGGGTGGTTTGAATTGCGGTGGGATGATGCGCAAAGTCGTCATATACGGTTATACCCGCCACTTCCCCGAGACGCTCCATACGGCGCTTAACACCACCAAATGTGCTCAGCGCCTCAATGGCATGCTCAGGTGTGACACCCACATGACGCGCCGCTACCAGAGCATTGATTGCATTACTGACATTATGCAGACCGGTCAGCTGCCAGCAGACCTCGCCCAGCGTTTCGCCACCATGCTGGACAGCAAAATGGCTGCCATCTTCGCTCAACAGCTGTGCAGACCAATCAGCCCTCCGCTCAAACCCGGTCAGGACTTGCTCACTCCAGCACCCCTGATCGACCACCTCATCCAGGGCCGGCTCATCCGCCGAACGAATCACCAAACCATTGTTGGGCACCAGGCGCAGCAGATGATGGAACTGACGTTGAATGGCAGCAAGGTCAGGAAAAATATCGGCATGATCAAACTCAAGATTGTTCAGAATCAGCGTACGCGGATTGTAGTGAACAAACTTGGAGCGCTTATCGAAGAAGGCCGTATCGTACTCGTCAGCCTCAATAACAAAGAAAGGCGTTTCACCAACGCGCGCAGAGCAATCAAACCCCTTGGGAATACCTCCGATCAGGAAACCTGGCGACATGCCTGCTCGCTCCAGAATCCAGGCCAACATGGTTGCGGTCGTGGTCTTGCCATGGGTGCCTGCCACTGCCAAGACCCAGCGATCCGCCAACAAATGGTCATGCAGCCACTGGGGACCCGAGGTATAGCGCATATTGCTGGCCAGCATGTACTCGACACAGGGGTTGCCACGACTCATGGCATTGCCGACCACCACCAGGTCGGGCTGGGGCTCCAGCTGCGCCGGATCATAGCCCTCGATGAGCTCAATCCCCTGCTGTTCCAGCTGGGTACTCATTGGTGGATATACATTGGCATCCGAACCAGTTACGTGATGGCCAAGCTGCTTTGCCAGCACCGCCAACGAGCCCATGAACGTCCCACAGATGCCGAGAATATGAATATGCACCCCTGTACTCCTTGTTATTGGTTATCGCTGCCATAATAACAGCTCAGAACAATGAAAACTGCACCCCCTCTACCATGCAAACTCGCCACCTTTAGCGTACAATGCAGGGGTCTTTTTAATCGGATAAACCAAAGGCCGAATCCACACATGCAGCTGCTCAGCAACTACCTGAAACACCACGACACTGATCTTGAACTCGTTGAGTTGATCGACACCCTGATGATCGCCTGCAAGGAAATTGCCCTGCAGCTGCGTGAAGGCGCTCTTGCCGGCATTCTGGGCACCACCGAGGACACCAACGTTCAAGGTGAGACCCAGAAGAAACTGGATGTCATTGCCAACGATGTGCTGAAAAAAGTGCTGCTGGATAACCCGCTGGTACGCGGTCTGGCCTCGGAAGAAGAAGACGATCCCGTCTTCGGCAATCCCAAGGGTCGCTACCTGGTTACCTTCGACCCGCTGGATGGTTCATCCAACATCGATATCAACGTATCCGTGGGCACTATCTTCTCCATTCTGGAAGTACCTGAAGGCGCTACTGAAGATAGCGTCGACATGTTCCTGCAGTCAGGTCGCCAACAGGTTGCATCCGGTTACGTACTCTACGGCCCATCAGCTGTATTGACGCTGACCACCGGCCAGGGCGTTCAAATGTTCACCCTGGCACATACCGGTGACTTCCTGCTGACCCGCGAGAACGTTCAGATCCCGACTCAGACCAAAGAGTTCGCCATCAACATGTCGAACCACCGTTTCTGGGAACCCCAGATGCGCAACTACGTTGACGACTTGCTCAAGGGTTCCGAAGGCCCGCGCGGTAAGAACTACAACATGCGCTGGATCGCCTCCATGGTCGCAGAAGTTCACCGCGTTCTGACACGCGGCGGCATTTTCACCTACCCATGGGACTCGCGCGACCCGTCCAAGCCGGGCAAGCTGCGCCTTATGTATGAAGGTAACCCAATGAGCCTGCTGATTGAACAGGCCGGCGGCCTGTCCACAACCTGCTACGACCACATCCTGGATGTACAGCCTGAGCATATTCACCAGCGCGTTGCCGTGGCTTTGGGCTCCAAGGAAGAAGTGGATACGCTGCATGAGTACCACAGCAAGTAACATTTTTTACCGATAACTTTCACCGGTAAGTCGTATTCCAGCGGACTGCAGTCCTGTTTATACTGCGGTCCGCTATCCGTTCTGACCTCGTAACTGATAACAGGAAAACAGCTCATGAGCTTTGAGAAAGTCCCTGCCGGCAAAGATTTGCCGAATGACATCTATGTGATCATCGAAATCCCGGCGGAGAGCTCCCCGGTCAAATACGAAATCGACAAAGACGCTGACGCGATCTTCGTTGACCGCTTCATGGCTGCGCCGATGTTCTACCCGGCCAACTATGGCTACATCAACAACACTCTGGCAGACGACGGCGACCCTCTGGACGTTCTGGTTCTGACTCCGCACCCGGTCATGACTGGTTCTGTGATTCGCTGCCGTCCGGTTGGCATCCTGAACATGACCGACGAAGCTGGTGGTGACGCCAAGCTGGTTGCGGTACCGCACGAAAAGCTGAGCCAGGCGTATAACGACATCCAGGACGTTAACGACATTCCTCAGCTGACCAAAGATCAGATCTCCCACTTCTTCGAGAACTACAAAAAGCTCGAAAAAGGCAAGTGGGTTAAGGTTGAAGGCTGGGCAGACGCTGCCGCTGCTCGCGCCGAGATCGAAAAATCTGCTGCTGCATACGAAGCTGCCAAGTAAGGCCTGCTTCCAGGGAGATGTACCTAAGTACATCTCCTTATTTTCCTTTTCCTACCTCCCTTTTCTGCCTTCCCCGATCTGATACACTGGCCGCTGTCTTATAAGAACCGACAGAGAAGCCGATGAAGTTTTCAGGTACCGATCGATACGTTGCCACCGACGACCTGCAGATGGCCGTCAACGCTGCAATCACCCTTCAACGCCCATTACTGGTTAAAGGCGAGCCCGGCACCGGCAAGACCATGCTGGCCGAAGAACTCGCTGCCGCTCTGGGCAAACCGTTGCTGCGCTGGCACGTCAAATCCACCACCAAAGCTCAACAGGGCCTTTACGAATACGACGCTGTTTCACGCCTGCGCGATTCACAGCTGGGTGACGACCGTGTCCACGACATCGCTAACTACATCCGCAAAGGCATGCTCTGGCAGGCATTTGATGCCGACGAACAAGTAGTGCTACTGATCGACGAAATCGACAAGGCAGACATCGAATTTCCCAATGACCTGCTGACCGAGCTCGATAAAATGGAGTTCGATGTTTACGAAACCGGGGAACGCATCTGCGCTCGCCAGCGCCCAATCGTAATCATCACCAGCAACAACGAGAAGGAGCTTCCAGACGCTTTCCTGCGCCGCTGCTTCTTCCATTACATCGCCTTCCCGGACAAGGAAACCCTGGAGTCGATCGTGGATGTTCACTTCCCGGATATCGAGCAGAAACTGGTGCGTGAAGCACTGGAGATCTTCTTCCGCCTGCGCGATGTGCCCGGTCTTAAAAAGAAGCCTTCAACGTCTGAGCTGATCGACTGGCTCAAGCTTTTACTGGCTGACCGCATTCCGTCCGATGTTTTGGCAGAGAAAGATCCATCCAGCGCCATGCCACCGCTGTACGGCGCCCTGCTGAAAAACGAACAGGACGTTCACATGCTGCAGCGCTTGGCCTTCATGACCCGCCGCGGAGACCGCTGATGCTGATCGACCTGTTTACCCAGCTGCGCCAGGGACAGGTCCCAGTGTCCATGCGCGAGCTGCTGGACCTGATCGGTGCACTGGAGCAGCGTGTCGCCAGCCTGGATGTAAATGATTTTTACATGCTGGCGCGCGCCTGCATGGTCAAGGATGAGAAGTACTACGATCGTTTCGACCGCGCCTTTGGCCAGTATTTCGCTGGCCTTCAGGCACAAGGCGATATCACCGAGGCTCTTATTCCCTCGCACTGGCTGGAAAAGGACTTCCTGAAACAGCTAAGCGACGAAGAGAAAGCACAGATAGAAGCACTGGGCGGGCTGGATAAGCTACTCGATACCCTCAAAAAGCGCCTGGAAGAACAGCATGATCGTCACGCCGGAGGTAACAAGTGGGTCGGCACCGGCGGCACCTCTCCTTTTGGCAATAGCGGCTACAACCCTGAAGGCGTTCGCATTGGAGGCGAAAGCCGCCACAAGCGTGCCGTGAAAGTCTGGGAAAAACGTCAGTTCCGCAACTTGGATGATAGCGTTGAGCTAGGCACTCGCAATATCAAGGTCGCCCTGCGCAAACTGCGCAAATTCGCCCGTACTGGTGCAGCGGACCAATTGGACCTGGATGACACCATCCGCTCAACCGCTCGCAATGCCGGGCTTTTGGACCTGAAAATGGTGCCTGAGCGCCATAACGCAGCCAAGGTATTGCTGTTTCTGGATGTAGGCGGCTCCATGGACCCGTTTATCCGCACCTGCGAAGAGCTATTCTCTGCTGCCCGAACCGAGTTCAAGCACCTGGAGTATTTCTACTTCCACAACTGTGTGTACGAGAAGGTGTGGCGTGATAACCGCCGCCGATTTGATGAGTCCATTCCCACACTGGATGTACTACATACCTATGGTCGGGACTACCGCGTCATTTTCGTAGGGGATGCTGCCATGTCACCGTACGAGCTAATAGACCGTTACGGCAGTGTGGAGCACATGAATGAAGAACCTGGACAGCTCTGGCTGCAACGTATTCTGGATACATGGGAAAAGGTCATCTGGCTCAATCCTTCATCCGAACGCTACTGGGGCTATACCCAAAGCACTCAGATGGTGAGACAGCAACTGGATAACCATATGTACCCGCTTACACTGGAAGGACTGGAAGCCGGAATCCGCTACCTGTCTCGCTAGGCCTTCAGTTGCCGATTCAGCAGTAGCGAAAAACAGCAGGTATCAGACCAACACACTAGTCTGATACCTGCTTACTTACCCTTAGCGCCCGTGATCAACCAGATCTTCTACAACTTCCTGCTCTTCGTGCAGATCATCTTCAGATACCGGCTTCGACTCCGGCAGCACCAAATTCAGGATAATAGCAACTGCGCCGCAGAGACTGACACCCTGCAGACTCAAATCGCCCGCACCAATCGCCATGCCTCCGATGCCGAAAACCAGAGTGGTCGCCACAATAACCAGGTTGCGCTGTTCAGCCAGGTCCACATGCGCCTTGATCAAGGTATTCAAGCCCACTGCCGCAATTGAACCGAACAGTAGAATCAAAATGCCACCCATGACCGGCACCGGAATGGTCTGAAGCGCCATACCAAACTTGGCCACAAACGCCAGCGTAATCGCGACTATAGCCGCCCACACCATCACCACCGGGTTAAACTGTCTGGTCAGCATGACCGCCCCCGTCACCTCGGAGTAAGTGGTATTGGGCGGACCACCAAACAGTGCAGCCGCCGTAGTCGCCAGACCATCACCAAAGAGCGTGCGGTGCAGACCCGGCTTTTCCACATACTTCTTACCGGTAACATTAGAGATCGCCAGAATATCGCCTACATGCTCAATCGCAGGCGCGATAGCAACTGGAATCATGAAGAGGATTGCCTGCCAGTTCAGCTCCGGCATAACAAAGGCCGGCATTGCGATCCAGCTCGCTTGCTGGATCGGGGTATAGTCCACCAGGCCGGTCACATGCGCGACAACATAGCCAACCAGTACACCCGAGAGAATCGGCAACAGACGGAAAATACCGTGCGCAAAAACCGCTACGATCAGGGTCGTAACCAGCGCACTCATGGATACAATCATGGCCTGATCATAGGGAAACAGCTCGATGGAGCCATCACCGCTCTTTCCCATCGCCATGTTGACAGCAATCGGCGCCAGGCCCAGACCGATAATCATGATCACAGGTCCTGTAACCACCGGCGGCATCAAACGATGCAGAAAACCCACACCCTTGATTTTCACCGCCAGCGCCAGAAGCATGTAGACCACACCAGCCGCCATCAAGCCACCCATGGTGGCCGCCACACCCCAGTTCTGCACCGAATAGGTAATCGGCGCAATAAACACGAACGAAGAGGCCAGAAAAATAGGCACACTCAATCCGGTTACCAGGTGGAACAGCAGCGTCCCTATACCTGCCGTAAAGAGCGCCACCGAGGGATCCAGCCCCGTCAGCAGCGGCATCAATACCAGTGCACCAAACGCCACAAAAAGCATTTGTGAACCAGCCAGAACTGTTCGCCAATGGAAGGCGCCGGTATGCGTGGTTTGCATGGCTAAGGCCTCTTATTTAGTGCCAAATATCTTGTCACCCGCATCACCCAGGCCCGGCATGATGTAACCATGCTCGTTAAGCCCATCGTCGATGGAAGCCGTAAAAATATCCACATCAGGATGTGCAGCCTGAACCTTCTCGATACCCTCAGGCGCCGCCACCAGCACAAGTGCACGAATACTGGTGCAGCCTGCTTCTTTCAGCAGATCGATGGTCGCAATCATGGAGCCACCTGTTGCCAACATCGGGTCTATCACCAGCGCCATACGCGCATCGATATCACTGGCAAGTTTTTCAAAATAGGTAACTGGCTCAAGTGTCTCTTCGTTTCGGTAAAGACCAACCACTGAAATCTTGGCGCTGGGCACCAGCTCCAATACACCGTCAAGCATACCGATACCCGCACGCAGAATCGGCACTACTGTGATTTTTTTACCCTTAATACGCTCAGCCTGAATATCTCCACACCAGCCTTTAATGGTGTACTCTTCAAGCTCAAGGTCCTTGGTCGCTTCATAGGTCAGTAAGCAACCGACTTCCGCGGCCAGCTGGCGAAAACTGCGAGTACTTTTATTACTGGAACGCATCAGACCCAGCTTATGCTGGACCAGCGGGTGTTTGATTTCATGAACACTCATCGCGGGGCAACCTCATGGTACTTGGGTATCTGTAACTTTCGTCAGGCTTGACAAAATTGACTGCAAGACTAACGAAAGTGTGGCGATCTGTCATCAATGTGATGCCTGGATATTGCCTCTAAGACAAAACCTGAGTACCCTTGCTCACTTTTTTTACAGTTGGCCGCACACCCCTCCCCGCGGTCAAATAGCGTTTTGCGGAGCCGGAGCCATGAGCACCATCGATTCAGATGAGATCAAAAGAGTCTATATAGAAGCAGACCTGCTGCACAGCCAGTCTGAGGTAGATGCAGCCATCAGTAAAATGGCGGCTGAAATTACCGAAGAGCTGGCAGAGCGCGATCCTGTCGTCTTCGCCATCATGAATGGTGGTCTGGTGATTGCCGGTCAGTTGCTGACTCGACTTAACTTCCCTCTCACGGCCAGCTACCTGCATGCAACTCGTTACCGCAACTCCACTTCCGGCCACGAGCTGGAATGGAAAGTGCCGCCAATGGTGGATTTCAAGGATCGCCCTGTACTGGTTGTTGACGACATTCTGGACGAAGGCCACACCCTGGCCGAAGTCATGGACTACCTGAAGGCGGAAGGTGCAGCCTCAGTTCAGTGCGCAGTACTGGTCGATAAAAAACACGACCGCAAGGCACGCCCGGACCTCAAGGCTGATTTTGTAGGCATAGAGATCATCGACCGCTACATTTTCGGCTACGGCATGGACTATAAAGGGTATTGGCGTAACGCGCCGGGCATCTTCGCCGTAAAAGGAATGTAACAAACCTGTTGTCATTACACTCGGTATGGTTACAATGCCAGTGATCAAACAACAAACAGGGTTTGCATGACGGAACTTGTCATTCTCGCGCTTTCAGCCTCCACTCTCGGATTTTGGCTGTTGAGCTTGAGACGCAAATCGCTCGCCGCACGGGATAGTGCCGCTCACCGCGATTGTGTATTCATGAGTGATGGTCGAGTAATAGCTCCAGACAACAAATAGTCTTGTTGTTGGCACTCTTACCGACGGCGAATAGAAAACGGAGCCTTGGCGCTCCGTTTTTTTATGCCTGCTCGAAACAGCCTTACTCACAGACCTTCCAGACCAGCTCAACGCCAGGCTTCAACCCGGAACGACAAATATTCCAGCAATAACACCTGAAGCAGCACTAAACAGATAGCACGCCAACACAGACAGCACCGAGCCAAAGCAGCGACACGTGAAAATGTCATGAGAGATCAAATGCAGTGAAGAGACCTGCCCGGAAAGGGCACGAAAATGAAAAACCTGAAGAGTAATTTGGAGCGGGAAACGAGACTCGAACTCGCGACCCCGACCTTGGCAAGGTCGTGCTCTACCAACTGAGCTATTCCCGCAAATATGACGCCGAAAATGGCGTCCCCTAGGGGACTCGAACCCCTGTTACCGCCGTGAAAGGGCGGTGTCCTAGGCCACTAGACGAAGGGGACGAAACCTTCGCAAACCTGCCGAACAATCAATCGACAAGCCGTGATTGGTGGAGCTAGACGGGATCGAACCGTCGACCTCTTGCATGCCATGCAAGCGCTCTCCCAGCTGAGCTATAGCCCCATCTCGAGGACGGGGCGCATATTAGGGGCGCCCCCAAGTAGTGTCAACAACAATTTCCAACGGGCCGAAGTTTTTTTGGCATTAGGAACAACTACTTACCACCGACGAATGGTAACGGCGACACCTCGGGGCGATGCTGGTCACAAGCACCGCCCCTGCCCCGCACTCAGACAATCGTCGCCGCGAGCTTCTCCCACTCCTTGGCTTCCTTCTTCGACGCGCCACCGAGCAACTCGAGTGCGTTGCGCAGGCGGAAGCGCGTCAGATCCGGGCCGAGAATCTCCATCGCGTCGAGTACCGATACCGAACTGGCCTGCCCGGTGATGGCGGCGAACATCAGCGGCATCACATCGCGCAGCTTGAAGCCAAGATGTTCCGCCACCTGGGTGATGCACGCGGTGATGCGCTCCTTTTCCCACTGGCGCAGTGCTTCCAACTTCCACAGAATCAGCTGCATGACCTGGCGCACCTGCGTCGCATCGAGCTTCTTGTGCGCGAACAATGCGGGGTCGAGCGGCAATGCACCGGAGAAGAAGAAGCCAGCCAATGGCGCAATCTGGCTGAAGGTTTCCACGCGCTGCTGCACGTGCGGCGCGATCTGCATCATGTACTGCGGATTGAATGCCCACTTCTGCACTTCGGCAGCGAACTGTTCGACCGGCAGTTCCCGCAGCCACTGGCCGTTCAGCCAGGAAAGCTTCTCCAGATCGAAGATCGGTCCGCCGAGCGATACGCGATTGATGTCGAAGTGCTCGATCATCTCGTTCAGCGTGAATTTCTCGCGCTCGTCAGGCATCGACCAACCCATGCGCCCGAGGTAGTTGAGCATCGCCTGTGGCAGAAAACCCATGCGCTCGTAGAAGGTCACCGAGGTCGGATTCTTGCGCTTGGAGAGCTTGCTCTTGTCGGGATTGCGCAGCAGCGGCATGTAGCACAGCTGCGGCTGCTCCCAGCCGAAGTACTCGTACAGCTTGATCAGCTTGGGCGCCGACGGCAGCCACTCTTCGCCACGCAGCACATGAGTGATGCCCATCAGGTGGTCATCGACCACGTTGGCGAGGAAGTAGGTCGGCAGGCCATCGGCCTTCATCAGCACCTGCATGTCCATGCGGTCCCAGCCGATCTCGACGGTGCCGCGCAGCATGTCGTTGACCTGACACACGCCTTCGCCCGGCACCTTCATCCGAATTACATGG
>JBLXGN010000006.1:0-331605 GCA_048260865.1 Marinobacterium sp. | reverse complement strand
TCTTTCAATGATGATTGACCGTGAAATAATTTCTACCTGACTACTGTTTTCGTCATCGATAGTTCTCAGTACTTTTCCATTCTCATCGCATTCGTTCACAGTAAAGAAACCGAACGCTTCTTCAGTTTCGGGTAGTTCAACTACATTATCTTTTCTCGAGATATTGTGTTTCTGGCAGAACTTCAATAAGGCTATAGCTTCACCAATGCTTTTTGAATCATCAGTGTTGATTTTAGCTAGTTCTTCCAGTTTCGTAATAGTTTTTTCGTACATGGTTAAAATACGTATAACTTTTCAAAAAAAATAGCGGGGAACATGACGTTTTTTTCAAGAAAAAATTGATAAATCCACCAACTCCGCATGCTTTAACTTATTATTACTGAACAATTTCAACAGGCATGTTACTTAATACCGCATCTTCAATTACCTCTATTAGAGTTGAAATTAAATCACTTCCCGTTGATGTGAAAAAGCAATTTGCTAATGAAGTAACTTCCAATGAAATTAAGCGGAGAAGAAGCCTTCCAGCAGATGCCCATCGGGAGGTAACGAATTTGATGTACTGGTTATACAAAGTCGACCCCACAAGATGAGTAACCCCAAATTTTTAAGAGGTCATCTTTTTTAGAGAAAGGAACACTCAGGTCATTTAGGTTGGCCTCCAGAGCGACTAGGTCGCCTGTCCGTAGTTCTAACCATTCTATTTCTCGAAATGGAACGGGGCCTTGACGACTATCTTCAAAGTATCCATCGACGGGTAAGAAGTATTGACTGCTCCAATTTCCAGGGCTTTGGGCAAACAACCACTTCAAACGTATCTGGACCAACTTTCGATCAAGTTCAGGCAAAACCTTAGCCCACTTGGTTTGGTTCATATGACTAGTCAAGTTCCGCCGCCTGACCTCAGCCATTGTAATGTTTTTATCTTGATTCATCGTAATAGAAGGGTAACTTTGGTGAATCAAATTCGCCCTCCCCGTATTTTTCTTCGATGTGTTCTGGGAGCATAGCGCGCATTTTTTCGTGGATTGATTTATGAAGTAAATTAAAGGCGGCATGGTCATTCACAGAACCCAAAAACCTCTGAACATCTTCCATTGTTTGGTAGTGTGAGGGCTGATGAAAGAACCTTTGATATTCCTGTAAGGTGGAAAAAACATACATCAGGTCTTTCAGATTCACCTCTACCTTTTCATCAGGACAAATCGCATCAAAACCATAGGTAACTATCTCTTCCAGATTTTCAGTGTATTCCTTACTCACTTACTACCTCGTGCACATAACGCCGCGTTAAGGGGCCGGAAAAACGCGTAGCGTTTTGAAGGTCCCAAGGAGCGTAGCGACTGAGTTTGAACGCTTTGTTATGCATTTGCCGCTACAACCAAGTGAATGTTTTGCACACCGGCCACAGCTGATTCATTTGACCAAGCTTCTAACTCGCTCTGAATGTCAGCCGTTAAAGTCCAGCCTCGGCCAATAGCCTGGGCCAAAGCCAATGACTCTAAGACGACCTCTGACCACTCCTTAGCCTCAGGAAATGTACTGAATGAGCAGGCAAACCCTCCTTTATGATAGGGCTCGATCTTCTCCGCACTGTGGCCAACAGCCAGCTTTTCGATTACACGCGTCAACACCTTTCTAGCTTTCTCTGGTGTATTTGTGTCAGTGAATATCTTCCAGTGCATAGTTTGGCTCATGGTGCATAACGCCTATAATTTAGGAGCCGGAGCTGCTTAGCAGCAAAGGTCCCAGCCCGCTTGCGGGTGGCTACAATTTTTGTTAGAAATTATTTTTCATCTAGTCGCCTAAATTTGGTTATTGATAATTCATCACTAACCTTTAATGTATCTGAATAATTTGGGTAACCTGAAACAGAATCACAAAAATAATTGTGATAATCGGATAACCATTTGAACTTACTGAATACATTTGGATTATCATTAAACTCTAATAGAGCTTCATTTATTCGATCCCTATGTGTGCCCAAAGATTCCACATCAAGTCCCCAAGCTTCACCTGAATCCAATACGCACTCGGACAAGTAATTAATAAAATATCGCCCGTCACTGTTAACCAAGACTGCTTTTAGCTGAGGAGCCCAGTCTCCATAATAATACGTTAGATGCTTATCCACTAACTTCATGGTTTTATCACACAGAACCACCATGGGATTAATCGCAACTTTACTTTCTAATTCATAGGCATCTATTAAAGCCTCTCCATAAACATTATCTTCGTCAACAAAAAGCCGACCAACAGATAAACCACCTCGGATAAAGAAGCCCTTAAGAGCCATAGCTAACTGATACTCTTGTATAGACCAAATTATGAAACCAAACTCCGACTCCATATCACGGCTAAATCTTGGATGAGCTAAAAGGACATTATCTGAGAATGATTTGAAATATAAAAGCGACTCTTCCGTCTCTTCCTTCATCCTTGCTAATTGATTAGCAAAAATATTAAAAAATTCCTGAAGAAGATTGTTTTCTGAATTTTTTAAGTAACTTTCTCTGGTTCTGGCAGAAAAGCCTAAAACATCCAAAAACGCACAATAAGATATTTTGTGAACCGGCTTGCCATTTTCAAAGAAATCATCATTCATGGTTTATTCCACTTTTTATTTCTAACGCCGCGCTCAGCCGCCGGAGGTGTTTGACGCTTTGTTTGCGGGGTTTTGCAAACAAAGTGACAAATACCGGAGGTCGGTTGCAACGCCTTGTTACAACTTGCCCACACAATTTAGCGACTTTGTTATAGATTCTGAAATGGACTTCATAGCATTCTCTGACTTTTCATTTAAAACTCCTGTACTTCGGTAAACCGGTAATATTACAGCCTGTTTTTCTACGGCATAATGCCTATAAATAACATCAAGATACTCACATAGCTTTTCTTTCTTCGTTGTTTCACGGGACAAGTGCTTGATGAACTTTTGCTCAAAACGCCTAATTTCATCTTCATCATCAAAATCATGTAACTCAGTATAAATATTTCTAGCCAGCTCGTTGATTGACCAGCCCATTTTTGCAGCCAATTTACGAAGTTGATCTTGAAGCTCTTTTGTTTCCATTTTGTCCGTGTTTGTCCTTTTCGTTTGGTTAAATTGAAATTGTCCCAGCGGGGACTTCAATTTTAAATTAGGAGAAAAAAATGTCTAAATCAAAAGGTTCAATGAATAAAGCCGCTGCTTCGCGCATCCAATCCTCAACAGCCAAGTCTAACGGTGGCCAAACTCCCAAAGGATCATTTGCAGCGAGAGCTCAATCAGCAGCCGCGAAAAACTCCTCTAAGAAGTAAGCCCTTTAGCCCTTGGCGCAAGCCAAGGGCTATCTGCATTCTTTGACCTTGCTTTCAAATACTTTAATAAATATCTCTTGGCCTTCTTTAAAATCATTACAAGAAAAATCCTCCATCGTTTTCTCAAGCGTACAGATACAAACTTCTCGCTTTTCATCATAAATTCGATAAGCGATGGGCTGACGATAATTATTAAGACAAGAATCAATAATTGAATATTCTGTAGTTACTGGATAGCGGTCGTCGGCTAATACAAAGCGATCTGCAGCATAGAAACCACCAGCACCAATTATCAGGGCTGTTGTTGCTGATATTAGTGGCTTCTTATATGTATACCCTGTGATTTCTTCTTTGCAGTGCCCACAATTCACTTTGGCTTCAAGATTTAGATTATTTTCCTTAAAGCACTTTGGGCATTCTATCTTCATGCACGATCTTCCTTAAGAGTTGTAACAGTCTGTTAATGAAGCTTTCGACCTCATAATAATTATTAGCAGGTATACCTTTTAATTCTTAAGCACACTTATAACTATTTGATAGCAAAAGACTTATTTCGACTTCCACTGCTAAAAAGGTATTCTCGCGCTACATACGGGCACACATCGGGTACTGCCGACAGCAACAGATCAGAAAATATCAGAGGTAAAACTTGAAGAGGTGTCATCATCCCTGATACTCCGTTCTTGAGTGCCGAACATCGCCGCACTGCGCAAATAGCCCACGTGGTACTCCTTGTCATCCACGCTCATCAATATAGCCAGCTAAGCGTCAGCAGGCCACTCAACCTAAGTACCCCAGTATTCCGGCCTGGATAACATATCTTTTGATCGGTAGCAGAACATCGCCATCACCGAGACACTTTCCAATTGACCCCAGCCCGCATTGTGATACCGTACTAGTACATGAATACAACCTACTTGAATGAGCTGCTCGATCACCTGCTCGGTATGCACGATCGGGACTCCTTGGAAGAAGCCCTGCGCGATCTGTTGACCCCGGCGGAACTGACCGAGGTCTGCAATCGGCTGCAGATTCTGCGCATGCTTGAGGCCGGGGTGCCTCAGCGGGAGATCGCCAAGCAGCTTGGTGTCGGCATCGCCACCGTTACCCGGGGTGCACGCGCCCTGAAGATCAAACAGCAACAGAGGCTACCATGAGCCAAAAACCGGCCCGTATTGAGCTGCCCCGTAAGCCACATTATGTGACGCTGGCAGCGGACATAGACTTCTTCGCACTGTTCAAGAAGATCGAAAAACGCTTCGACAACTGCTTTATGCTGGAGTCACTGGGTGAGGAGAGCTTCCTCTCACGCCACTCCATCATCGGCTTTGATCCGGAGCAGATTCTGTGGGCCACCGAAGGCGAACTGCATGTTCAGGACCGCACAGGCGATGTGCAGAGCTATGCCAGTGACAACCCTTATTACCTGCTGCGCGAGATCGTGCCGCAGAACATCATTTCGCGTAAGTATGCTGGCGGCCTGACCGGTTACATCGGCTACGACTGCATGAACTACTTTGAGCCGAGCCTGAAACTGCAGCACAGCGATATGTTCGATGTGTTCCGCTTCGGCGTGTTCAAGGATGGTCTGATTCTCGACAAGATGACCGGCGAGGTTATCTACTTCCATTACGACGACAGCCGAATGGAAATGATCGAGCAGATTCTGGCTGAGCCGGCGGTAGAAAACGGTCCGCTGAAGGTTACCCCCATGGGCGAAACCATGACGCAGGATGAACACGCGGCAGCGGTGATGAAGGTTAAACAGGACATCATCGACGGCAAGATCTTCCAGTGCGAGGTGGGCTTCAAGAAGCGCTTCCGTCTGGAAGGCGACAGCATCAATCTGTACGAACAGCTGCGTGAGGTGAACCCTTCACCGCAGATGTACTACGTCAAATTCGGCGAACAGAAGCTGATCGGCGCCAGCCCCGAACTGCTGTTCCGGCTGCGCCAGGGCGAGATGGAGACCTTCCCGCTGGCCGGTACCACCAAGCGTGGCGCCAACGAAGTGGAAGATACCCAGTACGCCCGTGCGTTGCTGAACGATCCCAAGGAGATCGCCGAGCACAACATGATCGTCGACCTGCACCGCAACGATATCGGTCGTGTGGCACGTTTTGGTACCGTGAAAGTACGTAGCCTGATGGATATCAAGCGCTTCAGCCACGTGCAGCACATCTCCAGCGAAATTGTCGGCATTATTTCTGAAGATCACGACATGTTCTCCGCACTGGCCAGTAACTTCCCTGCAGGTACGCTGACGGGCGCGCCCAAGATCGAAGCGATGAAGATCATCGACGATCTGGAATCCGATGGTCGCGGTCCCTACGGCGGCGCGGTGGGCCACTTCTCCTTTAACGGTGACTGCACCTTCGCCATCCCGATCCGCACCGTGTTCGCCAACGGCGAAAGCGCCTATGTGCAGACCTGTGGCGGCAACGTCTACGACTCCAATCCGGAAGATGAATACGAAGAGATTCGTCGCAAGTTCGCTGGTACCAAGAAGGTTCTGGACCAGTTCAGCGCGGAGGGCCAGGCATGAAGGTCTATATCATCGATAACTACGATTCCTTCACCTACAACCTCTATCAGTACATCGGCGAAATCCTGAGTACGGAGCAGCATCAGGGCCGTCTGGACAGCTTCGAGATTCTGGTAAAACGTAACGATGAAGTTACGCTGTCGGATGTGCGTGACGCTGCGCCGGATCGCATCATCATTTCACCGGGACCGGGCTCACCTGAAGACCCGGCCTACTTCGGTGTTTGTGCTGAAGTGATTCGTGAGCTGGGGCCGCAGATTCCGCTGATGGGTGTGTGTCTGGGGATGCAGGGTATCGTGCATGTGTTTGGCGGCAAGGTGGTCAAGGCAACCCTGCCGATGCACGGCAAGATCAGCCCGATCAGCCACACCGCCGAGAGCGTGTTTGCCAATACGCCGGACCAGCTGGAGATCATGCGTTATCACTCGCTGATGGCCGAGGCAGAGAGCCTGCCGGAGTGTCTGGATGTGACCGCTGTGGTCGGTGATCTGCCGGTGAGCAGCTTTACCGACCACGCCCGTATCCATCAGGGCGGCGACTTCGAGATCATGGGCGTACGCCATCGCGAGCACCCGATCCATGGTATCCAGTTCCACCCTGAGTCCTTCGCGACCGAAGGCGGCAAGGAGTTGATCTCCAACTTCCTGCTGCAGGCCTGAGAGTAGAAGGGCAAGCACTGGCTTGCCCTTCTTGACTTCACGTTCTCACTACTTTTAGCTAAGTAATCTCTGAGCACATCAAAAGGATGTCGAAGATATATAATATATCCCCCCAGCGCTAACTTAGCCTGAATTATTCAATGCCATTAAACGGTAAGAAAAAGAGTATATTTTCAATTCATCCAATTACAACGATTAGAAATCATATATTTTCAACCCGAGAATACATACTGTTGCTTCTTGGACACATCTTGACCAGTTTTACTAAAATTACTAAAGTCCGCTACCCAATCATCATAGGAAGGAACCTAAAGAATGGGATTGCTCAAGCAAGAGTTCAGCAACGCTTATACAAAAGGGACTGTGTTCGTATTGGTCTACCCTGCTTCAGAATTCAGGAACACTTTGTCAACAACACCGTTTATTCCGATAACCCACGTATCAATGCCGCTGCACAAGTCGCATCTATTAATATGTTGAGACGTACAGTGCAGGGAATGAAGCATGGAGATAATCGTCCGATTAGATTGCACACTATTGTGTGTAACCCATTGTCAGTTGCTAATGCTGAAGAAGCGGCTTACCAGCAGTATGTTTTTGCTACACAGGTTTCTGGGGTCATTGTTGGAGCCTTAACATTTTTGGTCAAAAGGCGACTGCCAAGAAAGCTTCAAGATAACAATAGTGGGGGTACCGCGGTCAGTCTTGCAGTAAGTGCTGCTATCGGATCACGCATACAAAAATACACGGTTAACAACATCCGTAAATTTAACGCAGGGGATGTTGACATAATGACCTTCATAGAAGTAAATGGTGGTATCGGGCCCCAGTATTCATTTACCGGAAACCATTTAACAATTGAAGAATATTAAAATGATTTACATTTTAATTGGTTTTACCGGCCTTGTTAGTTCATACCTGGTTAATAGGTTTCTTCCAGAAACTCTTAGAAGGATATTTGGATTTGTACTCATGATACTGAGTGCAACAGCTCTTTTCACTCTTTATCCTGAGAAAGTAGAGCACCAGTTCGAAATTATTATAGCCTGCTTTGTTTTTGGTTTGATAATTTCTTCACGAACCAAAAACAAAACCTAAAAATATATATTTTTATTAAAAAACCAATGAATAAATATTTCGCTAATATATCTTAAGAGCGTTTTCAAGAAAGCTTGAAGTTTCATCCTTCTTTTCTGTATGCCGTGCTGAAGCGATGTAGCTTGAATCCTTCAGACCGAACCTGCCCTTCTCCTGAAAGGCAGGTTCAACCCTTTCAGTTTCCTCAGGCCGCAGGTGGCATATTGAGCAAGCGTACTTCGCGCTGTGGGAAGGGAATCTCGACACCGGCCTCTTTCAGCGCCTTGAACAACGCCAGATTGACCCGATACAGCAGATCATAATAACGCTCGGTCGGAATCCAGACGCGCACGCCCAGGGTAATGCCACTTTCACCAAAGGCTTCAATGCCCACCTGAGGTGCCGGGTCCTGACAGATCTCTTCGCCAAAGCCCGCCAATACTGACTTGAGCAGTTCACTGGCATGTTCAGGGTCAGCACTGTACGCGATATCGATGGCCACCTCCGCCAGCGTATTGGCATGGGAGTTATGAATGATCTCCCCCACCACATGCTTGTTCGGGATAGAGATTTCGATACCGTCTTCATTGGTCAGCAATGTGTGTGACAGGTGCACTTCCTTCACCAGTCCACTCACACCCTGCACCTGAATGGTATCGCCAACCACATAAGGCCGCGTCAGCACGATGGTCAGGCCCGCACTGTAGTTGGACAGCAGCCCCTGAATCGCCAGGCCAGCACCCAGACCAACTGCACCAATCATGGCAATAAGTGGCGTCACGCTAATACCCAGCTTGCCCAAGGCAACAACGGCCACCATGGCGACGATCAGTATTTTGACGCAGCTGGCGATAAAGCGGCTCAGGGTGACATCCAGGTTGTGCCGCTGCATCAGCGCCAACGACCAGTTGGAGACCTTGCTGGCCAACAACAGGCCCAGCATCAGGATGAGGATCGCACCCAGGATCTGGAAGCTGTAGTTGACGAAGAACTGCACCACCTGATTGAAAATTTCCTGGAACTGCACCAACTCCTGCTTGACCGTTTCTTCCATTACTTACTCCCGTTTGAACATGAAAATGGGCTTCCTGAAGAGATCTTACCAGCGAGGCGCACATCCCGCCGGTTCTTTCCTCTCAGACCCCAGGGCAGCATTCATGACACTAACTTATGTCTGATACGAAAGCTTGCAGAAGTGCCTACCTGGACGTGACTCCTACACTGTCAGCCGCCCCATAACCATTCACTCGCCAGAACTAAATTATTCGAAGCAATGGCCTCTACATCTGGACCACTAGCGTTCCCCTTAGGAGCCTTTATCAGGTATATAACCTTATCCCAGATACAAAAAGAGCAAACCAATGTTTGCCCTTTTGATTAGGTTTTAATCAATTTTCAACTCTCTTGAAATGAGTCAAGGTACTTGTAAAGTGGCATATAGCTAAAGTTAGTTTTAATTACAACATCATCAGAATTTGTTTTGATATGAATTTTATTCTTCATGAATAAATTTATAGGGTGTCGATAATTAAATTCAATACTATCTATATCGCAAATATTTATTGAGTATTTTTCCTCAAAATCAAAAAAAACAAAATCACCTTCAGAGTAAACCATTTTTCTATTAGGGGATGGAATATAACTTATGAAGTATGTTAAATTCCAAACAAAACCTGATATAGCGTATGCTATTATCAGAGCAATAGAAAAAGACATAATGCCTCCTCCTCCTAACTGGCCATCAATAACATACTTTTTAAGTATTATAATCATCCCAAGGACGAGTAAAATTTTGAATAACCTATAAAGAAAACTAAGTTCTAGATTAGCAACTAGTTTTGAGCACTTGTAATCAAATTTCATGAGATTTAACTCTTCGCATAAGCTCATCCTGAAGAGCTGATTTAGAGGCATCATTCATATAGTAAAATCCCATACCAAGGATTATTAGTGCAGGATGCCCCAGGCGGTAGCCTTTATTTTTTTTGCTTACTACTTTTTTGTAAAGATCACTAGCTGAAGTTATTGAAAGGCCGCCCATACCTAAATAACCCAGCACATCACCAACATCACTTCTAAACTGATGCATTTCTTTTAAATCATCAGAACGAACAGACCAAAGACCCCAATATTTATTTACCATTGGGTCTGTAATTTTGCTTAGCAGTAAAGAATAGGCTGGCCTACTCGAAAAGTTGTCTCTTATCTTGACCAAGACATCTCTTTGCTGATGTCTGTCTAGCATATGATATGTCACTACTCCAACTAAAATCTCAACAATCGCCTGTTCAGAAACTACAAGTCCTCTTTGAGTATAAGAAAAAATACCTTCCAGTAGTTTAATAAGCGAAGATATAAATTTTATTTGCCCTTTCAGGCTTTTGGGCATTTCATAAGGTAGAGAGTTTTCCATTTCAAGCATCCTTATCATCCATGAAAAAACCAGATAATATTAAAAAAAAATAATAATAAAATCACTAATCAGCTATAGTCACCGTTTGATGACGATATTTATCATGAACAATTAAATATAATTCAATTCTAATAAATAAATTTTGCCTCCATTTCGATACTAAATATTACATATCGCGCTACACTATTCCCCTGTTAGCTCCCAAGCTACATCCCCTGTTGTAGTCATACGATGACAAGGAGCCCCCTGTGCAACCCATCATTCAAATCCAGGGCGTTGGCAAAACCTATGCGTCAGGCTTCACCGCACTGAAGTCGGTCGACCTGGAGATTAAACGTGGCGAAATCTTCGCCCTGCTCGGCCCGAACGGCGCCGGCAAAACCACGCTGATCAGCATCATCTGCGGCATCGTTAATGCCAGCTCGGGCCGTGTGCTGGCCGACGGCAAGGATATTGTTGAAGATTACCGCGAAGCCCGCAGTCTGATCGGTCTGGTGCCTCAGGAACTGACCACCGATTCCTTTGAAACCGTTTGGGCCACGGTATCGTTCAGCCGTGGCCTGTTTGGCAAACCGGCCGACCCTGCCTATATCGAAAAGATTCTGCGCCAGCTGTCGCTGTGGGATAAGCGTAATTCCAAAATGCTGGCCCTGTCCGGCGGTATGAAGCGCCGCGTCATGATCGCCAAGGCGCTGTCGCACGAGCCCGGCATTCTGTTTCTGGACGAACCCACCGCCGGTGTCGATGTGGAACTGCGCCGCGATATGTGGGAAATGGTGCGTGAACTGCGTGAGCAAGGCGTAACCGTCATCCTAACCACCCACTACATCGAAGAAGCGGAAGAGATGGCCGACCGTATCGGCGTCATCGCCAAGGGCGAGCTGATTCTGGTGGAGGAGAAGGAAACGCTGATGCACCAGCTGGGTCAGAAACAGCTGCACCTGATCCTGCAGACCCCGCTGGATACGCTGCCGGAACAACTGAAAGCGTTCAATCTGTGCCTGAGCGAGGATGGCTCCAAGCTGACCTATACCTTCGATGCCCATCAGGAAACCAGCGGCATCGCTGACCTGCTGAGCAGCCTCAGCGAGCAGGGTATCGCACTGAAAGACCTGCAATCCCAACAGAGTTCACTGGAGGAGATTTTCGTCAGCCTCGTCCATCGACCGGAGGAGTCCGCATGAACCTCAACGGCATTCGCGCTATCTACAGTTTTGAAATGAACCGCACCCGCCGCACGTTGATGCAGAGCGTCATTTCGCCGGTACTGTCTACATCGTTGTATTTCATCGTGTTCGGAACCGCCATCGGTTCGCGTATGGGTGAAATCGACGGTATCAGCTATGGCGCCTTCATTATTCCGGGCCTTCTGATGCTGTCGTTGCTGAGTGAAAGTATCTCCAACGCCTCTTTCGGCATCTTCTTCCCCAAGTTCTCCGGCACCATTTATGAGGTGCTGTCGGCACCGGTGTCCTCGTTCGAGATCGTCGCCGGATATGTCGGGGCAGCAGCCACCAAGTCGTTGATTATTGGTGCATTAATACTGCTGACGGCACGGATATTTGTGGACTACAGCATCGCGCATCCGGTCTGGATGCTGGCCTTCCTGCTGCTCACCGCACTCACCTTCAGCCTGTTCGGTTTTATCATCGGCGTCTGGGCCAATGACTTCCAGCAGCTGCAGGTGATCCCGCTGATGGTCATCACCCCGCTGACCTTCCTCGGCGGCGCGTTCTACTCCATCAATATGCTGCCGGAGCCCTGGCAAACACTGACCCTGTTCAACCCGGTGGTCTATCTGATCAACGGCTTCCGCTGGGCCTTTTATGGCGTGGCTGATGTGCACATGGGTGTGAGCCTGGGCATGACACTGGTGTTCCTGATGATCTGTCTGGGTCTGGTCTGGTGGATCTTCCGCAGCGGTTATCGCATCAAGCCCTGAGCAGCAACTCCTGCACTCCCCGGATATTGCGGCTTACTAAAGCGGCTTAATATCCGGGGTATTTTCGAGGGTGAGCGGGTCCGGCTCACCCTCGAAATATTTATCCAGTATCTGCGTAAACACCGAGTCCTCACCGGCCACCTGCGCAAACAAGGTCGCGCAGGACCTCAACTTCAAGTCATCCGGCGACCCCATAATCTCATGGGCACTTTTCCCTTCTAGCGCCAGCAAGGCTTCACAACAGGTCTGCAATCGTGGCCCCAAAACCGGGTGTTGCCAGTAGGCTCGAGCTTCATCCAAACCTGATATTCCATAGTGCTGCGCCATGTGGCTGCGCCCCAGCACCGCCAGCTGAGGCAAGATATACCAGATCCAATGACTGCGCTTACGCCCCGCCCGAAGCTCCGCAAGCGCCTGTGAATAGGTGCCTTCTTGTGCATTCAAAAAACGCTCAAGCCGATCAGTATTGCTCATCTGTCATCCACCCGTCACACCACTCTGTACTACTTTAAGGAGTGTAGCGAAGCGTTCGCGGCACCACAGCATCAGCTGTCATAACAAATAAACATGGCCTGTAAATTGCTGACTACTTAGCAACCACCATTCTGAACACCAGGAGTTGTGCATTTATGGTGCAGCCTCCTGCCCCCGGTGCCGAAATGAGCCTGAATGGTGCATACACACAGGATACACCGCTGCCTGCTGGTGCATTCTTAGGCCTCAGCATGAAAAACAGGTTTGGCTATGACGATGGATTGGAAAGCGTACGACCCCAACGGTTTTTTTGACGAGCTGATTGACGCTAAAGGGGGCGTTCGCCCACCCGCACGTCAATTGATCCAGTGTCTGGATTCTCTCCCTCCGGAAGAAATTGAATCACGCCGACAGATGGCAGAAGCCACGATTCAAGAGATGGGTGTGAGTTTTACCGTGTATACCGGTGAAGGCACTATCGACCGTGCCTGGCCCTTCGACATAATTCCGCGCACCATTGGTGCCAAACAATGGCGCACGACCGCCGCAGGCCTGGAACAGAGGCTCAAGGCACTGAACCTGTTTATCAACGACCTCTATCACGACCAGCAGGTGTTGAAAGACGGCATCATCCCGCGCGAAATCATCACCGAATCGAAGAACTTCCGGCCCGAGTGTGTGGGCGTATCCCCACCTTTGAACGTTTGGGCGCATATCTGCGGTACCGATCTGGTGCGCGATGGCGATGGCGAGTTCTATGTGCTGGAAGATAACCTGCGCGTGCCGTCCGGTGTGTCCTACATGCTGGAAAACCGCGCCATCACCAAGCGTGTGTTGCCGGAGCTGTTTGAGCAGGAGGATATCCTGCCGGTGAACGACTACTGCTCCCAGCTGTTCGACATGCTGAAGTCCCTGTCGCCCCGCGATGTGAAGAAGCCCGTCATCGTGGTGCTGACCCCCGGCATCTTCAACTCCGCTTATTTCGAGCACACCTTCCTGGCGCAGCAGATGGGCGTCGAGCTGGTAGAAGGTTCGGATCTGGTGGTGGATGACAAGGACTGCGTGTACATGCGCACCATCAGCGGTCTGGAACGGGTGGATGTGATCTACCGCCGTATCGACGACATGTTCCTCGACCCTGAAGTCTTCCATAAGGACTCGGTGCTGGGTGTACCCGGCCTGATGCGGGCCTGGCAGAAAGGCAAGGTCGCCCTGGCCAACGCGCCCGGTGCCGGTGTTGCGGACGACAAGGTGGTCTACGCTTATGTACCGGAGATCATCCGCTACTACCTGAACGAAGAGCCGATCATCAAGAACGTGGAAACCTTCCTCTGTGATGATCCCGAACAGCGCGCTTATGTGCTGGAAAATCTGGACAAGCTGGTGGTGAAACCCGCCAACGAATCCGGTGGCTACGGCATGCTGGTAGGCCCGCATTCCACCAAGAAGGAACAGGCTCAGTTCGCCAAGCTGATTCAGGAAAACCCGCGCAATTACATTGCCCAGCCCACGCTGGCCCTGTCTACCTCACCGACGCTGGTGGAAAACGGACGCCTGGAACCGCGCCATCTGGATCTGCGCCCCTTCATTCTGCAGGGCAAGGAAACCTATGTGACCACTGGCGGCCTGACCCGCGTCGCCATGAAGAAAGGCTCACTGGTGGTGAACTCCTCTCAGGGCGGAGGAAGCAAGGATACCTGGATTGTGGCTGGTGGGGAGGAATAACCATGCTGTCTAAAGTTGCCGAACGTCTCTATTGGGCCGCCCGCTATCTGGAGCGCGTGGAAAATACCGCTCGACTGGTGGGCGTCTATGACAAGTTGCTGTTCGACCTGCCCCGCGATGTGAATATCAGTTGGTACAGTCTGGTTGAATTGAACAGCGCCACCGGACTTTTCGAAGAACGTTATCAGGTCCGCAATGAGCACAATGTGGTCAAGTTCATGCTGGCCGACGATACCAACCCCAGTTCCATGCTCTCTGCACTGAGCATGCTGCGCGAGAACATCCGCACCAGCCGCGATGTACTGCCGGTGGAAAGCTGGGAGCAGATCAACGAACTCTACCTCTATGCCCAGAATAATATTCGGCTGGGTATCAACCGCAGCAAGCGTCACGAGTTTCTGGACCAGATCGTATGCCGCTGCCAGATGTTCTTCGGCATGCTGTCCGGCACCATGAGCCACGATGCTCCCTGGCAGTTCGTCAAATTGGGCCGTGACCTTGAACGGGCCGACATGACCACCCGCATCCTGGATGCCGGGGCGGCGGCGCTGTTGCAGGCCAACGGTGATGCCAGCGTAAACCTGCGTCAGGTGGTCTGGGGCAACGTGCTGCGCTCTGCCAGCGCCTATATGAGTTACCGTCGCAGCGTTCGCCTTTCCGTAACAGGCCCTGATGTAGCCTGTTACCTGCTGCAGGATTCCAATTTTCCGCGCAGCGTCCAGGCCTGCCTGACCCAACTCGAGATTTCCGCCGGTAAATTGCCGCATAGCAAGACGCTGGTGAAGGAAGTTAAGCAGATCGACCTGGAGAGCTATCGGATCGAAGACGAAGCTGATCTGGGCCGGGACTTCCGCAGTTACCTGAACGACCTGCAGATCCAACTGTGCCAGCTCAGCAATCAAATATCCCAGACCTGGTTCCCAGCCTGAAACGCCACGAGAGGCCTGTACAGTGACAATTCGTACTGCGATCAACCATGTGACCGAATACCATTTCGATCGGCTGGTGAACCTGTCACCACACCAGATCAGGCTGCGCCCGGCACCGCACAGTCGTACGCACATTCACGGCTACAGCCTCAAAATTGAGCCAGAAGAGCACTTCATCAACTGGCAGCAGGACCCGTTCGGCAACTATATCGCCCGACTGGTGTTCCCGGAGAAAACCAAAACGCTCAGGATTGAAGTGGAAGTGATCGCCGATATGACGGTGATTAACCCCTTCGACTTCTTTGTTGAAGAATATGCCGAGCACTACCCGTTCAAATACGAAGACAGCCTGAAAAAGGAGCTGCAACCCTATCTGGAAATCAGGGAAGAAGGCCCGCTGCTTAAAGACTGGCTGGAATCCGTTGCCCGCAAGAAGACACCGATCAATGACTTTCTGGTGCAGATCAACCAGCGCCTGCAGCAGGATATCGGCTACGGCATTCGCCTTGAGCCCGGTGTGCAAACCTGCGAAGAAACCCTGCAGCTGAAGAAAGGGTCCTGCCGTGATACCAGCTGGCTACTGGTGCAGATTCTGCGCCATCTGGGGCTGGCAGCACGCTTCACCTCCGGTTATCTGGTTCAGCTTAAACAGGATCAGGAAGCGCTGGATGGTCCCTCGGGGGCTGTGGAAGATTTTACCGACCTGCATGCCTGGTGTGAGGTCTACATTCCCGGTGCCGGCTGGATCGGACTGGACCCGACCTCAGGCCTGCTCGCGGGCGAAGGTCATATCCCGCTGGCGTGCACGCCGTCACCGGAATCGGCTGCTCCCATGACCGGTTACACCGACGAGTGCGAAGTGGAGTTTGACTACAGCAACACCGTTACGCGCATCCACGAAGACCCGCGTGTCACCAAGCCTTACACCGAAGAGCAGTGGGCCTGCATCGATGCGCTGGGCAAACTGGTCGATGAAGAACTGAATGCAGGCGATGTGCGCCTGACCATGGGCGGTGAGCCAACGTTCGTGTCCATCGACGATATGGACTCGGCGCAATGGAACATCGAAGCCCTGGGCGACGACAAGCTGCGTCTGGCCAAGGACCTGCTGCTGCGACTGCGCGACCGTTTTGCCCCCGGCGGCATGCTCCATTACGGTCAGGGCAAATGGTATCCCGGTGAAGAGGTTCCGCGCTGGGCGCTGGGCTGTTTCTGGCGTACCGACGGCGAGCCACTGTGGCAGGACCGCGAACTTCTGGCCCGGGTCGACAAGGACTATGGCCACGGTATAGTACAAGCACGCTTGTTCATGCGCACCCTGTGCCGCAATCTGGGCCTGCCCTCGCGTTACTTTATTGAAGCGGTGGAAGACAGCCTGCATTACCTGCGTCAGGAGCAGCAACTGCCGGTGAATGTGGACCCCAAACGCTATGATCTGAAGGACGATCTGGATCGCAAGCGTCTGGCCAGGCTACTCACCCGTGGACTGGACACGCCCACGGGTCTGGTCCTGCCGCTGGGTTGGAACTACACCACTGGTGGCTGGCGCTCCACGCCCTGGGAGCTGCGCAGCGACGAGCTGATCCTGATTCCGGGCGACTCGCCCATGGGCTTCCGCCTGCCGCTGGGCAGCCTGCCGGTGGTAGCCGAAGACAAACTGCATTTCGAACCTGATGCAGACCCCTTTGATGCCAAACAGCCCCTGCCCGGCTACCGTCCCTTCTCCGATATGGCACCGGAGCAGCATCCAAATCCGGCCGATGTCCGTCAGATGATGGATACGCCGGCGGATGAAGCCGACAAGGTTCTGACGAACGTGCTGTCCACCGCGCTCTGTATCGAGCCGCGCAATGGCCGTCTGCACCTGTTCCTGCCGCCGATCAGCCTGCTGGAGCACTACGTCGATCTGATCAACCATATCGAGCACACGGCTGCCGAACTCAAACTGCCGGTCGTGATCGAGGGCTACGAGCCGCCGCGTGATCCGCGGCTGCAGAAACTGCTGGTGACCCCGGACCCCGGTGTGATCGAGGTGAATATTCACCCGTCCGGCTGCTGGCAGGAGCTGGTGGATAACACCACGGCACTCTATGAAGAAGCACGCCTGTCGCGCCTGGGCACCGAGAAATTCATGGTCGACGGCCGCCACGGCGGTACCGGTGGTGGCAACCACGTCACTCTGGGCGGTCGCAGCCCGGAAGACAGCCCCATGTTGCGCCGCCCTGACCTGCTGCGCTCCCTCGTCACTTTCTGGCAGCATCACCCCAGCCTGTCTTACCTGTTCTCGGGCATGTTTATCGGCCCGACCAGTCAGGCACCCCGTGTGGATGAAGGCCGCGACGAAGCCTTGTATGAACTGGAGATCGCCTTCCAGCAGATGCCGGAAGGACTGGTGGACCAGCCCTGGCTGGTGGACCGCCTGATGCGCAACCTGCTGGTGGATATCACCGGTAATACCCACCGCTCCGAGTTCTGTATCGACAAGCTGTACTCGCCGGGTACGGCTTCCGGCCGTCAGGGCATTCTGGAATTCCGCGGTTTTGAAATGCCACCGCACGCGCAGATGTCTCTGGTACAGGTCCTCCTGCTGCGTGCGCTGGTTGCCCGCTTCTGGAAGGAGCCCTATCAGAAACCGCTGGTTCGCTGGGGCACTCAGTTGCACGACCGCTTTATGCTGCCGCATGCGATCTGGTCGGACCTGCGTGATGTGGTCAAGGACCTTCAGGCCCATGGTTTACCGTTTCAGCTGGAATGGCTGGCACCCTTTGAAGAGTTCCGCTTTCCGCATTATGGCCGGGTTCAGATTGACGATATCGAACTGGAACTGCGCTGGGCTATCGAGCCCTGGCATGTACTGGGCGAAGAGGTCTCCAGCTTTGGAACAGCACGTTATGTGGACTCATCCGTAGAACGTCTGCAGGTACGCCTGACCGGCCTGACCGAAGGCCGTTATGTGCTGGCCTGCAACGGTCGTCGTGTGCCGCTCAAAAGCACCGGCGTTCAGGGCGAGTTTGTCGCTGGCGTGCGCTACCGTGCCTGGAACCCGCCGTCGGCTCTGCACCCGACCATCGGCGTGCATGCACCGCTGACCTTCGATCTGATCGACACCTGGAATGGCCACTCAATCGGCGGCTGTACCTACCATGTCAGCCATCCGGGCGGTCGCAGTTACGATACCCAGCCGGTGAACCCCTTCGAGGCGGAAGCACGACGCGTCAATCGCTTTGAGCAGTTCAACCACACCCCTGGTGCAGTAACACCGCCGCCGTTTTATCAAGCCTTGCGCGAGTTCTTCCCACATGGGACCGAGCCGCGCCCCATGCAACCACCAGCTGAGGAGCTTCTGGCGGAATACCCATGGACTTTGGATCTTCGAAAGTACACTTGAAGTGTTCAATAAATCACCTATGATGCCCGCTGAACTCCAGCCAAAGGCGCCTGTATAGTGGCCACCGATAATCTGACGCACACGCAGACCCAGGGGCCCTCTCCGGCCGACGACTCACTGCTGAATTATCGGCCCAACGATGGGCGCTATGACGAAGCCTACACGGAGACCGGAGAGATACGGCCGCACTGGCAGTACCTGCTCAACGCTCTGGACCAACTCGGCCCTGTGGGTCTGGAAAGCCGTCAGCGCAAGGCCCAACGCATCCTCAGAGATGACGGTGCCAACTACAACCCGACCGGCGGCGAACAGCAAAGCCGTGAGTGGGGGCTGGACCCGGTCCCCCTGCTGATCGACAGTGAAGACTGGAGCCAGGTCGAGTCCGGCCTGAGCGAGCGTGCCGAGCTGTTCGATCTGATCCTGCGTGACCTCTACGGTCCGCGTGAGCTGATCAAAAGCCGCATCCTGCCACCCGAGCTGATCTTCGGTCACAGCGGCTTTTTGCGCGCCTGTGATGGTCTGGCCGAGCAGGGTGAGCAACAGCTGATTCTGCATGCGGTGGATATGGTGCGTGGCACCGATGGTCGTCTTCAGGTGGTGGCTGATCGAACTCAGGCGCCCAGTGGTGCAGGCTATGCGCTGGAAAACCGCATGGTGATGTCACGCATTCTGCCCAGTCTGATTCGTGACAGCCAGGTTCACCGTCTGGCATTGTTCTTCCAGGCTCTCAGGCGCAAGCTGAACAGCCTGTCACCCAATGATGGTTCACCGCGCGTGGTGATCCTGACCCCCGGTGCCTACAGCGAAACCTACTTCGAACACACCTATCTGGCCAACTATCTGGGCTACTCCCTGGTGCAGGGCGGTGACCTTACGGTCCGTGATGGTTATGTGTGGATGAAATCACTCGATGGCCTGCACCGTGTAGATGTGATTTTGCGCCGTGTGGACGACTCCTGGTGCGACCCGGTCGAACTGCGAGGCGACTCCCATCTGGGTGTGCCCGGCCTGCTGGAAGCGGTGCGCGCCGGTCATGTGGCCATTGCCAACCCCTTGGGCTCAGGCGTGCTGGAGAACCCGGCACTGCTCAAGTTCATGCCGCAGATCAGCGAATTTTTCCTCGGCCGTCAGCTGTCGCTGCCCAGCACTCCATCCTGGTGGCTGGGTGATCCCGAAGACCGCACCTATGCACTGGAACACCTGGATACGTTGGTGTTTAAGGGCACCCAACGTCGTCCCGGCCAGCACAGTATCTACGGCGCCGAGCTGGGCAAAGAACAGCGCCAAGCCCTGTTGAGTGAACTGACGCGTAACCCAAACAACTGGGTCGCTCAGTTGGCCAACCTGCCATCAACGGTTCCCGTATGGCAGGGACAGGACCTTCAGCCACGCCCGACCGTAGTGCGCGGCTTTGCCGTCGCTGACGAAGGCTCCTATACAGTGATGTCAGGGGCATTGACCCGCGTTGCCGGAGAAGGCAACCAGGTGGTGGTCAGCAACCAGCTTGGCGCCACCAGCAAGGACACCTGGGTGCTGGCCTCAGAGCCGCAGCGTTTCACCACTCTGCGCGATCAACAGACCTCTCCGCTGACCGGCGAACAGAGCAGCGATTTGCCCAGCCGCGTGGTGGAAAACCTGTTCTGGATGGGACGCTACTCCGAGCGCGCCGAGTCCTCTACCCGTCTGCTGCGTACCGTGTTCATGCAGCTGAACAGCATCAATACGCTACCCGACAGTGTTCGCCAGCAACTGTTACGCAGTGTGACCGAAGTGACCGGCACACGCCCCGGTTTCTTCGCGCCCCAAACGGAAACAGCTGCGGACCCGGAGCCCGAACTGATCAGCGTTATTCTGGACGCCAACCGATACGGCAGCGTCTGCTCCAACCTGAACTCCATGCTGAACTGCACCGAAGAAGCGCGCGAGATGCTGTCTGGTGATACGCACCGGGTGCTCAGTGACCTGCGTGATACCATTCGCGACCTGCCGCTGCAGCTGCAGCCCGGCAGCCTGTCAGCGCCGGAAGAAGCCCTGGACCCGGTCATCACCAGCCTGCTGGCCCTGTCCGGCCTGTCACAGGAAAGCATGATTCGCGGTTTTGGCTGGCGCTTCCTGGAAATGGGTCGACGTCTGGAACGCACCCTGCAAAGCGCCCAGTTACTGCGCTCACTCCTGGTGCCCAATCTGAGCGACGACGAAGAGCAGCAGATGCTGGAAGCAGCACTCATGTGCGGCGAGGTGCTGGTCACCTATCGCCGCCGTTACAGCAGTCAGCCGGAAATGCGCAATGCGCTGGTACTGTTGCTGCTGGACCGCAGCAATCCTCGATCGTTGCAGTATCAGCTCAGTCAGCTCAGCCAGCACCTGTATGAGCTGCAGGGGGGCGACTCTACATCCCTGCTCAGCCCTGAGCGGCGCAAATTGCTGGAAGCCCGGACGATGCTGCAGCTATCAAATGCCGATGAACTGGCGGACCAAAGCAACAACGGTCAACGTCTGGCACTGGATAACATGCTGAGCCAGCTGTTCACCCTGCTGACGGATACCGCAAACCTGATCGCTGGCCACTACTTCGAACATCAGCGAAATCCGCAGCGTCTGGTGAATACCAGCTGGAGTGAAGACGAATGATCTATCGCATCCGCCACATCACTCGCTACGCCTACGACAACCCGGTCAGCCAGTGTTACAACAAGGCGCACCTGCTACCGCGCAATACGCCATCACAGCGCTGCCTGGATACCCGTATCAGCATCGCCCCTCAAGCCAATTGGCTGCGCGAGCACACCGATTATTTCGGCAATCGTTACTGCTACTTCATGCTGAACGAGCCGCATTCGAGCCTGGAAATCGACATTACCAGCCGCATCGAAGTCACCCCGATGCAGCCTGAGAATGCGCTGGACCTAGGCTGTAGCGTGGAAGAAGCCCGTGAACGTATTGCTCTGGCTCTGGACAGCACCACTCTGGATGCCCGTGAGTTCCTGCTGGACTCCGCCATGATTCGTGCCAGTGACGCCCTGCGGGAGTACGCCAAGCCCAGCTTTACCCCTGAGCGCTCCCTGCTGTCAGCCACCCGTGACCTGACCCGCAGAATCTTTGAAGAATTCACCTACGATCCTGAATTTTCCACCATCGCCACACCGCTGAAGGAGGTGCTGGAGCACAAGCGCGGTGTTTGTCAGGACTTCGCCCATCTGGCGATCGGATGTTTGCGCTCGCTCGGCTTTCCGGCCCGCTATGTCAGCGGCTATCTGGAAACCCTGCCGCCGCCGGGGCAGAAGAAACTGATCGGTGCCGATGCTTCACACGCCTGGTTTGCCGTGTATTCACCGGGGGATGGCTGGTTCGAATTCGACCCGACCAACAACAACATGCCCACCGGACAGCACATCGTGACTGCCTGGGGACGTGATTATGCGGATGTGACGCCCCTTCAGGGCGTGATCTTTGATGGCGGTGGCGAGCAGACGCTGGAAGTGTCAGTGGATGTTGCCCGCGTCTGATCACGACGGAGCGGACAACATTCTGTGTTTTTTAAGTGCGCGGGCTTTAGCCTGCGACCGCCTCTACCGGCTGCACATTGCCTTCCGGATAGGTGGGCAGTTCAAATGCAGCACCAGCCTGAGCCTCATCCTGCTCCGGCTCACCCCAGACCTGATGTACCGGCAATACACCGGCCCATACCGGCCAATCCAGATCCGCTTCATCATCCACCACGCCAGCGGCACGTACCTTCATTGAAGCCTCATCCAGACGTACGCGAAGAATACCGGTCGCCTTGGTTTCCACATCGGTGACAGGGCGCAAGGCATCCCAACGACCGGGGCTGAGCTTCTCCACAAAGCGCTCGAAGTGGTAACGCTTGGCTTCAGGATCTGTGACCGCTTCAGGTACGCCGTACACCATCACCGAGCGGTAGTTGGCCGAATGATGAAAGGCCGAACGTGCCATCACCAATCCGTCCAGCGTGGCCAGGGTAATACATACCTTGTCCTGTGCCTGCTCGGCGCCGTGAATATTGGCGGCACGGCTGTGACCATGCCAGTAAAGGTAGTCGCCATCGCGCCAGTGGCAGGTGGGAATCACACGCACCTGGCCATTGATCTGAAAACCGACAAAGCAGAGCAGTGACTGATCAATGAAATCCAGCATCGCCTGACGATCACTTTGCGCACGCTTGGCACCACGTTTTACCTGTGTCAGAGGTGTGGATGACAGGGCAGCAGAGGATGCTGAAGGGGTCGGCTCTAGTGCTGGATTAGACATGTTTAGGCTCCAACCTGAGCACCGGCCTGGCTTGTTTGGCCGGTGCAGAAATGAACAAAGGAAGCCCTACTGTATCCAGATCAGGTATGATCAAAAATATCCAGAATTTGATTTTTTATACATACCAGATGAGCACTCAACGCGCGATCAATGTCACCAGCCTGAACCTCTCACTGCAACCGGGGCAGGGACCGCTATACAGCCAGCTGATTGAGCAGATCAACCGCGCAATCCAGCAGGGGCGCCTGCAGCCCGGTGACCGTCTGCCCGGCAGTCGGGCCATGGCACAGGCCTTGGGCGTATCACGCAGTACCCTGGTGAATACCTACGAACGACTGGTCGCCGAGGGCATTCTGGTCAGCCGCGCCAAAAGCGGTGTGTTTATCGCCGATCAGCCACAACAGGCCGTTCAACCCACCGCCAAGCCTTCGCCCGCTGCAGCCCCGGAGCTGCCCTCGTTCGATTCCGGCGCCGATCTGAGTGTATTCCCGCTCAAACGCTGGCAAAAAAGCATGAGAGCCAGCTGGCTCAACCCCGACCCACGGGTTTTGGGCGATGACTACCCCGGTGGCTACCCAGGCCTGAAGCAGGCCATTGCGGACTACCTGTATCAACTGCGCGGGCTGGAGTGCAGCCCAGAGCAGATCATGATCACCGCCGGCAGCCGAGACTCTCTGACCCTGATTCGTCACACACTGGATCAGCTGAGCCCCGGCAGCCGCTGGCTGACCGAAGACCCTGCCTACACCCCCATTCGCAGTCTGCTGCAAAACTGGGCCTCCAGCGACCGTCCATTCTTGCTGCCAGTCGATGATGAAGGCTGCCAACTGCCACCGCTGGAACAGGAAACGCGCGCTCCCATCGTGCTGCTGACCCCCAACCGCCAGTACCCTTCCGGCAAGGCGTTGAGCCCCCAGCGTCGACAGCAATGGCTGCAACAGCTGCAGGATGAAAAGCTCTGGCTGGTAGAAGATGACTACGACAATGAATTCACCTTCCAGGGGCGTCATGGCATTCCCCTGATGCAGGCAGACCGGGCGGAACGGGTGTTTTTTGTCGGCAGTTTTTCCAAGGTACTGTTTCGCGGCCTGAGACTGGGTTTTGTGGTGGCCCCGCGCCGTTATGTCGATCTGTTGCAAACAAGCCGCCAGCAACTGGGCGCATCTGCAGCGCTGCCCATGCAGCCGGTACTGGCAGAGTTCATGAACAACGGCGACTTTGGCCGTCATATCAATCGCATGCGCCGTCACTATCGCCATAAACGCGATCAACTGGTGCAGCTGGTCAGCGATCAGCTGGCACCCTGGTGTGAATGGCAGCCACCTCAGGGTGGCATGCACCTGATCATCCGCCTGCGTGAAGACGTGCGCAGCGCACTTGTATCGGCAGGCCACCCAGCACCGCTGGACCAGCACTTGGTGGCGCTTTTGCGGCCGCTAATGGAGTTGCCGGCACTGTCTTCACACTATGGTCACGAAGATCTATTGCTGTGTCCTCGTCCAGCCGAAGTGCCAGCTGGATTCATCCTCGGTTATGCAAGCCCCAGTGAAGACAGCATGCGGCTGATGATTGCAGCCCTCAAACGTCAGCTGGAACAGCTGCTGGATTAATCCCGTTAAACGGGATATGGTTGGCGTTCTACTCAATCAGGTTGCAGGACATGATCAATCATTCCATGCATGCACAGCACCACTGGCGTCTGTCGATTGGCCAACACTGGTCACGCAGTATTCGCGGTATCGCCATCCCCCCTCCCAAGGCCATCAGCTCACACTGATCCGGCCATCGGCTCTCTATTGCCTGTTCAGTAACGACTGTCCAACTGTGCACACGCACGGTTAATGCTCCGCTATGTTTTCGCCTCAGCTGCCTTAAAAGGCAGGCGTGCGTTCGGCTATGAGCAGGACAGGTCCCTACTGAATGACATCTGCCGTTGAACCAAACATCAACGGCAGCACCGACTTCAGGATTGCACGCATTCGTGCCTTCTGTTGTCAGGACCCTTGGCCAGATCACTCAAAACAGGTTTTCAGTTTTTACCTAACAAGAGTTATCGGTCCCATGAAACACGCTACTCAACAGCCCAACACCCAAGTGAACAGCCAGCAATCCGCAATGGAGCAGGCTGCCTTTGAAAATGCCAGCCTGCAGACCATGACCGCAGGCGAAGCGATGATTGAATCCGCCGTTGCCAACGGCGTCGACACGGTATTCGGCATTCCGGGTGCCCAGATCTATCCGTTGTTTGACGGTATCTACAAGCACGAGCTTAATCTGATCGTGCCGCGCCATGAGCAGAGCGCCGCCTACATGGCGATGGGCTATGCAAAATCCACCGGTAAAACCGGCACTTTCGCGGTCGTACCCGGCCCCGGCATTCTCAATACCACTGCGGCCCTGTGTACGGCCATGGGCAACTGCAGCCCGGTCGTTGGCCTGACCGGTCAGGTACCCTCAGTGTTTGTCGGCCAGGGCCGTGGCCACCTGCACGAGCTGAAGGATCAGGCCGGAACTCTGAGATCGATCATCAAGGATGCCTTCACGATCGACAACGCCGAAGACACGGCAACCATCATGAATCAGGCCTACCAGACTGTCCGTACAGGCCGTCCGGGCCCGGTTACGGTTGAAATGTGCTGGGACACCATGGCGTCTCAGGCCCAGTTCGCCTCACCGGCGCCTGCATCTGAAGTGGAACAGGCACCGGAACTCAATCTGGACTCCCTCAAGGCAGCCGCTGAACTGATCGCCAAGGCACGCAAACCCATGTTGATGTGTGGTGCCGGTGCCCTGCATGCGTCCGAAGAAGTGACCGCACTGGCCGAGCTGCTGAATGCACCGGTAACCGCGTTCCGCAGTGGCCGTGGCGTGGTGGCAGAAGATCACCCGCTGGGTCTGTCGGCTGTAGCGGCTCGCCAGCTTTGGGACGACTGCGATCTGATGATCGGCATCGGTTCACGTCTGGAAATGCCCTACATGCGTTGGGGCAACTACATGGCCTATGAGCGCAAGCCAAGCAGCGGCCCCACGCTGATCCGTATCGATATCGACCCGGCACAGATGGAGATCTTCACCCCGGATCTGGGCATCGTGGGTGACTCGGCTCAGGTATGCCGTGCCCTGCACAACCTGCTGCTGAATCAGGCCAAACCGAACCCGGACCGTCTGGAAGAGATCGCACGCGCTAAGGCGATTGCCTGGGATGCATTGCAAACGGTTCAGCCACAGATGGCCTATCTGGATGTGATCCGACAGGTGCTGCCGCGTGATGGTTTCTACGTGCCCGAACTGTCCCAGATGGGCTTCGCGACCTGGGTCGGTGGCCTGCCGGTATACCAGCCGCGCACCTATGTGGAAGGCGGCTTCCAGGGCACGCTGGGATACGGTTTCCCCACCGCACTGGGTGTGAAAGTAGCCAACCCGGACAAGGCAGTGGTCTCCGTCAGCGGTGATGGTGGCTTCATGTTCGGCATGCAGGAGTTGATGACCGCCGCCGAGTTCAATATCGGCCTGGTCAGCATCGTGGTGAACAACCAGTCCTACGGCAACGTGCGCCGTGACCAGCAGATGGGCTTCGGCAGCCGCTTCAGCGGTTCCGAGCTGAAAACACCGGATTTCGTCAAACTGGCGGAGAGCTTCGGTATCGCCGGGTATCGCGTCGATAGCCCTCAAGCCCTCAAGCCGGTGCTGGCAAAGTGCATCGAACTGAACCAGCCTTGCCTGATCGAGATTCAGTCCGAGCGTGGTCTGGAAAGCTCGCCCTGGCCGTTCATCCACCCGCAGGGCAAGCTATAAGCTTCACCTCTCTCAATCGTCGTCGAAGTGGACCGGTGGCTTGGCCCTCCGATCCACTTCGAGATTGAACAGATCCGGTCGATTGTAATGTCCGCTCACATCCAGCGCCTTGCGCGCAGAGCGGGCGGCTTCCAGATCAATATCGGCGTACAGAATCCCCTTCTCCTGATGCAAAGGCCCGGCGACCACACCACCAAAGGGTTTGATCACGGCGGCATCACCCGGATTGATCCACTCATCAGGGGTAAACAACCGATCCCGTTCCGGAAAACTGTCCGGCAAATCTGAGCCCTGCACCGCGGTCGCGGTACTCAACACATGGCAGCCACCCTCTCGGGCAATGTGATTCATGGACGCCAGCCAGGTGTCACCCGAATCCCAGGTTGGCGCCAGATACAGCTCGATATCCTGTGAATACAGCGCAAACCTGGCCAGTGGCATATAGCTTTCCCAACAGATCATGCAGCCAATTCGCCCCACGGCGGTTTGCACGACTTTGAGCCCCGAAGCATCACCCATGCCCCAGACCATCCTTTCAGGATTGGTCGGCATCAGCTTGCGGTGCACATTCAGGATTTGGCCATCGGCATCAATCACCGCCACTGAGTTGAACAGCGTGGTTCCGCTGAAGCGAGAATCCAGCTCATTCATGCCGATCACGACGACGGCACCCGATGCTTTAACCGCTTCACAAAAGCCGTCCAGATCACCGCGTTGAAGATCGACCGAATTCTGACGCAGCAGGGTATGCAACTGATTTCCCAGTGCCATATCGCCACCGGGTTTCAGGCGCCAGATCCAGGTAGGGTATCCGGGCAGATAGGCTTCAGGAAACATGACCAGCTGGGCACCCTGCCCCACCGCTTCATTCAAGCTATCGATGGCGCCAGACAGGGTCTGCTGGAGATCCAGCCAGACAGGCGGTTTTTGTACGATTGCGACTTTGGTGCTCAAGCTGCTCATGACAAGCCCCCGATGATTCGGTTGGTAGCGGCTCCGGGGGCCCATGAATACAGCGTGAAATCGAACCGCTGTGAAGAGGTTTAAGCCTAGTGGAGATCGATAGGCTGTCAAAAATGAAGTGCCTGTCGGCATCTCCTGTCATGGATTCAGCCTGGGCTTTGCGGGTACCCTTGAACGCAGATATCCAGTCATTGGCAACGCATCAGAGAATAGAAATAAGAGAACACTATGGCGATTTACGAATACGACGGCCAACGCCCGGAAATTGACAACACAGCTTATGTACATGAACAGGCAACCCTGATCGGACAGGTCAAACTCGCGGCAGGTGCCAGCATCTGGCCACAGGCAGTCTTGCGGGCCGACAACGAACCCATCCTTATCGGCACGGGCAGCAATGTGCAGGATGGTGCCGTGCTGCACACCGATCCCGGCTTTCCGCTTGAAGTGGGTGAAGGCGTGACCATCGGTCATCAGGCGATGCTGCACGGCTGCAGCGTGGGCGAGAACTCCCTGATCGGTATTCAGGCCGTCGTTTTGAACGGTGCCAAGATTGGCAAGAACTGTCTGGTCGGTGCCGGTGCGCTGGTCACCGAGGGCAAGGAGTTTCCGGACAATTCGTTAATTCTGGGCAGTCCCGCCAAGGTGGTGAAAACCCTCGGCGAGGATGCCGTTACTGCGCTGAAAGCCAATGCCCAGTCCTACGTTGGCAAAGCCGCCGACTACCCGACCAAACTGAAACGTATCGACTGAACCCGGTAAGGCTTACTCGTCGTCATAGCCCTTGAGCAGGCGACGCAGATACCAGAACAGACCCAGTGCCATCAGCGGCACCAGCAAGCTCAGCCCCAGTGACAACTGGCGTTCCAGCTCGGTGTCGCCGAGGATATTCCTCAAGGTGCGATCGATCAGATCAAAGGCGTAGTAGGTCACCACAATAACGGTGAAGCTCTCCAGTTTGGCCTGCATGCGGATCTGGCGCTTGGCACGGCGGTTCAGTCCTTCCAGCAGATTCTTGTTCTGGCTTTCGATGGACAGATCGACCTGAGAGCGGATCAGATCGGTGGAGCGGGCGATGCGTTTTGACAGGCGTTCAATCCGCTCACCGGTGGTGCGACAGGTGCGTCGGGCCGGGTCCAGTCGACGATCCATAAACTGTTCGATGGTCTGTATCCCTTCCAGACGCTCCTCGCGCAATTCCTCGATACGGCTATACAGCAACGCAAAGTAGGCTTCCGATGCGGCCAGACGGTTAGCACTGCGCGCGGATAGATTTTCCACGCGGGCCGCCTGCTGCATCAGCTCATTCACCAGCTCTGCCGGCTCTCGCTGAGCAGCGGCAATGGACGCGACCGTTTCGGCCAGAGACTGGTCCAAGCGCGTCACTTCAGGCATCAGCTCGTTGCTCAACGGCAAGCCCAACAGCGCCATATGGCGATAGGTTTCAATTTCACACACACGCTGCAACAGGCGTCCACAGCGATACTCGATCATTCTGGGCTGTTGCAGCACCAGCACACGGCTCATGCGGCTATCCAGACGTTCACGAAAATCGGTATAGACCAGCCCCGCGCCCCCCATCACCGAGGAGCCTGATATTTGATGATCACCGAAGTGACGCTCCAGCAACGGCTCCAGAGCAGTCTTGGGACAGGGTTGGCAAATTACCTCAACGCCACAGAGATAGGCACCGGGCAGGCTTTCTTCTTCCCCCTTGTGCCAAACAGGCACCATCAGCGTATCCAGCTCATAGAGTGTCAGGCTGTAGAACTCGCTGTGCGGCTCGAAACGCAGAGCATACTGGGCATTGCGAGTAAAAAAGAAGCCTTCTTCATTATCAGGCTCAGGAAGCCCCCAGGCTGAAACCAGCTTGCGGACCTGCTGATTAACCACCTCCGGCGAGGTGCCATCGTACAGAATCGCTTTATGCGACAGCGCCAGCGGCGCGTGAAGTTTCTGAAACGGGCGGGCATGAACTTCTGCCACGATTTGGTCACGCAAGGAGTGGTCATGCATACTGCTGGCTCCGATCAACTGCAGCAACGGATAGTTGTCCCAGCATACCAGAGCTGAACGACAAGCCTGCACAAGACGCTTAGAAATGAAACAGCTCACCCATACACATCCCGTCAGCCTAGGTGACTGGCATCAATGGCATCAGGGCATTCGTCATTACGCCGTCTGGTGTCTGCCAGTGGATGACCCGGACTGGCTGGCCTTTATCGATCAGGCACAAACGGCACTGTCGCCCTGGCTGCACCCAGGTTATGCACGCCAGCCCCATATAACTCTGTTCGCTGCAGGGCTTGTGGATAAAAATCACTACAGAGCTGACATGCAGGCTGCACAAATCAAGTCACTGGAGTTATACAGTCTATCCCCAGTGTTATTCACACCTGCTGCTTTATCCACATTTCCCACAGCACCCTGGCTTGGCATTGAGGATGTGAATAACCAGCTGGAATCGCTTCGAAGCCTTATATCCAAAGGTTTGGACGAGGATTCACCCGCATTCGAGTACCAGCCGCATATCACTCTGGGCTTCTACCGGGACAGTTATCCACTTGCTGATCTGACCCAGCGATTCGAGCACCTGAGCCAAATGGCAGCCAAGTTACCCACACTTCAGATCAATCAGCTGCATCTGTGCTACTACGACACTCGAGAAATTCAGGGCACACTGACTGTGGAACACTGTATCAACCTGCTTAAAACCCGCTGTGAATAAGTGCTGTCTGGACACCTGCTCCCGTCCTGCTGATAATCCCTGAACATCCTAAACAAGCTGACACCATGTCCGATCAGAAGACCGACACAACCACCAAGCCCGTTCGCCGCCGTGGTCGCCCGCCCAAGGACAGTGCGCGCCCCTATGATGAGGTGCGTAATGCACTGATCCAGTCCGGCTTGGCCATACTGACCGAAAAGGGGTACAGCTCGGTGGGGATCGATGAAATTCTGCGCGCTGTCGGTGTACCCAAAGGTTCGTTCTACCACTACTTCAACAACAAGGAAGAGTTCGGTCAGGAGATGATCCAGGCCTATGGCCAATACTTTGCGCGCAAGCTTGATCGCTTCTTGCTGGATACTTCGCTGTCACCCCTGACCCGCTTGCAGCGCTTTGTTGAAGATGCCGCCGAGGGTATGAGCCGTTACCAGTTTCGACGTGGCTGTCTGATTGGCAATTTGGGACAGGAAATGAGCCTGCTGCCGGAGTCCTTTCGGGAGCAGCTGAAAGCGGTATTCGAGGATTGGCAGCAGCGAACAGCCCAGTGCCTGCGCGAAGCACAGGACTGCGGCGAAATTGCCCGCAGCCATGATGTCGCAGCACTGGCCGAGTGGTTCTGGACCGGCTGGGAAGGCGCGGTTTTGAGAGCCAAGCTGGAAGCCTCACCTGAACCGCTTTTGCGTTTCAGCCAAGGCTTCCTGCTGTTACTCAAGGCGCAAAGCTAGACCTTACTCCGCGTTGACAGGCACCACGATACGACCGCGAATCTGACCTTTCATCATTAACGGCGCCTTATCCAATACCTCGTCAAAAGGCACGTCGGTGACCAGCTGTTCCAGCTTGCCGATATCCAGATCGGCTGCCAGACGCTGCCAGGCTTCCAGACGATCAGCCTTGGGTGCCATCACGCTATCCACACCCACCAGCGTCACACCACGCAGGATGAACGGGGCGACTGTGGCCGGGAAGCCCATGCCCGCAGCCAAACCACAGGCGGCTACCACACCGCGATATTTCATCGCGGCACAGACATTGGCCAACACCTGGCCACCGGCAACATCAATGGCACCGGCCCACTGCTCTTTCGCCAACGGACGGCCCTTTTCACTGTACTCGGCACGGTCAACGATACTGGACGCACCCAGCATTTTGAGGAAGTCGGCTTCTTCGGGGCGACCGGTCATGGCGGCCACTTCATAACCCAACTTGGCCAGTACCGCCACAGCTACACTGCCCACGCCACCGGCCGCACCGGTGACCAGAATGGGGCCGTGTTCAGGTTTCACGCCTTGCTTCTCCAATGCCAGCACACAGAGCATGGCGGTATAGCCGGCGGTGCCGAGGCCCATCGCTTGTCGCGGCGTAAAGGGTGCCTGCAGAGGAACCAGCCAGTCACCGGGAACCCGAACTTTCTCGGCCAGACCACCCCAGTGTTTTTCGCCCACGCCCCAGCCGTTCAGCACTACCTGATCGCCCGGCTGATAGTCCGGATTATCGGAGGATTCCACCACCCCGGCAAAGTCGATACCCGGTACCATCGGGTAAGACTTGGCGATGGGTGCACTGCCGGTCAGCGCCAGCGCATCCTTGTAGTTCATGGTGCTGTAAGCCACCCGCACGGTCACATCTCCTTCTGGCAGTTGGGCCTCATCCAGTTCCTTGAACGCAACGGTCTGCTGGTCTTCCACCTTGTCGAGCACGATAGCCTTGAACATGAATCCTCCTGCGGGTTGAGCATAAAGGCCGGGCGGCCATAATTAATTAGACGACCGTCTAATTAATGCCATCAATCAGTCTGCCTGTCTACTCATTTTGGCTACTTTTATGTGATTGTGCATAACCGGTGTTGACGATTTTCGTTCTCTGCACTAATTTCTGTAATAACAGAAATAAATGAAAGACATAATCATGCAGCTCAGCCCGACCATGCAAACCTTCATTCTTCACTGGGGCGAGATGGGCTCTCGCTGGGGTGTAAACCGCACCGTGGCGCAGATTCATGCCCTGCTCTATCTGGCGGGTGAACCCCTGACAGCTGAAACCATTACCGATACGCTGGGCGTGGCCCGCTCCAATGTGAGCACCAGTCTGCGCGAGCTTCAGTCCTGGGGACTGGTTCATACCTCGCAGAAACTGGGGGACCGGCGCGACTACTTCGCCTCCCAGCAAGATGTCTGGGATATTTTCATGACCATCATGGAAGGCCGTAAACAACGCGAGCTGGACCCGACGCTGACCACCCTGCGCAGCTGTTCGGTTGAAGGCAAGGAAGACAGCGAAACACCCGCCGAAGTCCAGGCCCGTATCGATGACACTCTGGCGTTTCTTGAACAGCTGATCGAGTGGTATGGGCAGATGAAATCGGTCGACCGTAACACGCTGATTAAATTGATGAAGCTGGGTGCCCGCGTACAGAGCTTGATGGGCAAGTAAAAAAATTTACCCGTTTATTTCTGTTTTGACAGAAATAACAAAAACCACCACGCAACGGATCTGCACTGGAGGTATCTCATGCGTGTATTGCTGACCGGCGCCACCGGTTTTATTGGCCAACACCTGCACCGCGCCTTGCTGGCAGAGGGACATGAAGTGGTCGCCTGCTCCCGTCGGCGTCCTGACCTGCCCTGCCTGGATTTTTTCCCCTGTAATTTTGCACATGACCTGAACCCCGAGCACTGGCTCTCCCGACTCAATGCTGTGGACGCCGTGATAAATGCCGTGGGGATTATTCGGGAGCGCTCGGGCCAACGTTTTAACGCCCTGCATACCCTGGCACCCAAGGCCTTGTTCGAGGCCTGTGCTCAAAAGGGCATCACCCGTGTCATCCAGATTTCGGCATTGGGGGCTGATGAGCAGGCCGAAACCAACTACCACCTGAGCAAGCGGGAAGCCGATGACTTCCTGGCCCAGCAACCGCTGGACTGGCTGATCCTTAGGCCTTCACTGGTGTACGGACCCGGCTCTGCCAGCAGTGAGCTCTTTGCCGGCCTTGCCGCACTGCCGCTCACCCCTTTGATCGGTGACGGCCAACAGCCAGTGCAGCCGATTTATATCGATGATCTGGTTAAAGCAGTGCTGACCGCTCTGACAAGCGAGTCGCCCTCTCGGCAACGGATCGATTGTGTCGGGCCCAGGGCCCTGAGTTTCAAAGACTGGCTCAACGGCTGGCGCCAGTGGCTTGGGAAAGCCGCCGCTCCATCGATGCGAGTGCCCTTCACCCTCGCCCAGTCAGGTGCCCGTGTGTGTGCACCCTTCAGCCGCCTGCCGGTGGATACAGAAAGCCTGCAGATGCTGCAACGGGGTAATACGGCCCCGGTCGAACCCTTTAAGCAGGCATTTGGATTTACACCTCAGTCCTTTGAGCACAGCATCGAACAGATGCCTGCCAGCCCTGCCGAGCGCCAGCAGGCAGGGCTGTTCTTTCTCTGGCCCTTGCTGCGCCTGAGCCTGGCTTTCATGTGGATCTGGACCGGGCTGACCTCGGCCCTTTGGTTCCCTGTTGATGAGAGCTATCAGATGCTCGGTGCAGTGGGCCTGTCAGGTGTCGCCTTGCCCATCGCCCTCTACGCTGCTGCGCTACTGGATACGCTGCTGGGATTGGCGCTGCTGCTGAATTATCGGCTTCGGCTCGTGCTGCTGACCCAAGTCGCCATGGTGCTCGGGTATAGCCTGATCCTCACCTTTTGCCTGCCCGAATTCTGGCTCCACCCTTTCGGCCCGATCAGTAAAAACCTGCCACTGATCGCCGCCAGTCTGATGCTGTATGTTCGCGAAGGAGACGCACAATGAGTATCTATCTGATCCTGAAATCCGCGCATATCCTCAGCGCTTTTCTGCTGTTCGGCACCGGTCTGGGCAGCGCTTTTTACAAGTACATGAGTTACCGAGGTGGACAGGTTACCGCCATTGCCGAAACCGACCGGCTGGTGGTGCTGGCCGACTGGCTGTTCACCACCCCAACCATTTTGATCCAGCCACTAACCGGTCTAGCGATGCTCTGGGTCATAGGCCTGCCGATCACCACACCCTGGGTGATGCTGACCTTCGCCCTTTACCTGCTGGCGGGCCTGTGCTGGTTGCCTGTGGTCTGGTTGCAGCTGAGGATGAAAGCGCTGTCCCGGCAGGCGGCGGCCGATAATGCGCCGCTGCCGGACAGCTACCATCGCTACAGCCGCTATTGGTTCTGGCTGGGTGTGCCGGCGTTTTTCGCCATGCTCGCCGTGGTCGGACTGATGGTGTTCAAGCCATATTTCTGATGACCGGCTCTGCGATCAGGCACACTCGATCGCAGGACCATCAGCTGAGTCACGCTGGCCCAGCTCTCTGACTTCCGCGGCCCAGCTCTCGCGTTCTGCTTCGCTGGACAGGATAAGCGAGCCGAACAGGCTGTGCTCAACGGGCGCTACGCCACAGAACTGAAGGGTGTAGCGTCCCAATTGTTCGAGCACAGGAGCAGCCTGCTCTTGCAGAAAGTCGGGCAGGTTATCCATGGTCAGGATGATGCGGGCACTCTTGCCCACTAACAGAGGCACGGGCATACCCTCTTCGTAGTTAAAGGTGACGCCCGGCAGGAAGGTGCGATCCAGCAGTCCCTTGCTTGCAGCGGGCAAACCGCCCCACCAAATCGGCGCCAGCATGACAATGTGGTCTGCGTTCAGGAGGGCGGTTTGCAGCCGTTGCAGGTCCGGCTCAAGGAGTTGTTCCTGGTCATAACCAGAAGACAGATTGGCATCAAAGCAAAGCTCTGACAGATTGAAGCGGGTGACCGCGGCATGCGGCCTGGCGCCTGCTTCATACTGATCGGCCAGATGGTTACAAAAGCTGTCGGATTTGGGGTTGCCGTTAATTAGCAGAATGGATTTCATGGATATCAGCTCTAAGGATTGAAGAGCTGACAAGCCTAAACCCTGCCCCATGGGGGAGGGTCAAGCTCTGCAGCCAGCGGGCTGGTCGGCGGGGTCGGGACTATTCATTTCCGCGATGCACGCATCCAGCTGCTTCACGTTAGCCTTCAGGCGTTCAACTTCCTGCAGTAACGCCTGCCGGTAGTCTGTCAGATAGGCGTTCACATGCGCCCAGTCGATCTCACCCTGGACGTAACGAATGGCCGTCTTGATCTGTGACACGCGCATTCCCATTTGCCGCGCTTCAATAATCAGCTTCAGCAGCCGCACATCCGCTTCACGATACAGACGGTAGTTCGCATCACTGCGTGTTGGCCTGATCAGACCCGCCTCTTCATACAGCCGTATCGCCTTTAGCGTCAGCCCTGTGCGTTTTGCCACTTCACCAATAAACATCCCTGTCGCCTCCAACCGACTTTGCCTTGGCAGAGAGCAGCATCCGATAGCTGCCCTACCCGGCCGCCATCATACCCTGAGCGTTGCAGGTCCGGTCACCCCAGCAAGAAATTACGACGCCCTTCCCCATCCAGCGCCTCGGCATCGCCGGACTCATCTTTCAAATCCACACCCGACAGCTTGCGCTTCAACGATTCCATCACCAGCCACATCAGTCGGTCTGCCGCATCTTCCGGTGAAATACCGGCCGGACGTACGTTGGAGATGCAGTTGCGCGCCGCATCGGTCAGGCCAACACGCGGATTATAGGTGTAATAGATGCCCAGACTGTCGGGGGAACTCAGCCCCGGTCGCTCGCCTACCAGCAGAATCACAACGCGGCTATCCAGCAACTCGCCCACTTCATCACCCACAGCCACTCGCCCCTGCTGCACAATGCAGACCGGCGTGCGGGTCAGGCCTTCGGCGTCGAGACGCTGGTCAATTGCGGCGGCAACTCGGGCCGCATGACGCTGCACTGCGGTAGAGGACAAACCATCCGCAATCACAATCGTCGCATCCGCCGGCGTCTGTTGGGCACCGAACTGCTTCAGCGCTGCAGCCGAATCCGCATCCAGACGACGGCCCTTGTCAGGGCGCTGCAAATAGGTCGCGCGGTCCTCCGCCTGGCTGTGCAAGCGCAGACTCTGCAACCCGGCAGCCGCCAGCTCCGTTTCAAGTTGCGCCAGATCCAGCGGAATATGCACCGCATCGCGGGCACGGGCATGCGCCTGCTGGAATTCAAGCTGAGGCTCGGTCGGCAGGCTGATGCCGCTGCGGCCCAGGCCGATGCGGGCATCGGTATGTCGACGCAGGCTAGCCCAGCTGTTTGAGGTCACGAATGCATGTGTATCCAAAGATTTTTTATCCACCGACATACCTCACAATCTGTCCTGAAGATGAGCAAAGGGCGGGGGCAGGGTTGAGCCACTGGCGAGGCGGTTGTCGGTTCCGAAGATACCCATTTTCTCCAGCCAGGCCGCAAACTCCGGTGCCGGCGGCTTGTTCAGCACCTCACGCACATAGAGGGCATCGTGGAAGGAGGTGGTCTGGTAGTTGAGCATGATGTCGTCGGAGCCGGGAATGCCCATGATGAAGTTGATCCCCGCTACACCCAATTGGGTCAGCAGCATGTCCATATCATCCTGATCCGCTTCGGCATGGTTGGTGTAACAGATATCACAGCCCATCGGCAGGCCCAGCAGTTTGCCGCAGAAATGGTCTTCCAGACCGGCTCGGATAATCTGCTTGCCGTCGTACAGATACTCGGGGCCGATAAAGCCGACCACGGTGTTCACTAGTAAGGGATCAAACCGGCGCGCCACCGCATAGGCGCGGGTTTCACAGGTTTGCTGATCAACGCCATGATGGGCATTGGCCGATAGTGCACTACCCTGCCCGGTCTCGAAATACATCACGTTCTGGCCTACGGTGCCGCGCCCCAGCTCCAGCGCCGCCTTGTGCGCTTCATCGAGAATGGACAGGCTGATGCCGAAGCTGTCGTTGGCCGCCTGAGTGCCGGCGATCGACTGGAATACCAGGTCCACCGGCGCACCGCGGTTGATCGCTTCCAGATGGGTGGTGACGTGGGTCAGCACGCAGGACTGGGTCGGAATCTCATAGCGCTGAATCACTTCATCCAGCAGATTCATCAAGCGGGTGACCGCATGGTAGTTGTCGGTGGCCGGGTTGATGCCGATCACCGCATCGCCATTGGCGTAGAGCAGACCGTCCAGCACAACAGCGGCAACTCCGGCCGGATCGTCGGTGGGATGGTTGGGTTGCAGGCGGGTAGACATGCGTCCCCGCAGGCCAAGGGTATTGCGGAAGCGGGTCACCACCTCGGTTTTCTGCGCCACCAGAATCAGGTCCTGAATGCGCATGATCTTGGAAACGGCGGCGACCATTTCCGGCGTCAGACCCGGCGCCAAGGCTTTTAAAGCCTCAGTGCTGGCAAGGTCCGACAGCAGCCAGTTGCGAAAATCGCCCACTGTCAGATGCGAGACGGGGGCAAAGGCCTCGGCATCATGACTATCGAGGATCAACCGGGTGACTTCGTCCTGCTCGTAAGGGATCAGTGCCTCATTGAGAAAACGCTTCAGCGGCACCTCGGCCAGACATTGCTGTGCCGCCACTCGCTCACTGGCGTTTTCCGCCGCCACCCCGGCCAAACAATCACCGGAGCGCAGCGGCGTTGCCTTGGCCATCAGGGTTTTCAGATCCGCAAAGGCATAGCGCGTCTGACCAATATCGATTTGATAACTCATTCAACTCACCCCGCAGTGGCCTTGATCGATTGCTCCAGTCGTTCCAGGAACAGATCCGCCTCGGCTCGGCCAAAGCACAGTGGCGGACGAATTTTCAGCGTACTGCCTGACTTGCCGGCGGCACCGATCAGCACGCCGTTACGTTTCAACTCATTGATTACGGCGGTGGTCCGCACCGGGTCCGGCGCGCCTGCCTGCGTCGGGTCGCACAGGTCGAGTCCGATAAACAGACCGGCACCGCGCACATCGGCCACTTCGTCATAACTGGACTTAAGACCGGTCAGCTGCTGTTTCAGGTATTCCCCCTGGCAGGCCGCGTTAGCCATCAGCTGTTCCTCTTCCAGTACATTCAGCACCGCAGTACCAGCCGCAACGGCGACGGTAGAGCCACCAAAGGTGTTGAAGTAGCCCACATCGCTATTAAGCGCTGCCAGTAATTCTTCACGTGCTACCAATCCGGCCATGGGGAAACCGTTGCCCATGGGTTTGCCCATGGTGACCACATCCGGCGTGACCTGATGGCGTTCAAAGCCCCACATCCCCGACCCCGTGCGGCCAAACCCCGGCTGGACCTCATCCGCAATGAACAGCATGCCCTCGGCCTGCAGCCATTCCACGGCCGGTTTCAGAAATGCAGCCGGATCAGCATAGACACCATCGCTGGAGAAAATGGAGTCCACCAGTAACGCCGCACAGCCATGCCCCAACGCATTGAGCTGCTCTACGCCGGTGCGTACCTGATCCGCGAACCAGGCGGCAGGGTCAGCCTGCTCAGGCATCTGTGAAATCGGGATGATATGGACAAAGTCCGGCGGCATACCCTGTTTGTAGGACGAAGGTGAAACCTCGGTCACCGCAGACGTATTGCCGTGATAGGCCGCCTCGGTAACGATAATGCCCTGACGGCCGGTCCAACGGCGTGCCAGACGCAGCGCCATATCGTTACTTTCACTGCCGGTGCACATCATCACCAAACGATTCAGCGGTGCGGGCAGCGTCGCCAACAAACGCTCGGAGTAAGTGTGAATGCCTTCATGCAGATAGCGTGTGTGCACATTCAGGGTGCCCATCTGCTCGGCTACCGCCTGCACCACTTTCGGGTGGCAGTGGCCGATTGAGGGCACGTTGTTATACACATCCAGATAGCGACGGCCCTGATCGTCGAACAGCCAAACACCCTCACCACGCACGATATGCAGCGGCTCTTCGTAGAACAGCATGGAGGTCGGGCCAACGGTTTCCAGACGCTTGCGCACCAGCGCACCGATGCGCGCGTCGGCCTGGTCGATACTGTCCATGTTGAAGGCGTTCTGATCCAGAATGCCACGAATCTTGCTCATCTCTGTCTCCTTTCGCCTCAGGGGCGTCCTTGCAGGTAGGCGCGCGCCAGCTGGGCGGTGCCCTCGGCATAACCGTCGATCAATTCCTGCGCCGCTTCACTGTCCGCATGAGAAGCCAGCCAGGCCGTCAGCATGATGCGTCGGATCATGACGAAGGTTTCCAGCAAGGCTTCATCCTCGTCGGTGAACTCGGCCACGGAGCGATAGCCTTGGACCCAGGCTTCGCGCAGCTGGGGGATGATCGGATCAAGCTCGTAAAAGCTGATCGCCGCTGCGAAATCATAGGCATACCAGCAGAAACCGCTGTCATCGAAGTCGATAATCGACAGCCGCTCGCCATCCACGAGCAGATTGGCCAAACGCAGGTCTGCGTGCACCAGGCCGTAGCGATCATCGCCCAGCCCGTAGGACTCGATTTCACGCTCGATATGACCGATGGCCTGATTAATGACCGCCTCATCGTCGGCGCTCAGGCCCGGTGCATCGCGCCAGTCACCCCAAAGACCATCCGGTGCGATCATGGTGTCCAGCGTCCAGCGCTTGCGCACAAACCAGTCCGGCGGCTGCCAGTCACGGCTGTGCTGATGCAGAGTGGCGGTCACCGCTCCCAGCTTTTCAAACCAGCTGGGCAGGCTCTGGCCCACATCCGGCTCAGCACCGCTGACATGCTCAAACCCCACCACAAAAAACTCGCGCCCATCGGCCTTGATACTCACCACAGGCGAGCCATGCGTGGTTTCAATCGGCGCTGGCGTTTCGACCTGACCCGAGGTACGCAAGTCAGAGATCCAGGCCAGTTCAGACTCGATTTCCTGCTGCTCGTGATAATCCGGGCGGTGTACGCGGATAATTATCTTCCGATCCGTATGACAATCATGCGAAATGAAGGTGGCATTTTCCGACGTGGTCAGCAGATCGACGCGCGCATCGGCGGGCATGCGCCAGTAATCCAGACACTGTCCCAGTTCCACTTTGAGAGTATTCACCAGAGTATCGGTATACATCTGATCATCTCCTGTCAGTTTTCATTTCAGGACCCGCACCCTGGAGTGCGGGCAACCGGTTCAGGCACGCGGGGTTTCAGCCTGCAGCGATACAGTCGGTTGTTCGGTGCTGGTATTCGTTTCAGCATCCATCTCATCCAGATCGTGTTCAGCATCCAGAATCAGCGCCAGTTCCTCTTCAGCAGACTTGGCCACCAGATGGCGTTTGCCGTAGGCGAAGAAGTAGATGGCACCGATCACGAACAGGATCAGGGTGTAGTTGAACGCGCGTGGATCAAAGGCATACACGCCGGTCATGGCTACCAGAGACAGCACCAGTGCGATGGACGAAGTCAGAATACCGCCCGGTGTTTTGTATGGACGTTTCAGGTCAGGACGACGCAGACGCAGCAGGATGTGACTCAGTGACATCAGGGCATAGGAGATGGTGGCACCTACGACCGCCATGCCCAGCATGAGATCGCCTTCGCCGCTCAGAGAAGCCGCAAAACCGAAGATACCCGGTACGATCAAGGCCCAGGTCGGCGCCTTGCGCTTGCTGGTCAGGGACAGGAATTTCGGCAGATAGCCGGCACGGGACAGGGCAAATACCAGACGGCTGTAACCGTAGATAACCGAGAAGAACGATGCGATCAGACCCGCCAGACCCAATACGTTGATTGCGGTCGCCAGTTCGCTACTGCCCGTAGCCTTGAGTGCATCCACCAGAGGTACGCCACTGGCACTGATCACATCGGCACCGGCCGCACCGGCCAGCAGGAACATCACCAGCGCAGCGGTGAAGAGCAGGAAAATCATGGCGCCGATGATGCCTTTGGGCACATCGCGTGCCGGGTTACGCGCTTCTTCGGCCGCCAAGGGAACCCCCTCAACCGCCAGGAACAGCCACATGGCAAACGGCAGAGCCGCCCAGACGCCGTACCAGCCAAACGGCAGGATCTCACTGGCTCCCGCAGCCTCAGTCGGCGCGATGTTGAACAGGTTAGCGGTTTCGAAATCACCGATCAGAGCAACCGCCGTGGCCAGAATGGCAACCACCGCCAGGCCGCTGATGATCATCATGGTTTTCAGCGCTTCACCCACACCGGCCAGATGAATACCGATGAAGATGGCATAGAACACGGCGTAGACCAGCGGACCGTTGATACCCAACAGCTCTTCCACCGCTGCGCCGATAAAGATCACGATGGCCGCCGGAGCCAGTGCATATTCAATCAACACCGCCAGGCCGGTCAGATAGCCGCCCGTGGTGCCCATGGTTTGACGGGCAAAACTGTAACCGCCGCCCGCCGCCGGAATGGCCGCTGACATTTCAGCCAGTGAGAGCACCAGCGCGAAGTACATGGTGGCCATCAGCGCTGCGGCGATGGCGAAACCACCCCAGCCCGCTTCCGCCAGGCCAAAGTTCCAGCCGGCGAAGTCGCCGGAGATCACATAGGACACCCCAAGGCCCGCCAGCAGGACCCAGCCTGCCGTGCCTTTCTTGAGCTGGCGCTTGGCCAGGTAGTCCTGATCGATTGTATTTGCCATGAGCATTCTCCAGATCGATAACCAAGGTTTGCAGTTCTCGTATGCCCATTCCCTTTCGCTGCCTCCCAACGAAAGGGAATGGAAATTGCTAGCTCATTCAGACTAACGAGACCGCACAAACGCCGGTTATCGAAAATTGGCAAACCTGTTCCGAAGCGAGAGTGAAGCAATGCTGCAGACTTGGCAGAACGCCGAAACGGCGTCCATACTGGATCAAAAAAATAAGAACGAGGCCAAGGTGCACCAAAAACAACAACAGGCACCACAGCGGTGCGTGTCCGTTTCGGACGATATCAATGAGCAGGCCTTCAATCTGACCGACTGGGATCAGGAATATAACCAGTACAGCGCAGGTCGCTTTGAGGGTCGTGTCGATGAGTGTCAGTTTGAAGGCGTACAGCTGATCAACGAATTCACCAACCAGAGCCTGCACCAGCATTGTCTGGTCTGGCCTGAATCCTTTTGGATCGGCATTCCGGATAAACGGGAAGAGTTCCGCATCAATGGACAGGCAGTCGAACAGCATGATCTGCTCTGGCGTCACGGCAACACGCCTTTTGAACTGGTCACACCGGCCGACTGCAATATCCTCAGCATTGTGGTGCAACGTGAGGAGCTGTTCGGGCTGGCCGAGCATCAGGGCATCGAACTGGATCTGGACGCCAGTAATTCCAACCCTCGCCTGCGGGGCAGCGCACAACAGCTGGAAGAGCTGACGCTCCTGGTCACTCGCATACTCGCTGCGGGCTCGGAAATGGACACCGAGATACACAAGGACCTGCTGGTGCAGCAACTGTTGCACCTGCTGGGTAACGCCGAGATCAACGAAAGCGTGATTCCAAGCTACCCGCACCGCAAAGCGGTGGTTGATCGCGTCCGAGACTACCTGCATACCGCAGGCGACCTTCCCGTCACCATCACCTCGCTTTGTGAGCTGGCCTGTGTCAGCCGCCGAACGCTGCAATACAGCTTTGAAAGTATTCTGGGCATCAGTCCGGTACAGTTTCTGCGCGCCACGCGCCTGAATCGCGTGAGACGCCAACTCTTGTCCAGTCATGACATCTCCATTGCGGATGCCGCTGCCAGTCAGGGGTTTTATCACCTGAGCCAGTTCGCCGCAGACTACAAGCGACTGTTTGGCGAACGCCCCTCCGAGACGCTGAATCGTCTACCGCATTGAACAAAAAGGGCTGACATTTCGTCAGCCCTCTCCTTCCATCCTCACTTCACATGTTTATCGAAGGATTCCTTCTCATGCTTCATGATGCTGATGTTGAGGAACAGGTAGACCCCTACGGCTGCCGCCAGGCTGATGGCGATGCCAGCCGGACTGTCAGAGAAGGTGAAGTAGGCCGCTACGTTTTCCCAACTGGTAATCGGACTTGAAAACATCGTGTGCTCCTCGGTGCTCAAGGCACCTCGTTGAAATCAACGGGCGCTATCACTAGCGCCCTTGAGATGATGAGGCTCAGACCAGTTTTTCCTGACCCGGCTCCAGTGTGTTTTCCACGATTGCCTGTGCCGGCAGCGCTTCGGGGTAAGGCTTGGCCGGGATTTCGACCAGATCCAGACCCAGTACTTCCACCTCAGGCGGTACGCGCAGGGCATTCAGTTTCTTCAGTGCGAAGGAGATGCCCCAGCCCGGAATGAAACCGGTCAGCGCCATTACGATGGCACCCAGCAACTGGCCACTCAGGGTGATATCCGGCAGATCACCCATGTTCGGGTAAGAGGACGCAAAGACGCCTACCAGAATCACACCGTAGGCACCGCAGAAGCCATGCACGGCAACCGCACCAACCGCATCGTCAACGCCCAGTTTCTCAATCATGCGACCCACCAGCGGCATCAGAGCGCCGCCCGTTGCAGCCAGTACAAAGGCGAGACCCGGGTAATAGAGATCCAGACCTGCCGCAACGGTGATAATGCCGGCCAGACCGCCAGACATGGTCCAGAACGGCTCGCGGGAAGTCAGATAGGCACCGATCACACCACCGGCAAACCCCATCAGGGTGTTGAAACCAAATGCGGACAGGTTGGTCGGGTTACCGTAGATGGTGGTCCAGCCGGTTTCCCCACCATTGAAGATGATGCAGCCACCAAGGAAGCCGAAGAAGCCGACGATGATCATCATCAGACCGATCAGGGACATCGGCAGGCTGTGTGGCGGAATGTACATGGCCACACCATCCTGAAACTTGCCGACACGTGCACCCAGGTTCATCAATACACCCAAGGCGAAGAAGCCGGCGACGGCATGCACCACACCGGACGCACCCACATCGTGGTAGCCCAGCTCGGTCAGCAGCCAGCCATCCGGATGCCAGCCCCAGGCACCGGCCAGAATCCATACGGCAGAGCCCAGAATTGCAGCCAGAATGAGGAAGGCGCTCAGACGAATACGCTCGATCACCGCACCGGACAGAATAGACCCCGTCGTTGCACCAAAGAGGGCAAATGCAGCAAAGAAAATACCGGTGCCCATATCCTGTACATCCGGGCCCATACTCAAGCTCCAGGGCAAGGCGGCAGAGGCATCAATAGGGATAAGGCCGTTCGGGAAGGCGTTGTAGATCCACCAGCCGAAGAAGTAGAAAGTCGGAATGATCACCGACAGGGTCAGAATGTTCTTCATCCCTGAGGTCAGGGCGTTTTTCACGCGCGAAGCGCCAATCTCGTAAGCGAGGAATCCGGCGTGGATCATGAACATGATGGCCGTACACCACCAATAGAACACCTCCACATTCATCGCCTGATGCATTTCGAACGTCGCTTTAAGCGACTCCACGGTTTCCACAGTCATAGGCTTGTCCTCATCTGTGCGAAAGTATCCGCTTTTCGTTATGCTGCATCGCAGCATTAAGGGTGAGCATCCTTGCCCTTCAGTGATATTTATTTCCTGATAAGAAAAAGCAATTCATATGCCAATAACCATATTTGCCGTGATAAATTACCGACACAAAACATAAGACATTGTTTTGTATAAATAATTAACAAAACCAAAAATCAACACCAGTTATCCACAACCCAAAAAGCACCGAAAACCCTTTCACGAGTGCCTTAATCAGGGGCTTTTTTGCACCTGCGTGCACCTCTATTGATCATGGTTTAAACAAGCATAAAAAACGCCCCAAACGGGGCGTCCTGACATGACGTTATCCACAAGCGTTGTGGACTCAACTGCGCACTCGAATGCGCTCCGGATCATGAAACGGCAGTGCCTGAACCTGAGCCTTTAAACGCTTTTGAAGGCCGTCCAGCTTACCCACTTCCAACAGGGTGCCTGCATCTGCCCAGGCAGGTTGAATACGACAGAGCGCAATCATTTTTCCCTGCAAGGGAGACGGCGTTGCACTGGTGATCTGGCCCACCGGCATGCGCCCCTCGTAGACCAGGTCACCATGATGCACAGGTTCATTGCCTTCGAGCACCAGCCCCACCAGTTTCTGACGCCCTTCAGGGGCCTGGCGTTGCAAAGCAGCGCGACCGCTAAAGTCTTCTTCCTTGGTTTTCATCGGTACCGTAAAGCCGATACCCGCTTCGTACGGATTCGTTTGCGCACAAAATTCGTGTTCGGCAAAGATCAGTCCCGCTTCAATGCGCAACATATCCAGCGCATCAAAGCCCAAGGGTGCCAAACCATAGGCCTGCCCAGCCTCCCAGATGGCATCCCAAAGTTCCGGGCCGTCATCCGGATGGCACCAGATTTCGAAGCCCAGTTCACCGGTATAGCCGGTGCGGGACACCATCAATGGAATACCCTCGGGGCCACCCAAACGCCCCACAGTGAAATGGAACCACTTCAATTCACTGACCGGCGTGCGGCACTCCGACTGCCACAGCAGTTCGTTCAGCAGAGCGCGGCTATTCGGTCCTTGCAGCGCCAGATTGTGCAACTGGTCGGTGGACTCTCGAATGCTGACGTTATCCCCACGTTTGGCGGCCAATTCGCGCAGCCAGGTGCCGGTCCAGGGATCACCGCACACCCAGCGAAAAGCCTGCTCACTGATACGGAACAGCGTGCCGTCATCCACCATGCCGCCAGTTTCAAAGCAGGCGGCAGAGTAAACGATTTCACCCACCGCCAGGCGGCGCACATTTCGTGTCAGGGCATACTGCAACAAGGCCTCGGCATCGGGCCCTACCACCTCGAACTTGCGTAGCGGCGACAGATCCATCACCACCACTTTTTCGCGACAGGCCAGGTATTCAGCACGCGCGCCCCAGCCATCAAATTCGGTGGGTACCCAATAGCCCTTGTACTCTGAAAAGTGGCGCGTCAGCTTGGACGTACGGCTGTGAAATGCGGTTTGAAGGGTCATACGCGGCAACTCCTCCGGCACCACTCGCTTGGCAAGGGCGCGCTCGAACTGGTTTTTCGCGCCATAGACGCGGACATGGATATCGGTTGGGGTCCAGCCATTGGCCGGATCGATGTCGTCGGGGCAGGCCGAAGACGCACAGATCAGATCACGCGTTGCCCTCAGCAGCACATAATCACCGAGACGTGACCAGGGTTCATCCATCCCGAGGGCACCGCAGGGCTCAACCTGCGTATTGAAAAAGAAATTGATCGCCGGCCAGCCTGCACGGGGTGCTATGCCATAGGGCTTGAGTGCCCGGTTGAAATTATCGGTGCAGTTGGCATGACCGAAGTAACCGCTGTCTTCGTAGTAGCGCGGGGTGCAGGCCAGCAGGAAACTGTCATGACGTCCCACAGTGTCCTGCACCAGCTCCAGCATGGATTGCAGGCGGTTATCACTGAAGCGTGAATAGAGCCCCGGCTGGGGCAGTGCATGACCCGACAGAGTACGCGTCGCCGCCGCATCCAGCGTGACTTCCTCTCCCTGATCCAACGCTTCTGCATCAAAGGCGATAAAGTCAGAACACTGCTTACCCGCCACATCAATAATCTGAATCCACTCCCCTGCTTTAACGCGGTACGCACGTGCACTGCTGTGCGGAACACGGATCTCCTGCACCGGGGTCGCCAATGGTTCGGGCAACTCTGGGCATCGATCAGGCCCATAGCTGATGGCCAGATCCAGCTCGGATACCGTTGTTTGCTCGTCAGGTGACATATCCAGCCCCGGCGCAATCAATACCAATCGGAGAGAACCGGTTTCTGCAGTCGCCGCAATCAAGGCTGGCATGGTTTCAGGGCTGATACGGGCTAAGGCCGCAAGCTGTTGATCGTTGATATTACATTTATTCAATTGCTGCAGCAGCCGTGTGGCAGACAGTCTGGGAGCCTCCAGTTGGCGATGCGTCAGACTGTCGCTGTGTTCCAATAATGCTAATCCCAAGGCCTCCAGAGCCGAGTCACCCTGGCTATCGAGCGCGATCAACTCGCAACATTGACCCGCATCGGCACTGTAAATCTCTATTTGGTCCCCTGGCTCCAGCATCAACTGCACAGCCTGCTGCGCAGGCAAGCGCCGTTTAACCTTGCCGGGATATGTCTGGGCAGACAGTGTGCCGATCTGCATATTCATAGTGTCTTCTCCATCAGAAGCCTCTACTGCTTCAATTGCGTGCATACTCAAGCCCGCTTGCCCCGTTTTGCAGCCAAGTATTCGAACCGAAAACCCGGATACAAACCCACCACTCTTGGTAAAAATTCTTTACTTACAGTAATTAATGAGCAATGCGTCAAAGGAGCTACCCCAACGGGGGTAAGCCCCATGATGCTGGCATGATGTGTGCATTTAGCTTCCTGTTACCCCCATGTAACCCCGATTCGCATAGGAGGTTGGTGTGGCTGTCAGTCTCACACGCTGGTTCGGACGCCTGCAGGCCGATACGCGCTCCGATACACGGCGCTATCGCCCACAACGCGAGCTGTTGCACAGGCTGGTACTCAGCCTGGCAAGGGCAGATAACGTCCATGAACAGATGGATCCGCTCCTGTCGGAACTGATGCGACAGAGCGCCGTTGCGTCCGGGTTCACCCAACCGGTCTGGCTTGCATGGCGAGCGTGTCCTGACAGCAGTTGGAACCTTGTCGGTACCGGAGACAGCGCCAGCACCACCGAAGCTAACCGACTCAGTTACCAGCTGGACCTGGCCACCCGCGCCGATCGCGTCCAGATTCAACCCACCGAACCCCTGGCACAGGAAGCGGTACACGGCATACGCCTGCCAGATGGCGACAGCGGCCTGCAGCTGTGGTTGCTGGCCCCTGCCCCCAGCGCCGAGGATGCTGATTTTTGGCGCGATGTGCTGCGCGATCTGGGTCAGGCGGTTCGAGAAGGACTGGACCTGCGCCTCACACACCAGCGCGAGCTGACGCTGCAACGCCAGCAACACCAACAGGCACTGGCCGCAAGCCTGCACGACTCCGTGGCCCAGCAGCTCTGTTACCTCTGCCTGCAAACGGGTCGACTGGAGCAACAGGCCGATCAGCTCTCCAGCACCGAATTGGCCGCCAGGCTGCAGGATATTCGCCTGCAAACCCGACAGGCCTATCGCCAGACCCGTGAACTGATCAGCAGTGCCCGCATCCGCCTGCAGCGCAGTCTGGAGCAGGAGCTGCAAAGCGCCATCGCCGAGTTCGAGCAGCACTCGGGCCTGATGTTTGAACTGGATAACCGTCTGGCTTCCAGCCAGTTGCCCGAGCCGGTCGCAGTGGAGGTGCTGCTGATTGTGCGCGAAGCACTCAGCAATGCCGTTCGACACGCCCATGCCCGCCAGGTCAGGATTCAGCTGCTGCCTCATGGCAAAAGCGGTTTCCATATCCGCGTGCAGGATGATGGTCAGGGACTGCCGCAGCAACGCAGCCCCGACAGTTTTGGACTGGGCATTATGGAAGAGCGCGCGCAGCGCATTGGCGCAAGCTTACAGATTCTATCCACACCCCAAGAGGGAACCTGTATTGAACTGACAGCAGAGGAGATCTGCCCGTGAATCAGGCCAAGGTGATCCTGGTCGATGACCATCCGTTGTTCAGGCGCGGGGTTGCCGAGCTACTGCAGGACAGCAATCGTTTTGAGGTCATTGCCGAGTTTGACAGTCCGAACGGGGTACTCGAGAACATCGACCGCGTTCGGCCAGACCTTCTGTTATTGGACCTTCAAATGCGCGAGAGCAGCGGTCTGGAGCTGCTACAGCAGATAAAGCAGTCGGGAATCGACCTGAACGTGGTGATGCTGACCGCCTCGGATGACCCTGCGCACCTTATGGATGCCTTTCGCTTCGGTGCCGATGGCTACCTGTTGAAGGACACCAGCCCCGCTCAGATGCTGGAACGCCTCGACAGTGTGCTGGCCGGCCATCTGAGTCTGGATGAAGATATGTTGCTGCTACTGCGCGAAGGTTTGAGGCAGCAGAATGACACGCCGGAATCCGCAACGAGCGGCCCCCTGCGTGCAAGTGCCGATGATCGCTGGTATGAGCAGCTGACCGAACGTGAACGAGAGACCCTGCTGTGGATCTCCCGCGGTCTCAGCAACAAGCTGATTGCCCGAGAGCTCGGCATCAGCGACAGCACTGTCAAAGTCTATGTAAAAAGCCTGCTGCGCAAACTGGATCTGCACTCCCGCCTGGAGCTCGCCGCCTGGGTGCACAATCACCCACTGCCGGAGCCCAGCGAATGCTGAGCCGCTTATTGGCCCGCGCTGCGACACCGGTATCGGAAGTTAGCCCCGGGCAGGTCCTCGATAGTCTGGATACGGCTGTCATCGTGATTAACGAGCAGGGCGAGATACTGGCTGCCAACCCCTATTGGTACAGCCTGTGCGACGACAGGGGCAACACCCTGTTTCATGAATACCTGCACCCTGGAGATAGAGCGCTTTGGCAGCAGGCCCTGCTGCAAGCCCCGCACTCCGTGCGTTTGCGACTCCTGCCTTCAGACAATCCAGGCAGCCTTTGGTGTGAACTGCGCACCAACCCGGTGACACCTGGCCAGAGCTGGCCAATCAGTATCACCCTGATCGACATCAGCGGCCAGATCGACCAGTCACGTCAGCGAGAAGCCGACTGGCGCAGTTTGTCCCAGCTGGTCGAACAACTGCCGGCCATGCTCTATCGGGGCCGCAACAACCGGGACTGGAGCATGGAATATGTCAGCGCGGGCTGCCTGCAACTCACCGGCTATCCACCTGAGGTACTGACACACCAATCCTGCCTCAATTACGGCGACCTGATTCACCCTGAGGATGCTGGCAACGTCTGGGATCAGGTGCAGGATGCGCTCAGCCGTCATCAGCCCTTTAGCCTCAACTATCGCCTGCAACATGCCGATGGCCGTCTGCTGCCGGTACACGAGCAGGGTTGCGGCCTCTATGCCGCTAATGGCGCCGTTTTAGGCGTAGAAGGGTTAGTCATTCACCGCCATTAGTACCCTTGCTCTAGCCCCGCGGGGTTACCTTCAACGGGGAATTTTTCCACCCGCGTCCCGGCGCTAATTTGGTTATCAAGGGTCACAGCTGTGACCGCCCGAATCCACTGTTCAGGATTAATGCGGAGATACCCATCATGAAGAAACGCGTCGCGATAATTGGCGCAGGCCCCAGCGGCCTGGCCCAGTTACGAGCCTTCCAGTCAGCCGAAGCCAAGGGTGCCGACATCCCCGAAATGGTCTGCTTTGAAAAGCAGAACGATTGGGGCGGCATGTGGAACTACACCTGGCGCACCGGCCTGGACGAAAATGGCGAACCGGTACACGGCAGCATGTACCGCTACCTCTGGTCCAACGGACCCAAAGAGTGTCTGGAGTTTGCCGACTATACCTTCGAGGAGCATTTCGGACGTCAGATCGCCTCCTATCCGCCGCGCGAAGTGCTCTGGGATTACATCAAGGGCCGTGTCGAAAAAGCCGGTGTTCGCCAGTATATCCGCTTCAACACCCCGGTACGCAACATCAGTTTTGATGAGGCCACGGGCCTGTTTACAGTGGCCGTGCATGACCACAACACCGACACCACCTACAGCGAGACCTTCGACTACGTGGTCTGCGCCAGTGGTCATTTTTCCACCCCGAAAGTGCCTGAATACGAGGGTTTCAAAACCTTCGGCGGCCGCGTTCTGCACGCGCACGACTTCCGTGATGCGCTGGAGTTCAAGGACAAGGACATTCTCATCGTCGGCGCCAGCTACTCCGCCGAAGATATCGGCTCCCAGTGCTACAAATACGGCGCGCGCTCCATAACCAGCTGTTACCGCAGCGCGCCCATGGGCTACAAGTGGCCGGAAAACTGGGATGAAAAACCTGCATTAACCCATGTCGATACCGACACCGCCTACTTCAAGGACGGCAGCAGTAAAAAGATCGACGCCATCATTCTGTGCACCGGCTACCTGCACCACTTCCCCTTCCTGGCCGATGATCTGCGCCTGCAAACGGACAACCGGCTCTGGCCGCTGGGGCTCTACAAGGGTGTTGTCTGGGAAGACAATCCGCAATTCTTCTACGTCGGCATGCAGGACCAGTGGTATTCCTTCAACATGTTCGACGCCCAGGCCTGGTATGTGCGTGATGTGATTCTGGGTCGGATTGACCTGCCCTCCAAAGACGAGATGACCGCCGACAGCCTGAAGTGGCGCGAACAGGAGCTGACACTGGAAACTTCCAAGGAGATGTACGAATACCAGGGCGCCTACATCCTGCACCTGATCGAACAGACCGATTATCCCACCTTCGACATCGACGGCGTGAACCGCACCTTCCTGGAGTGGAAGCAGCACAAGAAGGACAACATCATGACCTTCCGCGACCACTCCTACGCCTCACTGATGACCGGCACTATGGCGCCACCGCATCACACGCCCTGGCTGGAAGCGCTGGATGACTCCATGGAAAGCTATCTGGCCGATGCTCCCGCCGAAACCGAAGCCCGCAAGGTCGGTTAACCCACACACAGCCGGCGCACGCCGGCTTCGCACAAGGAACACACATGAGCAACGCAGCCATTACCCGCCTGCCCAACCGCACAGCCGAACCCATCACCGAAGCGCTGGACGGCTGGACCGCTGTCGCAGGCGACCCCAGTATGACGACCTGGATCGAATACACCTCCGATGACGGCAGCATGATCAGTGGTTGGTGGGAAGCCACCCCCGGCACCTGGCATGCCACCTACGCAAGCTGGGAGTTCATTCACCTGATTGAAGGCGCCGCCATCATCACCCCCGACGGCGGCGAACCGGTCGAAGTCGGCCCCGGCGATGCCTTTGTAATTGAAAAGGATTTCGTGGGTACCTGGGAGATCACCGCGCCGTTCGTGAAGCACTTTACGATCAAGCTGAAGTAACCGCTCAACCGCATACAGCCCAACTGCCCAACTGCCCGGCTTCAGGCCCACACACCCTGGCCGGGCATCCTTAGTTCAGGACATGGCTCGGTTCTCGCATCCGAGCCCACCCTTTCCTTCCCACACAGCCCGTATTACTGCCACTTCAGACTGGCAACGCACAGCTGTTTGGTCCAATATCAAGGCACTATGGATTGACCGTTGCAGGATACTGCGCACGGTAACAACACAAAACACGCATGCTTTTTTCAATGGAGGAGAATAGCTGTGGCTCGTCATTTATCTTTTCAATACAAGCACTTAGTATTTCTTAGCCAGCTATACTCTTGCGCAAGAATACGCGCATTTATTCATCTAAGGGAGAATTAGACATGGAGAATAGATTCGCACTATCTTTACTTGATGTTGACCATTGGATTCCAACAGATACAAGCCATCAAGAAGAAGTTTTGAAACAGCTAATTGGCGAATGTGAACCCTTGGGTGAGGCAAAGCCCTTTATCATGACATCAGACCGTTAGTCCTATAGCTAATGCCAGAAAACCCTTTTAGTTTTTTCACTGGTAAAAAGATACGTTAACGCTATAAAGGAGATCACACATTGAAGTGGGCATTTATAGACTATGAAAACATCGGATGTCTTAGTAAAGTCGATTTATCGGCTTACAGAAAAGTGGTTTTATTTCTTGGAGCAAAGCAGCCCAAGATTGATCTTGGAGACAAGAAATACGACACACCTATTGAGCTTATTCTAGTTCAGTTAAAAGCAACGCAATCCAACAATCTGGATTTCCACCTATCATATTACTTGGGCAAGTACGATAACGAAGCTCCTTCAAATGTAACCTTTGAAATTATTAGCAATGACAATGGCTTCTCTCCACTTATTGCACATATCAAAATAAACGGCAGAGCTTGTAAACAAGTGAAGGTGGCTACTGCACCAAGCACAAAGAGTAAACTGATTAGCTCATTGACTTCTAAACCGAAAGAAAAGCGGCCCAAAAAAGTTTCCAGCCTTCGTAATCATATTGCCACGCATATGGCAGTGAAGGGAAATGACGTAGCAATACAAAACTACTTCAACCAACTTGTTAACGATAAGCTTATTAAAGTATCTGGCAATAACGTTGAATATAAAAGCTAGTCAGGCACTAAACTTAAATCCTACATCCACATCAACTCCCCGCTAGCCATAAAATATTGAAAAGGTTACTTTAATTAATAAGGAATTAATCATGAGCAAGGACGAAAAACCAATTCAAGTGGTAATTCTTGGGGCGATATCATCGCTTTTTCTTCTTGGCACCCTTATATATATTTTTATTGCAGGATTTAACATGGCCGCGACCGTCATACTGGTTTCTGCATTTAGCGGACTAGCCATTCCAGCCGTTATGTATGCAGATAGTGCGATTGAATGTGTCACGGGTATCTTCGAAATGTTTGCGGAAGGTATTGCTACAATATTTTCAGGAATATTAGACGCAATAGGTTCACTATTTGGGTGAGTAATTAATCAAACCGAAACAAGCAATCCCGGTTGCAGTGATTAAACGCTTGGCTGCTGATGCGCACATCAGACAGCCATGACTGACTGAGACCGACAGATTTCGATTTGTTTTAAATCACGCCTTACATACACTCAAGTCTGCCATCAAAGCCCAACCAAGTGAGAGTGATTATGAGCAACACACATAACATCCCCCCGTTCCACCTGGCGTTTCCGGTTCGTGATGTCGAAGAAGCCCGCACGTTCTACGGCGAAGTATTGGGCTGTACCGAAGGTCGCTGTGCACCGGGTGAATGGTGCGACTTCAACTTTTACGGTCATCAGATTGTCGCGCACAAGGCGCCGGAGGAATGCGGCTGTAACGCGTATAGCGATGTCGATTCTCACAAGGTCCCGGCACGTCATTTCGGTGTCGTTTTGCCGATGGATGAGTGGCAACAACTGGCTGACCGACTGACCGGTCTGGGTATCCAGTTCATTATTGAGCCGTACGTGCGTTTCAAGGGTGAAGCTGGCGAGCAAGCCACCATGTTCTTCATGGACCCGTCTGAAAATGCCATCGAAATCAAGGCATTTGCGAACATCGAATCACTGTTTGCGAAGTGATTATTCACCCGCCGGCCTGCTATCGGCGGGGTTTTCAACGTTGTACCAAGACCGGTTTAAGAGTTATCAAGGGCGATGCATTCAGCGATGGCATCCAATGCCTGCAATGCTGGCTTCGCCCAGACTGTTTCAGCCATTCATTTTCTCCTTCGCTGCATTCTGACTGTAAGCTCTTCCTTCCAGCACAGCACGCCCTCCCCTTGAGAGCCCTTCCAGCAACTCCAGCTGGGTACGCTTTATTCAATAAAGCGCCCCACGACTCGTTCGATCGTCTTGGGTTCCACTCTCAAATGTAAAGTAATGTAAATTTCATTACATTATTATCGATAAGCATTTTCATTTAGATTAAATTTAATAAAACTTCACATTTCTTAAAACAATCCCTTCAAGGAGCCGAAGTGACTAAAGTGCCCCACAACCTCCTGGCCATCGCTGTCGCAACCGCCATCAGTACTCAAGCGACTGCCGCAGAGACGGTTGAACAACAGGATGTCGTCGTAACTGCTGCCGGTTTTGAACAGAACATCAACGATGCGCCCGCAAGTATTTCCGTCATTTCCCGCGAAGAGCTGGAGAAGAAGTCATACAACAGCGTGGTCGACGCGGTGAAGAACATCCCGGGGGTCTACGTCACTGGCGGTGGCAACATGCAGGACGTCAGTATCCGCGGCATGGATGACCAGTACACACTGTATCTGGTCGATGGCCGACCCATTTCGGCCGGTCGCTCGGTGAATACGAACGGCTCTGACGGTGGCAAGCAGATCGCCCTTCCGCCCATCGCCATGATCGAGCGTATTGAAGTTATCCGCGGCCCCATGTCCTCGCTTTACGGCTCCGAAGCTATGGGGGGTGTTATCAATATCATTACCCGCCGCAATTCAGAAAACTGGTCCGGTACACTGAGCACCGAATACACCAAGTCCCTGAATGATCTGAGTAACGACGAACAACAGGTCAACCTGTTTGCCGGCGGCGCGCTGATTCCGGATCTGCTCTCTGCGCAAGTCAACGGCAGCTGGCTGGGGCTGGACGAAAGTGACTATTCCGGTGGTGATGACGGTGCTGCCAGCAAGCCTGACACCACTCGCAAGCAGGGTGGCGTCAAGTTCACCCTGACCCCGGATGAGCAGAACGCCATCTCCTTCGCGTATGACGCCGCCCGCCTTGAAGCCACAACCACCCCTGGCAAGAGCGTAACCGAAGACAGTACCGGCTCCACCCGTCGCTACGACAAGGATGTGTACGTTCTGAGCCATGACGGCCGCTACGGGGATCTGTTCCTGAACACCTATCTGCAGCACGATGTGTCTGATCTGGTACAAAGCGAAACCAAGCGTGAAGAGATTACAACTCTGAACTCTCAGGGCACCTATTTCCTGGATCAGCACACTCTGACCTTCGGCGGTCAGTACAAGTACGAAGACTTTACCGATGAAACCAATGGTCTGCTGGACGCCAATATCCCCGGCGCCGTCAAAAGTGCCGACCGTTGGCTGGCTGCCATCTTCGCCGAAATGGACTGGTCACTGACTGAAAAGCTGAACCTGACCACCGGCCTGCGCTACAACGATGACGAACTCTTTGGTGGCCACCTGACGCCTCGTGTATACGCCAACTACCGCATCGCACCTGAATGGATGCTCAAGGGTGGCGTATCGACCGGTTACAAGCAGCCGGGCCTGGCTGAAGCGACCGAAGGCTTCGGCCGTGGCACCGGTGGCGGTGGCTCTCCGGCCCCTCATCCTCGCGCGGTGATCATCGGTAACCCGGACCTGAAGCCGGAAAAGAGCATCAGCTACGAAATGGGATTCGTGTTCGACAGTTCAGTGTCGGATTTGAACACCAGCGTGATGGTGTTCCACACCGACTACAAGGACAAGATTGCCGAAGACCGTCTGTGTGAAGACAGCGATTACGACCGCAACGACGTATCAACCTGGGACGAATGCTCCTACGGTGGCAACCCGCACACCTTCGTCAGCACCCGCAAAAACATTGATGACGCTGAAATGCGCGGCATCGAGCTGAGCCTGGATTACGCGTTTACACCTTCTCTGCTCTTCAGTTCCAGTTACACCTTTACCGACTCGGAACAGAAATCCGGCGAGTTCAAGGGCGAGCCGTTGAACAAGATCCCCAAGCACATGTTCAACGCCAGTCTGGATTGGCAACAGTCAGCAGCGCTTAACCTCTGGACCCAGGCCAATTACCGCGGCAAAACCAGCGATTACATGGGTCGTACCAGCATGTCTGAAGGCACGCCCGGTTACGGCTTTGTCGATGTTGGTCTGGCTTATCAGTTAACAGGCAATACTCAGGTCAAAGCGGGCATCTACAACCTGCTGGATAAAGAAGTGACCAATGAGAGCTACGGCGTGGTGCTGGATGGCCGTCGTCTCAATATGGGTCTGAACGTCAACTTCTAAGCTTTCTACAGCCAGGCTCTCCCCTTCGAGTTCTGGCTGTTTTTCTTCTGGATACGAGCTTCCTCATGAACACTTCTCGATCATCCCGAGTTCGGGCGCAAAAGCCTGATCTGCTGGGACGCAGCTGGCCTGACGTGGGTCTGCGCCTTGTGATCACACTGGCGTTCGGATATGCACTCTCGGCTCTTACTGCCGCAAGTCTGAGCCTGGCACTGCCCCTACCGCCAGCCGAGTCAGTTTTGGCCGCCACCATGTTGTCGTTTCTGGTCTTTGTCACAGTGACCATCTGGACATTTCACATGCAAAACCGGCGCAAATTGATCGCCGGACTGGCCATACCCGCACTTGCCCTGACCGCACTTTATCTCTGTTTTTCCTGAGGACACCATTATGGGTGCATCCAAGACCCAACCGGGCTTTCGCCGCAGCAATTCCTGGATTCATACCTGGAGCAGCCTGCCTTTCATCTGGTTGCTGTACGCCGTTTTTCTAACCGGTACGCTCAGCTTTTTCCGCGCCGAAATCGGCTATTGGCTTCAACCTGAATTACACCAGGCAGAGGTCACCAGCTCTGAAGTATCGCTGCAATACGCCCTGGACTATCTGCAGGCGAAGGCGCCCGATGCCGCTCAGTGGCGGATTGATCTGCCCGATGATCGCACTCCTGAACTGAGTTTGCGCTGGTTCGAGCAGGGCGAGCGCCCCAGTCGTTTCGGTGGCCAGTCACGCCATCTGGACCCCAGCAGCGGTGAGGAGCTTACCCCGCGAGAATCACGCTTTGCGGATTTCCTTTACCGTTTTCACTTCGACCTCTATGCGATGCCCCGAGATCTGGCGCGATGGATCGTTGGCATTGCCTCACTTGGCATGCTGATCGCTCTGATCACCGGCATCATCATCCACAAGAAAATATTCATCGACTTTTTCACTCTGCGCCTGAACAAAGGACAGCGTTCATGGATGGATCTGCACAACGCCTGCTCGGTACTGATCTTGCCCTTCCATCTGATGATCACACTGAGCGGACTGTTCTTGCTGATGTATCTTTATATGCCCTGGGGAGTAACCGCTGCTTTTGATGGTGACTTCCGCGCCTATAGGGACAGTCTGGGTGGCCGTGCAGGCCCAACGGTTGAGGAGGTATTGCCAGCCTCTGCAGCGTTACAAGGCGGGACCCTGACACAACAGATCCAGCGTCTGCACACGGATGCACAGCAGCGCTGGACTAGCGGTGTCGCCAGCATTCAGATTCAACGCCCCTACTCCGCAGCCGAGATCGAACTGCGTGAACGCAGCGGTGCCTCCATTCTGAATCAGGGCCGTGGCGAACGCCTGCGCTATGACAGTCGTGCGGCGGAACTCAGCATTGAACGCTCGGCCGATATCAACCCGACACAAGCAACCTACAACGTCTTTGCCAGCCTGCACCAACTGCTGTTCGCAGGTCCCCAGCAACGCTGGATCTACTTCATTGCAGGTCTGATCGGCACCCTGATGGTGGCCAGCGGAGCTGTTCTCTGGATCGTCAAACGTGCCCGTAAGCCGGGTAGCGAAAGTCACAAGGGTATGAATGGTGTACGCCATCTAAACCTGAGCACCCTGATCGGCTTGCCGCTGGCTATCACGGCCGGACTCTGGGCCAACCGACTGCTGCCTGTCGAGCTGGCTGATCGGCAGCTATGGGAAATTCGAGCGTTCTTCATCGTCTGGCTGCTGTGCTTCCTGCACCCGTTCTTCCGCACCCACCGCCGGGCATGGCAGGAACAGTGTCTGATGACCGCACTACTGCTCGTAGCCCTACCTGTGTACAACCTGACACTTGGTGCCAGCGGCCTGCCTGCGGCATTGGCACATAAAAATTGGCTGTTGGTCAGCATGGATCTGCTGCTTATTGTTTTCGCCATCGGCTTTCTGCTGATCGACCGGATTCTGGCCAAACATTGGCCTAAGCCAGCGCCTGCCAAGAACAGGGATAAACAGCAAACACCAGCACAGGTGCTGCCCACAGGAGAGCATGCATGATCGAAAGTCTCTTCTCCTTGACCGCCTGTATCTGGCTGGCCGCCAGCCAGACACGCTATCACCGAAACGTCTTCGGGCATGCACTCAGACCCGTGGAGCAAAGGTTGCTTCAATTCGGTGGATGGGGGTTGATGCTTGTCAGCCTGGTGCTATGGACAAGCTATATCGGCCCTTCAACAGGACTTTCCATCGGCATCATGCAACTGGGTCTGATGGCTGCTATCCCCCTGCTGCTGTTGGTCTGGGCACCGAAAAGCCTGATGCCGCTGTCAGCCATTACCCTGGCCCTCAGCGTCGGGCTACTCTGGTTCAGGGGCTAGCGCCCTCATCATTGAGCCTGAGTGGATTAAACAAAAAAACCGACAGAGCACTCTCCAAGGGTGCCCTGCCGGTTTTAAGGTTTTATGCCAAAGGGTTTCTACCCCTTCAATTGCTCGGCAAAGAACGCCAGAGTCCGGCTCCAGGCCAGCTCGGCGCTTGCCTCGTCATAGCGTGAGGTCGAGTCATTATGAAAGCCGTGGTTCACATCAGGATACAGGTAAGCGGTGTAAGCGATGCCGGCCTGTTTCAGCGCCGCTTCATACTCGGGCCAATAGCCGTTTACCCGTTGATCCAGCCCAGCAAAGTGGAGCTGCAGGGGTGCCTTGATGGCCGCGATTTCGGCACTGGGCGGAGTGCCATAGTAGGGCGCACCAGCATCAATCACATCTGGCAGCGTTGCCGCCAACTGGTTCGTCAGGTAACCGCCGAAGCAGAACCCCACCATCCCGACCTTTCCGGTGCTCAGTTCATGGCTTTTCAAGACGCGAGCTGCCGCGCTGAAATCCGCTTCAATCTTGCTGCGATCAAGCTGCTTTTGCATCGCGCGGCCTTCATCATCATTACCGGGATAACCGCCCAACGAGAACAGCGCATCTGGGGCAAGGGCAATGTAACCGGCCTTGGCCAAACGGCGGGCCACATCTTCGATATAGGGGTTCAAGCCACGGTTTTCATGCGCGACCAGTACGGCAGGCGCCGGTTGATCGGCAGTCACACCTGCGGGTACAACCAGATATCCCCGCGCCCGGCCATGCCCCTCGGGAGAATCAAATTCGATGTAGGTCGCCTTGATATCGGGATCATTGAACGACACCTGCTCGGCAAGGGCATAATCGGGTAAAAGCCCCTTGGCCAGGGTAGCGGCACTCAGACCGGCAATCCCCAGCGTTGCCAATCGCTGCAGGAAGGTACGACGATCAATATCCCCGTGAGCATATTCGTCATACCAGTCAAACGCTTCTTGCGGAATTTTCGATTGCTCGTTGGAGCGGGTATTGCCCTTGGCAGCCATCGTCATCGCCTCCTGAAAAGTGCTCCTACTGAGTGTAGACACTTTGGCAAACAAGGGCGGAATCAGTACCTCATTCCACGATCTTCAGCAGGTATTGCTGTAAACCGGCATTCACTTAAACCTGAACTGACTGTCCCAGTCCCGGTGATTGAAAACCTGACCGCTGGTACGTACATCCGCCAACCGTGCCAGATCCAGTTCGGTGACCAGCCAGCCGGCGACGCCTTCCTCACCGATAGCGAGCACACCATCATCGGGATAGCCGTAATCAACCGGAGCAAACACCCCGGCACGACCGGTATTCACATCCACGGCTTCGGACCATTCCGCTTTGCCGATAGTGGGTGACTGGGCGACAAAGCACTGGTTTTCCAATGCCCGCGCCTGACAGCCGATACGCACTCGGTGTTAGCCCGCCTGGGTATCGGTGCAGCTGGGCACCAGAATCAGATCGGCACCCTGCTCCACCTGACGCCTGGCGATCTGAGGAAATTCACTGTCGTAGCACACGGCCACCCCTACCTTGCCGAAGGCAGTGTCCAGCACCCGAATCTCTTCACCGGGGGAGATCAACCACTGCTCGGACTCAAAGCGGGTCATCTGCAACTTGTCCTGATAGTCGCGGCTGCCATCAGGCCGGAACAGCCAGGCACGGTTGCGGTACTGGCCATCGGACTGAAGCAATGGGAAGGTACCGGCCAGAATGTGCAATTGATGCTGGCGGGCCAGTCGCTCGAACAGGGCAACAAAGTATTCATGCACGGACTGCATCTGTTCCAGCTGCTGCTCCAGACAGGCGCACACCTCGGGGCCAAACAGGGACGCCAGCTCCATACTGAAATATTCGGGGAACACCAGAAAATGGGCATCTTTTGTCAGCGCATCCTGCACCAGTAGTTCTATCTTTTTGACGTAATCCTGCCAGCAGTCCAGCCAGTCGATAGGGTACTGGGCCAGCGCCAGTCTCAGGGTGGTATTCGATGTCGTCATTGCGGAGTGGATCTATTCAGTTCGCGGCATTTAATTCAGGTTTTTCAGGTAAAACTGCATCGGCTTGTCAGACTCTTCGGACTCGCCAATATCTTTCCAGCTGAAGCGGGTGTTCAGTTCTGGTCGCGCAGCATAGCCGAAATGCTCCCAGATGGTGTCCAGTGAAACATAGTCAGCCGGTTTAAGCGGGTGCTGCGCAGGGCGTTGCACGGCACAGAAACAGATCAGCGATTTATGCAGATCCCGTGCATGGGCTTCGCGTCGGCTGAAGAATTCACGATAGACGCCACCACCGCGATACTGCGGCAGCAGAATCGACTCGGCGCAGTAGAAAATGTTACCGGTATCCATGCCTGCTGCTTCGAATGGCTGGCGAAAAGCCGGGGTTTCATCACTCATCGCCAACCCGGTCGATGCTCCCACAACCCTTTCGCCATCCAACGCCAGCACACAGACGGCGGAGTCAGACTCTACGTAGGTCTGCAGATAGCGTTTTTCATATTCCATGGAGCCATCGTACAGATAGGGAAATTCGCGGAAGACCGTAATTCTGAGTTGGGCCAGCTGTTCCAGCCAGGGTTCAAGCGCAGGGCCTTTAACCGTGAGCAATGAAGGCGTATTCATCGAGTGATCCATTGGCAGAGTGGACGTGGAGCGGGGGCACGACAAAACCTTGCCGAGGTCTGACCCCGACAAGGTTTACAGTCTATCAACTCAGCTAAAGCCTAGCCTACCGCTTCCAGGGATTCCGGCAGGATCTGACCACCATCCACGACCAGGGTCTGGCCGGTGATGTAGCCGGCTTCGGGCGAGGCGAAGAACACCGCTGCATTGCCGATATCTTCAACACTGCCCAGACGCTTGAGCGGAATGGATGCGGCCATCTGGCGCAGGTAGTCCTCGCCCATCTCCTCAAGGCCTTCGGTGATGATATTGCCCGGCATCACGGCATTCACGGTAATGCCGTAGCGGGCCAGCTCAATAGAGGCGGTGCGAATAAAGCCCAGCTGACCAGCCTTGCTGGCACCATAGTGCGCCCAGCCCGGGAAGCCGGTGACGGGACCGGTGATTGAGGAGGTCACCACAATACGGCCACAGCTGCTTTTCTTCAGTGCCGACAGCGCCGCCTGAACACTGTTGAACAGCCCCTTGAGGTTGGTGTTCATCACCTGATCCCAGTCCTCTTCGGGCATGGTTTCAAGGCTCGCTGAGGGGAAAATACCGGCGTTGGCGCAGAGCACGTCCAACTGGCCAAAGGCTTCCACTACGGTTGCCACCGCCTGATCCAGACTGCTGCGGTTGGTGACATCGGCCACCAGCCCCAGATGGCCTTCACCCAGACTGGCCGCGGCCTCCTGTGCAGGTTCCAGATGGCGCGCGGCAATGGCCACGCGATAGCCCTTGGCGGCAAAGACCCGTGCAATGCCCAGTCCTATTCCTTTGCTTGCACCCGTTACCAGTACTACAGGTTGATCTGTCTGTGTCATATCTAACCTCTCTTCCATGTTGCGTCCTTAGGTGTCACAACGCAGTGTCGCCGAATAACTTGAGTCCGACCCCCCCCATCACAATCATGCCGATGCAACCGATCCGCACCAGTCCGCCCGGCTCCTGCATGAACAGGATGCCGACCACGGCCAATGCCGACGCACCTATGCCGGACCAGACCGCATAAGCGGTCCCCACCGGAATGGTGCGCATCGCCAGCGACAGCAGTCCAAGGCTCACAACGATCAGGATGGCCGTGATGACCGAGGGCCAGAGCCGGGTAAAGCCATCACTGTATTTAAGGCCGATCGCCCAAAGGCATTCCAGCAATCCGGCGATCAGCAGATATATCCAACCCATCGTTCACCTGTCAGTTGGCCGGATCAAAACGGGACAGCCATTCCACCGCAAGATCGTGATAGCGGCCCAGCCCCTTGTACTCCACCAGTTCTGGCGGCAGGGTTTTGAGTACACGATGCATACGGCGTGCCCAATCCGGATTGGTGACCAAATCATTGAAGCTGATCAGATAGGTGCGGATACTGAACATCAGTGCATTACTGCGTGGCATACGATCCAGCACCTGCAACTCGACCCTCAGGTGGACCTTCTCACCCACATTGTCGGCGGTCACACTGGCCCGATCAGTACCCCAGCTTGGATAGGTCTCGGGTGAGGTGTCCATGCGCGCATTGACGGTGAGGGTCCAGTTGAGACGACGCACAGGACGGCCGACCGGAATCGCAGTCAGGTATTTGAGTGCACGTTCAAACACCCCCATTTCATGCGCCAGCGGTACCGGGCCGTGCCATTCGGAAAAGCTCATCCCCGCATCAAAGGCCAGCGACCAGTCCGCCGGGCAGGTGACGATGCCGGCATCCAGAAACAGATCACCGTCACGCTGATCCAGCAGCGCAAAATCCCCCTGCAACTGGCGCCCGATGTACTCCATTGGCGGCAACGGCAAGGTGCTGCTGTCACCGAAGGTGAAGCTGTCCTTGATGTTGAGCAGACGGTTTTCCCAGGTCCACTGATCGCCGTCGGTGGTCAGCGCAAAATGTTGCGGGTAATCGGCCGCCAGTGACTGCATGCTGCGCTCGATCATGTCCCAGCAGGCCAATTCCATATGCGGCATGGCCAGACAGCGTTTAGGATTTTCCTTCAGCACGATATCGCGCTCGGCCATCTCCGACAGATAGTGCTCGTCGATATCGAGCAGGTACTCATACACCGAACCTTCAGGCCCCGGTGTATGAGGCTCGATATTGACCGAATAGCTGTACTCATCTTCCGGGAACGGGAAGGGAAAACGCTCTATCGCGCCCGGACTGTTGCTGTAGGTGAAGTCATCACGAAAAGTCTGTACGGGTTTGGGTGACATGCGCATGGCTGTCGCTCCTATAGATCCAGAGTCAGGTGTTTGCCGGCGGCACGGGACACACAGGGCATGATGCAGCTGCCGCTGGTGCGCTCATCGCTGGAGAGGAAGTCATCGCGGTGCTCCACCTCGCCATCAAGAACGGAGGTGACACACTGGCCACAGACACCGCCGCGGCACAGGTTGGGCACGGCAATGCCCTCACGTTCCAGTGCTTCCAGCAGGCTTTCATCGGCGGCCACTTCGAGGGTTTTGCCGCTGCGGGTCAGTTGCGCCTTGAACGGCTCGCCCGGCTCCGGTGCAGCAAAGGCTTCAAAATGGATCAGACTGTCGGGCCAGCCCAGGGCGCGGGCCGTACTGCAGACGCCTTCAATCAGCGACTCGGGACCACAGATATAGACGTGGGTACCCGGTCCGTGATCACTCAGCACCTGTGCCAGATCACAATTGTTACCCTGTTCGGAGTCATAGCGGTGCAAGGCCGAACCCAGCTGTTGCTGCAGCTGATCCAGATAGGCCCCCGTCTTACCGCCTCGATACAGGTAGTGCAGCTCAAATTCGGCGCCCTGACGTTTGAGTTCCGGGATGTAGGACATGAACGGGGTGATGCCCACACCACCGGCAATCAACACATGCTTGCGGGCCCCCATTACCGGGGCAAAGAGATTTGCCGGCGGTGTTATCGCCAACTGATCGCCCACATTGACCTGCCCATGCATAAAGGACGAACCACCACGGGATGCTTCCTGCAGGCGCACCGCAATGCTGTAACGGCGGGGTGTGGCGGGATCACTGCACAACGAATAGGCGTTGCGAATTTCACGCGCGGCGCCCGGCATAATGACCTGCACATGGCTGCCGGGCGAGAACGCCGGCAGGGTGCCCTCAATCGCTTCCAGCTTGAACTCTCGAATCAGCGGGGCCACCTGTTCGATGGCCATAACCCGCACCGGTATGCTGTCGATACTCATTACTGCAACACCTCCTGTTCCGGCTGTTCTTCAGGATCTTCGGCATTGATCTGTACCCCCACATAGGCGCCGTGCAGGCGGGCAAAGTGATCCCGCACCAGCAACAGCCGACCACAACCACTGCAGGTACAGGGGCTGGTGGTCACACCTTCTGTCAGGCTGTAACAGTGGGTGCAGAACAGACGACGGGCTTTATTGATTGGCGGTGCCAGCTGGATCTGCTCGTCCACCAGCCCTGCGCTCAGCGCCTGATTGCGAATATCCCAAAGGAAGCCTTCACTCCCGGCCACATAGAGCCGGGTCGTGACGGGCGCGTCGGTCAGGACGCGCTTGAGATAACCGGACAGGGAATCCGCCAGCGTGCCCGGTGCGTTGCCCGGCTCCGCCACCAGCCATTGAGCCCCTGACTCAGCGCACTGGCGGTACAAAGGCTCCAACAAATGGCCTGCATCGGACTCGCTGACAAACAGCTGCAAGCCCGCCGACGCTACCAGTTCGGGCGCCGCATAGGTGGGACGACTCTTGATGGATGGATCGATCTGCATCTTTATACCTCCCGAATATCCATGCGTTTGCGTCCGTTATCAGGCGTCGCCTTCGAGGCGCTGACCGCAGAAGAAGCCGATACCCATGCTTGGGGACTGGAAGGTGATGGTGCTGCCTTTCTCGAAATAGAGCACATCGCCTTGCTTGGCATGTACCTGGTTGCCGGTTTCATCGGAGATCAGCATTTCGCCTTCAACGATGATTTTCATTTCGTGGTAGTGGTAGTAGTACTCCAGCGGCGTGTCGGACTTCTCCATGCGGAAGAAGCCGGCCACAATGGTCTTCTCGGGATCGGTGGACGCCACCACGTCATCCAGAAAGGCATTACATCCGGGACGTTCCATGCTCGGCAGTTCCAGCTTGATCGCTTCTTCAATGAACTTCAGTGCCATGGGAATCTACTCCTTTGGGGTTACCCAAAATTTATTAGTGGTATAATTTGTTTACTATCAGGAATAGCAAATCCCCTGCCAAAAATATAAATATATTTATTTTCAAAGAGTTACTAAAAACCACCTTTCGTCCTGCTGCATTCGCAGCACAGCCTTAGTGCAACACCGACTATCAATGACTCACAGCAGGGCAAGGCTGAAAGAGTGCGCGTTGCCTAATCCAGTTTTCAGACGAAAAAAAAGGCCCCGAAGGGCCTTTTGTCTCTGGAGAAGATAAATGCTTATTTAACCGCCTGGCTTGCCTGATAGCTCGGCATGCTCTGGCCCGCCGGCTGTGCGCCAGACTTGTCAGAGCCGCTGCTCAGACCCATGGAGGTGTGGCCAGGACCAAATTCCGGGTAGGCCTGCATGCCGCATTCGCTGACATCCATACCTTCCATCTCTTCCTCTTCGGTTACGCGCAGCCCCATGACAGCCTTGATCACCAACAGCACCACGAAGCTCGCAATGAACATCCATGCGAAGGTAGCAACCATACCGATCAGCTGACCGCCGAAGGTAGCGTCTTCATTACTCAGCAATACCGCGAAGATGCCCCAGATACCGGCAGAACCGTGTACGGAAATGGCACCGACAGGATCATCCAGCTTCAGCTTGTCCAGGGTGATAACAGACACGACTACCACCAGGCCACCGATGGCACCGATCACAGAGGCCAGACCGGCAGACGGCTGCAGCGGTTCAGCAGTGATCGCCACCAGACCCGCCAGCGCGCCGTTGATGGTCATGGTCAGGTCGGTTTTACCGAACAGGGCACGGGCGAACAGAGCCGCTACGATCATGCCTGCAGCTGCCGCCGCGTTGGTGTTTACAAAGATTTTGGCTACTGCATTCGCTTCTTCTACGTTGGCAATTTTCAGTTCAGAGCCGCCGTTGAAACCGAACCAGCCCATCCACAGGATGAACATGCCCAGTGTTGCCATCGGCAGGTTGGCGCCCGGAATCGCACGCACTTCACCGTTCTTGCCGTACTTGCCCTTACGCGGACCGACCAGGATAACCGCAGCAAGCGCAGCAGCAGCACCCGCCATGTGCACAACCACAGAGCCTGCAAAGTCCTGGAAGCCCAGCTGATCCAGGAAGCCACCGCCCCATTTCCAGTAACCTTCTACCGGGTAGATCACAGCAACCATAACAACGGCGAAGATCAGGAACGGCCAGAGTTTCATACGCTCAGCCACTGCACCGGATACGATGGACATAGTCGCAGCGGCAAATACTGCCTGGAAGATAAAGTCAGCCATGCTGGAGTAGTAAGGTGCGTCTTCACCACCGGCAACAACCGCTTCAGTGGTGTTGTCAGCGCCCAGCAGGAAGTCGATACCCGGAATCACGGAGCTGATCGGGTTCGCCGGGTACATAATGTTGTAGCCCACCATCAGATAGACCACGCAGGCAACGCCGTACAACAGCGCATTCTTGTTCAGGATTTCAACCGTGTTCTTGCCACGCACCAGACCCGCTTCAAGCATGGCGAAGCCCGCCGCCATCCACATCACCAGTGCGGTACACATCAAGAAATAAAACGTATCCAGGGCGTACCCCAGTTCCAGCACCATGCCGTCCATATTATTCTCCGAAAGTCGTGTGGTTTCGCTGTCAGCTGCGCCTTTCAAGAGCATTGCTGACTTTTCCCAAAAGGGTTTTCAGTTTCCTGACGGGAATAAGCAAAGCGCGGGCCAGATTTACAACCGGCTGATTTCAAAGAGAAAAATGCATATTTTTTTGGTATTGAACGACAGCAGTGTTCAAAAATAGAGCAGCCACTGGTGCACAGGGTCCATTGCGGGGCAGGTTTCCAGCCGTCTCAATTTCGGCTACCTTGGCCGAATAGCTCCATCCTGACCGACTGATCCGCAAAACGAACCCTAATGCCTAAACAGATCCGCTCCCTCACCCGTGCCCTTAGTGTCATCGAAGCACTGAATGGCTCGGACCGCGCACTCAGCTTGCATCAACTGCACCAGACAACAGAGCTGGACCGCGCCACCCTGCTGAGGATTTTGGCGACGCTGATTGAAGCCGGTTGGGTCTACCGCAGCCTCGGCGATCGCTGCTACCGCCTGACCTTTCAGATCCATGAGCTGGGTACCCATATTCGCCCGCAGAACAGCCTTGCACAGCTGGCGGCCCCCATCATGGAAGCGCTTCAGCGACGCATACACTGGCCCTCGGATCTGATGATCTATAACGGCTCGCGTATGGAAATTATCGAAACCACCCGCCGTCAGTCACCGATGTTCCTGCCTCAAGGGTTCATGGGATATCAGCCTTACATGCTCCAGTCAGCCACAGGTCGTGCCTACTTGGCCTGGAGCCACCCTGAAGACCAGAAAGCCATAATCCAGCGTCTGCAACGTGAAGAAGGCCCCGATGCCGTGCTGGCGCGTGATGAGCCCTGGGTCCAGACCATGCTGGAGCAGACCTGTTTGCAGGGATACGCAGAACGTGACAAGAATTACCCGGGTGGGCCGGATGACAGTGATAACTACGAAGTCAGGGTGCTCGCCATCCCGATTATGGTGATGAACGAGGTGCAAGCCTGCTTGAACCTGACCTGGATTGAAGAACTCACACCGACTCCTCAGGTTGAGCAGGAACTGCTGCCACAGTTGCGCACGGCGGCCGATGCCATTGCTCAGCTCATGCTCGAACACAAACTCTACTGATCAGCTCCCGTCTAGCACAGGCGTTACACCTTGCGCCTGATTGTTTTCACTCTGTGAAAACTAAAATTTACCCCGTCCGTTCCCCCCGTTTAGATTGACTAGACTTAAGTGTCCCCCCGCACCAATAAAGACAACAACAAGACTGGCAGGATCTCCTCTCATGAAACCACAACGCTTCTCCAAATCTGCGCTGGCCACGTCCATCGCACTGGCTACAACCTTGATCGCGGGCCCTGCATTCTCCGCCTCGACCAACCCCGAGCGCCCCAATATCCTGCTGATCGTCGCCGATGATATGGGCTTTGCCGATCTGGGCAGTTACGGCGGCGAAATCGAAACACCGAATCTGGATGCGCTGGCCAGCGAAGGCGTGCGCATGACCAATTTCCATGCCGAACCCGCCTGCTCGCCCACCCGTGCGGCGCTGATGACCGGTTTGGACCCGCATCAGGTTGGCCTGGGCAACATGGCAGAAGAGATGGCTCCCAACCAGGAAGGTAAGCCGGGCTACGAAGGCTACCTGAATGATCGCGCTGTACCTGTGACGACACTGCTGAAAGATGCCGGTTACAACACTTACCTTTCAGGCAAATGGCATTTAGGACGTGGTGAAGGCAAAACCCCTGATGCGCGTGGTTTCGAACACTCCTTCAGCCTGCTGGTGGGTGGTGCCAGCCACTGGCCCGATATGCGTCCAGCCTATGCACCAACACCGGATGCAAAAGCACCTTACACCGACGACGGCCAACTGCTGACCAAGCTGCCTGACAGTTTCAAATACTCCTCCCAGTTCTACGCCGACAAGATGATCGAATACATCGAGTCCGACCGAGAAAACGGCGCTCCCTTCTTCGGCATGCTGAGCTACACCGCACCGCACTGGCCATTGCAGGCACCGGATGCGGCCATCGAAAAATACCGTGGTCGTTATGATCAGGGCTACGATCAGGTGTTTGCTGACCGTTTGCAGCGCCAGAAAGAGATGGGACTGGTTCCGGCCGATGCCAACGGCGCACCACGCCCGCCCAAAGGCAAGCCCTGGGGCAGTCTGAGCGCAGAGGAACAGAAAGTTGAAGCCCGCGCCATGGAGGTATACGCCGCCATGGTCGATGAGATGGACGCCCACACCGGCCGCGTGTTTGACTACCTGAAACAGAACGGTCTCTACGACAACACCATCATCATGTTCATCTCCGATAATGGTGCCGAAGGCCACGATCTGGATGAAACCTGGCCGGGTGATCAGTTCCCGAAAATCCGCAAAGTCATCGACGAGACCAACGACTTCAGTTACGAGCAGATGGGCCGTCCCGGTTCCTACACCCTCTATGGCCCCAACTGGGCCTGGGCCGGCGCACCTACTTTCAAACTGCACAAGGGCTTCCCAACCGAGGGCGGCACTCGCACCGTGGGTATTATCAAAGCGGCCGGTTTAAAGGCAGGCGATATCAACAACCACCTGGTGTCTGTGCGTGATATCACCCCAACCCTGCTGGAAATGACCGGCGTTGCTGCACCGGGCAGTGAATACAAGGGTAAGGCCGTTGAGCCAATGACAGGTCAATCCGCCGTCGCAACCCTGAAAGGCCAGGCGCCAGACACTGAACGCGTTCTGGGTGGCGAGCTGTTCGGTAAATACTTCCTGCGCAAGGGTGACTGGAAACTGGTGATGATGCCCAAACCCTACAGCGAAGGTGAAGTTCAGCTGTTCAACCTGAGCACCGATCTGGGCGAAAGCGAAGACCTGAGCCAATCAGAGCCGGAGAAACTGGCTGAAATGCTCGCGCTCTGGGAAGAGTACAGCAAGACCAACAACATCATCATGCCTGACTGGGTCAGCGGATACTGAGTAACACGTTGTTGTTAAACGAAAAGGCCGGGTGTTATTGCATCCGGCCTTTTGATATCTACTCCGCGAAGGTACTCATCCCAGCAAATTCATACGTGCTGGTTTGTCAGAGCACCTGTTCGCTAAAATAGCTATCAGGATTACCATCATCTATTTTATAGAACCCTGATACTATGACGCTCAAACAGATACGTTACTTCATCGCTGTTGCCGAACTCGGCTCCATATCCTCTGCCGCTCAGGCTGTGTTCATCTCTCAGTCGACCCTTACACTGGCAATACAGCACCTGGAAGAAGAGCTAGAGGTTGCCTTGTTTGCTCGTAGCGCACGAGGCATGACACTCACACACCAGGGACATCAATTTCTGCGACAGTGTCATCTGATACAAAGCACTGTAGAAAATGCCAAGCGAAACCTTCAATCCACCAGCTATCAGGAAGAGGGACGTCTGGTGATAGGAGTAACCAGCCTGGTAGCCGGGTATTTCCTTGCTGATTTGCTGACGCGCTTTAAACTCGCCTACCCTAAAGTCAGTATTTCGGTCGTAGAAGATGAACGCCCGTTCCTCGAACACCTTTTGGTAAGTGGCGAGATAGACGTGGGCGTACTAATCCTGTCGAACTTATCCAATCGCCAAGCCCTTCAAACCGAAACCCTCATCCATTCCCCCTTTAGACTCTGGCTACCTGCCCATCACCCGCTGCTCGAATTGGACAGTATTTCTCTTGCAGATGCAGCCGCCCAGCCCCTCATACAACTGAATGTGGATGAAATGGAGAGTACTGCGCGAGCCTTTTGGCAGCGCCTGGATCACTCACCAGAAATAGCATTGCGCACCAGTTCCACCGAAGCAGTCCGAAGCCTGGTCGCCAGCGGGCTCGGGGTTTCTGTGCAACCCGATATGACCTACCGCCCCTGGTCACTGGAAGGGGACATCATCGAGGCACGCGCAATTCACGATCTGAGCGATACGCTGGACATTGGGGTAGCCTGGCGACGTGGCTCACAAAGGCCTCCTTTAGTTGATGCCTTCCTTTCCGTCGTACGCGGCGGACACAACTGATATCTATTAAATAGATACCCACCTTCAGTTTTTAGAATTTGTAGATAGTCGAGTGATCGCATAGTTTGATCTTGGTCAATTCGCGACCGCCCGGCACTACTCGGCCGTAATAATTCAAATCGAGATAGACTATGGATCAGCGCAACGATCATACATTTGCCACACACCTGCTTATAGATGGCAACCTGGTGGCAGGCGAAGGCCCTTCAGAAGCCTTATATGCCCCAGCAACCGGGCAACTCATCACCAATGTGCCCGAAGTAAGCAGCGCGCAGGTCGAATTGGCTATAGCTGCAGCCGAGCGCGCATTCAAGATCTGGGCCTTTACAACACCGCAACACCGTTCTAATGCATTGCTTCAGATTGCCGACCTTATCCAGAGTCTTGCGCCTGAGCTGGCCCGCATTGAAGCATTGAACTGTGGCAAGCCTTATCATCAGGCGCTGGAAGACGACCTCAGTGCTGCAGTTGATGTTTTCCGTTTTTTTGCCGGGGCTGTGCGATGCCAATACGGCCAGCTCAGCGCCGAATACTTGCCCAATCACACCAGCATGGTGCGCCGTGATCCTCTCGGAGTTGTAGCTTCGATCGCCCCCTGGAACTACCCATTGATGATGGCAGCCTGGAAAATTGCTCCGGCCTTGGCTGCAGGCAATACACTGGTTTTTAAGCCATCGGAACACACCCCACTCTCGATTCTGGAGCTGGCTCGGCATTTGGGCGACATACTCCCCGCTGGCTGCCTGAATATCGTAACCGGTGGCGGCGAAAACGTTGGCAGTCTGTTGGCCCGCCATAAGCGTATCCGCCTGCTGTCGCTGACCGGCGATATCGTAACCGGTCAAAAAGTTCTGAAAGATGCGGTAGCGTCACTGAAACGAACTCACCTTGAGCTGGGTGGCAAGGCACCTGTGATCGTATGTGACGATGCCGATCTGGACCTGGTCGTTGAGGGTGTCACCAAATACGGCTATTACAACGCAGGACAGGACTGTACAGCAGCCTGCCGTGTCTATGCGCAGTCCGGTATTTATGAACGCCTTGTCGACAAACTCGGCGCGGCCGTGTCCAAATTAAAATTCGACCAAAACCGCGATTCTGACAACGACCTCGGTCCTCTGATAAGCCTGCGACAACGTGACCGTGTCGCCAGCTTCGTGGAGCGCGCGCTCGCGGCCCCACATACAGAGCGTATTACGGGCGCTGCGATTCCTGCAGGCAGTGGTTTCTTTTATCAACCGACTCTCATTGCAGGCTGCCAGCAGGACGATGAAATTGTTCAACGCGAAGTTTTCGGCCCTGTCGTGACCGTTACTCGCTTCGATGATATTCCCCAGGTTCTCGACTGGGCTAATGACTCAGATTATGGCCTCGCATCTTCGGTATGGACCACCGATATCGACAAGGCCATGCACCTTGCTTCCCGCCTCGAATACGGCTGCACCTGGATCAACAGTCATTTCATGCTGGCCAGCGAAATGCCTCATGGAGGTCTCAAACTTTCTGGCTACGGTAAGGAGCTCTCAAGCGATTCGCTGCAGGATTACAGCGTAGTGCGCCACATCATGACCCGACATTCACTGAAGTACTGATTTCAACAGACACTACAGCGGCCAATCACACCAGCTTCTCCCCAAGAAGATCAGGAGACACATATGCAATTTCCTTTTTCCCTGCCAACACACATTATCATGCAGCCTGGCTTGAGTGAGCAGGCGGGCAGCCATATCAAGGCAGCCGGCATCAACAAAATACTGATTGTGACCGACCCTGGAATCAAGGCAGCAGGCTTGTTGGAACCGATCTACGCCAGCCTTGAGCAAGCGGGTATTCCCTACGCCGAAACGGATCAGGTCAAGCCGAACCCGCGCAGTGAAGACTGCAATGCCATTGCGGCTCAGTACCGCGATACAGATATTGACGGTGTGCTGGCGGTAGGCGGAGGCAGTGCAATGGATGCTGCCAAGGCAATCGCTGTCCTGATGACACACGAAGGCTGCATCGAGGACTATGAAGGCGAGAACAAACTGACAACAGATCCACTTCCGGTTGTCGCCATTCCTACCACCGCGGGCACCGGCAGCGAAGTCACCTTCTTCTCCGTGATTACTGACTCCAAACGCCATTACAAAATGAGTTTGCTGGATATTCGTCTGGCACCGAAATTGGCGCTTCTGGACTCTAATATTACAGCAGGTTTACCGCCCTCGATTGCTGCAGCCACGGGTATGGATGCTCTCACGCACGCAATTGAGGCCTACACCGGTAAAATGGCGAACCCGATAAGTGACGGCCTCGCACTGCACGCGATTCGTTTGATCAGCCAGAACCTTATTCCTGCTGTAGAAGACCGTAGTAATCAGCAGGCACGTGAAGAAATGCTGGTTGCAAGCCTCATTGCCGGTATGGCATTTGGTAATGCGGACATCGCCAGCGTGCATTGCATCTCTGAAGCTATCGGTGGCATGTACGACACACCTCACGGTGTGGCGAACTCAATCTTCCTGCCATTCGTGTTCAAACATAATTGTTCTGCCGATCTCGCTCGTCATGCCCAAGTCGCTTACGCACTCGGTATTGACCCCAACCTGCCAGCTCAGGCAGCCGCCGAGGCGGCAGTAGAACTGCTCTTCACCATGAGCAAGCGTTTAGGCATCCCCTCCTTTGCCGAAGTGAAGGGCGTAAACCCGGAGGACTTTCAGATTCTGGCAGCCAACTCCAAAGCCAATATCTCCGATGCCAGCAATGCCCGTGATATGACGGAAGAATGCTACTTGGCCATTCTTCAGCAAGCTTATTCACATTAACCCGCCCCCGCTGAACACAGGTCTCTATACCCCTACTTGGGGTATGGAGGCAGAACAACACCCAACACTGGAATTATAATAATGAGTACAGAACTAGTAAGAACACTGGGGTTTTGGAGAGCTTTCTCCACCTGTACCGGCCTGGTTGTGGCTGGCACGACCATGGTTACACTTGGCTATAGCATGGGTCTTGTCGGTCCCGCTTTCATGGTCAGTGCATTCATCGCCATGGTTGTCAGCATCCTGGTTTCCTTTTCCTATTCAGAACTTTCATCCTTCATGCCCGGTGCAGGCATGATTGGCGACTACACCATGGTTGCCATGGGGCCATTTATGGCCATTGTCAGTGTGCTTGGCGGCTACATGGTGCTTGTTTCTGCCGCAGGCGCCATGGAGTCCATTACTGCAGGTCTTGCAGTTGAGAGCATGGCGCCCAATGTATCGGCTTCGGTGGTTGCCCTGACTTTGCTGGTGCTGTTTCTGGGCGTAAACCTGGTTGGCGTAGGTGTCTTTGGCTCCGTACAGGTTTTCACCACAGGCTCCATGATTATCGGCACATCCATCATGGGCATCATGGGCCTGGCAGAATTGGGCACTGTATCCGTCCCAACCGACATGCCCTTTAACCCCAAGGGTTGGGATGTGGTCTTTCAGTCTCTGGCACTGGGTATTTGGCTGTTCGTAGGCATCGAGTATGTTGCCCCGATGGCTGAAGAGGTTAAGCAGCCTGAAAAAACCATTCCCAAAGCGATGCTGTTCGGTTTGCTCACTATTTTTGTCGCCGATATGCTCTTTGGTCAGGCTATCGCCATGTATGTTCCTCTGGATGTACTTGAAGCCTCTACCGCGCCTCAGGTTGACGGTGCCGGCGCCATGTTTGGCGATATTGGCAAGGTCATCATGGTCGTGATTACCGTCCTGGCCAGTGCCAGCTCCATTAATTCACACATGGCGGCAGTCCCCCGTATGCTCTATGGCCTGGCGCGAGAAGGCTTGTTGCCGCGAGCATTCACCTATGTACACCCGCGCTTCCGTACGCCCTGGGTCGGCATCATTGCCGTCTTCCTGCTGCTCTGCATTCCTTTCATGCTGAGTATTAGCATGGACCTGATCGCAACGATGATTCTGGCATCTTGTGTTACCTGGCTGCTGTCTTATGTCATCGCTCAGGTCAACGTAATCATTCTGCGCAAGCGTTACCCCGATATCCCGCGCCCTTTCCGCACCCCTTTCTTTCCGATCCCTCAGCTGGTCGGTATTGCGGCCTGTATCTACATGATCGTTACCATTCACCCTGAAAGTGCCATGAAGCTTCAAATTTATGCTATTTCAGGTGGTTTTATGCTCTTCATCGTGGCCTATGCCGCCCTCTGGCTGAAAGCCAAAAACATTCCGCTTTTTACACCTGTGCCTTTGTCTCAGCTGTATTCCAAAACACATGGAGACGTGAAAAGCAGCAAAGAAGCCTCTGCCGGCACCCCCGCCAAGGCTGAAACGGTATGAAGCTATTCGGCAACATTGAACAACGTGCTGAGCAGGCCTTTAAGCTGATTTCCGAAGAGATTGGCCTGACTCAGCATGATGAAAAGTTCAGAGCGTCAAGCCAAATGGATGGATTGACCATCGAAGCATGCTACCGGGAAAGCAAACGTTTCTTTTCCAGGATCTACAAGCTGGAAATCAGCCTGACGTTCAGCCATCCCAGCGCTCCCTTGGGGAGCGCGTCCTGGAATGGCGGCAAGAAATGGAAAGGTGACCGTGAAATCCAGACTTGGCTGGAGTCCCATGATGGCTTCTCCGACTTGATTGCAAACATCGACCTGGAGAACTGCTGGTATTCACGTCCAGATACTGACAGTGAAACCACTCTCAGAGTCGTTGTGCTGCCTGGGTGTTTTATCTGGACGCTCATTCCACCCATGCACTACTTCGTAAGACTGGATGCCAAAGAAGCAGGCCTGTTACGTGCGCTTCCATCCACTGCGATAGCACCCTGATTCCTTTAACCCAACAAGGCCAACACTATGAACACCAGACTACTTATAAATGGACAACTGGTCGATGGACAGGGCCCTGCGCTCGATATCCTGGCACCGGATTCCGGCAAAACTCTCGTTACTCTGAATGAAGCCAGCCCTGAACAGGTTGATGCTGCCGTATTGGCTGCAGATGCTGCCTTCACCGCTTGGTCCGAAAGCACACCCGCCACTCGCTCAAGCCTTCTGTTGGCGTTAGCGGACTGGATTGATGCTCATCAACAGGAACTGGCCGCACTGGAATCCAGCAACTGTGGCAAGCCTCTTTCACAAACACTGAACGATGAAATTCCAGGCACCTCCGATGTCTTCCGTTTCTTTGCCGGCGCCTGCCGTTGCATGGGCGGTTCGGCAGCAGGAGAGTATCTCGAAGGCCATACATCCATGATTCGACGGGACCCTCTGGGTGTCATCGCGTCTATTGCCCCCTGGAACTACCCCCTGATGATGGCAGCCTGGAAGCTGGCACCCGCTCTGGCGGCCGGCAATACCGTGGTGATCAAACCGTCGGAACACACTCCGCTATCGACACTCGCGCTCGCCACTGCCATGGCAGACATATTCCCGGCGGGAGTAATCAACATTGTCCACGGCCGCGGTGCCGAGGTCGGTCAGCCACTGACCAGCCACCCAAAGGTGCGGATGGTATCCCTGACCGGCTCCGTGAACACCGGCAGTGCCATCATTTCGGACACAGCTTCCAGCGTCAAACGCATGCATATGGAACTGGGCGGCAAAGCGCCTGTCCTCATATTTGACGATGCTGATATTGATGCTGCCGTGGCCGGTATTAAGGATTTTGGCTTCTACAATGCAGGTCAGGACTGTACTGCCGCTTGCCGTATTTATGTACAGAAAGGCGTCTACAACCAGTTCATCGACAAGTTGAAGACAGCCGTTAGCCAGATTCGAGTCGGTGGACTTGAAGATGCTGAAGCCGAGATGGGGCCTCTGATCACTGGCGAACACCTGGATCGGGTAGCAGGGTTTGTCGCACGTGCAGCTGCTACGCCACATATAGACGTGGTATGCGGAGGACAAGCACTGGAGCGAGATGGCAACTTTTTCCCTCCAACCATTCTCGCGGGTGCGAAACAGAGTGACGAAATTGTCCAGAAAGAAGTATTTGGACCTGTCGTCTCTGTAACCTGTTTTGATACGGATGAAGAAGTATTAGGTTGGGCCAACGACTCGGACTACGGATTGGCCTCATCTGTCTGGACTTCTGATATTGGCCGCGCCCATCGCTTTGCCAGCCGATTGCAATATGGCTGTACTTGGGTGAATACACATTTCATGCTGGTTAGTGAAATGCCCCACGGTGGCCAGAAGCACTCCGGTTATGGCAAGGACATGTCCATGTATGGACTTGAAGATTACACCTGTGTACGTCATGTAATGTTCAAGCACTGAAGAGAGTTTTGAAGCCGGGTAAGGTCCTCTGTATTTAATTCAAGGAAATAGCGGCTTAAATCCTTAAGTGGCTCCCAGGGAGCCACTTTCATTTATCCACCAACCTGCCTCGAAGTATGATTTTCAAGAGCTTCAGTCTGAGACCAAAATAAAGCACACATCGCACCATTATGGTGCAAAGCAAATCAATCGCTCTCTTTTGGGTCAGGTATATCTCAATCGCTGCTGATACTCGTTGTGCTGCACGTGATGCTGATACTGCATGGGCGTGGCCGATACCAGCTTTTTAAACTCGCGCAAAAAGTGGGGCTGATCACTGAAGCCCAGATCACAGGCCAGCTCGGAAAACACCACGCTATCCAGATTGTTGATCGCATGCACAGCCGACTGGCAACGCACAATGCGGCTGAACGCCTTGGGTGACATACCCATATCCGCCTGGAACTGTCGTTGCAGAGTACGGCTGGTGAAGCCGGTCATTTCTTCCAGCTGTTTGATACGCACGTCACCCTTGTGTTCACAAATCACCTGCATGGCGCTCTGCGTCAGGCTGGACAGCTCGCGTGACATCTGCCCCTTGTAGAACTGGGTGAACGTGGAGACCTGGCTGGCGAAGTCAGGTTTTTCGGCAATCTGGGCAAAGGTCGGCTCGAACGCCGGTACCAGCTCCAGCAGGTTACAACGATGGTCTACCAGATCAGACGCATTGGCATCCAGAAAGTTGGGCAGAACACCTTGCATGAAACGCACCCCGAAATAGCGGTGCTGATGCTGCAATTCTGCACCACGGGCTTCCATGGTCGAGCCACATACATAGGCATTGGGGTGGTCAGCATCACAGTCAAACAGAATATCCACACAGCCATCGGGTATGGCAATGGTGAGGCCGTTCGTCTGGTTGGCTTCAAAGCTGTAAAAGTGGGAAATGGTAGGATCCTGACTCATCGACAGGCTGTAGTGCTTGGCTGCGCTCAACACAAACCAGGGTTGCTCAGTAGGCACACCCCCCGTTTTGTTACCCTTAAAAGGAGTCGCATTGTTACCATCCGAAACACTTAACATGATAAGTACCATTTTAAGTCTAGTTAAGTACTCTCAAGCAATATCCATTCCAATAATATATTAAGTATTTTTTTATATTCCTGTCGCAAAAATTCAATACGCCCAGGATTCCGATCAATAGCATCGAATAAGCACTGCTAAAGCCCCTGAAATATGCCGCTGAGATAGCCAGAGTCTCAGGGCTTCAACAGGGACAAAGCGCAAGATATTCAAGGTGATGCTATGTCCGATACAACAAAAATAGATTTTATCTACCTGTCCGAGCCGGACATGATTAAAGCCGGTGTAACTGATATGCCGGCCTGTGTTGACGCCATGGAGGAGATGTTTGTTCTGCTTCATAAAGGCGATTACCGCATGGCCGGGCCGAACAGCGACTCCCATGGTGCCATGATCACCTTCCCGGAAGAGTCTCCGTTCCCGACCATGCCCAAGCCCACCGCCGACCGCCGTCTGATGGCCATGCCGGCTTATCTGGGCGGTGATTTCCAAACCTGCGGCGTGAAATGGTATGGCTCCAACATCGCCAACCGTGAAAAGGGTCTGCCCCGCTCCATCCTGATGTTCACCCTGACGGATATTGATACCGGCGCTCCGCTGGCTCACATGTCTGCCAACCTGCTGTCGGCCTACCGCACGGGTGCTATCCCTGGTGTGGGCGCACGTCATCTGGCCCGCAAGGATGCCAAGGTGATTGGCCTGCTGGGCCCCGGTGTCATGGGTAAAACCTCCGTTGCTTCCTTCATGGCAGCACGCCCAGGTATCGACACCATCAAGATCAAGGGCCGCGGTCAGAAGAGCCTGGACAGCTTCCTGAGCTGGCTGAAGGATGAGTACCCGCAGATTACCAACATCGAAATCGTTGATACCAACGAAGCGGTCGTGCGTGGTTCCGACATCGTCACCTACTGCAACTCCGGTGAAGTCGGGGATCCTTCCAAATACCCGGAAGTGAAGCGCGAGTGGGTCAAACCCGGCGCCTATCTGGCCATGCCGGCCAGCTGCCGTCTGGACGATGGCATGAGCGGTGACGGCGTGCGCAAGGTGATGGACAGCATCGGCCTGTACAAGGCCTGGTACGAAGAAGTACCCAAGCCGGCACACAACGTAATCCCGCTGGTGGGCATGCGCTTCATGGACATGATCGCCGATGGCCTGATGTCCGAAGACGACCTGGAAGATCTGGGCGCCATCGTGGCAGGTGATACACCACCTCGTCAGAGCGATGACGAGATCATCATCATGTCCGTCGGCGGCATGCCGGTTGAAGACGTAGCCTGGGCCACCAAGCTGTACCGCAATGCTCTGGAACAGGGTATCGGCGTCAAGCTGAACCTCTGGGACACCCCGGCACTGCGCTAATCCGAATATAAATTCCGGGGGTGCTCAGGCGCTTCCCGGTCGCTTCATCCTTTAAAGCAGGAACAATTCCGTGACCAAGATCGTAAAAGTCAAAACCGGCTCCAAGTTCGAAGAGATCGCCAGCTACTCCCGCGTTGTCGCCGTCGACAACCTGATCCACGTATCCAACACAGCCGGTCGCAATCCTGACACTCAGGAGATCCCGGAAGACGTGATCGAACAGACCGAGCAGGTGTTCAAAAACATAGAGCGCGCGCTGGCTGCAGTCGACTCTTCACTGGCTGACGTAATCATGTCCCGCGTTTTTATCCAGGACCCAGAAGATACCCACAAGGTAATGGAGTTCATCGGTACCAAGTTCCGTGGCGTTAACCCGGCGACCACCGTGACCTGCCCGCCGCTGGGCTCCACGGTCTACAAGGTCGAGCTGGAAGTGACCGCTTACCGCGGCGCAGCCAACGCTGACGTCGAAGAGATCACCATCGCGCAATAAACCGCTTCAGCGAAGTCTGGTCCTCCGGGCTTCGCCGCTCTAGCCAAGGAAAACTGTAATGACCAAAACACTGGAACCCGTTGTGACATCTGATGAGTTGCCCTCCTCCACGCAGGTGGTGGTGATTGGCGGTGGCATCGCAGGTGTATCCGCAGCTCTGACTCTGGCTGAACGCAACATCCCGGTGGTGTTGCTGGAGAAGGGTCATATTGCCGGTGAACAGTCATCACGCAACCTTGGCTGGATTCGCAAGACCAGCCGTCATGCCGCTGATGTCCCACTGGCACAGGCGGCTGACCGCCTCTGGAAAGAGATGCCAGAACGCGTCGGCCAGAACGTTGGCTATCGCGAAGCCGGCATCATGTTCCTGGCCAAAACTGAGGAACAGATGGCCATGCACGAAGCCTGGCACAGTTCTGTTGCACCTTTGTCACTGGATTCAAAACTGCTCTCCGCAGCCGATATCGACCGTCTGGTGCCGGGTGGTAAAGGCCAATGGGTGGGCGGTATTCATACCGCATCCGACGGCTATGCAGAGCCAGCGTTGGCAACCAGTGCCATGGCCGCGGCGGCGGTGAAGAAAGGCGCCAAACTGATTCAGCATTGCGCGGTACGCACGCTGTCGCTGACGAACGGCAAGGTCTCCGGCGTGGTCACCGAAAAGGGTGAGATCCGCTGTGAGCAAGTATTGCTGGCGGGTGGCACCTGGTCACGCCGCTTCCTCGGCAATCTGGGCGTGTCTCTGCCCACACTGCCTCTGATCTGTTCGGTCCTGCGCACCCGACCGATGGACGGCCCGACCGAGATCGCGGTTGGCGGCCCGAACTTCTCGTTCCGCAAGCACAAGGACGGCGGCTACATCATTACCCAGCGCGGCAAGCTGGATGCCCCTTTCACGCTGGATCACATGCTGGTGGGCCATCGCTATCTGGAACAGCTGCGCACGCAGCGCAGTTTCCTGAATATCGGTTTTGGTAAGCATTTCTTCCGCGACCTGGCGATGAAGCGCCGCTGGAAGCCAACGCAGGTGTCGCCGTTTGAACAGGTACGCACCAATGACCCGGCTCCCAACATGCGCCTGAACCAGGACGCCCTGAACAACCTTAAAGCTGCCTGGCCAGCGTTCGATGAAGCACAAATTGAAGAGGCCTGGGCTGGACTGCTGGACGTAACTCCGGACTCCAACCCGGTGATCGATCACATCGCTGCGATTCCCGGCCTGACCATTGCTACCGGCTTCTCCGGCCACGGTTTTGGTACCGGCCCCGCCGCCGGTCAGCTGGCAGCGGACCTGCTGTGCGAGACCCAGCCGATCATTGATCCGTCACCCTATCGATTTGGCCGTCTATGACCCAGGCATCCCGGTTGAACACCCGAGTAACCGGTCTGGATACAGCTTCAGGCCGAAGCCCACAGCAGAGGAGCTGAGCTTATGCTGCCGACTGTACACACCATCGTCTACGCATCGGATATCACCTCGGGTAGCCGTCCTGCATTCCGCATGGCCGTACAAGAGGCCATGAAGCACGATGCACGCATCATTTTTCTCCATGCCATCGAGCCGATGAGCACGGATACCGATGAGATGGTGCGCGACTACCTCCTGTCTCAGGTTCAGGTTAATCACACCCGGCAACTGATGGATCAGTACCGCAGCAAAATCGAGCAACGGATTGCGGACTTCATGCAATGCGAAATCCCGGCGGACATTCAGCTGAAACATGCACCCGAGATTGAAGTATCGATCGGGCGCCCGGATCAGGTGATCGTCCAAACCGCGCAGGAACAGCAGGCCGACATGATCGTCATGGGCGATCGCGGTGGCTCTACCGCTTCCCGACTGTTCCTGGGCTCCACCACTCAGAAAGTCATTCAGCAGACCCGCATACCTGTTCTGATCGTCCCTCTCCGGGACTGATTCAGCAGTATGAGCAATCTGAAATCACGAGGAAGACCATGAAAAAACTAACAAAATTCCTGACCGTCGCTACTCTGGCCCTGTCTCCCCTGATGGCCAGCACTCCGGCTTTGGCTGATTATCCCGAGCGTCCCGTTAAGTTTGTAGTGCCCTGGCCTCCGGGTGATCTGGAAGACATCATTACCCGCATGATTGCCGAGCAGATGGCAGCTGACACCGGCACGCCTGCGTCCGTGATCAACAAGCCCGGCGGTGGCGGCATTGTCGGTGCGCTGGACGTTTCCAAGGCACGCCCGGACGGTCAGACCATTGGTTCTTTCGTGGCCGACATTGTCACCACGCATATCCATTCCGGCAACGCGCCCTACGACAAGTCGACCTTCGAACCTGTCGGTATCTTCCTCGACTACCCCTTCGTCATCGCCGCCAAGGCTGATGCGCCATACAACAACCTGGATGAGCTGGCACAGTACTCACAGCAGCACGATGTTTCCCTGGGTCACTTCGGCTACCAGGCCCTGCCGACTGCCATCACCTTCCAGGCAGCCGCCTTCAAGGGCATTCGCATTGCATCCGACTCTGCCTTTGATGAAAACAATTGCTCCACACTGGCAACGGGCGATGCCGATATCATCAACACCACCACTCAGTTGATTCTGGCCTGCCTGAAATCCGGTGAAGTGAAACTGCTGACCTCCCTGACGCACGATCGCCTCTCCATCGCGCCTGAAGTTGAAACCCTGGCCGAACAGGCGGGCATCACTCAGACCACCTGGAACGGCCTGTTCGTGAAGAAAGGCACTCCGGCCGAAGTGAAAGCCAAGATCGCCCAGATCGCTCAGGAAGCACTCAAGTCTGATCGCGTACAGGAACTGAGCGCGTCCACCGGTGCCGGTATCTACTGGATCGGCGGTGAAGAAGCGGAAGCGCTGGTTGCACGTGATTTTGAAAGCTCCCGGGGCTTGCTTGAGTTCATGAACAAGTAACACCGGAAGGGAAACGGCCGGTGTCGGCCGTTTCCCTGTTGCGTGCTTACACTGAACACCCAAAAAGAGTTTTTCCCGTGTCAAAGCAAACAGTTATCAAAGCCGACATCTATTGGGTGCTGCTCATTGCATCAGTCGTGCTGCTATTACTCATTCCGGATCAGGCCAGCTGGGTCAACACCAAACGGGGATGGTATACACAGCCCATGATGGGCGCCCTGCTGGGCCTGGGATTGATGGCGATTTTTTCGGCCGTTCGTGTCCTGCAACTGACACGCGAAAATGCCAACGAATGGCGCGGCACCCTGTTCAAACAGAACCCGCTGGAGTCTCTGGCGTCGCTACTGGACCGTTACAGAACTGCACTGCTCGCCTCGGTGCTGTTTTTTATCTACATCGAGTCACTTTCCATCATCGGTTTCGTCCTGGCCACATTCATTTTTGTCACCGTGTTGCTGTGGCTGTCACGACTGTTCAACCGCACCTGGCTCCTCGCCACGCTGGGCACGCTAACCCTGCTGGTCCTTATATTCCGCGTCGGTGTATCCGTATGGCTGCCTGATGTTTGGCTCTACTCGTTCCTGCCCGATCATATGGCAGATTTCGCTAACCGTTATCTCTGAGGGCTGACCATGGATGCACTACTCTTGGGCCTCAATGAAGTGGCCACCCTGAACGTCATCATGGCCATCGTGATCGGTGCCCTGATCGGCGTGACCATCGGCTCTATCCCCGGTCTGGAACCGGCCGGTGTGATGGCCATTCTGCTCCCAATCACCTTTGCCATGGAGCCTCTGCCGGGTGTGTCCCTGCTGTTGGGTGTCTACGGCGGTGCCTGGTATGGCGGCGCCATTCCGGCCATTTTGATGAACACCCCCGGCACACCAGTGGCAGTGCTCACCACCTACGATGGCTACCCCATGGCCCAAAAGGGCGAGGCGCGCCGCGCCCTGTCCATCGCCTATACTTCTTCTTTCATTGGCGGCCTGATCAGCGTGTTTTCCCTGATCCTGCTGGCCCCGACCCTGTCCCAGATCGCACGCAAGTTCGGCTCGGCCGAGTTTGCCATGCTGGCAGCACTGGGCATGATTTTCGTCGTACTGGCACATCGCAAACACGTGCCTGAAGCAGCCATGATGCTGGGTCTGGGGATTTTCCTGGGCAGCATCGGTCTGGACCTGTCCTACAGCACTCAGGTGTACACTTTTGGGCAAAGCTGGCTGCTGTCCGGCATTCCGCTGGTGCCGGCAGTGATCGGACTCTTCGCCATGTCTCAGGCGTTCATCCTGTTGTCCCAGCGTGGCAATGATTCACAGGAAACCAAACTGTCCGGCAGTGGCCTGTTTTCTGGCGTGTTCGATCTGCTCAAGCACAAGATGACCGTCGTCCGTTCAGCAGCACTGGGCGTAGTGATGGGCCTGCTGCCCGGCGTTGGCGAGTTTGGCTCGCAGTTCTTCTCCTACACGCTGGCGCAGAAGTTTTCCAAAACTCCGGAGAAATTCGGTGAAGGTGCACCCGAAGGCCTGATCGCCTCTGAAACCTCCAATAACGCCGTTACCGCTTCCGTCATGGTGCCACTGCTGGCGTTTGGTATTCCCGCAGATGCCCTGATGGCGATGCTGCTGGCGGTGTTTATGGTGCACAACTACATTCCGGGACCGACCCTGTTTGTCGAGCGCCCCGAGTTCATTTCCGGCCTGTATATCTCGCTGCTGCTGATGAATGTGGTGGTGTTCGCCTACCTGACGTTCGCTACCCGCTGGATCGTGAACCTGACCCGCATACGTGGCCGCTTTATCGGTGCCTTCATTCTGGTACTGGGCTTTATCGGCAGCTACAGCCAGAACTACCAGTTCAGCGACTGCCTGATTGCACTGGGCTTTGCCATCTTCGGCTATGTGCTGAAGCGCAATGATATCCCGGCTGTACCCATCATTCTGGGTTTGGTGCTGGGGCCGCTGTTCCTCACCCGCATGCAGCAGGCGCTGGGGGTAGCAGGCGGCGATCTGAGCATTTTCGTACAGCGTCCGGTCAGCCTGGTACTGCTGTGCATGATCCTGCTTTCGATCGGCGTGTACATGTGGAGCCAACTGCGTAAGCCAGCATCTCAGACCAGCTAATTGAGTTACTCCCTGGTCTCTGCGTTGCAGAGATGTTGCTTTTAGCCCCCACTCTCCGGGGGCTTTTTTTTGCGTGTGACTAGGCACCTAAACGCGAGGGACAGCGCCCTCGCGGCATGATCACTTGCCCAGGAATCGTTCGGCCTGCTGGCAGGCACGGCGAATCAAATCCGGCGCCAGTTCACGGGCAGTATCGGTTTCCTGACGGCTGCGAATCCAGCCCAGATAGGTACAGCCACGTGCGGTCAGGAACAGCTCCAACAGCTCCAGATCCTCGTCAGACAGGGTCCGTTTTTCACGGTAGCCATCGATCAAAGCCTGCCTGGCCGTGGGGTAGTACGCCTCTTCCTGAATGAAGTAGAGCGCGGTCGCCAGCTCGAACAAATGCCAGCCGAAACCGGCATCGTCAAAGTCGATCAGACGTAAACCGTTCTGATCCAGCATCAAATTTTCCGGCACAAAGTCGGCATGAATCAGGCTGTAACGCTGAGGTGAACGGTCATAGCGGGACAATTCATCACTGAGGCGTTCCCGCACCTGCTCCAGCAATGCTTGCTGGGATTGATCCAACAATTCCAGCTCCCAGAAACGTCCCCAGAAGGGCTCCTCACCTACCAAACCATCATGATCCCAGGCATGGCGCTCAAACCCTGCAGGTAGCTCCCACTCGCTGGACTGATTGTGCAGTTCGGCAGCAGAGCGTCCCAGATCGGTATACAGCTCGGCAACTCGATCTGCATTTTCACCCAAGCCTTCGCTATCGGAGCCAAGAGGCTTTCCATCAATCCAGGCAAAGAGATCAATCTTGCGCGGCTCAACGATTGCGTGAGTAGTCTCACTGACCAGCAAACGTCCATCGGTTGCAGGCAGAACCTGAGGCACGGCAATACCGCTCTCGTTCAAGGCTGACATCCACTCCAGCTCAGAGCGCAGGGAGTTGTCAGAGTGGTAGCCATGCCGATGGATACGCAAGGCATAGCGCTCCCCATCCTGAGCATCCACCTTGTACACCGCGTTTTCACGGTACTTCACCAGCGAGAGTTCACTGCCCTCCAAATCCCAGTGCCGCAGGGACTTATAAGCCAGATCCAGCAGGTATTCGCTTTGTTGTTCCGGGGTCAAGGCATCAAAGGACATCAGACTGTCTCCTGTGCAGTAACTTGGGTCAGCACTTCATCCAGGGTCTGAAGCAACAGGTCGGCGTGTTCTATCTGGAATGGCATGGGGGGACGCAGCTTGAGAATGGCGTCATGCACACCGATGGTGCTGATCAGTACACCCTTGTCGCGCATCTGGTTGATCACCCTGCGCGCCTCGGCCTTGGCTGGAGTCTTGGTGTTGCGGTCCTGCACCAGCTCTACGCCAAAGAACATTCCCAGATCGCGCACCTCACCGATAAGCTCATGTTTTTGCTGCAGTTTGCGCAGCCCTTCGGTGACGTAGGCGCCCGTGGTGACCGCATTCTGCATCAGGTTGTCTTCTTCCAAAGCATCCAGCACCGCCATGCCCACAGCACAGGACACCGGCGTGCCGCCGAAGGTGTTGAAGTACATCGCCTCCTTGCTGAAGGCTTCGATCATGTCCGGGCGTGCCACCATACCCGCCAGTGGATGACCGTTGCCCATCGGTTTTCCCATCGTGACGATATCAGGGGTCAGGTCGTACCACTGATGCGCCCAGAAGTGACGGCCACTGCGGCCAAAGCCCACCTGAACTTCATCCGCAATGAACACTCCGCCCGCTTTCCGGACTCTGGCGACCGCTTTTTCCAGGAAGCCGGTCGGCACGTTGAGCAGACCTTCGTTGGCAAAATCCGGACACACCAGAATGCCAGCGACCTTGATCCCTTCGGCATGAAACTCATCAATGGCCTGCTGCACCCTGTCGGCATAGGCATCGGCCAGAGCATCGCCGCTAAGACCATCCAGAGCACGATAAGAGTCTGGAATCGGGAAAGATTTAACACGCTTGGTCGTGCGCGCCTCAGGCATAAAACCGGTGCCGATCTCCGCAACCGCTTCGGTGTTACCGTGGTAGGCAAAGTCGGTCACGATCACACCCTGACCACCGGTGCAAAAGCGGGCCATACGCAGCGCCAGCTCGTTGGCCTCGCTGCCGGTACAGGTCAGCATCGCCATTTCCAGCCCCGGATTGAAGGTGCCGGTCAGACGCTCCAGATAATCGACGATATTGTTGTGCAGGTAGCGGGTGTGGATGTTGAGCGTAGAAGCCTGACGGCTCAGCGCTTCGACAACGCGGGGATTGCAGTGCCCCACATGCGGCACATTGTTATACACATCCAGATAGCGTTTGCCCTCGGCATCCCAGAGCCAAACACCTTCGCCACGCACCAGTTGCAGCGGCTTTTCGTAAAACAGCGGGGAGTGATGCCCCATCACGCGATAGCGGCGGGACAGAAGGTCCTGTGCCTGATGGTCAGCCATAGTGATCCATGCCTCTCAAGTTAAATACATACCTGGAATTCAGGGATCAGTATTCGGACTTGGAGGATGGAGCGGCATCCATCAAAGGGTTGAGTTCAGCTATTCAGGTCAGCCATCACCTTGGCCACCAGCTCACTGCGCGCACGCACGCCGGTTTTCTGGAAGATATGGTGCAGATGGGTTTTGACCGTGGCCAATCCCAGCGACAGTTGCTGTGCAATATCCTTGTTGGTGTTACCGCGCAGCACGCACTCCAGCACATCCAGTTCACGCTCGGTCAGGTCATAGCGCGCAACCATGCCCTTTCGCTCCTGATCACGCTGCGGCAGATAGGTTTGATTCAAGGAAAACTCGATAAAGGGCTGCACCTTGCGCAGCAACGCCAGCTCATCCGAGCGAAAGTTACCCATGGATTCTTCTCGCAGAATCGTGAGCCCCGCAATGATGCGGCCATCGCGGCGAAAGAACATATCCGCCACATAACGGTGGTTATGGGGGACCATAAAGTTCTGGTAGTAGAGCGTCTGCCGCAGAAAGTGAGGCGCAATGCGAGAATCCAGCGTCACCACGGTTTCATCACTATCGGCAAAGCGCTCGGGATTGAGGGGGTCCAGCGCACCAAACTCGGTGCGATATTCACGCTCCGCTGTGGGCGCGAGGTTATAGAGCAACGCCCCGCTATGCTGCATATCCGGATTCACCAGAAAGAATGCCGAACCGCTTAGAGGCACCAGCCGTTCGATCAGGGCAAGCGTTTCATGTTGGAAGGGGTTTGCATCCCTGTATTCGTGCATTGTGTGTCCGTCTCTTAGCGCACTCTGGCAGTCGCCGGAGGCCAAGACTGGTTTTTATATTGGAGAACTAATCTACTGTTATTTCCTCAGTATTTCACGCCCCCTGTTTTGATACATAAGCCGCTGCAGAAATACAAAGGTCGTGTACCCCTGAAAGGACACACGACCTTAAATTGCATAAGGTGCAACTCTGAAATCAGTTCATTTCAGACGCTTCACAGGCTTCAAGCGTATTCTGCAACAGGCAGGCAATGGTCATCGGCCCCACACCACCCGGAACAGGCGTGATCGCCGATGCTTTTTCGTACGCCGTATCAAACTCCACATCGCCCACCAGACGGCCATCGTCGAGTCGGTTGATACCGACATCGATCACCACGGCGCCCGGTTTGAGCCATTCACCCTTAATGAACTCAGGAATGCCCACGGCAGCAATCACGATATCCGCCTGTGCCAGCTCGGCGGGCAGATCAGCGGTTTTGGAATGGCACACCGTTACGGTGGCACGTGCCATCAGCAGCTCCAGCGCTACCGGGCGACCGACGATATTGGAAGCACCGACTACCACCGCTTTCTTGCCAACCGGGTCGATACCGTAGGCTTCCAGCAGGCGCATGCAACCGTAAGGGGTGCAAGGGCGCAGTGTGGGGGCTTTACCCGCCAAGCGGCCGAGATTGTAGGGATGGAAACCATCCACATCCTTGCTCGGATCGATACGCTCGATTACGGCCTGCACATCAATCTGCTGTGGCAGTGGCAACTGCACCAGAATACCGTTGATGACAGGATCAGCATTGAGGGTATCGATCAGAGCCAACAGTTCTTCCTGAGTCGTGTCGACCGGCAAGCTATGATTACGTGAAATGATCCCCGCTTCTTCACAGGCTTTCACCTTGCTGCGCACGTAAACCTGTGAGGCTGCATCCTCACCCACCAGCACCACAGCCAAACCGGGGCGAGATTTGCCGGCGGATACGCGGCTGGCGACCTGTCCCGCGATGTCACGGCGCAAACTCTGGGCCACAGCCTTACCGTCGATGAGCTTGTCCTTCATTGTCAGCGCCTGATTCACAGCACCTTCCTCCTTAGTAATGAAGCGGCTTGAACATCAAACCGCCTCGCTTGGTTTTTCACAGGGATTCTTGCATGGGTTCAATAACAACAGGGATCAGAAACCCTGACCCGGAATCCAGGTCGTACCCGCCAGCGGCACACGCGCCATGGCGGCGGATTCAACGGTCAGCGCCACCAGATCTTCCGGCTCAAGATTACGCAGGTCGTTCTTGCCACAGGCACGGGCCAGCGTCTGGGCTTCCAGTGTCAGTACACGCAGGTAGTTGGCCAGACGACGCCCGCCTTCAACCGGGTCCAGACGCTTAGCCAGTTCCGGGTCCTGAGTAGAGATACCGGCCGGGTCCTTGCCTTCCTGATAGTCGTCGTAGAAGCCGGCGGCAGAACCGATTTTTTCGTATTCTTCACTATATTTGGGGTCATTACAGCCCAGTGCAACCAGTGCAGCCGTACCAATCGCCACCGCATCGGCACCCAGCGCCATGCACTTGGCCACGTCGGCACCGTTACGAATACCGCCGGAGACGATCAGCTGCACCTTGCGGTGCATGCCCATCTCCTGCAGTGCCTGTACCGCCTGCGGAATGGCCGCCAGGGTCGGGATGCCTACGTGTTCGATGAATACGTCCTGAGTTGCGGCAGTACCACCCTGCATACCGTCGACCACGATCACGTCAGCACCGGCTTTCACCGCCAGTTTCACATCATAGTAGGTACGGGTTGCACCCACCTTGATGTAGATCGGCACCTGCCAGTCGGTGATCTCGCGCAGTTCCTGAATTTTGATCGCCAGATCATCGGGACCGGTCCAGTCCGGATGACGGCAGGCAGAACGCTGGTCGATACCTTTGGGCAGGGTACGCATCTGCGCGACACGGTCGGTGATTTTCTGGCCCAGCAGCATGCCACCACCGCCGGGCTTGGCGCCCTGGCCCAGTACCACTTCGATGGCATCGGCCTTGCGCAGGTCGTCCGGGTTCATGCCATAGCGGGACGGCAGGTACTGATACACCAGCTTGCTGGACTGACCACGTTCTTCCGGGGTCATGCCGCCGTCACCGGTGGTGGTAGAGGTACCGACCATTGAGGCGCCACGGCCCAGGGCTTCCTTGGCATTGGCCGACAGGGCACCGAAGCTCATGCCGGCGATGGTGACCGGCGTTTCAATCACGATCGGTTTCTTGGCGAAGCGAGTGCCCAGAGTTACCTGGGTGTTGCACTTCTCGCGGTAACCTTCCAGCGGGTAACGCGACATGGACGCGCCGAGGAACAGCAGATCATCGAAGTGCGGCAGTTTGCGCTTGGCGCCGAAACCGCGGATGTCATAGATACCGGTTTCCGCAGCACGGCGGATCTCGGTCATGGTAGTACGGTCAAAGGTGGCCGACTCACGCAGGCCCGGATTGACGTTGATATCGTTGCTCATAATCAAATCCTCAAAATTCGGTTTCAGAGGCCGCCTCGATACACAGATGTTGGGCGACCAGTACGGCCTGTCGGTCCGTTAATAGGCAGAGGCGTTGTCTACTTTGAAGTTGTACAGCTGACGTGCAGATCCATAGCGCTTGAAGCTGGACGGGTCTTCATCGACACCGGCGCGATTCAGCAGATCGGTCAGTTCTTCAATATGCTCGGCGCGCATCTCTTTCTGGATGCAGTCGGCACCCAGAGACTTCACTTCGCCTTTGACGTAGATGTGTACTTCGTACATGGAATCGCCCAGGGCATCGCCTGCATCGCCGCAGACCACCAGTGAGCCGGACTGGCCCATAAAGCAGCTCATGTGGCCGATGCTGCCCTTCACCACGATATCCACACCTTTCATGGAGATGCCGCAACGGGCACCGGCATTGCCTTCGATCACCAGCAGACCGCCATGAGCGGTGGCGCCAGCAGCCTGAGAGGCATCGCCTTTGACGCGCACGGTGCCGGACATCATGTTCTCGGCGACGCCCTGACCGGCGTTGCCGTGGATCACCACATGGGCTTTCTTGTTCATGCCGGCGCAGAAGTAGCCGGCATGACCCTGAATGTCTACGGACAGGTTCTGGTCCAGACCACAGGCGATGTTGTGCCGGCCCTTGGGATTGAGTACCGCCCATTCGCGTTCGGTACATTCAGCGGCCTGGTCGTGCAGCGCCTGGTTCAGTTCACGGATGCTGGATTCAGCCAGATCAAACGTTTTCATTGTGTATCTCCTCGACTCAGGCTCAGTTGCTGCTGCGTTCCCAAACATAGAAAGTGGCCGGCTCCGGCTCCCAGACCTTGGCGTTTTCAATCCCCGGCAGGGTGGTCAGCGCCTGGTATTCGGACGCCATTGCAACGTAATCGTCGGTCTCGGCCAGTACCGCCGGTTTGCAGGCGATGGGGTCACGCATCACGGCGAAGCCGTCGCGGGTGCCGATGGTGAAGGTGAAGAAACCATCCAGATCTTCCAGCGCGTGCTCCAGCGCCTGCTTCAGACTGTCACCTTCCTGCAGGCGCCAGGTCAGGTAACCGGCCGCCACTTCGGAGTCGTTTTCGGTTTCGAAGCTGATGCCTTCGCGCTTGAGGTTTTCACGCAGGCGGTTGTGGTTGGACAGGGAACCGTTGTGCACCAGGCATAGGTCCATCCCGGTGGAGAACGGATGGCTTCCCTCCATGGTGACCGCAGACTCGGTCGCCATACGGGTGTGACCGATGATGTGGCTGCCTTTCATGCCTGCCAGATTGAAGGTGGCGGCGATGTTCTCCGGCAGACCCACCTCTTTCAGGATTTCGATCGACTGACCGACACTCAGAATCAGCACATCAGCCGCTTCCTGTGACAGCCACTCACGCAGGGCCGCTTCTTCAGCGTGCACCTTGAACACGGCCACACTGGCGTTCTGGAACCAGCTCAGCTCCAGCTGAAGTTCGTTTTTCAGGCGGGTCGCCAGCGCTTCCCAGTCGTAGGCCTGATCAGCATGACGCAGGGTCAGTTTGACCCAGTCGTCTGCCACTTCGTCGCCATAGATGGCAAAACCAGCGCTGTCGGGACCGCGCTCGGTCATCGCAATCAACATGGGCTCGAAGAGTTCACCAATCCGGTTTTCCAGTTCCGGATTCTTCAAATAGAGTCCAACAATTCCACACATAATCAATTTCCTCGTAACAAACCCGGATCAGAAAAACTCGGCGTAGTGGCTGACTTCCCAGTCAGAGACATGGCGGCTGTATTCCACCCACTCGGCACGCTTAACCTTCAGAAACTCGGACACGATTTCGCTGCCCAGCGCTTCGCTGAAGACGCTATCCGCTTCCAGCGCATCCAGAGCTTCATTCAGGTTCTGCGGCAGAATGCCAACGCCTTTCTGTTTGATTTCATCCAGGGTAAGGCTGTACAGATTCACGTTCATCGGCTCACCCGGCTCCAGCTCACGCTCAACACCATCCATGCCAGCGGCAATCAGAGCAGCAGTCACCAGATAGGGGTTGCAACCGGAGTCCGGCAGACGGAATTCAAGGCGACCGTAAGGGATACGCACCATGGCGGAACGGTTGTTGTCGCCGTAGCAGATGTAGGCCGGGGCCCAGGTTGCACCCGATGAATTACCTCCCACCACCAGACGCTTATAGGAGTTCACCGTCGGTGCCGCGAAGGCGCAGAGTGCCGGGGCGTGTGCCAACAGACCTGCAGTGAAGTGGTAGGCCAGTTTGGACAGCCCCATGCCGCTCTTGTCATCGGCATCGTGGAACAGGTTCTGGCCATCCTTGTCGGTGATCGACAAGTGGAAGTGCATGCCGTTACCGGTGCGCTCGGACGAAGGCTTGGGCATGAAGGAGCAGACCATATCCAGCTCGTTGGCGATCTCACCGGCGGCCATGCGCACAAAGGTGAAACGGTCGGCGGAGGTCAGCGCATCGCTGTAGGTGTAGTTGATCTCGAACTGGCCGTTGGCGTCCTCGTGGTCGATCTGATAGACGTCGAAGTTGACCGCCTGCAGAGACTCCACCAGCTTTTCGAGGAACTCGCGGGAGCGGGACAGGCCCTTGTAGTCGTAGCAGGGCTTGTCCAGCACATCGCTGTGATCCACCGGCAGCAGGGCACCCTTTTCATCGCGGGTGAACAGGGAGAACTCAGGTTCTACACCGGTATTCAGCGTCCAGCCCTTCTTGGCCAGTCGATCCAGCTGCTGCTTCAGCACCACACGGCTGCAGTAGGGGTGGGGTTCGTTGTTTACATAGCCATCACAGGCGACACGGGCATAGCCCGGCTGCCAGGGCACGATGCTGAAGGTGTTCAGGTCACCACGGGCCATAAAGTCAGGACCATGGGGCTCCATACCCAGCCCCCAGACCGCGAAGCCGGCAAAGCCCGCGCCCTGCTCCACCACATCCATCAGGCAACTGGCCGGGACCGATTTGGTCTTGGCTACGCCGTGAATATCCACAAACTGAGCCAGCACATACTTGATATCGTTCTGGCTGATAATGCGTTCGATCTCTGCGGGTATCATGCTGCATCTCCTGTCGGATTTGGGGTCGCGCTCAGGTCCTCAAGGACCGCGCTCAATGTTTCAGTCATGTAGTGCCGGTAGCCAGGATCTACACCGATCAGCAGGCTGCCGCTGTCAATTTCGTGGTACAGCCAGCTGCTGACCCCGGCGATGGAGGTCATCAACCAATCACCCGGTTGCAGCTGGCGGAAGTCGTATTGGCACAGGTGGGTCATCAGCTCGACCCAGCCGCTGCCGGCCAATTCAAAAACACAGTCGTAACGGCGGAAGCACCATTCACCCTGTGGCGCCGGATGACCGGATTTGAGCATTGCCATGTACTCATCACGACCGGTGCGTGCGACCAGTGCGCCTGGGCGCTCTTCGGCCGTCAGCAGCTGATCCGGTACCGGCAGACCCGCTGCCGCCAGGGCAGCAGCACTGCCCGGACCGGTCAGCAGATAGCTGGCCAAAGGACTTTCAGTAAGACGTAAAGCAAGCATCAGGCCACCTCCGTCAGGTCGATGGTTTGACGCTCACCTTCAGCGTCGTAGAAAGGTGTTGCACAGGGCTCGAGGGTGACCAGCTCACCGCTGTCGACCCGCACCTGGAAGGATTTTTCACTGTCGGCCAGCGGCTGATCCACCATGGCCAGGCCGATGTAACGACCCAGTGACGGGCTGTAGGCGATACTGGTGATGCGGCCGGCGATATCGCCGTTATCGATCAGCAGATGGCACTCTTTCGGCAGCTCGCCGCTGTAACCCTGGGGCAGCATGAAACCGCGCAGACTGCGCTGGCAGCGCTCCTTGAGCAGTGCCAGCGATGGCTTGCCGGTAAACCAGGCTTTGCTCTTGAGCGGCACCGCCCAGGACATGTTGGCTTCAAAGGGATTGGTCAGGCCGTCGGTGTCCTGACCGACGATGATGTGGCCCTTCTCCAGTCGCAGTACCCGCTGTGCCTCGACACCGAACGGGCGGATGCCATACTCGGCGCCCTTCTCCATCAGGGTGTTCCAAACCTGCTGGGCTGACTCGATTGGCAGGTGGATCTCGTAGCCCAGCTCACCGACAAAGCCGACCCGGATCAGGCGCACGGGCACGCCGCAGAGGTTGCCCTCTTTGAAGCCCAGGTAGGGGAAGTTGTCTTCACTCAGATCGATATCGGTCAGCGGCGCCAGCAATTTGCGGGCATGAGGACCGGCCAGATTCATCGCCGCCAGCGTGCCGGTACGATTGACCAGACGCACATTCAGGCCCCATTCCACGATCAGACGTGACAGGGTACGGAAGGTAGCGTCGGCATGGCTGGTGGTAGCGGAGACATAAAAGCGGTCTTCTGCCACTCGGGCGGCAATACCGTCATCCACGATGACGCCACTTTCATCCACCATCAGCGCGTAGCGGGTCATATCCTGCTTAATATTGGACATGCGCATGGTGTAGGCACCGTCCAGCAGCTTGCCAGCATCGGGCCCCATCACTTCGATCTTGCCCAGAGTGGACACGTCGATCAGACCCAGGCCGGTGCGTACGGCCCGCACTTCGCGCAGGATCGCTTGCTCACGAACAGACGGGTTACCAGCGCCCGCGGCCTCGGAAGCTCCAGCTTCCGAAGAAGGTAAATAGTATTCAGGACGTAACCAGACACCCGCTTCCATCATCTGCGCGCCCTGATCCAGGTGCCACTGATGCATGGGCGTCAAACGCTCCGGACGGAAGCGACGGCCCGCCAGCGCCTGTACCGGCACCGGATGGAACATGGGACGTGCAGTGGTGGAGCCAGTCTGGTCTATCGTGCGACCAGTCACCCTGGCCAGCACACGGATGCCGTTCATGTTGGCATGCTTGCCCTGGCTGGGGCCCATGCCCACGGTGGAAAAGCGCTTCATCAACTCGATATTGTCGAAGCCCTCCTTCGCCGCGTTGACCAGATCCTTCAGCTGCAGATCTTCATCAAAATCGACGAAGTTCTTGCCCTTAGGGTGGTCCACAATCGGCCAGGGATGGGAGTGCGCCTCGGTATCACGGCAGTCCGGCATTTCCGCAGGCAGCGGTTCGTTTCTCAGAAAGGCAACCGCCTCGGTAGCGGCGCGCTCGCCATCGGCCAGACGCTGCGTCAGCGTGAAAGCGCCATTGAGACGACCACAGGCGAAGATTCCCTGGGGTAGCTCCTGCGGCAGAAACTGTTCAAGCGTTGCGTCGTAACCCAAACGACCGCCAGCCTGGTACAGCAGCTGTGCCGCCGGTGCCCAACCTACGCTCATCAGCAGCAGGTCAGCATCAATTTCCAGCGCCCGTGCCTGGCTACAGTCGGAGCCATCAAAGGGCGCTACCACAACCTGCTTGAGCTGGTTTTTGCCCTTGGCTTCATACACGGCGTGCTGCTCGATAACACGCACGCCCAGATTCTGGATCTCATCGGCCCAGACTCCACGGCTGTCCATCTTGCCCATGTCGATCACGGCCGCGATTTGAACACCCGCCTTGAGCATATCCAGTGCCGCACGGTAGCCCTCGGCATTGGCGGTCAGCACAACGGCGCGCTGGCCCGGCTTCACCGCATAGCGGGCGATCAGACGCTGAGCACCCGAAGCCATCATCACGCCCGGCAAGTCGTTGTTGCGGAAGATCGCGGGCTGCTCCATCACGCCGGTAGCGCTGATCACGGCACGGGCACGCATCTTGATGATGCCCTCAGGCCCCACCAGCGGCACGTAGTGATCGGTGTACCAGCCACAGGCCAGATGACCCGGCAACACACGAATATTGGCGTGGTTCTGCAGCGCCTGCTTCAGGCCATCCCGCACTGGCGCGGCATCCATTTCGTTGACCAGCTGGTAGTCCAGACTGCCGCCGATATGCGGGTTCTCGTCTGCGATCACCACATCCAGCCCCTGCTCGGCCGCAGTCAGTGCCGCCTGCATACCGGAAGCACCGGCGCCCACCACGAGCAGATCACAGAAACCGTAGGTCTTGGCCTTGCGGCGCACATCCCAGGACGTATCGATAGTGCCCAGACCAGCCTTCTCACGAATCACTTTTTCCCACATGGGGAACAGCTTTTTCGGCTTGTGGAACGCCTTGTAGTAGAAACCCACCGGCAGGAAACGGGACAGCTTGCCGATGATCTGGTCCTTGTCCTTTTCCAGGCTGCCGTTGACGTTACAGGCAGTCAGCGACATGCCTGCTTCCAGTGGCGTGACATCACCACGGATGTTCGGCTCTTCACTGCTCTGGAACAGGGCGTTCACATCGTGGTTCGCCAGCGTCACGGCACCACGCGGGCGGTGATACTTGAAGCTGCGGCCCAAAAGGGTCTGGTCAGACGCCAGCAGCGCTGAACTCAGGCTGTCACCGGCAAAACCGCAATAGGCTTTGCCTTCAAATTCGAAGCTCAGCGTCTCGGAGCGGTCGAGCCACTCCAGCGGCTGGGGATCAAGCCGGGATGTCATAACGCACCTCCTCCAGATCGATAAACCGCACCACTTCATCCTTAAGGGTGTCGCGTTCCATCACGTACCAGCGTCCGGTCGGACGGTGATACCACCACTCACGCAGCAGGCCCGGCGCACCCTGACGGTTGAATACATAGGCCGCCCAGGCAGGCGCGTCAGCATCCATCGGCGGGCGACGCACTTCGCCACCGTAATCAAACTCGCTGATCGGTCGGCGACCAATCACGGGACAGTCGAATACTTTCATCGTCCCCTCTCCTCAATGCCCAACCGACGCTGCGCCTTTTTCACCGACCAGATCGAAGTCGGTGAAGCGGGACAGGCGGAAGGGTTCAATCAGTTCATGGTTGCGATCATTGGCCAGCGTCCAAGCCATGGTTTTGCCGCTGACAGGTGTGGCCTTGAAGCCCCAGGTGCCCCAGCCGGCATCCAGGTAGAAGCCGTCGATCGGGGTCTTGCCCATGATCGGGGCGAAGTCGGGGGTGATGTCGCTCATGCCCGCCCACTGACGCATCACCTTCATGCGGCTCATGAACGGGAACAGGTCGATCATCTTGTCGGTCAGCCCCTCGACAAAGTCGAAGCTGGAACGAGTTGAATGGAGAACAGACGGGTCGACCGAGGCCCCCATCACCATCTCGCCGCGCGACGACTGGCTGACATAAACATGCAGGCTGCCGGAGACCACGATGGTGTCCATGAACGGCTTCACCGGCTCGGACACGCAGGCCTGCAGCGGGAAGATCTCGATCGGTGTTTCCAGCCCCAGCATCGAAGTGATGCGCGGCGTCGAACCCGCCACCATGGAAACCACCTTATTGCAGCTGATAAAACCGCGATCGGTTTCGACACCGGCGACCTTGTCACCCTGGGTACGAATGCCGGTGACACGGGTTTTCTGGTGAATTTCGACACCGCGGTTGTAGGCACCACGGGCGTAGCCCCAGGCAACCGCATCGTGACGCGCCACCGCTCCCGGTGCGTGGTACAGCGCACCCATCACCGGGTTGTGGCCAGCACAGTCCAGATCCATGTAGGGCACTTCCCTGGCGATGAAGTCGCGATCCACCACCTCGGAATCAATGCCGTGGTGTTTGTTCACCTCGGCACGCCAGCGCATGGTGCGCAGGGCGCTGTCAGTGTGGGCCAGGGTGAAGTGACCACGGGTGGAATAAAAGATGTTCAGGTCGAAATCGTCGGACAGGTCCTCGAACAGCTTGAGACTGGTGTCGTAGAACTTCACACCTTCAGGCGTCAGATAGTTGGAACGCACAATGGTGGTATTACGGCCTGTGTTGCCACCACCGATATAGCCTTGTTCCAGCACCGCCACATTGGTGATGCCGTGTTCCTTCGCCAGATAGTAGGCACAGGCCATGCCGTGCCCACCGCCGCCGATGATCACCACGTCGTAGTGGGACTTGAGCGGTTTGGTTTCGGGAAAGAAACGGGGTTCGTTGTGTGACGAACTGAGACCGTATTTGAGCAAGCGCCAGGGCATGAGATTCTCCTAGGCAAAAACAACGGTTTTGTTGCCGTGAATGAGCACACGGTCTTCAATGTGGTAACGCAGACCCCGTGACAGCACCGCCTTCTCCACATCCTTACCGAGGCGCACCATGTCCGCCGTGGTGTTGTGGTGGGTGACGCGGTGGACGTCCTGCTCGATGATCGGGCCGGCATCCAATTCGGAGGTCACGTAGTGACAGGTGGCGCCGATCTGCTTAACACCGCGCTCAGCGGCCTGGTGATAGGGGCGGGCGCCGATGAAGGACGGCAGGAAGCTGTGGTGAATATTGATGATGCGGCCCGGATACAGCTCGCAGAGCTCTTCAGGGATAATCTGCATGTACTTGGCCAACACGATGGCATCGGCTTCAGCCGCCGCGATCTGCTCGCGAACCGCCTGGAAGTGCGGTTCCTTATTGCTCATATCCACCGGAACGTGGATAAATGGAATGCCATGCCACTCGACATAGGAGCGCAGAACATCGTGGTTGGAGATCACGCAGGGGATGTCGATATTCATCTCGCCGGAGCGCCAGCGATAGAGTAAATCGGACAATGCATGGGCTTCCTTTGATACCATCAACACGACACGCTTGCGCTCGGCCGAGTCGGTGATCTGCCACTGCATGTCGAATTCATCCGCAAGTGGCGCGAATTTCGCTTTGAGTTCTTCAAGTGCAAACGGCAGCGAGTCCGCCAGCACTTCATAACGCATGAAGAACTGGCAATTCTCGGTATCGGCAAACTGGTGTGCTTCGCTGATCCAGCCACTGTGAGCCGCGAAGAACTGGGTAACGGCGGCTACGATACCTACCCGATCGGGGCAGGAGACGGTTAAGCGGTACTTGCGTGCATGTTGGGTTTCGATAGCCATGACCTTGATCCAAATTTCTCATGGGGAAAATTTATTTCATCAAGGTAAAAGCAAACGGTTTGCCAACTTTGCGCTTTAGAGCAAAAAATTTTTTTCGGCTGAGGAAAAGGCCGTAAAATCAAGGTATGTGAAACTAAATTTCCTGACAGGAATATTTAACACCTAACGGGTTGTTTACGCCCTGTTGCATTCTGGAGCGGAAAAATCGCACCAAAGCTGCTCAGGCCGCCCAAAAAAGGAGCATGCATGAGAGAAAAAGAAGAAGAGAGTCCAAGACTGCGGCTTGAGTCCTACATTGCCATGCGCGTGAAGAGCAAGCGCACCGAGCAGGGCCTGAAGATTATTGATGTAGCTCGCATAGCGGGCTTGAGTCAGGGTATGGTCAGCAAGATCGAGAATGCCCAGGTGTCCACCAGTCTGGATACGCTCAGCCGGCTCTGTGATGCCATTGGTTTGCCGATCTCACAGCTGTTCAGCGACTACGACCGTCCCCAAGGCACGGCCCAGCTGACAAAGGCAGGTGAAGGCATGGAAGTGGTGCGTCGCGGCACGGATAAGGGTCATACCTACCAGCTGCTCAGCTACCACCGGGGCAAGAAGAAAAGTTACGAGCCCTTTCTGATCACCATGGATGATGCCAGCGAGGTATTCCCCACCTTTTCTCATCCGGGACAGGAGTTTATCTATCTGTTGAAGGGACAGATTCGTTATCGCCACGGCAACCACCTGTACGATATGAGCCCCGGCGATGCGCTGTCATTCGATGCGGAGATTCCGCACGGTCCTGAAGTGCTGCTTGAAGTCCCCATTCAGCTGTTGTCAGTCATCCATTACGACGACAACTGAATACGCCGCCACTGAGCCTGTGCGAAGATGATCAGGCAGGCTCAGGTGCGGGTTCGCTGAACAGGTAGCCCTGGGATTCATCAATGCCCAAGGCTTCGACCACGGCCTGCACTTCGGCGCAATGAACAAATTCGGCGGCGGTACGAATCCCGGCGTTTTGAGCAAAGAACACCATCGCCCGCACGATTTCGTAACTGGTTCGATCCTGGTGAATATTGCGGATGTACTTGGCATCCACCTTGATCATGTCGATTTCAAGCTCAAGAATGCGCTCGAAGTTGGAATACTCGGTACCGAAGTCATCGATTGCCAACTGATAGCCGCACTGTTTCAGCTGCTGCAACTGCTCCACATAGGCTTCCTTGCTGCCACTGCTGACCCCCTCGTGAATTTCCAGAATCAGACGATGTGGCTCTACGCCCCAGTGGTTCAGTGTCTGCTCCAGAAAATCGGGCAGATAACCCAGCTCCAGATCCGTCTCGGTAATATTGACCGAGATACTGCCTGACTGGGCAGCAAGACGCTCAACGACCTGCTCAATCACCAGCCGGGTAATGGTCGGCATCAGCCCTGTCAGTTCGGCCACTGGCAAAAACTGTCCGGGTCCGTAAACTTCCCCCTCATGCTCCAACCGCACCAGTGCTTCCCACTTGCGAATGACACCGTCACGGTTATCGCGGATACCTTGATACCAGGCACGTACACCACCGGAGCGCAGCGCTTCGTGCAGTTTCAAACTCCAGCCGATATAGTCCAGCTGCTGTTGCTGATCTGGTTGACTGCTCTCTACCTTAAAAAAGCCGGTCGCATTTTTGCCCCGTTGGCGCGCCTGTTTCAGTGCTACCATGGCACGCCGGAGCAGATCCTCACCGCCGGTCGCAACACCTGCGTTAAACGTCAGATAAAAGCTGACCCCTCGTAGACTGACCGGCTGATTAAAGAAAAAGCGTCGGATACGCTCCAGTTCACTACAAGGCTCATCCAGCCGCGCATACAACAAGGCAAACTGGTCCGCACTGCCACGATAGACACAATCTGCACCTGAGGCTTTTTGCAGCGAATCAGCAAAAGCCTGTAAAAGGCGATCGCCGGATTCCAAACCATATCGGGTGTTGATCAGGCCCAGGTTGTTGAGATTCAGCAGGATCAATGCTGCCGAGGGAGGCGCTCCATTTAGGGCACGCACCAAGGCCTGAGCGTTGGGCAAGCCGGTCAAGGCATCCCGTCCCAGCTGTTCGATCAAGACGTCCTTCTCAGCCAACAACCGCTGATGCTGAGCATGACGCACCAGCACAATCGAGATCAGCGCAGCACCCACTTCAAGCAGGCGTTTGTGAAAGCCGGATGGACTGCGGTGTTCAAATGAAGACAGGGCAAAAGTGCCGATGGGTTTTCCCAGGTCATCCTGTACCGGCACCGACCAACAGGCGCAGAGATTGAAGTCTACCGCCAGGCTGCGTAGTTCCTCCCAGCGAGAGTCTTCAAAGGTATTGTGGATATAGGCAGGTTCATTAAGGTAGACCGCATTGCCACAAGAGCCACCCGCAGGCCCCGGACGTAGTCCACGCAGTCGATCATGGGCAGGCTCTGGCACACTGGGAGCCGCCAGTACATTCAACACGCCCGCACTGCTGTCCAATTGCATGCAGGTCGCGATGGAACCCGGCAATAGCTGTTCGGCCATACGGCAGGTTTCAGCAATAACATCCTGATAAGGCGTATCGGACGCCACCAAACCGCAAATGCGTTGCTGCAAGCCCAGAATATGATCCAGTTGCTGTACGCTGAGATCGAGTTCTGCCGTCAAAGCTCAGGGTCTCCCTGTCCACTAATGCCAGAGCTGTAGAAAGTTCGACCAGTATACTCATAAATGTTTGCGGATTACTTGCCCCAACACAGTCTAAGCGTCATTTCTGTCGCCGTCTCACGCCGCATAACCGCGCAGGAGTAGATCGACACAGCTGACAATGTATGAATCGATCTCTTCGTCACTCAGCTGTGGCTTTATACCCAGGTCCGAACGCATTTTGGCTTCACCCTGCAACATCATCAGGAACTGAATTGCCGCATGACGCGGGTTGTCGACGCGAATCTGACCAGCCTGACACTCGCGTTCAAGCATCTCCGTCAGTGCGGCCATTACGACACGGGGCCCGGCATCAAAAAACAGTTCTGCCGCCTGGGGTTGAGTATCTACCTGGGCGATACAGGTTTTGTGTATTTGCCGCGCCTCTTCTGACAGTAGCAAGCTGATAAATCCACGCCCGATCACAAGTAATCGATCCCGCAAGCTCCCCTGCGTAGAAGCACAGAGGTCCGCCAGTTCATAGCGCTGGCACTTGCACTGAATGGCAGCGGTGAACAGTTCAGCTTTATTACCGAAATGGCTATACACGGTCTGCTTGGACACGCCTGCTTCCTGAGCCACCATTTCCATACTGGTGTCGGTAAACCCGTTTTGCACAAATAGCACCGAGGCCGCTTCGAGAATTTGATCACGCTTGGCTACACTGCTGGGTCTCACGCCACTCTCCCAAAAAACAAATATCAAACTAGACAGTCCAGTTTTATAAACCTAAACTGGACTCATAGGTCCATTTACAATTATAGCCGGAATTCCCCCATGAAAGTGCCAGTCTCGGTAAACCTTTTCATACTGCTTAGTGGATTGCTGCTGTTACAGGGCTGTCAGGAAAGTACGTCCACCCCTCCCGAAACACGAGCGCTCAGTGTTAGCACTCAGATTCTGGAGCAAACACCGGGTTTCGAATTGGTCCAGTCCTACGCTGGCTATGTTGAAGCCTCGCAAAATGCTGGCCTTGGCTTTGAAACCGGCGGCAAATTGCAAAGTATCACGGTGGATGCGGGGGATCCTGTCGCTGCCGGACAGGTGTTGGCCACCCTGGATACCCAGTTACTGGAGGCCGAAACTCGGCGCTTGAATGCTCTGCGACAGGAGACTCAGGCACGCCTGCGCCTGGCACGTACCAGTCTTGAGCGTCTGGGAGCACTGGAACAGCGTGGCTACGCTTCAACCCAAAATCGGGATGAACTGGAAGCAGAAGTCGAGGCGCTGCAAGCCGCCATCGCGGTCATCAGCAGCAACCTGGACCGCAACCGGTTACAGCAGGATAAATCAGTGCTGATCGCCCCCTTTGACGCCCGTGTCGGTAAGCGTTTGGCCGACGAAGGCATGGTATTGGCAGCAGGCCAACCGGTATTGCAGCTGCTCAGTGCCGCCGGTACGGAGTTCAATATTGGCCTTCCTCCCGCACAGGCGGCCAGTCTAAAGCCTGGACACATTTACTCACTGGAAGCCGGCACGCAACAGTTTGAGGCCCAGCTGATCCGCGTCGGTGCCGAGCTGGACCCGATGAGCCGCACCCTGCATGCCCGCTTCAGCCCTACAGCTCCGCTGCAGCTGGCTCATGGTACTTTGGTCCGTCTACAGCTCCCCGAGTACCGGGAAGAGGCCGGTTACTGGGTACCCGTCAGCGCATTGACTGACAGCGTACGCGGCCTATGGCAGGTCTATGTTATCGGTGAAGATAATCAGGTTGAGGCCCGCAATGTACGCATTCTGCACACCACAGAGAGTAGCGCCTATATCAGTGGCGCACTCGCCAGTGGTGAACAATTGCTGGATAAAGGCCTGCATCGAGTCGTACCCGGCCAGCTGGTTGAACCCAATGCCGAATTGGCTGCCGGAGACCAGTAACCATGATGGCTTCTCTATTATTTAATGGCCGCCTGCTGGCGCTGCTGATTGCCTTGCTGGTCGTTGCCGGCAGTGCAGCTCTGCACTCACTGCCTCGTCAGGAAGATCCACGTATACGCGCACGCATGGCCACGGTTGTCACTCAGTTACCCGGTGCCAGTGCAGAACGTATCGAAGCGCAGATTTCAGAACCGATCGAAAACAGCCTGCGTGAGCTGGCTGAAGTAAAACGCATCACATCCTCCTCCCGGCTTGGGGTCTCCATCATCAGCCTGGAGCTTCAGGACCGCATTACAGATGTACAGTCAGTCTGGTCTCGGGCTCGCGATCTGCTGGATGATGTCGCCCCTCAGCTGCCTGCCGGTAGTTCAACGCCCTCACTGGAAGACAAGCGCGGTTATGCCTTCACCCTGCTGGTGGCACTGAACTGGCAAGGACAGGACGGGGCTGATATGGCCACCCTGGGACGCTATGCCGATGAGTTGGAAAGCCGTATGCGGGCCATGCCCGGCACCGACTATGTCGAGCGTTACGGTGAGCAGGAAGAGGAAATTCAGGTCAATGTAGACCCGGAACAGGCCGGGTCACGCGGTCTAAGCCTGCCTGCTATCGCCGCTACCATCGCGGCTGCCGACGGGCGCACGTCTGCCGGCGAAATCAATAATGATCACACCCAATTGCAGGTCGAGCTGAGCGGCGCCCTGGACAGCCTGGAGCGTATTCGTCGCGTCCCTTTGATCACTGACGAACAGGGCAATATCAGCCGAGTCAGCGACGTAGCTCAGGTCCGTTTCGGCATTCATGACCCAGCGCTTGAAGAGGTCTGGGTTGACGGCCAGCAAGGCATCATCGTCGGTATTCGTATGCTGCCGCACTTGCGGGTTGACCAATGGACGGCACAGGCCCGTGCCGAACTGGAGCGTTTCGATGCCAGCGTTCCTGCCAATATCACAACCCGAATCCTGTTCGATCAAAACGGTTACACCGAGCAACGCCTGGGCGAGCTGGTACTGAATATCGGTCAGGGTTTTGTGCTCATTCTCCTGGTACTGCTGGTAACGCTGGGAATGCGTGCGGCTTTGATCACCGCGCTGGCACTGCCTCTGACCACGCTGTTTACCCTGGCCTGTATGAAATTCTCCGGACTGCCGATTCATCAGATGTCGGTCACAGGTCTGGTGGTCGCTCTGGGTATCATGATCGATAACGCCATCGTCATGGTGGACAGCATTCAGCACCGACGCCAGCAGGGCGAATCTGCCCGCCAAGCGGTACTGAATTCGGTACGCCATTTCTGGTTGCCACTGCTGGGCTCAACCCTGACCACCATACTGGCCTTTATGCCCATCGTGCTGATGCCGGGGGCTTCGGGCGAGTTCGTCGGTGGTATCGCCATCAGCGTTATTTTTGCGCTGATCGGTTCCTGGCTGCTGTCTCACAGCCTGATTGCTGCATTGGCCGGGCGCTACCTCAAACCGCACCAGCGTGGTGATGATCGCTGGTACAAAACCGGCCTGCACCTGACACGCCTAAGCCAAACGTTTGACCGTTCCCAGCACCTGGCACTCAAGCATCCCTGGATCACCCTGACTCTGAGTCTGGCGTTGCCGATAACCGGCTTCTGGAGTGCCGGGCAGCTCACCGAGCAGTTCTTCCCACCCTCTGACCGCGACATGTTCCAGATCGAACTGCACCTGCCACCGCAAGCCAGTCTGGCGGAAACACGCAGGGTCAGCCAGGAGGCCTATACCCTGCTGCGCCAGCAACCTGAAATCCAGCAGGTGACCTGGTTTATGGGCAGCAGTGCGGCACCCTTTTACTACAACATGATGCCGACCCATGAGGGCAAACCCAACTTTGCACAAGCGATGGTCACCACCGACCATTTCACCAGTACCAATCGCCTGATCCCCGAGTTGCAGGCCCTGTTTGATCGCAAACTGCCTGAGGCCCAGATACTGGTCCGCCAGCTGGAACAGGGGCCGCCGTTCAATGCACCCGTTGAGATGCGCTTCTACGGCCCTTCCCTGGAACGCCTGCGTGAGCTGGGTGATGAAGCACGCCGAATTCTGGCGACGGTGCCAGATATCATGCATACCCGCTCAACCCTGCAGCCCGGTACACCTCAAATCAAACTCAGCGTCGATGAAGACAGCGCTCGGCTGGCAGGACTGAGTCTGCAGAATATTGCAGGCCAGTTGAAAGGCGCCCTCCAGGGCATCCGTGCGGGCGAAGTGTTGCAAAGCACCGAGACCTTACCCGTGCTGGTCAGAGTCGATTCAGAACGTCGCAGCTCCCCTGAAATGCTGGCTCAGTTGCATTTGAATACACCCGCAGCCGGCAATATCCCGCTGAGCGCGCTGGCCGATGTGAGTCTTGAGTCCACTCATGGCGCCATCCCCCGCCGAGATGGTGAGCGTGTCAATGTGGTGGAAGGCTATCCGGCCTTTGGCGTGTTACCCGGAAAAGTTTTGGCCGCCTACAAAGAAGCACTGGAAGCAGAAGGGTTCGAGCTGCCTGCCGGCTATCGCATGGAAGTTGGCGGTGAAGCCTCGGAGCGCAATAATGCAGTCGGCAACCTGCTGGCCAACGTCGGTATCATAGTGGTGCTTTTGGTCACTGTAGTGGTGCTGTCGTTTAACTCTTTCCGCATAAGCCTGATCATTTTCGCCAGCGCAATTCAGTCTGCCGGACTGGGTCTGCTAACAGTTTGGCTATTTGATTATCCCTTTGGCTTTACTGTGATCATCGCCCTGTTGGGCCTGATGGGCTTGGCAATCAATGCGGCAATTGTGATTCTGGCGGAGCTCAAGGCCAGTAATGCGGCCTGCAGGGGTGATGAAGACGCGATCAAACAGGCCGTTGCCAGCTGCACACGTCATATCAGCTCAACCACGATCACCACCATTGGTGGCTTTATGCCGCTGATCCTGGCCGGCGGTGGCTTCTGGCCACCGTTTGCGGTGGCGATTGCAGGCGGTACGCTGCTGACGACCCTGTTGTCGTTCTACTTCGTGCCCACCCTGTTCCGACTCCTGTCACGACGTCGCAACTTTCAGGCGCAGCCAGCACCGGCTGCAGCCTGAATCAGTTTAGCCTGAGTTCAACAAGCGCCTGTTCGGCCAGCCAAGCTTCAAGCCCGCTGGCCGGCAGGAGTTTACTGAAAAGACATCCCTGATACTGGTAAGAGTCCTCTAGCAAGCCTCACACCTGTGCGACACACCCAGCATGATACGGTCACGCCCAGCATTTTTGGCACCGTACAGCGCCGCATCGGCGATATGAACCAGCTCTCTGATACTGTCACCGTCCTGCGGGAAAGCACTGATGCCGGCACTGAACGTCACGTCCAGGCGGACATCGTCACTGATTGCACAGCCCTGTTGTTTCAAGCAGGTTCTCATGGCCTCGATCCGCTCACCCGCCTGAGCGGGCGTAAGCCCGGGCAACAAGAGGAGAAACTCCTCGCCTCCCCAGCGGAACAACTGTTCATCATCCCGCAGTGACTGCTCAATCAGGGTCGCAATTTGGCAGATCACCTGATCACCTGCCAGATGGCCGTTGTGATCATTAACCTGTTTGAAATGGTCAATATCCAGCATCACGACCGACATCGGCCGCTGGTTTGATTGGCAGAGTGACAGCTGTGCTTCGAACTGCTCATACCCGGCACGCCGGTTATAGAGTTGCGTCATAGGGTCACGTCGTGCCTGCTCCATCAGCTGAGCGGCATGTGCTTCAGCCTCACTGATATCCAGCACCAGACCAATAACACGCACTGGCTCACCTTGGGTATTGCGCGCCGCAATCATGCCGCGATCACGCACCCATATATATTCCCCATCACGGGTTTTAAGACGATATTTGGCCGAATAGCGGGAGGTTTTACCGTCCAGATGGTTGCCCAGAGCGTCCAGTACCGACTCGACATCCTCGGGGTGAACAGCGTTTTGCCAGGTTGCCAGTGTTGGGGACTCGATTTCATGAGGACCATACCCCAGCATGCGGAACCACTGAGGGCTGAGGAACAGGCTATTATCGCCCAGGCTCCAGTCCCAAAGACCATCACTGGACTCATTCAACAGCAGCGTTTGGATCAGCTCATTATCCAGCAAGTGTTCGTTGTGACGCTGATGGCCGCTCAGGTCTCGCGCCACCGAAACAAAATAGTCCCGACCGTCATGACATACGAGGTCGGTTATCACCTCGACCGGAAAATCCGTACCATCCTTGCGCCGGTGACGGCCCACAAAGGTGAAATTGCGGTGCTCTCGGATAACGCGGGAAATATCGCTCCATTGACCGACACTTTTAACGTCTTTATTCAGGCTAAGCACACTCTCGCCCAACAACTCGACCAGAGTCATGCGCAAGGCATCACAGCCAGCCTGGTTGGCATCCAGAATGCGACCCGACTCCGGATCAATGATGTAGATACCATCACTGCTCTGGCTTAGAAGGGGGCCAATCAGGTTTGCTGTCATGCGGTCATCCATCAGTTGTTCTGTGCATCCGGTCATGGCTGACTCCATTCAACTCGGTTACGGCCCATGCGCTTGGCTTCGTACAGCGCATGATCAGCCCGTGCGACCAGGGTATCGACCTCGGTTTCACCCTGTTGTATTGCGACACCGATGCTCACGGTAACCGGAATCTCGATTTCATCCATCAAGCAGGGGCTTGCGGCCACGGCCTCTCGCACCCGCTCGGCCAGTTGGAGCAAGGCTGATCTCTCCGTTTCTGCCAGCACCAGCAAAAATTCTTCACCGCCGATGCGGCCAAACAGGTCTTCACGCCGAATCAGTCGACTGACCGTTCTACAGAAATGGATCAACACCTGATCGCCGGCAGCATGGCCGTAGTTATCATTGACCTGCTTGAACAGATCAATATCCAGCAGCATCACACCAACGCAGCCTTTATCCTCTTCCAGCAAAGTCTGCATCAACGCCAGCACGGCACGACGATTGAGCACACCTGTCAATTCATCGGTGCTGGCCTGCTGCCTCAAGCGACGCTCGCGTTCTGTATTTTGACTATTATCGCTGAACGCCAGGATGGCGCCTTGTTCTAACTCATTGCCGTAGGGTGTAACCGTCAGTCGAACCGTCAGTATTTCGCCCTGGCGGGTGCGAAACAGACTTTGCTCACTGTGATGACGCAAACCTGTTCGCAGGGTCGACATGGTAGGGCATTCACCTTCATGCAGCACCTTACCATCCGAGGTTACATGCACCAGCCGATGAAGATTACGGCCGCGCAGTCCATCCTCACTCCAGCCTAGCACCCGCTCGGCCTCGGGATTCATCCAGCTGAGATTGCCGTTCCGATCAACCACGATCAGCGCCTGCCCTACCTGATCGGTTATCAGCCTCAGCTGCTGTTCACTCATTTCAATCTGCTGACGTGCAAGCAAATAGCGGCGGCGCCAATGGAACCAGAACAGCACTAATGGCAAGGCCACCAGAGCCGAGAACAACAACAAATCGAGGCCAACTGATCGGTACTTCTGAAACAGAGCGTCACAGGGAAGATCCGGCGTACGCTCTGCCAGCAGCCAGCTCGGGGCCAGCAACTGGCGCCCCTGTGGACGGTACCAGCGATAGTTATAGCAACTGTTTTCGAACGTGAAGTGTCCCTGTTTTTGCGCCTGAATTTCAGCCCAGTGATCAGGAACGTCATGAGCCAGGCCGTTTTCTGTGCCAAACATGAATTGCCAGTCCTTTGCTCCACCTCCGCTCAGCCAGTCTCCCCGTTGGTTAAACAACGCCAGCTCATGCCCCGCCGGCAATACCTGGCGCAGACTTTCCAGTAAGGTATCCGCGTGGATGTTCAGCACCACCATGCCCTGTCGTTCACCGGCATTCAGAACCGGTACCACAAGACGCAATGAAGGCTTATAGGGTTGCTCAATCTGGTCGTGCTCGATATTGAGGTCCAGTTCAGATAGAAATGCCTGTCCAGGTTCCAGCTGCAAACCCGCTTTGACATAGTAGCGCTGGGCCTTGTTTTGCAGGGCATCCTTATTGAGTAGATAGCTGTAGCCATACTCGCGATTGGCACGAATCTGCTCCTGCCCCAGGGTATCGATGAAACGGACTTGATCGTACACGTCGTGGAGTGCAGACAGCGCACGGAAGGACTGTGCCGCCAGATCCGCATGGATATCACTGCTCCGCTCCAGATAGATTCTCAGAGCGGGAGAATATGCCAGCACTTCAATATCATTTCGACGCTGTTGTATGAAATTATCGAATGTTAGCTGCAGTTGCTGCAACCGGTGGGAGCGTGCGCTTTCCTGAAGCGCTACCGCGTGCCGAAAGCTCGGCCAGAGTACCAATAAAATACCTGCAGCCAGTAGCACGAGCACCAGCAGAGCTTTGAGGGGTAACAACCGATATCCAGTGGCCTTCACGTACGTTACATCTCCAGACCGACAGCAACCTTGCCCTTGTCAGGACATCGATACACATTTTCAGTCTACCCCTATCGTTACATCAGCTCTAGCTTAAACACCCTCTTCGTCACTCACCCAACGTTGATCAATGCACTGAACAAAAGGAGCGTTTCCAGCAACTCTATCTGAGCTCCCAGCGTATCACCTGTAGTACCGCCCAAACGGCGCAACATCAGGTGTCTTAGCCCCCAGCACAAAGCAACTCCCAACACAGCGGACAAGGGATTCAGGGGTAACAACAGCAACAGGACGAGGGCGGCACAGCTCAGTGCCTGAGGCACGGACAAGGCTGACAGCCAGGGCGCAGCAATGCCATCGGCGCGGGCATAAGGAGTGGTTGCCAGCAGTGCCAGTGCTCCGGCACGTCCAACCACCGGCGCCAACAGCAGCGGCCAGAGTTGATCGGTTTCCAGCAGCGCAGTTAGCAGACTCCATTTCAGCAATAACTGCAGCATCAGCACCAGCGCACCGCTGGCACCGATATGGGGATCTTTCATGATCGCCAGGGTACGCTCGCGATTACCCAAGCCACCCATCCAGCCATCACCGGAATCAGCCAGACCGTCGAGGTGAAGACCTCCGGTCAATCCGGCCCAGAGAGCAACCAAGACGGCTGCTGTAACGCCCGTTGGAAGCCCTGTAAGTAATACGGCAGCCAATACGAGCGTCAGCCCCAGCAGTGCTCCCACCAGAGGATAGTAGAGAGCCGCCCGAGCCTGAGTTTTGGCATCCGGCATGCCTGCCAGTTGCACCGGGATCATGGTCAGAAACTGCAGAGCGCAGAGAAAAGCCTGCCAGTGTGCCTTCACCGCGCCACGCCCTGAAGCCGGTGCAAGCTGCCGTGTTCCACTGGAAAGGCCAGCATCTCGCTGACCGGCAAGCCATTCAAAATGCAGCGAAGCGCACGAATCACGCCACCATGACAGATCAACAAAACACGTCCCCGGTGCTCATGCGACAGGGTTTCCATCAAGTCCGTCAAACGGGCAAAGAAATCCGCCATGGGTTCAGCACCGGGTGGAGCATAGTGCCAGGGATCGCTCCAGAACTGGCCCAGCAGGTCCGGGAAGTCGGCATGAATCTGCGCTGCGGTAAAGCCATCCCAATCACCAAAATCATACTCTCGCAAGCGTGGCTCAAGGCGAAAGCCGGTCTCTCCGGCCCACTCGCGGGCAAATTCCACACAGCGCAACATGGGTGAACTCAGTATCAGGTCGTAATCATCCGGGGTACGCCCTTCTATGCCTTTGAACATCTGCTGCCAGCCCTCAGGCGTCAGCTGTGCGTCTGTCCTGCCCAAAAAGCATTTACCCGCCGTGGTCTCACCATGACGCAGCAGGTCAATATTCAGCGTAGTCATGATTGTTTCTCCGATACCGAGGCTTCTTCAAAGGTGGCCATTTCGGCATGCAGTACACAGGCCATGCGCAGCAATGGCAAGGCCGTGGCCGCGCCGCTGCCTTCACCAAGGCGCAAACCCAGATCCAGCAGGGGTGAAGAGGGTAATGTCTGACTCAAGAGCGCATAGCCAGGTTCAGCAGAATGGTGGGAAAAGATCAGCCAGTCAGCAACACCTGCCTGATAACGACAGGCCAGCAAAGCCGCAACCGAGCAGATAAAACCATCCACTAACGCCGGAATACCTTCCTGAGCGCAGGCCAGATAGGCACCCGTCAGGGCTGCAATCTCAAAACCGCCCAGGCCAGCCAATAGTTGAAGGGGCTGATCCGTTGCGCCCTGGCGCAGCAGCGCCTGTTCGATCACCTGAGTTTTGTGGCGAACACCGGCCTGATCCAGTCCGGTCCCCGGCCCCACCAGCTCGGCCACAGGATGGCCGGTCAGTGCTGCCGCCAGCGCGGTGGCAGCAGTGGTATTGGCAATGCCCATTTCGCCGCCAATGAACAGGTCACAGGGCTGCTGCAACACCGCTTCACGACCAACGGACAGCGCCTGCTGTAACTGAGCTTCGGTCATGGCGGGCTGATGCAGAAGATTCGCTGTTTGCGACGCAATCAGGCGTGATTCAACCCCCGGCAGAGGTTCCAGATCAATCACGGTACCCAGATTCCAGACGCTAAGCTGTGCGCCCAGTGCTTTGGCCGCCACACTGATTGCAGCGCCTCCGCGGGCAAAATTGCGGATCATCTCGGCGGTAACCGCTTGTGGATAAGCCGAGACGCATTCAGCGGCAACACCGTGATCAGCGGCGAACACCGCGATACTGACGCTGTCCAGCTGAGGGCAGCAACGTCCCTGCATACCGGCCAGACGAATCGCCAGCTGCTCAAGCTGTCCCAAGGCACCTCTGGGCTTGGTCAGCTGCTGCTGGCGTTTTGTTGCGGCGTCTACGGCTTGAATATCGATGGGCTTGATCGGTTGCTGCGTCCAGCTCATGAGGACACCCCCAGAGCCGGGCCTTTAACGACCATGGGGATACCGGCGACCATGAGTACCACCTGATCAGCCAATGCCGCGATGGACTGGTTAAGCCAACCGGCCTCATCGGTGAAGCGGCGACTCAACTCGCCCATGGGTACTACCCCCATGCCGGTTTCATTGCTGACCAGGATGATCTCGCCGCGAGCATTTTCCAGTGCGGCACAGAGCGCCAGGCGTTCAGCCTGCATATCAGCCTCGTCCAGCAGTTGATTGGTCACCCAAAGCGTCAGGCAGTCGATCAGCAGGCAGCGATCCGGGGATTGATGTTGCAAGATAGTTGCGGCCAGTTGCAGCGGCTCTTCCAACGTCAGCCACTGAGCAGGTCGATCATCACGATGGCGTGCTATACGCTCTCGCATCTCGTCATCATAGGCCTGAGCCGTCGCGATATAGGTTACATCACGGCCAGAGGCAGCGGCCAGCTGCTCGGCCTGCCGGCTTTTACCGGAGCGAGCGCCACCCAAAATGAGTCGAATCAAAAGAGCTCTCCATGCAGATAAAGTCTAATTGCGCGGAGGGCTAGTTTACTCTTGATCGCGATTTACAGAAACTCTGCTTCCAGATCGCAATTCCCCTTGCGACCCAGATGCATGCCATCCCTATCCAGCCAGCTTTGCATATTCTGTTCACCTCTTTCCTGCAGCGCCAACAGGAAGTCTCTGCGGGTATCCAGCTTACTGCCCCGGTGCAGGCTATTAAGCCCCTCTCCGGGCTCCAGTCGATATAACCTCAGGTTCCTGACCCTTCGCGCGATTTTGCTTTGCAGCCAAACGCGGTACTTCATCCGCTGCTTCATGGCCGCCAGTGCCCGCATTTCTCGCAGAAAGGTGGTTTGAAAGCCCAGCTCGGCAACACGATCAGCAATACCTTGAGCATGGGTTGGCAGTCCTTTACTCTCTCTTGGGTGTAATAACAGCAGCATCAAATCGGGGGCTGAGCAATCAAAGATCAGGGGATAGACCACAGGATTGCCCACGAAGCCACCGTCCCAATAATGTTCGCCGTCAATTTCTACCGCCTGGTACAGCTCGGGCAAACAGGCCGATGCCAACAGGTGATCCGGCGTAAGCTCATGCTCCCTGAACAGTCGCAGGCGGCCGGACTCCACATGCGTGGCGGCGATGAACAGCTTGCAGGGTGAGTGCTTACGCAGGGCCTCAAAGTCGATCAGTTCTTCCAGCAGCGTGCGTAACGGGTTGATATCGAAAGGATTAAGGTCATAGGGCGAGAGGTGCTTGGTCATATCTCGCCACCAGAGTGACCAGTGATGACTCATGCCCCCCGGATCAAGCGGACCCGGCATCATCAGACCATGCCAGAACCGGGACAGCAGTTCTCGGGCACCTTCGGCACCACCCTGCTGCCATCCTGCGGCGAGCAACACGGCATTCATGGCACCGGCACTGGTACCACTGATACCTTCCAGCTGCAGCGGTCGATGCTGCAGCAGTCGGTCCAACATTCCCCAGGTAAACGCACCGTGCGCACCGCCTCCCTGGAGCGCGAGATTCAGCTTAAGTGGCTCCATTACAGCGCCTCCGCATTCTTATTGTGCACTGCACAATAATCAACGGACTTCTGCTGGACTGTCAAATGAAATGTTTATTTTTTAACCAGATTTAAAGCAGGGGCTTTTGCTGCAGTGCCACAAAAGCCGGTACTGAATAGCATCTCAGGACCACTTCTGGCCGGGGGCTTCGTAGCCTCTGATAGCGCTCAAAAGATCTTCAGGATTATCCACAACCTGCACCATATCCAGATGCGCCTGCTTGATAAATCCGCATGCCTGGGTCTGACGAACGAAACTGAGCAGAGAATCGTAGAATCCATCCACGTTGTACAAAACACAGGGCTTGGCATGATGCCCCAGCTGTCCCCAGGTCCAGACCTCAAACAGCTCTTCAAAGGTTCCGACCCCTCCGGGCAGGGCAACAAAGGCATCACCCAGCTCCGCCATACGCGCCTTGCGCTCATGCATGTCCGCCACCACATCCAGCGTGGTCAGGCCCTGATGCGCCAGCTCACGGGATTGCAGGTACTCCGGAATCACGCCATGCACACGACCACCCGCTGCCAGCACCGCGTCGGCAATGGTACCCATCAACCCAACATGGCCACCACCGTACACCAGCTCAATATCCTGTTGGGCGAAGGCTGCGCCCAGCTCTTTGGCCGCGTCGGCATACACAGGGCTATTGCCCATACTGGAACCACAGAAAACAGTGATTTTCATGCTCGCTTACTCCTGAGTTTGATCGGTTTCTGGCCAACGGTTCTCCGCCAGCAAGGCTTCCAGCGGCTGAGCTTCCGCCCAGCCTTCCTGCTCCAGCATCGGGCGCTCGTAAAACTTGTCGACTGGGCCAATACAGAGCACGGCGATCGCCTTGCTGCCTTCAGGCATCTGCAGCAGATCGCCCAATGCTTCGGGGTCAAACAGGGATACCCAGCCAACGCCAACGCCTTCGGCACGGGCGGCCAGCCAGAGATTCTGGATGGCACAGGAAACCGATGCCAGATCCATTTCCGGCAGGGTACGACGGCCAAAGATGTGCTTCTCACGCTGGTCCATCAACGCAACCACCAAGACCTCGGCGCACTTATCCATACCTTCGACTTTCAGGCGCAGGAACTCGGCTTCACGCTCATTCATGGCATCCGCAGTCACCTGACGCTCCTGCTCAACCAGACCACGGATACGGCCACGCAGCTGGTTGTCGGTGATACGAATAAAGCGCCAGGGCTGCATCAACCCGACACTCGGCGCCTGATGCGCGGCCTGTAACAGACGCTTAAGGATTTCCGGGTCCAGCGGCTCACCGCTGAAGTGGCGCATATCACGGCGCTCACGAATGGCACGGTACACAGCTTCACGATCAGACGCGCTGAACTGCCATGGATTAGTGGTCATGCATTGCTCCTCTTGCACATCAGCCCAGTACACGGATCAACGGCTGTTCACCGCTGAAATCAACTTGAGCCTCGACCTGATAAACCTGCCGCAGCGCGTCTGGCGTCAACACTGCTTCGGGCGTGCCAATAGCGTGCACGCGGCCACGATCGAGCAACACCAGTCGGTCACACCAGTGTGCCGCCAGATTCAGGTCATGAATCGACAGGATAACACTGCGCTGGACCTGTGCGTGCTGACGCAACAGCTCCAGTACACGTTGCTGATAATGCAGATCCAGACTCGCCAGGGGTTCGTCGGCAAGGATGATATCGGGTTGGCCCGCCAGCACTCGCGCCAGCCACACCCGCGCCTGCTCACCGCCGGAGAGATGGTCGACGCGCGAATCCAGCCACTCGGATACCCCTGTATGCTGTGCTGCCTGCGCAATGATGTCCGCATTTTCATCCCCCCAGGGCAGGCGACCCAGGGCGATCACATCCGCGACCTTCAGCGCCCAGGCGCTCTGACAACGTTGTGGCAACAATGCTATGCGTTGAGCACGTTTCAGGCCTTGTACCTGCTTGAGGTTTTTCCCTTCCAGTTCGATACGACCCGTATAGGGCTGAAGCCCGGCAATGCACTCCAGCAGCGAGGATTTGCCCGCACCGTTGGGGCCGATGACACCCAGCAATTCACCCTGCTCCAATTGCAGATTGATGCCGGCCAGCCGGCTATCCAGTTGAAGCTGTTCGATTGAGATCAGAGCCATTTCTTGCGCTCCTGCCAAACCAGCCAGATAAACAGGGGCGCACCGATCAAAGAGGTGAGCACACCCAGCTTGAGCTCACGCCCCGGCGGCATGCCACGCACCACAATATCCGCCAGACAGACCAGAATAGCGCCTACCAATGCAGCCGGAATCAGCAAACGATCAGGACGATTACGCACCAAAGGTCGCACCAGATGCGGCACCAACAGGCCAACGAAACCAATGGCACCGGCAACCGCAACCGAGGCGCCCACCAACAGGGCTGCGCCCAAAATAATCAGTCGACTGCCACGGGCGTACGACAGCCCCATGCTCTGCGCCACCTGTTCACCAAGGCTCAACCCCAACAGCAGGCGCCGCTGGCTCCAGATCAGGCCGCCGCCCAGCAGGAGTGCCGGGAACAGGATCCAGAGATGATCCAGTCCACGCTCGGAGACCGACCCCAGCAGCCAGAACACCAGCTCAGACAGGGCAAAGGGATTCGGCGCGAAGTTGAGTACGGCGGCCAGCAAAGCCCCCGTCAGGGTCGAGATCGCCAGGCCTGCCATAATCACCATCGCCTGACGCGAGGGGCCGGCAAGCATCAACATCAGCGACATGGCGATACCTGCACCGATCAAACCCGCAAGCGCCGGTGCTGCTGCACCGGCAGCCGGAAACAAACCGAAATAGAACACACTGGCAGCCCCCAGCGCCGCGCCCTGACTGGCACCGGTCAAGCCGGGATCTGCCAGCGGGTTACGCAGCAACCCCTGCAGGGCAGCTCCACTCATGCCCAGCGCAGCGCCCACGGTCAGGGCCAAAAGTGTACGCGGCAGGCGAATCTCGCCGATGACGATGGCGGCGGCACTGTCAGTACCCTCCAGCCATTGCCAGAGGCCTTCCAGCACCGCGATATCGCTGGAGCCCACGTGCAGCGACACCAGTGCGGTCAGGAGCATTAACAGGATCAACGCAGGGGTCATTGCGTCCTCATATGTTGTAAAGAGTGTTGTGACAGGCTTTGTAATTGGGTCTGTAACTGATCGATCAGATCCCAGGTCCAGGGACCGGGGCATTGCCAGCGCCAGTTCTCGGTCGTCAACCAACCGTCTGCAGGAATGCCATGCTTCAGGGCCGGGTGCTCTGCAAAACGGCTGGCCAGCGCCTGAGCCTCAGAGCTACTCCAAAGAATGGCGTCTGGCGGGTCAGTAACCACTCGCTCCAGATCCAGACGCTCATAGCGCACACCGGTCAGGTAATTGCGCCAGCCGGCTTGGCGAATAATCTGGTCTTCAAACGTATTGGGGCCTGTACCTATGCCATTGGGGCCCAATAACAAGAGGCGTGGTGCATCCTCCGCAGGCTGCCGTGGCTCAGGTGCGGGATACGCCGCCTCAGGCGACTGACCGATCAGTTCCAGCACGCGCCGCTCATAGGCTTCGATATCATCCAGAGAGCGCGGCAAGGTCACCATTGCCACCGGCTGCTGCAAGGTTTGCAAGCGCTTACGTATCATCAATGCATTATGTTGCCCGACCAGGATCAAATCCGGCTTGAGGCTGAATACCTGCTCCAGCGAGCCATCATGGCTGGGCCAGCTTTCCAGCGGCCAGGGCAGCGGAAAACGCTTGTGCATGGGTGAAAGCGCAGCTACCTGCTCGCGATCAGCGTGCAGTGCCAGCATCCGATCCATGCACAGGTCGAGCGAAACAACGCGCTCGGGACGTGCAGAAGCCCATGCCGGAAGCGCCAGCATACACGCCAGGGCCAGCAGCCGTGAAAGCAGACCCATCAGCCAGGCAGCTCCTGCTTCAGCTCAGCCTTGAGCTCAAGGAGTGCCAATACAGCCTCCATATCCAGATGCTGCTCCAGCGTATCAGCCAGACGGTTGATCCCGTCTTCACGCAACTGGTGGTAATCCAGTGCCTGTGCCTGCTCAAGACCGGCCCAATGCAGAACCAGCTGGGTCACCTCCGGGGTCTCAAACAGTCCATGCAAGTAAGTACCTACTACCTGCTCATCTTCAGTGGATGCGCCATCAGGTCCTTGTTCCAGCTCAACCAGAGGAAGACAATCGTCGGCGACTTCGGTAACACCACAGTGAATTTCGTAGCCGCTGATCGGCACTGTTTCCCCGGCCAGTGTCATCCGTCCCTGCACATTGCGCAGCGCTTTCTCACCCTCCAGCACCGTGAGGGTTGGCAACCAGCCCAGACCGGGACTCTCCCCTGCTTCACCTTCTATTCCCTGAGGATCAGCAATGCGCTGACCCAGCATCTGGTAACCGCCGCAGATACCCAGCAGCTTGCCGCCATAGCGCAAATGACGCTGCAGATAGGCTTCCCAGCCCTGGGATCTGAGCCAGTCCAGGTCGGGGCGTACCGCCTTGGAACCCGGCAAAATCACCAGATCGGCAGGCGGTTTTGGCTGGTCAGGACCGATAAAATGCAGGCGCACCTGAGGATGCAGGCGCAGCGGGTCAAAATCGGTGTGGTTACTGATATGCGGCAGCACTGGCACCACCACGTCCAACACTCTATCGGCACGCTCGATCTCCGGCTCCTCACTGATGGCATCCTCGGCTTCCAGATGCAGACCGTGCAGATACGGCAGCACGCCCAGCACCGGCTTGCCGGTGTAGTCTTCCAGCCAATCCAGCCCCGATTGCAGCAAGGCAATATCACCGCGGAAACGATTGATCACGAACCCCTTGATTCGTGCCTGCTCGGTTTCACTCAGCAATGCCAGGGTGCCGACCAGATGGGCAAACACACCGCCCTTGTCGATATCCGCAATCAGAATGACCGGACAATCAACCCGTTCGGCAAAACCCATGTTGGCAATGTCACGGTCACGCAAATTGATCTCGGCGGGAGAGCCAGCGCCCTCAACCATCACCGCATCATACTGATCACACAGCCGTTGATGAGACTCGGCCACCGCCTGCCAGGCGACAGCCTTATAGTCGTGGTAGCGTTTGGCTTCCATATTATCCACAGCACGACCGTGAATGATCACCTGAGCACCGGTATCGCTGCAGGGCTTGAGCAGCACCGGGTTCATATCCACATGAGGGGGTAATCCACAAGCCTGAGCCTGCACCGCCTGGGCACGACCAATCTCGCCGCCTTCCGCCGTCACAGCGCTGTTCAGCGCCATGTTCTGCGGCTTGAACGGTGCGACAGCGATGCCACGCCGCTGCAGGACTCGACACAGACCCGCCACCAGCGTGCTCTTGCCCGCATCCGAGGTGGTGCCCTGTACCATCAGTGTTTTCTGTCGATCAGTCATTGATGAATCTCGTTAAGAACTTCTTCCAGCCGTAACCAGTCAGCCTCATCGCCCGGCAGACCAAAGCGCAACGCCGCAGGCTGATAGAAACGTCGAATCAGAATACCAGCCTGAGCACAGCGATGCTCAATGACGCGGGCCTGAAGCGTTGTGACATGGGCAAAGGTTACATAGGCAAACAGCGCCGTGCTGGACACATCGCCGGGCAAATACTGCTCAAGCAGTGCCTGCAGGCGGTCCTGCTGCTGTTTCAGGCTGGCCCTCATCTCCCGCTGCCAGTCCCTGTCTGCCAGCGCCAGCCGGGTAATGTATCGCGCCGGATGGCTGATGGCCCAGGGCCCCAGCTGTCGGGACAAGGGCTCTCGTACACTCGCCTCGGCACAGATGGCTCCGACACGAATGCCGGCCAGACCAAAGAACTTGCCCAGCGAACGCAGCACAATCAAGCCGGGAGGCATGGGATCAGTGATCAGACTTTGCTCCGGGGTCGCATCGATAAAGGCTTCGTCCACCAGCAGCCAGCCACCTCGCTGTTCCAGCATGCTGTGCCAGCAACGCAGCTGCTCAGGGTTGAAGCGGATGGCACTGGGATTACAGGGGTTGATCAAGACCAGCACATCCAAGGCCGCCAGACGGTCTTCAACCTGATCAGCCTCTAAGCATTCAACCTCATGCCCCGCCTGCTGCCAGCGAAACCCATGTTCGGCATACGCCGGGTCCAGCACGCCCACACGGGCCGAGCCTGACTGGGCAAATCGCAGTTCCGGCAGGGCCTGAATCCCGGCCTGAGATCCGGGCAGTAACAGCAGATCAGCTGTACCGTAGTATTCACAGGCAACCTGCTGAAGACCGTCATCATCCTCCGGCAGACGGTTGAAAACCTCTACCGGAAGCGGTGGTACTGGCCAGCCATTGGGGTTGATGCCTGTGGACAGATCCAGCCACTGCTCGCGTGGAATGCCAAAGCGCCCGACCGCGTCGTTCAGGCGCCCTCCATGAATAGGGCCTGGGGATAAATTGGCATCTTTATAATTATGCACAACAGAACCTGCCTATCGGTACCTGTGGATGATTAAGCTTCAGATGCAGCATGTGGATAAAAGAGATCACCGCAGCCCCGCATAAACACAGAACAGCGCAATGACGCTTATCCACAAGCCCAAGGAACGGTCCACCAGTTGCAGTGCCCGCTGCAGATCTTCCGGCTTCGCTGCAGAGCCTTCGCCCAGAACGGGCTTGTTGACCCAGGTTCCGCGATAGCAGGTCGGGCCACCCAGTTGCACGCCCAAAGCCCCGGCACCTGTCGCCATCACGGGCCCTGCATTGGGGCTGTCATGCAAAGGGGCCTGACGGCGCCAGCAACGCAGAGCCAGACGCGTTTTACCGCACAGGGCATAACTCAAGGCTGTGAGGCGTGCCGGAATCAGGCCTGCCAGATCATCCAGTCGCGCGGCAGCCCAGCCAAACTGTAAAAAGCGCTCGCTGCGATACCCCCACATGGCATCCAGCGTATTGATCAAACGAAATGCCAGTGCGCCCGGTGCGCCGGCAATACAAAACCAGAAGATGGCACCGAACACGGCATCACTGCCGTTCTCCAAAACCGATTCCACGGCAGTGCGTTCCACTTCCAGTTCAGCGGCATCACGGCTGCAGATATAGGAGGTCAGGCGGCGCGCGTCATCCAGATCGCCCGCCAGCAGTGCCTGATAAATCGGACGTATATGCTGTTTCAGGCTTTCCAGCCCCAGAGTGAACCAAAGCACCAGCACAGCGACGAGGTCACCCATTACCGGGATCTGCACCAATGCGGTCACGAACAGGGTGGGCGGTAATATCAGCAACAGGACCATCAGCAGCCCTTTCAACCGGCGATGACCGCCCCGATTCATGCGGGCTTCCAGCCAGTTGGCACAGAAGCCAAACCCGACCAGAGGATGCCAGCGCCGGGGCTCGCCGAGCCAGCGGTCAATCAGCACGGCAGCGATCAGTTGCAGCGCCAGCATCCGGAATCAGGGCTTGAGCAGCTGTGCGACAGCCACCGGGTTGGAGGGGAAATAGAGATGGATATAGGAGGCGGTCAGACGCTTGAGTCGATACACAGGCTCTGCGGCACGACGGCCATTGGGGCATTCACCGCGTGCTATCGGTTCCAGTTCCGTCTCGGTTACCGAGTGGTGGAAGGTATGCCCACGCACCTCTTGCCCATCCAGCACCAGACGCTGGAGCCCCAGTGCGGCAAAACGTTTCTGCATCTGTGCCTTTGACGGCAGCAGACCACAGAGACTGCCGTTTTCACCGTCCAGAGAGGTCAGCTCTTCGCCCAGCCAAAGCATGCCACCACATTCCGCCAGAATCGGCTTGTTGGCCAGATAGTGAGTCTTTACATCGCCCATCAGCGTCCTGTTGCCAGCCAGAGCTTCAAGATGCAGCTCCGGATAGCCTCCCGGAAGCCAGAGTGCATCCACGTCCGGCAAGTGCTGATCCAGCAGCGGCGAGAAGAACACCAGCTCGGCACCCAGTCGCTCAAGCGTGTTCAGGTTGGCCGCATAGATAAACGAAAAGGCCGCATCACGCGCCACACCTACACGTACACCACTCAACAGAGGCTCAACGGAAGCGATGGCTTGAGGCTCAAACCGGACCGGCGGAGGCAGCTCAGTGCCAGCGCTCTGTTCCAGTGCTTCAGCAGCGGTTTCGATTCGCTGTTCAAGATCGGCAATCTCATCGCCCTGCACCAGGCCAAGGTGACGACTGGGCAGGCTGATCACTTCGTCGCGCGGCAAGGCACCGTACCAGCGCAGATGTTCAGGCAGGGCTTCAGCCAACATTTGACCATGACCTGGACTGCCTACCCGATTGCCCAGCACACCGCTGAACGGCAGTTGTGGCCGGAAACTGGCAAGGCCATGCGCTAGCGCGGCGAAGGTCTGTGCCATGCCACCCGCATCAATCACTGCCAGTACCGGAATGCCAAAGAGTTCGGCAAGATCAGCGCTGGATGGGTTGCCATCAAACAGCCCCATTACGCCCTCGATCAGGATCAGGTCGGCTTCACCCGCGGCTTCCCAGAGCTGTTGTTTGCACAACTCGGGGGAGCCCATAAACAGATCCAGCTGCTCCACGGCACAACCGCAGGCATGGTTCAAAATCATCGGATCGAGAAAGTCAGGTCCTGTTTTAAAAACACGAACCTTGCGACCCTGATTGATATGCAAGCGCGCCAAAGCAGCCGTAACGGTAGTCTTGCCCTGCCCCGAGGCCGGTGCCGAGATCAACACCGCCGGGCAATGACGCGCCTGAAGTGAGTCAGTACTCACAACTCAACGCCCTTCTGTGCGCGGATGCCATCCTTGAATGCGTGCTTGACCACCTGCATCTCGGTGACCGTATCCGCCGCTTCGATCAGCTTCTGAGGTGCGCCGCGACCGGTCACCACCACATGCTGCATCGCGGGGCGATTACGCAGCGCTTCCAGCAGCTCATCCAGATCCACGTACTGGTACTTGAGTGCGATATTCAGTTCATCCAGCACCACCAGTGATACTTCAGGGTCTGCCAGCAGTTCACGTGCCTTGTCCCAGGCGGCGGATGCAGCCTGAACATCACGCTCACGATTCTGGGTTTCCCAGGTAAAGCCCTCTCCCATCACGTGGTAACGCACTTCGGGGAAGCGACGGAAAAACGCCTCTTCCCCGGTGCTGAAACTGCCCTTGATGAACTGCACCACACCCACCTGCATCCCGTGTCCGAGTGCGCGCGCCAGCATGCCAAAGGCCGAGCTGCTTTTGCCCTTGCCGTTTCCGGTCAGGACCAGCAACACGCCCTGATCACGGTCGGCACGTGCAATCGCCTGATCAACAACGGCTTTCTTGCGCTCCATCCGCGCCTTGTGGCGTTCGTCACGGCTGGCGTCCTGATGTTCGTTAGGGTTCCGGTCATCAGACATTGTGATTCAACTCCTTCCAGGTTTTCACTTGACGTCTGAGGGCAAACAGCATCGCCGCTACGGCGGTGTAGCCCATCAAAGGCAAGAGTTTACCCGGGAAGTAGAGTTCAATGCGCTCCCAGAGGCCTGCCAGAGATGTGGTTTCAAAACGACCCGACAGGAAGTAGTAACCACCACTGGAGAACAGGTTGCAGACAAAGGCCCCAACCAGCAGGCAGCCCAGCAAGGAACCCAGTGTTTTCAGGTTATCCACATGCACGCGTGCATAGACCCGACCGGCATACCAAAGCGATGCATAGGCCGGCACCAGCATGGCGTAGGCCTGAGTAATGCAATGGGAAGCCGCGCCGCTGAGTCCCAGCGAACTGATATCCAGCAGTACGCTTTCCAGAAACAGCAACGGAAACGCCCACAGAGGGCGCAGGAAAATACCCGCCAGGAAGAACACTGCCCAGGATGCGCTGGGCAAATGATCAACTGACGCAAAGTGCTGCCCTCGGGTCAGCGCCATTAGAATAATCAGGCCAAAGCCCACCACCAGCTGATCACGCTGCGCCAGTTTGATCATCGTTCTACTCCTTCAGAGAAGCGCCCTTAGGGCGCGTAGTGCAGTGACAGCCAGTAGGTACGATCAGGCTGGTTATAGCCCTTGGCGGTTTCGTACTCTTCATCCAGCAGGTTTTCGATCTTGGCCTTCAGTGCCCAATCCTGAGTCAACTGATAGCTGCCGCGCACATCGACACGGGTGTAGGCTTCCAGCTCGGCGCTGCCGTCTTCACGTTTACCCACTGCACGCAGAGAGCCGCCCAGGGTATAGCTGCCAAAATCACGATCTGCGGAAACATTGAGCGTTTTGCGCGGACGACGTTTGAGCAGCTCATCGGTGTTGCGATCCTTGGGATCCATCAGGTCCAGCGTGGTGCTCAGATCCCAATCAGCCAGACGGGTTGCGGCAGCCAGCTCAAGACCACGGATACGGGCCTGGTCCACGTTCATCGGAACCCAGAAACCTTCATCGTTGGGTGCCCAGGCGATCAGGTTATCCACATCGTTCTGGTACAGGTTGGCAGACCACTGGATACCGGCATGATCACCGGACAGGCCCAGTTCCCAGGAATCGGACTCTTCCGGCTGCAGATCAGGATTACCTGAACCCGGCCAGTAGAGGTCATTAAAGGTCGGTGCACTGAACGCAGTGCCATAGCTGGCGGTCAGGCGCAGCGCGTGTGGCAGCTCCATACCCCAGGCGATGGAGCCGGTGGTTTCGTTGCCAAACTGTTCGTTGTCATCGCCGCGCAGGCTGAATGCCAGGTCATGCTGCCCCATATAAAGCTGATAGAGTGCAAACACGCCCAGATTGTCACGTTCGCTGACGGCATAGGCATTGCTGCTGGTGACTTCGTCGTTCTGGTAATCCACACCCCAGGTCAGCTGGCTATGCGAGAAGCTGTGCTCGCTCTGCAGGCTGGTGGTGTCGCGCCGGGTTTCGATATGACTCTGGTAAACACCATCACCGTATACCGTACCCTTGTCGCGGCTCTGACCGGCTGTAAGGTTCAGGTTCCAGCTGTCGGTTACGGCCAGACGCAGCTCACCGCCCAGGGTCTGCAGGCGTGATTCATTGCTGTAATCATCAAAGTCGTTGCCGCCGTCATATTCGTTATCGCCACGGTTCTGAGACCAGCTCAGGCGACCTTCCAGACGGTCCGTCAGCTGATAACCACCGCTGAGGGCATAGGAGCGGTTATCGTAGCCATCATCATCAGAGTTGTAGCCATAAGTGCCTTCCTGCTTGGCGTTGAAGCCATCGGTGCGGAAGTCACTGATACTCAGGTTGTACCAACCCTTGTCGTTGCCACCGGATGCACCCAAGGTCACTTCGCGGGCCGAATCACTGCCGGCACCAACACTGAAGCGCGGGTTAAAGCCCTGCTCGCCCTTACGGGTAAAGATATGCACCACACCACCGATGGCTTCAGAGCCATACAGGGATGAACGCGGGCCTCGAACCACTTCAATACGTTCAATCTGATCGACGGCCAGGTGTTCAAACGCTGTGGAGCCCAAAGTGGCAGAACCAACCTTTATACCATCAATCAGCACCAATACCTGGTCAGAAGAGGTACCACGCAGGGAGATAGAGGTTGCCTTGCCACGGCCACCATTGTTCACAACAGTCAGGCCGGGGGTGCTTTCCAGCAACTCGGTAACGGTCTGGGCCTGTTTGCGCTCGATCTCGGCACGATCGATCACGCTGACAGATGCCAGTGCCTGGTCAGCGGTTTGCGCTGTACGTGTTGCCGTTACCAGCAGCGTATCTGAAGACGTTTGTGCCTGAACAGCGATAGCAGAACTGCCGAGCAGCATTGCTGCCGGTAAAGAAAGGTATTTCATTGTGTGTCCGATTCCTTGCGCACCCACCCGCACGCATTTGGGTTAACGGGTCGCGGGGGTAACAGGAACAGACAGACGCACCGAGGGCAGGAGACGTCAGTGCTGATCGCCCACCGCGATACCGACTGCTTTGCTTCGGGCCGGTCTCCGGACTCAAGCGCTGGGTACGCATACCCAAAGCGATAACGCCTTCCCATATCAATGGATACAGTGGCATCTGTTATCGCTTCACACTTTTACCGTTGCGGGGGCAGTGTCGGGATTGCAGAGTCGAGAAACAAACACCTGCGCACCGACTTCCCGTTTAAGTGATGGAAAGCACTTTCCACACACCAGAAGCTGGAGCGGATGATAGGCAGTCAAGGGAGTGAGGTCAAACGGAGACTGTTCAACTGAACATGAACAACATAGGAATAAGGCAGATAAAAAAATCGCCACCTCCCGGGGAGTTGGGAGGTGGCGCCAATCACCTGGGACACACGGCTTCAGTGCCCGTAAGTGAGTCAGACCTGTCAATGAACAGCTCCTACTGTAAGTATAATCATTCTTATTTGCAACTATATTCTCAAATAAAAGCCTGATTATTTTTCTCAGGTTTTCAAACACTTGCCCCCGGCATGAAAACGACTCTGATTTTCAGTCGCCTTCCCCTTTTAACTTCAACAAGTTACATGGCTTTTTAACGTGCAGAACAGAAAATCTGACGCTACACTCTGTGTACTGTCGTACTACACTAGACACTCAATTATCCGGAGCCGGCCCTGAAAACCGGCTACCAAGGGGGACAGAATGAAGCAAGATCAAGCACTGGTGCAGCAGCTGAACAAGGTGCTGACCCTGGAGCTGACGTCCATCAACCAGTATTTTTTGCATGCGCGCATCTTTAAAAACTGGGGTCTGGAAAAGCTCAATCACAAGGCCTATAAAAAGTCGATTCTGGACATGAAGCAGGCCGATAAGCTGATCGAACGCATTCTGTTCCTGGAAGGCCTGCCCAACCTGCAGCACCTGGAGCGTCTGCGTATCGGTGAAGATACCGAAGAGATGCTGCAGGGCGACATGACACTGCAGATGGAGCAGCTCTCACTTCTGCGTGACGTGATCGCACAGTGTGAAGCCGCCAGGGATTACGTCAGCCGTGCATTGCTGGTGGAAATTCTGGAACAGGAAGAGGAACACGTGGACTGGATTGAAGCGCAACAGCACCTGATTGGTGAAATGGGCATCCAGAACTATCTGCAATCGGCTATCGAAGAGGACTAAACGATGAAAGGCAACCAGAAAGTCATCGATGTACTGAACAAACTGCTGGCCGGTGAGCTGGCCGCCATGGACCAGTACTTCATTCACTCCGAAATGTATGCCGATTGGGGTCTGAACAAACTGTATGAGCGCATTGCTCACGAGTTTGATGATGAAAAAGGCCACGCCAAGCTGATGATCGAACGTATTCTGTTCCTCGAAGGCACCCCGAACATGGTCACCCGCGATCCCATCCATGTGGGTAAAACCGTTCCCGAGATGCTGCAGAACGATCTGAACACCGAATATAGCGTGGCCCAGAATCTGCGTGATGCCATCGCTCTGTGCGAGCAGGAGCAGGATTACCAGACCCGTGCCATGCTGCGCCAGCAGCTGGAAGATACCGAAGAAGATCACGCCTACTGGCTGGAAAAACAGCTGGGCCTGATCGACAAGGTCGGCCTGCAGAACTACCTGCAGTCTCAGATGTAATACCCTGCCGGGGCTGTGTTCAGCAGCCCCGCTGTTTCACTCCTGATCCATCAGCGCTGCCAATTGCTGCAGCGACTGCACCAGTTGTGTTCTTTCCTCGGGTGGTAGTGCAACAAAACGCTGCATAAAGCGCTCGTCCAGCAGCTCGGGAGCCCCTTCCAGCATGCTCAGGCCCTCTGCCGTAAGACGCGCATTGACGATCCGCCGATCACTCAGACTGCGGACCCTTTCAACCAGTCCACGTGCTTCCAGACGATCCAGAATACTGGTTACCGTCGCCTGGCTCAGGGAAATGTCCCGCGCCAGATTACTCACTCTAACGTCCCCCTGATCAGCGATAGAGCGCAGCAGCATGACTTGGGGGAGGGTCAGGCCACAGACTTTTTTGACCTGCCGTGAGTGCAGGTCGCTCGCACGCATTATCTGGCGCAGACAGACAACGATGTCTCGCCAGTAATGAGCATTATTCAAAGGGTCGGTCATTCTGGTTTATTTCTTGCTTCGTCCACTGCGATCGAGATAAGCCACAGCAAACGTAATAAAAACGTTGGGCTAATATGACAAAAACCAAATTGATTCGCACACGAATCATTTGTACTCTAAATATTAGTTTTACAACATAATTTTGTAAACGCTCAGTTTCCGACCATCACAAGTGGAGAGAACATGAAAAAAGCTCTTACGACTACCGCGCTTCTGGCCGTACTTCCGCTCGCCATGAGCAGCAGCCTGGCGCAGGCCAGCGAATGCGGTAAGGTCACCATCGCCGACATGAACTGGAGCTCTGCCAGTTTGATCGCCAATGTTGATCGCTTCATTCTCGAACACGGCTTTGGCTGTGATGCCTCTCTGGTGCCTGGCGATACCATGCCCACCGGCACCTCCATGATCGAAAAGGGTGAACCGGACATCGCACCGGAAATGTGGAGCAACTCGCTCAAGGAAGCGCTGGACAAGGGTGTTGAGGAAGGCCGCCTGCGCTATGCCGGCAAGTCCCTGTCCGATGGCGGTGAAGAGGGCTTTTGGGTCCCGGCCTATATGGTTGAACAAGACCCCAGTCTGGCCACCATCGAGGGCATCAAGAAAAACGTCAAACTGTTCGAACATCCTGAAGACCCCGACCGTGGCGCCTTCTACAGTTGCCCGGCAGGCTGGAACTGCCAGATTTCAGCAGGCAACCTGTTCCGATCCCTGAAACTGGAAGATGCCGGTTTTGACATCATCGATCCGGGCTCCGGTGCAGGTTTGTCCGGTGCCATCGCCAAAGCCTATGAGCGCAAGGAACCCTGGTTCGGCTACTACTGGGCACCCACGTCCGTACTGGGTAAATACAACATGGTGAAAGTTGATTTCGGCAGCGGCATCGACAAGGACGCCTACGTGAACTGCATCACCAACGCCGACTGCACCGATGATGTGGTCACCATGTACCCGCCGTCTCTGGTCCAGACCGTAACCACTGAAGGCTTCGCCCAGCGCGCACCCGAAGCTTACGAATATCTGACCAAACGCGCCTTTACCAACGAACAGATGAACGGTCTCCTTGCCTGGATGGAAGACAACCAGGCCGATGGCGAATATGCCATGGAGAACTTCCTGCTGGAGCATGAAGACATCTGGACCTCTTGGTTGTCTGCTGACGTGGTCAAGAAGGTCAAAGACGCCCTCTAACGGCCTGATAGCGTGTAAATGCGTGACAGGGGTCAGGTCGCAAGGCCCGGCCCCTTTTTGACTGGAGGCCCAGCATGGCTGAATCCAACTGGCTTACCGAGATTCCGCAGCTCGATCGCAGTGAGCTGCGCGACATCCGCAAAACCCTTGATACCGCCTACCGTGATTTTTCACGTGAAAATGGCGAGATGATCGAATCCTTTTTTGACCCTCTGCTCACCTTTCTGGTCTGGTTTGAGAAACTGCTGCTGGCCACGCCCTGGTGGCTGGTGATCGCCATTGTGGCCGGCCTCGCCTATCTTGCCAGCCGTTCCTGGAAGCTGAGCCTCAGTGTGGTGGTGTCCTTCTTCCTGATCGGCTACTTCGGCATGTGGGACGATGCCATGAGTACCATGAGCATCATTCTGGTCTGTACCTTCATGGCCATCATCCTGGGCGTCCCCATCGGGATACTCATGGCCCGCTCCAACCGCATCCAGATGGTCGTGACCCCTATCCTGGACATCATGCAGACCATGCCCGCCTTCGTGTATCTGATCCCGGTCGTCATGCTGTTGGGTATCGGCAAGATTCCCGGTGTTATCGCGGTGATCATTTATGCCATTCCGCCGGTCATCCGCCTGACCAATCTGGGCATCCGCCTGGTCGACAAGGATGTACTGGAAGCCGCTACGGCCTATGGTGCCAGTCCCATGCAGCGCCTGCTGGGTGTGCAGCTGCCACTGGCCATGCCGACCATCATGGCGGGAATTAACCAGACCATCATGATGGCCCTTTCCATGGTCGTCATCGCGTCCATGATCGGCGTGGCAGGCCTTGGCCAGCCGGTGCTGAAATCGATTACCAACCAGTATTTCACTCTGGGTCTGCTCAATGGTCTGGCCATTGTTGCCCTGGCCATCATCTTCGACCGTGTATCTCAGGCTTACGCCAAACGCACACAACGTCATCTGGGAGGTATGGACCATGGCTGAGCCTCTGATTCAGGTTGAGAACCTGTACAAGCTGTTCGGCAACAACCCGGCCAAACACATGCCGCTGGTGCACGAGGGCAAGAGCAAGGACGAAATACTTGCAGCAACCGGACATACATTGGGTCTAAAGAACATCAACCTGACCATCAATGCCGGTGAAATCTTTGTCATCATGGGGCTGTCCGGCTCGGGTAAATCCACCCTGATCCGTCACTTCAACCGCTTGATCGATCCCACCGAGGGCGTGATCAAGGTGGAAGGCACCGATGTGATGAAACTGGGCAAGAAGGAGCTGGAAGAGTTTCGCCGTCACAAGATGTCGATGGTGTTCCAGCGCTTTGGCCTGCTGCCGCACAAAACAGTGCTGGATAACGTGGCCTATGGCCTGCGCATTCAGGGTGTGAACAAGTCAGACGCGCTGGAACGTGCTCGCAAGTGGCTGGAGACAGTGGGTCTTGCCGGATACGAAGAGCAGTTCCCGGCACAGCTTTCCGGCGGCCAGCAACAGCGGGTAGGTCTGGCCCGTGCGCTCTGCACCGATGCCGAAATTCTGTTGATGGATGAGGCTTTCTCGGCGCTGGACCCTCTGATCCGTTCGGAGATGCAGGACCAGCTGGTGCAACTGCAGGAACAACTGCACAAGACCATCATTTTCATCACTCACGACCTGGATGAAGCGCTGCGTCTTGGAGACCGCATCGCCATCCTCAAGGACGGTGAAGTGGTACAGCAGGGAGAACCCGAAGAGATTTTGTTGCATCCGGCCACCGACTACGTGGAAGCCTTTGTACGGGACGTAAACCGTGCCCGCGCCCTCACCGTGGAAACCGTGATGAAGGCCCCGGCCTATCGCATCACGGCCGATACCATCACCGGTGCGCTGCAGCAGATGAAAGGCTTCGATCGAGACTACGGCTATATCGTCAATGAAGAGGGCTATCAGGGAACGGTTAAAGCAGACACCCTTGAACAAGCCTACAAGGCAGATAAGGATGCCGATCTGACCGAAGCCTTGTACGAACCGGTTGAGCCGCTCGAGCCCCAGGCCGTGCTGGAAACCGTGATTCCCAGCACGCTGGATGCGGATTGCCCGCTGCCGGTCGTGGATGAGCAAGGCCAGCTGACCGGCCGTCTCACGCGAGGGACACTGGCTGAAGTGCTGGGGGCAAAACACAAGACGGAAAATAAAACGGTGCCGGATGAACCGGCGAAAGCATCCGCCTGAATCCCACCTGGAATTACGCCTGGCACGCCTGCTGTGGTCCTGAGATTCGGGACCTCAGCAAACTTTCAAAGAATGTAATCACAGACCAGTACCTGGTCTGAATCACTCATCCTCAGGCTGATCAGAATACGCTCCACAGCGGGCTGCTCCATCTCTACCTGTTGTCGATGCAGTTTAAACGCCGTATCCGCATCCGGCTGAGGCGAATAATCAATTTCCAGCTGCCGTGCATATTGAGCCAAATTAGATTGTTCAATTTTCGTAGCAGCAACATCAATAAATAATATTGATATATCAGTGTCCTCAGCACGGCATGCTTGTATCCAACCCTCCAGATCATCGGTCCAGCGAAAGGCAAAATGCAGATCCAGCAGTGACAGCTGTAACACCTGACGCTGAATAACCAGCACTGCGCCCAGCATTTCCAGCTGCTCTAACAAATTTTCTGTGGACAGTGGCTGCTGATCCCATACCCGCATGTTCATGACTCCTGCCGTTATTGCTGGCAGGAGTATACGTGAAGATCTGGTGTGCTTCTGTCAGCGCTGCCGATGGCTCAGCTCAGCGCCGCCTGCATAAATTCGTCGTAGCGATTAAAGGGCAACGACGCCAGTTCAGGGTTCTTGCCTTCGTCATCCCAGCGACGCAGTTTGATGGCCGCATCGAAATAGGGATTCTCTCGAAATGCTGCGGCTTCATCCTCGGTCATCAAACCGCCCTGATGCTTCAAAGAGTAGGCCGAAGCCTCAGAAAGTCCTTCCAGATAGCCGTCTTCCACCGTACACAAATAGCGCTTGGCCTGAGCATGAAGGCGTACAGGTTCAGACACCGCTTCACCAAAAATCGGCAACAGGTAGTCGGCTCCCACCTTGTCATGACGGAGATTGCCGTGCTCGGCACTCACCTCTTCCAGCAGGTGACCAATGTCATGCAGCAAGGCGGCAGTAATCAATTCAGGACCTTCACCAGCTCGCAGTGCCAGTTCGGCGCACTGCACACCGTGCTCGGTTTGGGTAATTCCTTCACCGTAGGTATTGTTGCCCATTTCCACGAAAATATTTTCAATTTCGGCGATGATCGCGTTTTTTACCATCTCGTCCCCCTTCGAAAAACTGGTATATACCAGAAGACAATAGTGTAACTTTGACCGGGTTACAACTGCGTGACAAAAACCCGCTGTCCTGAAAAGACCACACCTTTTTTAAGATTGTCATGGTTACAAAATAGACATTGACCCGATTGCAAAAGCGCTCTAGCTTGAGTGCTGTTCGCCACCTCATGAGGGCGCCCGAACACAGAAATCGCCTCAGGGCCAAAATCCGAACAACAAAAACAAAAGCAAAGCCGCCGCTCCGTGATCCGGGCAGGTGGTTGAGGATTTCACCATGACAATGCACACCGCTTTCCTGGCTCAACTGCGCCCAGCGCGTGGTCTATGCACACCCGTTACACCCCCATCCTTTTCCATTGGGTTCTCAGGCGCACAAGCGCCGATGACTCAGGCCATTTCCGTCTGATCCGTTACTGAACCCGTTCCGACTCCAATTCGGTTTTCTGTCCGGTCAGGGCATGCCTGTGCCTGTACCCGGCGTTTGTGGAAAAAGGTGATCCTATGCGTGATGTCAGTCTCAACGATGTTTGGGAACGCGAATCCGGCCCGGTATACATGACCGGCAGCCAGGCACTGGCACGACTCCCCCTGTTGCAGGCCCGACTCGATAAGCTCAACGGCCTCAATACCGCCGGTTTCATCTCCGGTTATCGTGGCTCGCCACTGGGCAACTTCGACAAGACCCTCTGGCAAGCCAAGCAGTATCTCAAGGACCGCAAGGTTCACTTCCTGCCGGGCGTGAACGAAGACCTGGGCGCAACCGCCGTCTGGGGTTCACAACAGGTCAATATTTTCGAAGGGGCCGAATATGATGGCGTCTTCGCACTCTGGTATGGCAAGGGTCCGGGTGTCGATCGCACCGGTGATGTGTTCAAGCACGCCAACGCCGCCGGCAGTTCTCAGTATGGTGGTGTGCTGGCTGTAGCCGGCGACGACCATGCCTGCAAATCCTCCACCCTGCCGCATCAGAGTGACTACGCCTTCATGGACGCGTCCATGCCGGTACTTAACCCCAGTGGCGTTCAGGAAATTCTCGATCTGGGCCTGTATGGCTGGGCCATGTCACGTTTCAGCGGCTGCTGGGTAGGCTTCAAGGCATTGGCCGAAGTGATGGACTCCTCCATCACCGCCAATCTGGACCTGAGCCACATCGACATCAAAATTCCCGAGCATTTCGAGCTGCCCTCTGATGGCCTCAATGCCCGCTGGCCGGACAAGCCGCTGGAGCAGGAAGAACGCCTGCACCGCTACAAGCTGGCCGCTGCCAAAGCCTTCTGCCGTGCCAACCGCCTCGACAAGATCGTACTGAGCGCCAGCCAGCCGCGCATCGGCATCGTCACCACCGGCAAATCCTATCTGGATGTGATTCAGGCGCTGTCTGATCTGGGTCTGGGTGAAGCCGAGCGTGAAGCGATCGGACTCAGTGTGTACAAGGTCGCCATGCCCTGGCCGCTGGAGCCGGAAGGACTCTTCGAGTTTGCCTCAGGTCTGGAAGAGATTCTGGTGGTGGAAGAGAAGCGTGGCCTGATCGAAGACCAGATCCGCACTCAGCTGTACAGCTGGCAGGACCAGCAGCGCCCGCGCATCATCGGCAAATGTGATGAGCTGGGAGCCGAACTGCTGCCGTCTGTGTCCGAACTGACGCCGGCCATGGTGGCCCGTGCGATCGCCAGCCGCCTGAAAGATCGTTTCTGCACCGACAAGCTGCGCGAGCGCCTCGACTTCCTCACCGAGAAGGAATCCAGTCTGGCGCAGCCGAAGGAACGTCTGGAGCGCACCCCGCATTTTTGCTCCGGCTGCCCGCACAACACATCCACTCAGGTGCCGGAAGGCAGCCGTGCCCTCGGCGGCATCGGCTGTCACTACATGGCCACCTGGATGGATCGCGGTACCGACACCTTCACCCAGATGGGCGGTGAAGGCGTGACCTGGCTGGGCCAGGCACCTTTTACCAAACAGAAACACGTATTCCAGAACCTGGGTGACGGCACCTATTTCCATTCCGGTTTGCTGGCGATCCGAGCCGCCATCGCCTCCGGTGCCAACATCACCTACAAGATCCTGTACAACGATGCTGTGGCCATGACCGGTGGTCAGCCGGTAGACGGCTCTCTTAGCGTGCAGCAGATCACCCATCAGCTCTATGGTGAAGGCGTTCGCCGCATCGCCGTAGTCAGTGATGATATCGACAAGTACCCATCACGGGCCGACTTTGCCGACCGCACCACCTTCCATCACCGTGATGATCTGGATGCGGTACAGCGCGAGCTGCGCGAGATCGAAGGCTGTTCGGTCATGATCTACGACCAGACCTGTGCCGCCGAAAAGCGCCGTCGTCGCAAGCGCGGCAGCATGGTCGATCCGGATCAGCGTGTGATGATCCATGCCGATGTCTGTGAGGGTTGCGGCGACTGCGGTATTCAGTCCAACTGTCTGTCGATCCTGCCCAAGGAAACCGACAAGGGCCGCAAGCGCAGCATCGACCAGTCCGCCTGTAACAAGGACTTCAGCTGTGTCCGCGGTTTCTGCCCCAGCTTCGTGACCGTGAAAGGCGGCAAGCTGAAGAAGCCCGCTGGCGTCAGCCAGGATGTCCATTTCGCCGAACTGCCGGAGCCCAAATTCGTCGGAGAACATGATCCCTACAGTATCCTGCTGACCGGCGTCGGCGGTACCGGCGTAGTCACCGTCAGCGCCCTGCTCGGCATGGCCGCGCATCTGGAAGGCAAGGGTGTCGCCATTCTCGACCAGGCCGGTCTGGCACAGAAATTTGGCGCTGTGGTCAGCCATATTCGTATCGGCAACCGTCAGGAAGACATCCACGCCGTGCGTATCCCCGCCGGTGAAGCCGATCTGATGCTGGCGTTCGACCTGATGGTTGCTGCCAGTGATGAAGCCCTGGCCAAACTGGACAACCGTTTCTCGCGCAGTCTGGTCAACACCGAAGCCGCCATGCCTGCAGCCTTCACCCGCAACCCGGACCTGAAATACCCGGGTGAGGCGATGGAAGCCACCATTCGTGAAGCCTCCAAGGCTGATGGCAGCTGGTTCCTGGATGCAGGCGCGCTGGCCAAGGCGCTGATGGGTGACGGCATGGCCGTGAACCTGTTCACCGTCGGTTTTGCCTATCAGCAAGGTCTGTTGCCGCTCAAAGCCGAGTCCATCGAACGTGCCATCGAGCTGAACAATGTCGCGGTCGACAAGAACAAGCTGGCGTTTCTCTGGGGCCGCCGTGCTGCACATGATCTTGAGGCGGTCAAGGCACTGGCCTTCCCGCAGCAGCCCAAGGGCAATCCGCTGCAGATTCTGGAGTCCCTGGATCAGGTGATCGAGCGCAACAAGCGCCACCTGAGCGAATACCAGAACGCCCGTCTGGCCCAGCGCTACGAAGCGCTGGTCAACAAGGTGAAACAGGCTGCCGACACCAAACTGGGGGGCGATGCCATTCTGGTGCGTGCTGTGGCCGAAAACTACGCCAAGGTACTGGCCTACAAGGACGAGTACGAAGTGGCCCGCCTGTTCAGTAACGGCAGCCTGCGCCGTCAGCTGGAGGAAGAGTTCGAAGGCGATTACGAACTCGAATTCAACCTGGCTCCGCCTTTGCTGAGCCGCAGCAAGGACGGCGCTCGCCCACGCAAAATCAAGTTCGGCCCCTGGATGGAGCAAGGCTTCAAACTGCTGGCCGGACTCAAATCCCTGCGCGGTACGCCGCTGGACCTGTTCGGCTATGGCGCCGACCGTCGTCTGGAGCGGAGCCTGATCCGCGAGTACGAAGCCGATATCCACTGGCTGCTGCAGCATCTGGAGCGCAGCCAGCTGGAGGCGGCACGAACGCTGGCGGCACTGCCCAGCCGGATTCGTGGCTACGGGCCGGTTAAGGAGAAGGCCTACGAGGCGGCACGGCAGGAGCGCGAACAGCTGCGCAACGCCATCCGTCCCGAAGCGTCGGATCTGAGCCAGGCAGCCATTTAAACAGCTGCCATAAAAACGAGGAGCCGAGCGGCTGTTAACGAGTCGTTCGGCCCGCTCCGCTAATTCCAAACACTTTTTTGTAGCCGGCGATGCGTCCACAGGGCGCGTCACGGCCAGCGATTACCTAAGGCAAAGCAGATGAACGTATTTTCACATCCCGAATTCGACAACCACGAACAGGTTTGTTTCTTCACCGACCCTAAAACCGGTCTCAAGGCGATCGTCGCCGTCCACAACAGCTCCCGCGGCCCGGCACTGGGCGGCTGCCGCATGTACCCCTACGCCAGTGATGAGGAAGCCCTGCGCGATGTACTGCGTCTGTCCAAGGGCATGACCTACAAGTCGGCTCTGGCCAACCTGGATCTGGGCGGCGGCAAGTCCGTGATTATCGGCGACCCACGCCAGCACAAAACCGAGGAGCTGATGGAGGCAATGGGCCGCTGTCTGGAACAGCTGGGCGGTCGCTATATCGCCGCTGAAGACTCAGGCACCAGCGTACCTGACCTTAAGGTGATGGGCCGCTGCACCACTCAGGTGGCCGGCGTGTCCACTCACATCGGTTTCGATGGCAAGCCCAGTGATGGTGACCCTTCTCCGGCAACTGCCTATGGCACCTTCGTCGGCCTCAAGGCGGCCGTACAGCACAAGCTGGGACGCACGGATCTGACCGGGCTGAAAGTGGCCGTGCAGGGCATCGGCAATGTCGGTTACCGTCTGGCGCGACATCTGCATGAAGCCGGTGCGCAGCTCTGGGTCTATGACATCCATCAGGACCAGATGGATCGTGCGGTCGCCGAATTCGGCGCCACACCGGTCAGTGCTGAAGAGATTCTGACCCTGCCGGTGGATGTGGTTGCGCCCTGTGCACTGGGTGCGGTACTGAACGACACCAGCATCCCACAGCTGAAAGCCAGCATCGTTGCCGGTGCCGCCAACAACCTGTTGGAACGCCCCGAGCATGACGCTCTGCTGATGCGGCAGGGTATCCTCTACGCCCCCGACTTTGTCATCAACGCCGGTGGCATCATCGACGTCTTCCACGGCCGTACCGGCTACGAGCCCGAGAAGGTGCGCGCCCACGTCGAAACCATCGGCGACACCCTGAGCGAAATTTTCACCCGTTCCGACCGCGAAGGCCGCCCCACCGGCATCATCGCCAACGAGCTGGCTGAAGAACGGTTCGACTTTGTTCGACCGCAGCAGGATGGTTCTCTGGCCAAGGCAGGCTAATTAGCAACCTTCTACAGGGGACTGAAAATCGTAATCGAGGCAGCCGTTTTTTAACGATGTATTCGGCAACGCAGATAGATTTTCAGTTCCCTGGAAAACACTTGAGCTGATTCAGGCCTGCTTCTGTAGGCCTCCGGTCAGCTCCTGTCCCCCGAAAACAAGAAAATCCAAGCAGGAGACAGCTATGTCCTACTCATCTTCCGCAACCGCAACCGGCGTACAGGAAGGCACTCAAACCAGGCGTGGTTTCTGGTCATCACGCATGGCCTTTATTCTGGCCGCCACCGGCTCTGCCGTGGGGTTGGGTAACATCTGGAAATTCCCCTACATCACCGGTGAAAACGGTGGCGGGGCCTTTGTATTGGTTTACCTGATCTGTATCGCCGTCGTGGGCATACCGATCATGATGGCGGAAGTATTGATAGGCCGTCGCGGTGGTCACAGTCCGGTCAACAGCCTGCGTCAGATTACACAGCGGGACAAGCTGAACCCGGCATGGAAGTGGGTCGGCGCCATCGGCGTTTTGGCCGGTTTTTTAATTCTCTCTTTCTATTCGGTGATCGGCGGTTGGGCCCTGTCCTACGTCGGCACCTCGGCCGCAGGCCAGTTCAGCGGTCAAACCGCCGACGCCGTGGGCGGCATTTTCTCAGGTCTGCTTAGCGATCCGATGACACTGCTCAGCTGGCATACCCTGTTTATGGCACTGGTAATGGTTGTCGTTGCCCGTGGTGTCAGCTCGGGTCTGGAGCGCGCCACCAGCATCCTGATGCCGGGTCTGTTTGTGCTGCTGCTGATCATGGTGGGTTATGCCATGACCTCCGGTCATTTCGGCGAAGCGGTCAGCTTCCTGTTCCAGCCGGACTTTTCCAAACTCACCACCTCCGGTGTATTGGTTGCTCTGGGCCACGCCTTCTTCACGTTGAGCCTGGGTATGGCGGTGATGATGGCCTACGGTTCCTACCTGCCGAAAAACGTGTCTATCGCCAAAGCCTCCGTCACCGTGTCCGTGATGGATACCGGTGTTGCCCTGTTGGCCGGTCTGGCCATTTTCCCGATCGTCTTCGCCAACGGCATGGAGCCGGGCGCTGGTCCGGGTCTTATCTTCCAGACCCTGCCGCTGGCCTTTGGTCAGATGCCGATGGGCACCCTGTTCGGCACCCTGTTCTTCGTACTGCTGGTGTTTGCGGCCTGGACTTCCGGCATTTCCCTGCTGGAGCCGCTGGTGGAATGGCTGGAAGAGCAGAAAGGCATGAACCGCACCCTGAGTACGCTGATCGCCGGTCTGGTGTGCTGGGTACTGGGCATCGCGTCCATCCTGTCGCTGAACCTCTGGTCCGATGTAACACCGTTGGGCATGTTCGCCATGTTTGAAGGCAAGACCATCTTTGACCTGCTCGACTACCTGACTGCCAACATCCTGCTGCCGCTGGGTGGTCTGCTGGTGGCCGTACTGGTGGGCTGGTTCATGTCCAAGCAGGCGCTGCAGAACGAACTGTCCCTGTCCGAGGGCAGTTTCAAGCTCTGGTACAACACCCTCAAGTTCATCACCCCGGTCGCCGTGCTGGTGGTGTTCTTCTATAACCTGAGCTGATCAGGCCCCCACCACACTGGCGGCAGTCCTCTGTCGCCAGTGTTCCCACCGCTAACGGGGCTGGTACACTGGACCGAGCAATTACTGTGAGGTCCACAGCATGAACAACCGCAACAGCACCCGACGTCTAATCATTTTCACAGGTGCCGGTATCTCCGCCGAGTCCGGTGTTCCGACCTTTCGCACCGGTCCTGACGGCCTCTGGCACAACCACCGCATTGAAGATGTCTGCAACATTGATACCTTTGAGCAAAACTACGATCTGGTTCACGAGTTCTATAACGCTCGCCGCACGGCGCTGCAAGGCGTAGAGCCCAACCCTGCCCACCAGGCCATCGCCGAACTGCAGCAAAAGTATGGCGACCGTGTTCGCCTGATGACCACCAATGTGGATGATCTGCACGAACGCGCCGGCAGCACTGAAGTGGAACATATTCACGGCAATCTGCTGGAGCTGGTGAACCTGGCTGAAGACGAAATCCAGCCGATCGGTTATGAAGCCTTTGACCATGCAGCCCATCCGCCCCACTTCAAACCCAATGTGGTGTTCTTTGGCGAGATCGCACCGGTCTATCGAGATCTGCACGACCTGATGAACTCATTGACGCTGGATGATCTGGTACTGGTGGTCGGCAGCAGCGAATCCGTGGTGCAATTCTGTCTGCAGGCCTATCAGGGCAGTCAGGGACAGGCGATCATTCTTTACGTGGACCCGACCGAAACCTGCCCCTACGACCGCATGCTGAGTGGCGGCTTCAAACCCTATACCGAGCACTTCCGCATGGGCGCAGTCGAAGCCTTGAGCCCCGGTTCAGATATTCGCGCGTGGGTTGAGGAGTGGCTGCGGGGCTAGGCACCAGCAACCACACACACCCTCAACCTGCCGTCTGAGGCTCCATCACCTGCACCACCTGAGCCTGCACATTCGGATGCCCCAGCTCATGCGCTAGAGCTTCCATCCCCGCTTCACGCAAGGCAGCGGCCAGTTCGGTGCCGGCTTCACTTTGCAGTGCGGCCTGATGCAACGCAGCCAACTTGGCTGCGGAATCAGCCTGTCCCTGCAGGTGTTTGGCGGCCTGACACAGGATGCTGAAGTTACGCAGCCCGCGAGCATGAGTTTTGCCATACCCCTTGATCAGTTCCGGCAGCTGCGCCACTTCCAAGGCCAGCGTCACATCGGTGCGTGCCACCTCGGCCAGCAGCCCCAACCATTGCTCGATACGCGCCTGTTCCAGTTCATACCTGAGGGTACGATGGCGCCAGCGACGCATGCGCGCCACCAGATACAGGGGCAGAAAGCCGCGCAAACTTTGTGTCGACACGGTTTTGGGTCCGGCGAACAGACGGTTCAGCACGGCTGACGCCCAGCCCGTTTTCAGTACCCAGCGTCCCAACCCGGCGGGCAGCGTCTCGGCGACTTCTTCGATACGGGGATGCAGGTATTCATGGAAATAGGACACCTGCTGCGCATCGATACCCACTTCCTCATACAGCCCCTGGAATCGACGTGAGCGGGTCTTGATCTCGGCAACACGGATGGTGTCTTCATAGGCCATCCAAACGGCCAGACGAGCCGCCACCCGCTGGCTCAGCGCGTGCGTATCGGTGAGTTTGGCCGCCTGCTCCAGCTGCAGCATCTGTTGCATGCGCTCAAGATACAGCTCGGCGTATGCCAGCCCGGTGTGGTCCAGCAAGCGACGTACGGCTTCCGTCATAGGCACAACCAGCTCGGCGGGAAAATCCTGCTCCAGCCGTGTCAGCATCTGCCGGATTCCGGCATCCTGCCCCCTGTAAGTCCACTTGCTCACCTGAGGTGCCACCTGCGGCACGTCGGTGCAGCCATCTCCTTTCAATGCCTGGTCATGACCCGCAGCAAAGGCACGCAAGCTCGCATCGACACCCACGCCACCGTTGCGGATCGCCTGTTCAAAGGCTTCCCGCTCAAACGGCAATACCCGGCTGCCGCACAGCGCGCCGAACAGCACTGCGCTGACCACACTGCCGGTCTGCGTTGCCAGCGCCGCCATATCGAAACAGAGGTAACGCTGGGCCATCTCATTGGCGGCCTGATGGATAAGGTTGGAATCCGACAGTGCGTTGCCCAAAGCTTCTTTCTCGGAGACCGCGTAGGCACGATGTGAAGAGGCGATCAGGGTTGTGCGATCAGGGGTCACGAAACCGCGCTGAATGGCGCGACCGGCCTCCATCAGCTCGGCGGCAATGACCAGATCCACATCGCCATTCGCCGGAGACAGGGACAGCACGGGCGCTTCCGTGTGGCTGCCGATCGGCTTGAACAGTTCCAGATAGTAGATGGTCGCACCCGTGCGCTGGGCAACACCGGGGACCGAGGTGGTCTGGGCAATCCAGCCAGAATGCTCGGCCATACCGATGATCCAGTCTGCCAAAACACCGCCGCCCTGACCGCCCATGGCGGTGATGGCGATATTGATCCGCTGTTTATTGGTACTCATTGGGATACTCCTTCCAGCAGCTCCAGTTCTTGCTGTTTGGCGGCGCGACGTTGCAGCCAGCCAATCACGGCCTGCGACATGCGGCGACGCTGACGCTCAAACCAGCCGGCGTTGCGGACAACTTCCACCTTGACGAATGACGGACAGAGAATGTCGGCATGGACATTTTCGCCACAAAGGCCACAGCCGACACAGCTGTTGTCGATATGGGTAACCGGGTCACTGCGCCAGGGGTCCGGGTTGGGTTTAACGGTCAGTGACGGGCAGCCCGACAGGCGGATACAGGCACGGTCGCCGGTGCAGGTATCACCGTCGATGGCAAAGCGGCTTTCTACCACGCGCTGGCCCGCCTGAATCTCCTGACGCCGTTCGCGTTTCTCACGTCGCTGACGATTCAGCATGCATTCCGACTGCGCCACTATGACTTTGGGGCCGACACCTTTGGTGGTGATAGCCTCCCGCAGTATTTGCTTCATCGCCTTGACGTCGTAGGTGCGACTGAGCGTTTTCACCCATTTCACACCCACACCCTCTACTGCACGTGCAATGGAATGCTGGGTTGAACGTTCAGGGTTGTCGGCCTTGGAGGACAGGATGTCCTGTCCGCCCGTGGCCGCGGTATAGGCGTTATCGATAATCAGATTCACGCCGTCACTCTTGTTGAATACCGAGTTGCCGATGCCGCTGGTCAGACCGTTATGCCAGAAGCCGCCATCGCCCATAATGGCGATGGCCGGTTTGCTGGAGGGTACGTTGAATGCCGAAGCCGAAGCACCGCCCAGGCCATAGCCCATGGTGGTCGCACCGAGATTGAACGGCGGCAGGATGGAAAACAGGTGACAGCCGATATCGCAGCTGATGTGGAAATCGCCCTGCTCCCGCTGCACCTGTTTGATGGCGGAGAACACCGGTCGCTCTGGACAGCCGGTGCAGAACCCGGCCGGACGTGCCGGTACAGCCGCGTCAAGCGCTTCGACGGAGAGCGGTTTTGACGGTACCAGCTTCAGCGCAACCTCGTCCTGCAGCAGATCCTCGGTCTGTTGCTGCAGGAACTTGCGCAGGCCACCCTTGATCACATCACAGGTGTACTCGCCATATCGCGGCAGTACTGACTTGCCCAGCAATTTCGTTTTGCAGCCGGCACGGGCAAAGATGCTGTTGACCTCATGCTCGATGAATTCGGGCCCGCCTTCCTCGATCAGCAGCACGGCGGATTTCCCCTTGGCAAACGCCAGCAGCTCGTCATCCACCAGCGGAAATGCCACATTCAGTACATACAGAGGAATCTCGGAGTTGCCGTAGGCATCGGCCAGTCCCAGATGCTCCAGCGCTCGCAGGGTGGTGTTATAGCAACCACCCTGTACCACCAGACCAATATCCTGCCGAGATCCATCGAAGACCTCGTTGAGACGGTGCTCCTTGATGAACTGAATCGCGGCCGGCAGTCGATGCTCCAGCTTTTCCTTTTCATGCACAAAGGTTGAGGGTGGCAACACGATGCGACTCAGATCCCGCTTGGGGTTTTCCAATGCATCAGCCAGCGTAAACGACGGCTTCACATTGTCCTTGGCGGTAAAGTGTCCATGTACATGACAGGCGCGAATGCGCATCTGCAGCATGACCGGCGTATTACTGGCTTCGGACAGCTCGAAACTTTTCTCCACCGCATCCACAATGCTGGGCAGGTTGGGGCGAGGGTCCAGCAGCCAGATATGGGACTTCATCGCAAACGCATGGGTACGCTCCTGCATGATCGAGGAGCCTTCGCCGTAGTCTTCGCCAATCACAATCACCGTACCGCCGGTGACACCACCGGAGGCCAGGTTAGCCAAGGCATCGGAGGCCACGTTGGTACCCACGGTGGATTTCCAGGTAACCGCACCACGCAGTGGATAGTGAACCGACGCCGACAGCATGGCTGCAGCCGTCGCCTCACTGGCGCTGGTCTCGAAGTGGACGCCCATTTCATCCAGGATCTCGTCCTTGGCATCCGCCAGCACATCCATCAGATGGGAGATGGGTGAGCCCTGGTAACCACCTACATAGGCGACCCCGGACTGCAGCAAGGCTTTGGTAACGGCCAGGATACCTTCACCCTGAAAGGTTTCACCGGCGCCGGCATGCAGTTTTTTGACTTCTTTCTTGAATGAACGCTCAGCCATGGTGAGTCTCCCTTGCCGTGGGCATCGCAGACTGCGAGTGCCAGTGTTTCAATTCATTGATGTCGGGACAGCGGATCATCTGCAGGGCATTCTCCAGTTCGTCTTTCAACATCCGCATACTGTGATCTGCGCCGGCCTCGCCCAGCGCCGCCATGGCGTACATGAAGGTGCGCCCCAGCAACGCAAAGTCGGCACCCGCCGCCAGTGCACGGGCCACATCCAGACCAGACCGAATACCGCTGTCGACCAGCAGCGGAAATGCTGGCCCGACCGCCTGACGAATGGCGGGCAGCATATCGAGGGTGGAGGGACAGGCATCGAGCTGACGGCCGCCATGGTTGGACACGATAATGCCGTCAACCCCAAGGCTCTGGCAGCGCCGGGCATCTTCGGGGTGCAGCACGCCCTTGACCACCAGGGTGCCCGGCCAGCGGCGGCGAAAGCCTTCCAGCCGTTGCCAGGACACGGCGCCTTCCACCTTGGCCGGTAAAAAATCGTTGGATGAGCGCTTATAGGGATGCAAATTGCGAAAGCTGGGCATACCCGCACCCAGTTGTCGCAGTGCCCAGCCAGGATGGCTCATCACATCGGCGCAAATCCCCAGACTGGGACGTGGTGGCAGGGACAGACCATTTCGCATGTCGCGCTCACGCCGCCCACCCACCGGCACATCGACGGTCACCACCAGCACCCGGTAGCCCGCCTGCTCAGCCCGGTCGAGGATGTCGGATTCAATTGCCGCATCGCTGAAGGGGTAGAGTTGAAACCAGGCATTACGGCCCGCCAGTTCAGCAACCTCTTCCAGCGACGAGGTCGAGAACGTACTGGCGACCAGTGGGCAGCCATGCTGGTATGCCGCTCGCGCCAGATGACTGACCGCACGCGGGCAGATCAGTCCGTCCATGCCAATAGGCGCGACGCCGAAGGGAACCTGATAGTCCTGACCAAAGAGCCCTGTGGCCAGATCAATCCCGTCGCAGCAATTGAAATAGCGCGGCATCAGCTCGGCCTGATCAAAGCCGTGTGTATTGCGGGCCAGCCCGGCCTGTCGCCCGCTGCCTCCTTCAAGATAATCGAATACAAAACCGGGCAGTCGACGACGCGCACGGCGTTGCAGATAAGCCGAAGAGGGATAACGGCTCATCAGTTTTTTGTCTGACATTGGATCACCCGACAGATCTGGTCTGAGTAGACTTGGAACTCGACAGAGCCCGCCCTGTGGACGGGCCCGTTGGGAATCAGCTACCGAAGTGTGCTTTCAGTGCACCGACCTGATTCGGACTGATCTGTTCAAGCGCCTGCCAGCCCGCCTGCTGAGACAACTGCTGGAAGCGTTCGCCCTGCTCCGGGCTCAACTCGATGGCTTGAATACCGGCCTCAGCCTGCTTCTGCTTTTCCACAGCGGCGTTCTTGGCCGCTTCGGCGTTCAGAGATTCAACCCAGGCAACCTGTTTATTGAGGAAGTCGCGCTGTTCATCATCCAGTTTCGACCAGCTGTTCTGATTCATGAACAGGCTGATCTCCACGTTGTAGAAACCGGGTTCCACGCGATAGGCCGTTTTTTCCTGCCAGCCCAGGTCAAAGATGCCCGTTGCCGGCCAGCCGTAGCCATCCACTACACCGCGCTCCAGTGCCGTAAACACTTCACCGGGCGCCACCTGCAGTGGAGTTGCCTCCAGCGCCTGGAAGAAAGGACGGTACACCGGCACACTGCGCAGCTTGAGGCCGGAGAAGTTGATCGAGTCAACCTCCTTGTTGGTGTAGACGTGGTACTGGATGCCATCGGACAGACGCGCCAGCCACAACATATTGGCCTTGTCGCGGTGCAGCTGATCCATCAGTGCATGACCGCCGTTTTCGCGCAGTTCCGCCATCGACTTGTTGGTCAGGGTCATGGCCAGGGTTTCCGGCACCATATTGGCGTGGAATACACCGGTGGTGTTGGCAATATCGACGATCCCTGCACGCACGGCGTTACCGATTTCGAACGGCGGGATCGCTTCAGGACCGCCCACCACATTGATCTGAACCAGTCCCTTACCTTCGGCGTTCACCTTTTCGACGAACTGCGCAAAGCGCTGGTTAAAGTAGGTATCCGGGCCAAAGGCCGATACCGCCTTCAGCGTAACCTCAGCGGCCTGAGCCATCATCGGGGACAGAACCAGCAGGCTACCGCAGAGCAATTTCTTAGATTTATTATTCATGCACTTCACCATTGTGTTGGGTATTGGATGTCGTTTTTAGTCGGCTCTGGGCCGTTCATTGTTATCAGATCTTGATTGAGCTATTTCATCAGTCCCGGAAGCCCCGTTGCCAGCCAGGGCACCAGCAGGATGAGTACCAGCACCAGCGCCTCGATCAGCAGGAAAGGAACCGCCGCTGCGTAAATCTGGGGCAAGCGAATGGACTTGGGTACTACGCCCTGCATCACCATCAGCAGCAGCCCAAAGGGTGGTGTCAGCAGCCCCAGTTCCATGGCGATCAGCATCATCACGCCCAGCCATACCGGGTCGATACCCGCGGCCGCTGCCAGCGGCATGAAGAACGGCAGGGTAATCATCATCATGCTGACCTGGTCGATGACACAGCCCATGATCAGAATGATCGCCAGCATGCCCACCACCAGCCAGAAGGCCGACAGCTCATAATCGGTAATCAGCGACAGCAGTCCGCCAGTAGCGCCAGAGAAACTGAGCTGCTGGGAGAAGCCGGTAGAAGCCACCAGTACGAACAGGATGATGACGGATACCTTGGTGGTCTCCAGCAGCGAAATCATCAGGTTTTTCAGCGTCAGGGTGCGGTAGGCCAGAGTCGCAATCAGGGAAGCCAGTACCCCGATGGCCGCCGACTCGGTCGGAGACGCCCAACCCGCCAGCATGCAGCCCACCACTGCCACGAAGATACCCAGCAGAGGCACCACATCGCGGAAGAAGGGCCACCAGCGCTGCCAACGGCTGGGCTGTCCAATATCCAGCTGTGCCGCTTCATCAGCCTGATCAGCCTCTTCCTTGCGTGAACGCAGAATGACATAGGCCAGGAAGCCTGCCGCCATCAACAAGCCCGGAATAATGCCGCCCACCAGCAATCCGCTAATGGACACACCGGCCAGACTGCCCAGCATCACCGCCAACGCCGACGGCGGAATCAGCATGGCGATGCCGCCAACGGCCATGATCGGACCCATGGCAAGCGTCGGGTGATAACCGCGTTTGAGCATTTCCGGCAGCATGGCGCTGCCCATCATGGCGGTGTTCGCTATGGTCGAGCCGGATAGCGCGGCGAAGGTGGTACCGCCCAGAATGGACACCACCGACAGGCGGCCCGGCAAGCGGGTAATCAGCTGTTCAATACTGGAGATGGCGCGAAACGCCAGTCCGGTATGGAACAACAACTCCCCCATCATTACGAACAGAGGGATGGGTGTCAGGGAAAAACTGCTGATGGCACTGACCGAGTTGCGCACCAGCTGTGCAAGTCCGGCCTCCCCCCCCATAAACAGCCAGGCTCCGAGCAGATTGACGCCGAGGAAAGCGAAGGCCACCGGCAGCCCGACCAGCATCAGGGTAAACAGCGTCCCCAGCATGATCATCAGTGCGTGATACCACTCCATCACAGCGCCTCCTCTTCGGGTGTAGCAGAAGACAGCGGTAACAGACGGCGCGCAAACTCCAGCGTCATCAGGCCAAAGCCCAGAATCATCGGCAGGTTCAGCCACCACTCGGGAAACACCAGTACCTTGAACACCAGGCTGCCCTGCTGTGCCTTGTCCTGTGCCACATCGATGGCAAACCAGGTCAGCAACACACAGATCAACAGGCCCATGGCACTGATCAGGCGATCCGCCCATACACGCCAACCCGGCGCCAGTGCTCGCAGCAGCAGGTCGATGCGAATATGCCCTTCCTGATACAACAGCCAGGGTGCGGCCAACATGGTGGCAGTCATCAACAGGTACTCACAGACCTCAACGGTCCATGGAATGGAGACAGTGGTCAGGTTACGCAGAAAGATATCGGTGCACACCAGCGCCCCCATCAGGGCAAACATCAGCGCCGCAAGCACACCACAGCCGGTCAGCAACCGGTGATAGTACCCCCTGGCCAGGACAGGCCGGGGTTGTTCCAGGACAGTGTCCATAGTGTGTCTCTCTTATTATTGTTGTGCAGATTGTTGGGTAGGCTGCTAGGCCGTCGCGGCCACTCTTTCGTCCAGATACTGCTGTATCTGATGACGAAGCTCGGCCGGAATGCTGAGTTTTTCCACCCGCTCGCCGATGCTGGTGAAACAGAGCACCACTTCAGCCTCAAATACCGGACTGTCTGCCTGAGCAGAGCGGATACTGAGCACGATGGAGCTGTCACCGATGCGGTTGCATACTAGTGATAGTTGCAACCGATCGCCCTGGCGGCAGGGGGATGCGAAGCGGATATTAAGATTGACGGTGGGGACCCCTGCACCAAAACGCTGTTGCATGGTTTTGAACGCAAACCCCATATGTTCAAACCAGTCTTCTACGGTATCGTTGACGATTTCCAGATATCGGGGATAGAACACGATCCCGGCAGGATCGCAGTGTCTGAAGCGGATCAGTTCTTCACGTGAATACCGCATGTTGGGCTCCATCAGGCTACTGAAGTTTTCTTTTTATTGTTTTGCTCAACTGCATCAGCTGAAGATGCAACTGCTCAAGATCGCCTTCGTTGATCTCATTCAGCAGTGTCGATATCCATTCCTTGTGGCGTTTCGCCATCTGCGTGAAGACCTCATTCCCCGTCTCGGTGAGATGGATAATCTTGACGCGACGATCTTCCGGCAAGGCCTGGCGTGCGACCAGTCCATCCCGCTCCAGGCGATCCACCACACCGGTGATATTGCCGTTGGACACTTTCATCCACTTGGACAGAGCCGACATCTTCTCGCAGCCACCGGCATGATGCAGTGCGGCCATGAGGTCGAATTGGGGCAGGGTCACATTGAACTCATTTACGAACAGCGTGCGGAGTTCCTGTTCAATCAGTGCCGTGTTCGACAGCATCCGAAACCAGGTTTTAAGTGCCAGTTCGCTATCCATTGATTCGTCCATACCCTCAGCTGATCATTGATAAAGATTTAAGCACGAATATTTTATGTATGAAATATTCTTATATGAAACTTCTGATCCCGGAATTGAAACTACCCCCAGTGCCCGGTTTCTCTTCGTTGCTTCGGGTGGACATTCAGGTTGTACAGATAGATCCAGGCACGGCCATGATCGGTGTCTACCTCGATGCGGTCGTATACCCCCTGTTCAGGTGCATGAGCACAATAGTCTTCCAGCTCATCCAATGCAGCGAAGGTCTGTGCATCAACGGCAAAGACCTCCACATGAAGTACACCGGGCTCTCGTTTGGCACCAGGCCAGGGCCCCAGATCATAAAGCGCAAAGCCCTCAAGCCGAGCCGCTCCCCTGAACTCTGCAGTCGCCAGAAAGTGATGATTACTCTGACCCCGTTTGAGTGAACCATAAACTGCAACCAGTGTGTTCATCGGAGACTCCTTGCTTGACCCTTACCCTCGGCCCAACGATTAGCCGAACTGATAGCCCGACAATGTAGTCTCCAGCACGCGATCGGTAAATACATGCTGACCGCGATCCTCTCCCGCGGCACCGGCGGTCACCATCAGTGGTATCAGATGCTCCTCGGCACGGGGCGGATGGCACAGGCGCGCCTTAGGCGCCTGAGTCCAGTTGCTGAGGCCCTCCCGGCACTGGACAGGATCAGCCTCCACAGTGTCTTTCAGCCAGGCATCGAACTCATCCGAGATGGGACCAAAGCGCGGGTCGCGATAGCCCTGCATGTTGTGGAAGCTCATGCCGCTGCCGACAATCAACACGCCCTGCTCACGCAGTGACGCCAGGGCACGACCCGCCTGCAGATGTGCTTCAGGGTCCATATCCTGGCGCAAGGACAGCTGTACCACCGGAATTTCAGCTTCAGGGAACATCAGCTTAAGCGGGATAAACATGCCATGGTCATAACCGCGATCATCATCTCCCGCGGCCGCCAGACCTGCATTGCGCAGCAGTTCCACTACCTGCTGCGCCAGCTCAGGCGCGCCGGGGGATGGATAGGTCAGTTCATAGGTATGCTTGGGGAAACCGTAGTAATCAAAAATCAATTCCGGGTTGGCACCGCTGGTAACTCGGAACTCGGACTCCAGCCAATGCGCAGACACCATCAGAATCGCCCTGGGTTGCTCCGGCAGGCTATCGCGAATACCTCGCAGATAGGCGGCCATCTTGTCCCAGGCATCGGCAGGGTTCCAGTCCATGAAGAAGCAGGGGCCTGCACCATGGGGTACAAAAACGGTGGGTTGTTTAGCTGACATAAGGCGTGCTCCTGTGGATTCAAGGAAGCCGCTGTTCGTACCGACAATTCAGTTCAAATCAGGTCGCGGCTTGATGAACTAATAGTCATACATCAGCCTGATGCCATCAATCTGGCCAGAATTATTGAATTAATCAAAAAAATAGATCTTTTGCTGCAACTCCAGCGTTAACCTCGGAACGGGACGGGGCTTCGCCCCATCCTGTCGAGACACGGCATCTAAGCCGCTTCGGCCCTGTCTGCACGCAGCAGTCTGGCCGCTTCCACCATGTTCTGCAGTGCAGGAATCACCTCGCTCCACTGGCGGGTTTTCAAACCACAATCAGGATTCACCCAGAGGCGTTCGGCCGGAATACGCAGAGCAGCCAGACGCATCAGTTCAACCATCTGTTCTACTGATGGAATATTCGGACTGTGGATATCGTAGACACCCGGACCGATCTCGTTCGGATACAGGAACTCGTCGAACACATCCAGCAGCTCCATATCGGAGCGGGAGGTCTCAATGGTGATCACGTCCGCATCCATGCAGGCAATCGACTCGATGATGTCGTTAAACTCCGAGTAGCACATATGGGTGTGGATCTGGGTCCCATCCGCCACACCGTTGGCGCTGATGCGGTAGGCTTCCACCGCCCAGTTCAGATACTCGGCCCACTGGCTGCGACGCAACGGCAAGCCTTCGCGCAGGGCCGCTTCATCAATCTGGATGATACCGATTCCTGCCGCTTCCAGATCCTGCACCTCTTCGCGGATCGCCAGTGCCAGCTGATAACAGCTGAGTGAACGAGGCTGATCATCGCGCACAAAGGACCAGTTCAGAATGGTCACCGGCCCCGTCAGCATGCCTTTCATCGGTTTGTTGGTGAGCGACTGGGCGTACAGAATCCAATCCACCGTCATCGCCTGGGGGCGGCTGATATCACCAAACAGAATCGGCGGTTTCACACAACGAGAGCCGTAGGACTGCACCCAGCCGAACTGGCTGAAGGCATAGCCATCCAGCTGCTCGCCGAAATACTCCACCATGTCGTTACGCTCGGCTTCACCGTGCACCAAAACGTCCAGCCCCAGGGCTTCCTGCTGCTTAACCGCGAACTCGATCTCCTGCTTCATACAGCTTTCGTATTCAGCGGTATCCAGTTCACCTTTTTTAAACGCAAGACGTGTCTTACGAATGGTCTGTGTTTGTGGAAAGGAGCCGATGGTCGTGGTCGGATACAACGGCAGCTTCAGCTTGTCGCGCTGAAGTGCTGCACGCTGTGGATAGGGACTGTTACGTTCGCCCAGTGATGCATCTATAGCGCTCACCGTCTTCTGCACGCGCGGGTTATGCACTCGCGGTGAGGTACGACGACTGTTCAGGGCTGCCAGATTTTCCGCCAATTCGGCCACCACCGAGTCCCGGCCATGATTAAGAGCACTGTGGATAACCCTCAGCTCATCCAGTTTCTGCTGAGCAAACGCCAGCCAGGATTGGATCTCGGCATCCAGGGTCTGCTCACTGGTCAGGTCCACCGGCACATGCAGCAGAGAACAGGAAGGCGCTATCCACAGCCGTTCTCCCAACTGTTGCGCCAAAGGTTCCAGCCAGTCCAGCAGCGTACTCAGATCGGTGCGCCAAATGTTGCGACCGTTGATCACGCCCAGCGACAGCACCTGCTCCGCATTCAGCTGCTCTATAACCTGAGCCACTTCATGACGCGCGTTAATCGCATCCAGATGCAGACCGGCCACCGGCAAGGAGCAGGCCAGCGCCAGATTCTCGTGCAGCTGGCCAAAATAGGTGGTTAACAGCAATTTGACGCCACTATCGGACAAGGCGGCATAGGCGGTACGAAAGGCGTCTTGCCAGTGAGGTGCAAGGTCGGTCACCAGCGCAGGTTCATCGATCTGTACCCATTCCACGCCCTGTTCTGCCAGCAAGTGGAGCAGTTCAGCGTACACCGGCAACAGTTGCGCCAGCAGGCTCAGGGGCTGAGTCTCGTCCTTGGCCTTGCCCAGCAACAGATAGGTGATCGGACCGATCAGCACCGGTTTGACGTTATGACCCTGCTCTCGCGCTTCCTGCAGCTGTGTCAGCAAACGCTCAGGATTCAGCTTGAAACAGGTATCAGCACTGAATTCAGGCACGATGTAGTGGTAGTTGGTATCGAACCACTTGGTCATTTCACCGGCATGCACAGTACTGTGCTCAGCATCCTGAGCTGAGCGACCACGGGCGACACGGAAGTACTGATCCAGCTCCGAGCCTGCCAGGCCCTGAATACGGGTTGGCAGATTACCCAGCGTAAAGCTCATATCCAGCACCTGGTCATACAGAGAAAAGTCCCCGACGGGTATCAGGTCCAGCCCCGACTGACGCTGCCAGTTCTGCTGTCGCAGTTCGGCCGCGGTGGCCATCAATTCAGCTTCACTGGACGCCCCTTTCCAGAAGGCTTCCTGAGCAAACTTCAGTTCACGGCGGGCACCAATACGTGGGAAGCCCAGGTTATGTAGACGGATCTTGGTTGCAGTTGGCAGGCTCATGACTCTCTCCCTGATTCATTTAGAGAGAGATGCTAGCCCTTATGAATGATGAAAAATAATGGCATTATCTCATCGAAAAATTAGCTTAATTCATGGATTGATATGCTTGAACGCCACCATCTGATGATTCTGCGCGCCGTCGATCAGCAGGGTTCGCTGACCGCCGCCGCTGATACTCTCTGTTTAACTCAATCGGCATTGAGCCATTCGGTACGCAAGCTGGAACAACAGCTGGGTACGCCGGTATGGCAGAAGGAAGGCCGCCGTTTACGCCTGACTCAGGCCGGAGAGTACCTGCTGCGTCTGGCGGAGCGGCTGTTGCCCCAGTTCGAGCATGCGGAAGCGATGATGCAGCAATTTGCCAGTGGTCAGCGCGGCACGCTGCGCATCGGCATGGAATGTCACCCCTGTTACCAATGGCTGTTGAAAGTGGTCAGCCCTTATCTGAAACAGTGGCCGGATGTGGATGTGGACGTGCGGCAGAAATTCCAGTTTGGCGGCATGGGCGCGCTCTATGGTCATGAAATCGACCTGCTGGTCACACCCGATCCCCTGCACCGCAGCGGGGTGATATTCGAGCCGGTCTTCGACTACGAACAGGTGCTGGTGGTGGGTCCTGAGCATGCGCTGTTTGGGCAGACGCAGGTCGAGCCGCAGCAACTGGTTAAGGACACTCTGATCACCTATCCGGTTGAAGCCGATCGTCTCGATATTTTCAGCCGCTTCCTGACCCCGGCAGGCTGCAGCCCGCGTAGGCACAAGCAGATTGAAACCACGGATATCATGCTGCAGATGGTGGCCGCAGGCCGTGGCGTCGCCGCCCTGCCCCGCTGGCTGGTAGAGGAATATCAACAGCGTCTGCCGCTACATCCCCTGCGACTGGGCGAGTCGGGTGTGGATAAACAGATTTATCTGGGCCTGCGCAAGGACGACGTGCAGGTGGATTACCTGCACGCCTTTGTGGAGCTTGCCCGCAGCCACAATCAGTCGCTGCTATAGACCTTCACTGCCCAACAGTTGGACCAGCCCCTGCCCCAGCGTTGCACGCCAGTGGAAGTAGTCATGCCCGGCACTGAATTCGTCGAGTTTCACCGGGTAACCTTTCACTTGCAGGATCTGCTCCAGCTGGCGATTGGCATTGAGAATACCGCTCTCGCCAAAGTCGGTTTCGAACCGGCCCGCACTCAGGTAGAAACGGATCGGCAAGGTTTCCGAGGTTGCCAGCTGTGCATTGAGCCATTCCGGACGCTCGGCATTGGCCGGACTCCACCAGAATGAACCGGACTGGCTTAGCACCAGACCAAACTGCTGTGGATAACGATAGGCGGTACAGGCGGATGCCAAACCACCGAAGCTGGCACCGGCCAGCAGGGTTTTATCCCCAGTGAAACTCAGGCCGGTTTTATCCACAACGAAAGGCTGCAACTCCTGCGCCATAAAATCGGCAAAGTCCGCATTGCAGGGCAGCTCCGTTCGCCGTGCCGCCTGGCTCGGATTACTCACAAAGACCGCCACTGTCGGCGGAATATGGCCTGACTCGATCAGGTTGGCCAGAATACGCGGGGTCGGCACACGAGACTGGTATTCGGCCCCGTCAAAGAAAATCGCCAAGGGAACCTGTGCACCTGAGCCTGCCTCGATGCCCTCCGGCAGCCAGATATCCACCGCACGAGTATTGCCCAGGCGTTCACTGCTCAGGCGGTAATGCTGCGTTTCTGTCAGCGGCTGCTCGCCCTTGAGCCACTGATCAGAGGGAGCCTGATCCAGTTCAAGAATGGATGCGGTGTTGTATACATCCCTGAGACCGTCCGGCGACCACTGGTCAGGGTTCATCGGGTCTTGCTGTGCGGTTGCCATAATCGCCACCCGCTGTTCGCGTTCAGTGCCTGCGACCTGAGGTACATCCGGCGCCAGCTTATAGCTCATGCGCGTATCACTGGGCAGACGGTAACTGCGGAACCAGATATCCGAGTCCCCCAATCGAAACAGCGGATCATGCTCGTAGCCGGGTGCTCCCAACAACAAGACTCGTTCTCTGGCGCCACGCCACAGAAAGGTGACCAGACGTTCATCTTCATCCAACCCGGCAGCCGGCAGATCCTGCGGCCATTCCACCAGGGGCGTACCTGCTGCCGTCAGCTCTGACCAGACCTGTTCAACCGGTTTGCCGGCATCCAGAGACGCCAGCGCTTCACGTACACGCGGACTGTCCATCTCGGGCTTATTGGTCTGTCCCGGCGCCAGCAAGGGGGCTTTTTCCAACGCCAGTTTCATCTCAACCGGAGTGTCAGCCGCACTCAGCCTCAGCTGATACGCCTGACCTTCAGGTGCGCGAAACGCCACCCGCGCATCCACATCATTCACGCGGGTCAGATAACGCACCGGCTCGCCATCGGCATCGACTATCAGCGCCTGTATCGGTCCATTACCGCTCAGTTGACCACGCAGGTAATCACCCTCGGCCAGAGGGAGATCCACCACCTTGGTTTCGCCTGCGGCTAAGGACAGGGCTTGCTGCACAGGCAAGGCCGAGACAGCGGTCGTCATCAGTGCCGTGCTGCTCATGGCCAGCGCCAGCACTCTCATTTTTCCAAGCATGACCTTCTCTCATAAAAAAGGCGGTGCTGATGTAACCAAGAGCGCCGCCTGGGGGATTTAAAGTCGATTAGAAGTCATAGCTAAGGCCGACATAGACACTACGGCCCACCACATTGTTGTAGTAATCCTCACCGTCCTCTGTCAGATCCACATTGGTCAGGTTGTTGATACCGCCGCGAACGGTCAGCCCCTGTGCCACCTGAGAGTTGGCGGACAGGCTTACCAGGGTGTAGGCCGACTGAGCTTCGTTATCCCAGTTTTTCTGCTCACCGAAGTAATCCACGCCCAAGCGCAAGCCGGTATCGGCCGTGGCCTGCCAGTTCACACCGGCATTCAACTTGTGGCGAGGGCGGAAGGCCAACTCAGTATCGCCGTTTTCTTCCGTATCCATATAGGTGTAGGCCGCATCCAGACTGACGCTACGGCTCAGGTCAACCTGTCCTTCCACTTCCAGGCCGGTCACCTGCACCTCGTTCAAATTGACCCAGGCACGAGAGTTGGTTGCCGCATCGTAGGTAGCACTGATCATGTCCTCAACATCATTTCGGAACACGACCGCGCTCATGCGCCAGTCGTTCTGACGCGCTTCCACACCCAGCTCATAGTTGATGCTGGTCTCCGGGGTCAGATCCGGGTTACCCGGTATGAAGCAGGAACCACCGCAGCTGACGATCTGATATTCCTCGATCAACTGGTGCGGACGCGGCGCCTTGAAAGCCTTGCTCACACCACCCTTGATGGACAGGGCATCGCTGACCTCGTAGACCAGATAACCACGCGGCGTGAACTCGCCATCAAAGTCTTCATGATCGTCATAGCGTCCACCCAATGTCAGACGCAGTTGATCGGTCAACTTCAATTCGTCCTGCAGGAAGATGGCCTGCTGGGTTGATTTACTGCCACCGGTGCTGGTGAACGCGACCTTGTCGTTCACTTCCTGAGTGCGGTATTCATAGCCCATGGTCAGGCCATGAATGCCCAGATTCATGCCCGCAGTACCGGAGAAGGTCAGGTTCTGCTCTTCCAGCTGACGCTGCTTGGGCGCCGGGTAGCGGCTGTTGTAATCGTCGATTTCGCCATCTTCATAGTTCAGGCTCAACAGGGTGTTACCCCAGTCCCAGTCGCCTTCGTGGCTCAGCGCATAGGTGGTACGTTCAATCTCCTGCTCACGGAAGGAGTTGGTGGCGTAGTTGGCGTAAGGGCGCTCGTCATGGTTGATCATCAGATCCGCATTAACCGTCTGACGCTCATTCAGATCCCAACTCAGGGAACCGGACAGGTTGCGGGCTTCTTTCTCTTCACGCTCCGGTACCCTATCGGCGTCATTCACATACCAGGCATCACGGTTGTAGAACTCACCGCTCAGGCGCAGGTACAGATTTTCGGTGAGTGAGCCAGCGGAAGACAGGTTGGTGCGGAACTGGTCCCCGTCCTCGCCTTTAGTAACATGCTCATACACCACATCCACATTGGTGACCCAATCCTGGCTGCCTTTCTTGGTGATGATGTTAATCACACCGCCCATGGCATCCGCCCCGTACAGGGAAGACATGGGTCCGCGCACGATTTCGATGCGCTCAATGCTGGCACGCGGCACCGCGCTGAAATCGAAATCACCGCCACGCCAGAGTGCATTGCCGGAGGAGATACGACGGCCATCCACCAGAATCAGGGTATAGCTGGCATCGAGGCCACGCATACGTACTTCGTCACGGCCAGAACTGTCGGTGGTGTTGATCACACCGGTGCTGCGACCGATCAGGTCAGCCACGCTTTCGGAGGGGTTGTCGCGCAGGGCTTCGGCATCGATCACCGTGGTAAACGCCGGTGCTGTCATCTGAGTATGCTCGGTGCCCGAGGCACTGATGATGACGGTATCCATGTCTTGAGTCGCGGCAAAAGCGGAGTGGTGCGCCAGCATCAACCCTGCAGAAAGCGTAGAAAGAGCGAACGCCCGGATCGGCTTCGAAGGATGCATCTTGTTTAGTCCTTGTGAAAGATGTGTTGGCCCCTTGAAGAGCCTCATGGCTCGGAGCTTCTTGAGTACAGTGAGAGCGTGCGGTGCTCTGGAAGGGGTCAGAGCACCAAACACTTAAGCTTAATGCTAATTGTTATCGTTTAGATACTCAATAGTTACAAACACCTTCCTTGGTACGTGAGCGCATGAACGCAGCAGATGCCTGTGACTCATTTCATGCTGAATGACGTATCCTAGACATGAATTCTTCCGCTTGAGACCCAGACATGTCCCACCAGGCATTGAGCGACTTCATCCGCCAGTACCCACGTTTGCTGGTGTTGACCGGCGCCGGCATCAGCACCGACTCCGGCATTCCCGATTACCGGGATCAGAACGGCAACTGGAAACGCAAACAGCCGGTGCAGCATCCGGACTTCATGCGTTGTGAACACACACGCAAACGTTATTGGGGACGCAGTCTGGTGGGCTGGCCGGTGATGCGCGATGCACGCCCGAACCAGGCGCATCAGGCATTGGCGGAACTGGAAGCACGCGGGCATGTGGAATTGCTGGTCACCCAGAATGTGGATGGCTTGCATCAGAGTGCAGGCAGCCGAAAGGTGGTCGATCTGCACGGACGTTCAGATCAGGTCATATGCATGAGTTGTGATTTCGGCTGCAGCCGAGACGAAGTGCATAAGCGCAGCGCCGAACTAAACCCCGCCTTCACGCACTTTAGCGCCGAAACCGCCCCCGATGGCGATGCCGATCTGGAAGTGGATTTCAGTGGTTTTCAGATTCCCGATTGCCCGCAATGTGGCGGCATATTGAAGCCCGATGTGGTGTTTTTTGGCGATAATGTGCCCAAACAGCGGGTTCTGGATGCGTTGGACGCGCTGCAGCGCGCCGATGCCCTGCTGGTGATCGGCTCCTCGCTGATGGTCTACTCCGGCTTCCGCTTCTGCCGCCGCGCCAACGAATGGAACAAACCCATCGCAGCCCTCACGCTCGGTAAAACCCGCGCCGATGAGCTGTTAAGCCTTAAACTGGATGCTCCCATTGCCCCCGTGTTGCAGGCCACTCTGAGCCAGTTGGAAGCCTCGAATGCGCCCGTGTCAGGTTTCAGATTAAACAGCTTGTCACCAGAATGACTTTCATTTGAAAGCAAACTGACAATCAAATGAAACATCCCTTTGTTGAAATGCTCCTCGGAATCGGGCGGTGCCGGCAGTTGATCGCCCTTCACGACTGTTACCAAACAAGTGATGGAGCAAATCATGTTGCGCAAGACATTGGGAACACTGGCATTGACAGTGATGGCAGCACAGGTACAGGCAGCAACCGAGATTCAGTGGTGGCACGCCATGGGCGGCGAGCTGGGCGAAAAGGTCAACGAAATCGCTGACAAGTTCAACGCCAGCCAGGATGACTATCAGGTTGTCCCCGTGTTCAAGGGTAACTACACCGAGACCATGACGGCGGCGATTTCAGCCTTCCGCGCCAAGGAACAGCCGCATATTGTGCAGGTGTTCGAAGTGGGCACCGCGACCATGATGGCCGCCAAGGGCGCTGTATATCCGGTCTATCAGCTGATGGAAGATACCGGCGAAGCCTTTGATCCGTCCGACTATCTGTCCTCAGTGACCGGCTACTACACCAGCAACGACGGCAAGATGCTGTCCATGCCGTTCAACAGCTCCACTCCGGTGCTCTACTACAACAAGGATGCTCTGGCCAAAGCCGGTGTCGAGCCGCCCAAGACCTGGGAAGAGATGGGCGAAGCCGGTCGCAAACTGCTGGATGCCGGCTACAAGTGTGGCTTCACCACTGGCTGGCAGTCCTGGGTGCAACTGGAAAACTTCAGTGCCCGTCATAACGTGCCTTTCGCCACCGAGAACAACGGTTTCGCCGGTCTGAACACCGAGCTGGCGTTCAACAGCCCGCTGCATGTAAAACACGTTCAGCAGCTGGCCGATTGGCAGAAAGAAGGCATCTTCAGCTACGGCGGTCGCCGTTCTGACAGTGCGCCCAAGTTCTACAGCGGCGAATGTGCCATGTACATGAACTCTTCGGCTTCCTACGCGGGTGTAAAGAACAACGCCAAGGACTTCGAATTCGGCGTAGCGCAGCTGCCCAACTGGGGCGAAGCGATCAAGCAGCCGCAGAACAGCATCATCGGTGGCGCTACTCTCTGGACCCTGCAGGGTCACGACAAGGCTGACTACAAGGGCGTAGCACGCTTCTACACCTTCCTGTCGTCCCCGGAAATCCAGGCCGACTGGCACCAGTTCACCGGTTACCTGCCGATCACTCACGAAGCCGCCAAGCTGACCCGTGAACAGGGCTTCTACGCCAAGAACCCGGGTACCGATGTGGCGATTACTCAGATGACCTCGGTTGAGCCAACCGCCAACTCCAAGGGCCTGCGTCTGGGCAACTTCGTACAGATCCGCGACATCGTTAACGAAGAACTGGAGAACGTTTGGTCCGGCAAGGACAGCGCCGAAGACGCGCTGAACCGTGCCGTAGAGCGTGGCAACAAGCTGCTGCGCAAGTTCGAGCGTCAGAACGGCTAACACCGTGACAGGCAGGGCCACCCGGCCCTGCCGTTTCTGCACGTTTCGGAGATTCCATGCAAAGCCAACCCGTATTCAACCATCGCTGGCTGCCCTGGCTGCTGTTGCTGCCGCAGTTGGCGATCACACTGGTGTTCTTTCTCTGGCCCGCTGCTCAGGCAGTCTGGCAGTCCTTCCTGATGGAAGACGCCTTTGGCCTGTCCACCGAGTTTGTCTGGTTCGAGAACTTCAGTGTGCTGCTGCAGGATGAGATCTATCACCGCAGCTTTGCCACCACCTTTATTTTCAGTATCGGCGTCACTGCTCTGTCCATGGGCGGCGCACTGCTGCTGGCCGTGATGGCCGATCAGGTGATTCGCGGTGCCCGTGTCTACCGCACTCTGCTGGTCTGGCCCTACGCCGTAGCCCCTGCCGTGGCCGGAGTTCTGTGGATGTTCATGTTCAACCCCAGCATCGGCATTCTCAGCTATCTGCTGGAACAGCTGGGCTACGACTGGAACCATTTTTTGAATGGCGATCAGGCGATGCTGCTGGTGATCATCGCCGCCGCCTGGAAGCAGATCAGCTATAACTTCCTGTTTTTCCTGGCTGGTTTACAGGCGATACCGCGTTCGCTGATTGAAGCTGCGGCACTGGATGGTGCCGGACCGATGAAACGCTTCTGGACCATCCTGTTCCCGCTGCTTTCGCCCACCAGTTTCTTCCTGTTGGTGATCAACGTGGTGTACGCCTTCTTCGATACCTTCGGCATCATCCACGCGGTGACCCAGGGTGGCCCCGGCGGCAGCACCAGCATTCTGGTGTACAAGGTGTTCGATGACGGCTTCAACGGGCTGGATCTGGGCTCATCCGCCGCCCAGTCGGTGATTCTGATGGCGATTGTCGGTGCACTTACCGTGGTGCAGTTCCGCTATATCGAACGCAAGGTGCAGTACTGATGATCGAGAACCGTCCTCTGCTGAATCTGATCAGCCACCTGGTTCTGTGCCTCGGCGTGCTGGTGGTGGCCTTTCCGATCTGGATAGCCTTTGTAGCTTCCACCCATGCGCCGGAAGCCCTGAACAGCGGCACGGTGCCGCTCTGGCCCGGCGACCGTTTCCTGCTCAACTACGCCATGGCGCTGGGGCTGGAAACCGGACAGAAAACCCTCAACGTGAACCTGATCAGCATGCTGGGCAACAGCCTGGTCATGGCGCTGGGCATCACCATCGGCAAGCTGCTGATCTCCATGCTGGCCGCCTACGCCATCGTGTTTTTCCGCTTCCGCTTTCGCATGCTGTCGTTCTGGCTGATCTTTATCACTCTGATGCTGCCGGTGGAAGTACGCATCATGCCGACATTTGAAGTGGTGGCGGATCTGGGTCTGCTCAACTCCTATTCCGGGTTGATCCTGCCGCTGATTGCCAGCGCCACGGCGACCTTTCTGTTCCGTCAGTTCTTCCTCACCATACCGCACGAGCTGATCGAGGCCGCCCGTATGGATGGTGCCGGACCCGTCCGCTTCTTCATCGATATTCTGCTGCCGCTGTCACGCACCAATCTGGCGGCGCTGTTCGTGATCATGTTCATTTACGGCTGGAACCAATACCTCTGGCCGCTGCTGATCACCACCGATGAGCATTACTACACCGTGGTGATGAGCATTCAGCGCATGCTGTCGGTGGGCGATGCCGAAGTCGCCTGGCACCTGGTCATGCCCAGCACTCTGATGGCCATGTTGCCGCCGGTGCTGGTGGTCATTCTGATGCAGCGCCTGTTTATCAAGGGCCTGGTTGAAACCGAGAAATAATGATGTCCAATCTATCGCTGGCCAATATTGGCAAAACCTATCCCAACGGCCACACGGCTATTCATGGGCTCGATCTGGATGTGGAACCGGGCGAGCTGATCGTTCTGGTGGGCCCCTCCGGCTGTGGCAAATCCAGCCTGCTGCGCATGATCGCGGGGCTGGAAACCATCACTCAGGGCGATCTTCACATCGGCAAACAGCAGGTGAACCAGCTGGAACCCGCTGAACGTGATATCGCCATGGTATTCCAGAACTACGCCCTCTACCCGCACATGAGCGTGTTCGACAACATGGCCTATGGCCTGCGCAACCGCCGCACGCCCAAGGCGCAGATTCGTGCGCAGGTGGAATCCACCGCAGAAATGCTGCAGCTGGAACAGCTGCTGGACCGAAAGCCACGCCAGCTCTCCGGTGGTCAGCGCCAGCGGGTAGCCATGGGCCGCGCCATCGTGCGCCAGCCCAAGGTGTTCCTGTTCGATGAGCCGCTGTCTAACCTGGATGCCAAACTGCGCGGCCAGATGCGCATCGAGATCAAGCGCCTGCAGCGTCGCCTCAATACCACCACGGTGTACGTGACCCATGACCAGACCGAAGCCATGACCCTGGCCGACCGTCTGGTGGTAATGAACGCCGGGCGTGCAGAACAGATCGGCTCGCCGCTGGAGGTGTATCACCGTCCGCAGACACCCTTTGTGGCGGGCTTTATCGGCTCGTCCAGCATGAATTTCATCTCCGGAACGCTGGCCAACAACCGGCTGCTGCTGGGCGAACTAAGCATCCCGCTGAAGCAGAAAGTGGACTTCAATGGCGAGGTAATCGTCGGCCTGCGCCCGGAGCATCTGCATCGCGGCAGCGACTATCCGCACCGCATCGAATTGGATGTAACGCTACTGGAGCAGCTGGGCGCCGATACGCTGGTGCATGGCAAGATGCCGGGACTGGATCAGGAGCTGATTGTGCGGCTCAAGGGCAGCGCGCCCTGTGAGTCTGGCGCACGGCTATCTTTGGGCTTTAATTGTGATGAACTTCATCTGTTCTGCGCCCAACGCCAACAACGGATCAATTAAATGACAAGCACCTATCTGAATCCGGCCCGGGTGACCGGTCACCGGGGCATACCCAGTCTGGCTCCGGAAAATACGCTGGGCGGCTTTCGCAAGGCGGCCGAAATCGGCGTACGCTGGATCGAACTGGATGTCACCCTGCTGGCCGATGGCACGGCGGTTGTCAGCCATGACGCTACAACCGGTCGCTGCGGAAATCGCAATGAGCTGCTGCAACAGCTACTGCCTGCGCAGCTGGATGGCCTGAACATGTCGGCACAACTGCTCGATTGGCCTGCTGAACCCCTGCCACTGCTGAGCGAGACTCTGGAACTGCTCAAATCACTGGAGATGGGGCTGAACCTTGAAATCAAGGATCACGGCCTGCCGGTCGACCAGGTGGTTGCCGGTGTGGTGTCCGCTCTTCGCGAGACGGAGTTCCCGAATGAGCAGCTGCTGATTTCCAGCTTCAGCCGCGCGCTGTTAGCTGAGTGCCGGCATCAGGCACCCGAGATTCGTCGTGGCTTGCTGGTCGATGATTTACCCTGCGACTGGCACACTCAAATGCTCAAGCTGGAACTTTTCAGCCTGCATGCTCACTGGCGTCAGCTTAACTACCTTCAGGTGAAAGCGATCAAGCAGGCCGGCCTCAAGCTCTATTGCTGGACCGCCAATATTCCCGAAGAGATCGCATCCCTCTGGCACTGGGGTCTGGATGGTGTGATTACGGATTACCCGCAAAGGTTTAACGAGCTGCATGAATTTGAATGAACGTCAGGACCGTATCCTTGCCTTGCTTAATCGTCAGGGCGAGCTGGGAGTGGACCACCTGGCCGAACAATTTGCCGTCAGTACCCAAACCATCCGCAAGGACCTGAACCAGCTCTGCGAGCTGGGTCTGGCCCGGCGTGTTCACGGCGGTGTAAGCCTGCCTGCCAGCGCACTCAACCTGTCTTTCGGCAGTCGCGAGCAGCTCAACGCCAGCACCAAACACCAGATGGCACAGGCACTGGCGGCACGCATTCCGGACGGCTCCACCCTGATGCTGGGCATCGGAACCTCGGTGGCGCATCTGGCACGCGCGCTGTCGAACCATCAACGCCTGCGCGTATTGACCAACAATCTGGATGTGGCCGGGATTTTGTGTGAACAGCCCGACACCGAGGTGCTGGTGATCGGCGGCAAGCTGCGCCATAACGATCGCGATATGGTGGGCGAAGCCGTTACCCGTGGCCTTGATCAGTATCGCGTGGACTTCGGCATCATTGGTGCCGGCGGCCTGGACCAGGAGGCAGGTCTGCTCGACTTCGACCCTCAGGAAGCCGACGTCAGCCGCGCCATTTTGCGTAACGCCCGACAGCGGGTGCTATTGGCTGATCTAAGCAAATGGAGTCGCAGCCCCATGGTGAAAGTAGCCGGTTTCGATAGCCTCGACCTCATGGTCTGCGACCGCCTGCCCAGCACCGACATTAGCCAGTCCCTGCAGGATCAGGGCATCGAACTCATTCAGACCGGACACACGCACTGATGCCTGACGCACAATCGCACAACACCATCCGCTACCTGTTCACCGATGTGGATGACACCCTCACCACCAACGGGCGCTTGCTGCCGGAAACCCTGGCCGCGCTCTACACACTCGATGCGGCTGGCATCCGGGTTGTACCTGTCACCGGAGGCTGTGCCGGCTGGTGTGATCAGATGATCCGGCTTTGGCCGGTGGCTGCGGTGATCGGTGAGAACGGCGCCTTTTACTTTGACCGAGATAGCCAGGGCCGGGTTGAGTATCACGGATGGGACAGCACTGAACTGCGAATCGACCGGCAACAACAACTGCTGTCGCTTGCCGAAGAGGTGTTACACGTCATACCCGCCATGCGTTTGGCCAAGGATCAACCTTACCGACTGGCCGATGTTGCTCTGGACTACAATCAGGATGTGAGCGGCATTAGTGATCAACAACGGGATCAGGCACTGGCGATCTTCCATCAAGCAGGCGCTCAAGCCCGCGCCAGCTCTATCCATATCAATGCCTGGTTCGGCGATTACAGCAAACAGGCCATGTCCGAGCGGCTGTTAAAACAGAAATTCGGCCTGGACGATGCAGCCATTCAACAGCGGGTTGCCTATGTGGGTGATTCCGCCAATGACGAGCCCATGTTCGCCTACCTTCACCACAGTTTTGGCGTAGCCAATATTCATCGCTGGTTACCGGAAATGATCCACCACCCGCGTGAAATTCTCACCCAAAGCGGCGGACTCGGATTCAATGAATTAGCCGCACGGTTATGCCCATAGTTTTTTTAAGGAAAAACATCTGTTTTATCCGCAGACTCAGGAATCTGTGCATATACTGACTAGGTATTCAGTTATCTAGTCGGCGGCCTATCGATGAGCAGCATTGCTCTCATGTTTCGGGGCTCAGCTCCTCATGTTATCCGGTTTTGCCTGGCGGTCTGCCTGTGTCTGATTGTTCAATTATTTGGCACTATTGCGCGCGCCGATACTCTGGAACTCAATCAGAACTGGGAATACCGCTGGGGCGACTCCCCGTTCAGTAATGGCACCCCTGAGTGGGTTCTGCAGGACCTGCCCAACGCCTGGCAACCCATTGATTTTCCATCAAATCCACCTGATCGAAACGGACGCAGGAACGTCTGGTACCGCACGCTGATTCCTGAAGGCGACTGGCGAGACCCGGTTATCTATATCTACAGCGTTGACCTGATCGTCGAGGTGTACCTGGACGGTGAACGTATCTATCACTACGGTGAATTCGACAGCAAAGGACAGGGGCGTTTTGAAGGCTGGCCCTGGCATATGATCACCCTGCCCAAAAACGCCTCAGGCAAACCGATCTATTTCCGCGTCTTCAGCAATTACCTGGATATAGGGCTCTGGGGTGAAGTGAAGTTGATGGAGCGTACAGCGCTCTATCAGCAGATCATTCATGGCTCCATCGACAGCCTGGCGGTAGGTGCTTTCAGCCTGATCATCGCCCTGCTCTGCCTGCTGTTTGCCCCGTTCAATCCCGAACGCCTGAGCCTTCTGTCGCTGTCACTGTTTTCCTTCTCCCATGCAGGCCTGGCAATCGGTGATAGTCAGGCCAAACAGCTGATCTTCAACCACCCGCTACTCTGGGAGTACATTAGCGCCGGTTGTTACTACCTGATGCCCATCGCCCTGGCATTGCTGCTGCGTAGCTGGTATCGCGCTCGCTATCGCGCCCTGTTCAACTGGCTGGCCATTCTGTTTGCCAGCTACTTTACCGGCGCGCTGGGGCTCTCACTGGCCGGTGTCACCAGTCTGGCCAACACCTATCCACCCTTTGATGCCCTCTTTGCGTTGTGTGTTCCGACCATGCTGATCATCGTCGCCCTGAATTGGCGTCAGGCCAACCGGGATCAGCGTTTACTGCTACTGGCGACCAGCGTCCTGACACTTTTGCTGTTGATCGATATGGCTGTGGCCCATAACGTCCTGCCATGGAGCCAAATTCCGGTGGATGTGGGCTCATTGATTTTCTCGCTATCGATTGTCGTGCTGTCGCTGAACCATTTTTCGCGCACCCACAAATCCCTTGCACGTCTGAACGCCAATCTGGAAGGTCGCGTCGCAGAACGCACCCACGCACTGGAACAGATGGCCAAGCGCGAAGCCCAGCGAGTGAAAGCACTGGAGTTTGCCAATCTGAAACGTTCCATGCTGGATGAATTGATCAACGAGATGGAGAGCCAGCCAGATACCGACCATGCCCTGGCCTGTCTGTGTCAGAGGATTGAAGATCTATGCGCCCCCATACCGGGCGCCACCTTCTGTCGCGCAAGTGGCCATTCGGAAATGCCGTTGCACAGCCAATGGGGAGAACTGCGTAACCTGCCACCCAGCCTGAACAGAGAGTCCGGTACCGCCTATGGCCACGAACGACTGCTGCTGCATATTCAATTTGATGTACCCATGGAGTCGCCACAACTGGCCGTCATTCTGTTGTTGGACTTCCACGAAGACAGCGCCCTGATTGGCGAGCTCAGCCGCTCCACATTGCAGATGCTCTATATGCGCGCAGTGGAACGCATCAACCTGAGCCTGTCCAAGGTCGCCCTGCAGCAGGTGTTGAGTCGCTTCTCCTATGAAGATGCGCTGACCGAAGTACACAACCGCCGTTATCTGGACCAGATGCTGAGCCATGAACTGGCCCGAGGCCAACGCTCACAAGCCGAGATATCGCTGGTCATCTGTGACCTGGACCATTTTAAGAAGCTGAATGACAACTACGGCCATGCAGCCGGGGATCGCGTGCTCAAGATTGTGGCTCAGCAGCTGAAACTGGCGTTCCGCAACAGCGATATTATCTGCCGCTATGGTGGAGAAGAGTTTGTTGTGGTGCTGCCTGATACCAACCTTGCCGATGCCTGTGCGCGGGCAGAGCAGCTGCGCACCAGTATGTCCGGCAAGTCCATTCTGATTGACGGTGATGCCATCGGCTCAGTCACCCTTTCAGCAGGCGTCAGTAGTGGCCGAGCAGGACAGATCAGCGCGGAGGAGTTGCTGGACAAAGCCGACCAGGCTCTCTACCGCGCCAAGCAAACAGGCCGCAACCGGGTTTTGGCCGCCCCGGATGACAGCAGCCCGCCGGATCAACGTGACGCGGTACTGCAGACCTGATCACCGTAGTAGTTGTTGCTGTAGTTGCACTGAGGGCAAGCCGTCTGCTGGGATGCTTGCTTGGGCTTACGAACAGTAGGTTTGTTCTGCGGATTTGCATCAATGTAACGCATCAAATTGGCCATGGTTCTTTTCCTGTTCCTTAGGCAAGTGGTGTCACTGGAGTAGTGGAGCCAGATTAGCCAATACGAACACCAAACAGAAATTTATTGTTTTTCTAATATCAATAGTAATTCGCTATATAAAACTTCCAACCAGCACCAATCAGCCCTCGTCATCACCTCACTTTGCATGTTCACAATTTGCACAGCAAAAAATCAATCAACAGGATATTGCACAGGAAGCCACATAGATACCCACAGGAAAGTACCTCTATCCACTGCCAGAAGACCTCAGGCAAAAAAGATTTATACAGGCAGATGGACACTCACTGACCAGTTTTGCAGACCCCGCACTGTAAGGGGTTAAGGGAGATATGCAGACCTGTTGCTATGAGGTTTTCCACAGAACTATACAGAGAAAATGGGGGTAAGTTACGAAAGCGTTGCACTTTCACCGAGTTGGAGACTTGGAAGTCAAGGAAGATACCCACAACTCATTACAAATACTGACCTGTGCGTAACTCCTGTGTTCAGATACATGCGGGAGTTACACACAGATTCTCGAATACTGACTAATGTGTGTGGGGGTTTAGCCCCTTCGCCAAGGCCAAATGATGTGCCTGATGGTGCATACCGACCGTCATCAAGCCAATAAAACCCAACCCACGGATACGCTCAACATCTTCTCCAGTAACCATCAACGTAGCGCCATCCTCACGCCCTTCAGCTGCTAGCTGCCAGCCCTCTACTCCATCCATGGTTGCAGCATGCGCCAACACCATAGAGCGGATTGACCGCGCCACCCCAGCATCTTCCGACGTTACGATAAACCGCGCGCCACGCGTCAAAGCTTCAGTCTCAACATCGGCCTTCAAAGTAACGTTATTCATATCGATCAGATGCTGCCGCAAAGCCTCAATGCTCACTCGGCTCCAATCCGTATCCGGATCGGCCATGAGTGTTGCCACCACCTCCTGAATAGCCGCAAACGCCGACTGACCTGGCTCGCTAAGAGCATTAGCAGTACCGGTGTTCATATGCTCAGCATGGGCATGATTCAGATGATACTGATGACTACCGCCGTGCATCTCTTCAGCCTGCAGCCCAGTAGCCAGCAGCAGGGGCAGACATCCAGCAAGAGCAAACTTATTCATCAAACAAACCTCAACAGAACCAGATAGCAGAAGTGTGGATAACAAAGGGCCTTACCGATCGAGTATAGACGCATCGGCAACAGACTTAGTCACGCCCCTCGCCACCTTCACCGCCTCCCGCCTCACTGGCACGCGGGGATGCACGCTTACCGTTGCGTTTACGCTTTTCGGGCGTGAGGCCACGCGCCGCACGGCGGGAACGAACACGCAGGATGATGAAAACGACCAGGATGGCGAAGATAAGGAAGGGGATGAGATCAGAACCCATAGAGCATACCCGTGTGAGAAGTGGCTATTAGGGTTAGACTACCTCAGACGTGCTCTGGAACAGAGGCCTGCTGGCCTGGCTTGGTCTCTGTGACTATTTAAAAGTACTAGCCACGTAAATCAGGGAAGATTTGTATGCCACGGAATGATTGGACGCCCGAACAGGTCAAACTGGCCTTTCACCTTTACTGCCAATTGCCTTATGGCCGCCTACACCATCGCAATCCAGAGATCATTGCTCTCGCAAATCTGATCGGGCGTACCCCTTCCGCCGTTGCAATGAAGCTCGTCAACATTGCTAGCCTAGACCCTGTGATCCTCACTTCTGGCCGCAAAGGCTTTAGTAATGCTTCAAAGCTCGACCGTGCGATTTGGGATGAATTTCATGCGGACTGGGAAAGGCTTGTGCTGGAAAGCGAACAGGTTAGAGCCGACTTAGAGGGTGAAAGCAGTTCTCAACCAAAGGGTGAACAGGCGACTATAGAAGCACTGGAAGATTACACGGGCGAAACACGTACACAAATCGTGCAACAACGAGTCAAACAGTCCTTCTTCCGCCGCGCCGTGCTATCCAGCTACAGCCACCGTTGCTGCATTACAGGTTTGTCGGTACCGAGCTTACTGATTGCAAGCCATATCGTGCCCTGGAGCCAAGATACGGCAAATCGACTTAACCCCAGCAATGGCCTGTGCTTATCGGCACTGTACGACCGAGCCTTTGATCAGGGGTTAATGACGTTCGATGAAGATTGGCGAGTTGTACTGTCTCCCCAACTAAAACAGCCAGAGCCAGCTGTGGAGCGATTTTTCGTTTCGATTGAAGGGCAAAGGCTTGAGCTGCCTGATAAGTTTAGCCCTGACCCGGTGCTGATGGAGCGGCATAGGGAAATAGTATTTTCCCAATAGCGAAGATATTCTGGTTTTTAGCCCTAAGCAGACATTAACGCCTTTTAAGGGCATGAGCAACGCAATACCTAAACCGCTAAAAACCGCCTTAAACACATAAAATAATAAATAGTAAACATGCCAGGTGTTACGAGTTCATTTTGAACAGTTGTTAAGTTTGATTATGACCACTTAGTAAGCTCTCCCAGAAATGCACAGTGCATACTGTGTAAGTACTCCATTATTTCGCAGAGTGCTTCTCTCACATCCTCTAGTGGCTGTGGCACTAAATCATATGTAGCAACTACGTTATCATCCGCGTCCAATACGACTGCACACTTTATAGGGATTGAATTTGAATCTCCTAAACCTGCTATAGCAGATACAAGATCCATTGGCTGAACTGTAGACTTCTTTTCATCTTGGCTTTTACTGCTTGCTTTTGGATAGCGAAAGTAAGTACTTTTGGGATCGTAACCACTCACTAAATTAATCTTTTTTTCAAGATCATCTGAAACTATCCAATCCGTTGTCTTTGTCAGTAGTTCAAAATTCTCATCAAAAACAGATCGGAAGTATTTGTAAAGATCTGACAAATTGTGTGTATTAGAAAAAGGTTTCCATTTACCGCTCACTAGAATAGCAGGGTTTTCCAGGTTAAATTCACCTCCGAATTCAATATTGAATTTCCTATGTAAAATATAGATAAGCGACTTTAAAAACAGTTCAATCGAGTGTCGTTGCAAGTAGCTAATAGGTGACAGAAGATTACGACTATCTTCTGACACCAGTAATAGCGTTGCGGCATCTCTAAAGTGCCAAGCTGATATACCTAAGCCTCTATCAAAATGACTTTCAGGAGGAGTGATTAGTACATTCATTTAAAACATCCATTTATCGGGAGCTACCTTGACGTTTAATACCCAACTTTACAGGAAGAAAAAAACACAAAATAAGTTCGGCCCACAAATCCAATAGCAGCAGTCTAGCCTAAATGACTGCTCGGCACCGATAATTTGCATGGAGCACGCCGTGCTTAACGTCTGCTAAGGGGTCGAAAGTGACGACCGGAGCCGATGCCAGCAACGTCTGGTATTTGCGCAAAGCTGCAATGCTCTCTCATCTTTATAAAGGTACTTACGTATGCCCCCTGTCCCTTCCAACCAGGAAAGTTTTCAATAGCCCCTAACTATCACCCTAATCACCACCATCAATTTTACGAATCCATCTCACATCGGTACTATGGCTCCAACTTCTTAAGCAACTACTCAAATGTGCAGGAGATTCAATCACATGGGTATCGTTAACACCGAGATCAAACCGTTCCAGGCTACCGCTTTCAAACAGGGCGAATTCGTAGAAATTACTGAAGCGGACGTTAAAGGCAAGTGGGCTGTATTCTTCTTCTACCCGGCTGACTTCACTTTTGTTTGCCCAACTGAACTGGGTGACGTTGCTGACAAATACGAAGAGCTGCAGAAGCTGGGCGTTGAAGTATTCTCCGTGTCTACTGACACTCACTTCACCCACAAAGCGTGGCACGATTCTTCCGAGACTATCGGCAAGATCAACTACTACATGGTTGGCGACCAGGCTGGCAACATCACCAACAACTTCGGTGTGATGCGTGAAGGCCAGGGTCTGGCAGACCGCGCTACTTTCCTGATCGATCCGCAGGGCGTTATCCAGGCAGTTGAAATCACTGCTGAAGGTATCGGCCGTGACGCTGACGACCTGATGCGCAAGGTTAAAGCTGCTCAGTACGTTGCAGCTCACCCGGGTGAAGTTTGCCCGGCTAAATGGAAAGAAGGCGAAGCGACTCTGGCTCCGTCTCTGGACCTGGTTGGCAAAATCTAAGATTGATCTCCCGCGTCGACTGGCACTGGTCGGCACTTGATCATCGCTCGGTCTGCCCGGCTTCTGCTGGGACAGACCCGGACGCCGCCCCTAGGGGCGGCGTTTTCGTTTGTGTTTTCCACAGTCCGCTCTTCCCTGAGTCAGGCACCAGCAATCGCTTCCTTTATATAGGGTCTAAATTAGCTAAAAGCTATCGACTCGTTAACTACGATTAATTTCACGCATCAAAACTCGCTCGGTACTATAGATCCATATTCGAGATGAGCCTCACCGCCGCAACAGGAAATCCGCAGGCGGACCGCCATCTGACTTGATGATCATAATTTTTGACCTTGAAGGAACAGACACCATGTTGGATACAAACCTGAAGCAGCAGCTGAACACTTACTTGCAGAACATCGTTACTCCGATTGAGCTGACTCTGACCACCAACGGCACTGACAAGTCCAATGAGCTGGCAACCCTGACTCAGGAGATCGCCGAGCTGTCTGACAAGATCAGTGTTAAGGAAGGCAACGACCGTCGCGCGCCGAGCATGGCCGTAGGCGCTGCCGGTGAAACACCGCGTGTGAACTTTGCCGGTATCCCCATGGGTCACGAGTTCACCTCTTTGGTTCTGGCATTACTGCAGGCGGGTGGTCACCCGTCCAAGGCTGATGCCGAGCTGCAGGAGCAGATCCGCAACCTGCCGGGCAAGTACGAGTTTGAGACGTACATCTCTCTGTCCTGCCAGAACTGCCCGGACGTGGTGCAGGCGCTGAACCTGATGGCGGTACTGAACCCGAACATCAGCCACACCATGATCGATGGTGCCCTGTTCCAGCAGGAAGTGGATGAGCGTCAGATCATGGCTGTACCGTCCGTTTACCTGAACGGTGAGCACTTCGGTCAGGGCCGCATGACACTGGCTGAAATCGTCAACAAGCTGGATACCGGCGCTGCCGAGAAGAAAGCGGCTGCACTGAGCGAGAAAGAGCCGTACGAAGTCCTGGTAGTCGGCGGTGGCCCGGCGGGTGCATCCGCTGCGATCTACGCGGCACGTAAAGGTATCCGTACCGGTGTGGTTGCTGAGCGCTTCGGTGGTCAGGTAATGGATACCGTCGGTATCGAGAACTTCATCTCCGTGCCTTACACCGAGGGTCCGAAGTTGGTCGCCAGCCTGGAACAGCACGTTAAAGAGTATGAAGTCGACGTCATCACCGAACAGTCCGCCGCCAAGCTGAAGAAAGGCGAGCTGATCGAAGTCGAATTGGCCAGCGGTGCGACCCTGAAAAGCCGCAGTGTCATTCTGGCCACCGGTGCTCGCTGGCGTGAAATGAACGTACCGGGTGAGAAAGAGTACCGCGGCAAGGGCGTGGCCTACTGCCCGCACTGTGACGGCCCGCTGTTCAAAGGCAAGAGCGTTGCGGTCATCGGTGGCGGTAACTCCGGTATTGAAGCCGCCATCGACCTGGCCGGTATCGTGAAAGACGTAATCGTTCTGGAGTTCTCAGACACCCTGCGTGCTGACGATGTACTGGTGAAAAAGGCTAAGTCTCTGCCGAACATCACCATCATCAAGCAGGCGATGACCACTGAGGTTCTGGGCGATGACAACAAGGTGATCGGTCTGAAATACAAGGATCGCAGCACCGACGAAACACACGTTCTGGATGTGGCCGGTATCTTCGTTCAGATCGGTCTGGTACCGAACAGCGAGTGGTTGAAAGACAGCCTTGAACTGAGTGAGCGCGGCGAGATCCTGATCGACAGCCACGGTGCGACGTCCATGCCGGGCGTGTTTGCAGCGGGTGATGTGACAGCTACACCGTACAAGCAGATCATCATCTCTATGGGTTCAGGTGCTACCGCAGCACTGGGTGCATTCGACCACCTGATCCGTAACTGATCTGCCGCCAGACATTTTTTCCTCATCTCTCTTCAGCGACCTAGCTGATTTTGCCGCCCGTCCCCCGGGCGGCTTTTTTTTGCCTGAAGTTCAGGTCAGCGGTTCAGACCGCCGGATCAGGTCATCGACAGCAGCGCCGACACCAGCTTTTCGCTGTCGTACTGCTCCGGCTGCTCGGGATCGGTCAGGTCCATATCGATCAGTTGAATATCCAACTCCGCCAGACGCGCCTTGAGCGCATCGTCCACGCCGTTCAGAAAACGGCTATCCAACAATACGAAGTTGAGCAGCCGAGAAACCGCCACAGGCTCTTCCTGATCGACCTGTAAATAGTGCAGCAAGGCATTCACCTGCTGTTTCAGCGTCATGCCAAACTGCTCCGGGTCTGATCCCAGGTTGGGGATATACACCTTGGGGCATGGGTTGTCGGCGACAGAGGAGCCCACACCATCCACCAGCAGGTTGGCCACCAGACTGCTGTAGAAACTGCCCGGTGGATAACAGATCAGTTCCGCCGAGGCGAGCAGCTTACGGTTGGACTTTCTCAGCTTGGACGGCTCGACCTTGGGTTCCTGCTGGGAATGCACCAGTTGCAGGCGGCGCACCGGGCTGCTGATCGGCGCGACTTCCTTGCCGGTCAGCAGATGCTGCCCCACCACCTTGGTGCCATCTTCCAGTCGCGCCAGCAGCTGACGCTCATCTCCGGTGATGGAACGCACGGTGCCACGCACATTCACCAGCTGTGAGAACAGAAACAGGATGGGGTCCAATGAACGGTTGTTGTTGAGGTATCCACCGGTGAGGATCAGGTTGCCGATGCTGGCACCGCGCAAATCAAAGCCTTCCGGCATCGCCTGCTGGAAATACCCCAGATGATTGCAGATCAGGCTGCGCATGGGGTTGGGGATACAGCGCACCAGCGGGTCTTTCCCCTGCGTCAGCCGTTCCAACTGTTTAAGCAGGTTGGCGTCTGAATCGTCTTTGGGCAGGCGATAGCTGAACAGGCTGACGATCTCGGGATGACCCAACACGGTTTCATCCGCCAAAGCCATCAGGCGAGAACGCAGGTCGCCTACCGCAGGCATATCAAAGGCATCACGCAGGACGGCCGAGCTGCCACCGGAGTCAAAGGCTGACACCAGATGAATGGAGTTGTGGGTGTATTGTTTGAGGGTACGGGAGATGCCGTTCAGCGCCGAGCCACCACTGAAGAAGAGCACCCGCGGCCCGAGTTCGGGCAGTTTCTGGTAGCGCGTCAGCTTTAGTGAATCCGGCAAGGTTACCGGGCGCGTCATCAATATGCGGGGCATCTCTATCCTCTCTGTTGCCGGCTCTCAGTGGCGTCTATGTCACTGAGTCGTCATGGTTTTGTCATACTAGCTGCAAAAGCATTAACGTATAGTGACACCCGAAATCTTGCGGTAGCCGGCACCCATGAGCGCGTTAAGTCAGATCATACAGGAAAACCTTCACTTTCTTCTGAGTGAGGTCGAGACCCAGCTGCAGCAGGCCGCAGCCTTTTTCCAGGAGCCTTCGCCCAAGTATCTGGCGACGCTGGAATCTCGACGCGGCTATGTCAGCAACCTGCGCATGCGTATTCAGCGTGAGACCATCCGTTTGCTCAGCAGAAGCCGTAAGCCAATCCAACAGGAAGTACGCATGCGGGCGGTGGATAACCTGGCACAGGCACTGGAGCAGCTGACCGATTCAGCGCGTAGCTGCCTGAGTGAATTTGCCCGCCACGCCGAAGATGGACTGCCGCAGCCCGCCAAACGCAAGCAGTTCAAGCGCATGCTCAAACGCGTCATGCTGGCACTGGATCTGGTCGAACCCGGATTGTTTGGCGGCGATACCCAGGCCGCCTTACGCATCAAGAAACGCAGTGATCGCATGCTGCTGACCTGCGATCAGTTGCAGCTGGAGCTGATCGAGAAATCCCTGAATGAACAGGGCGCCGCCCTGCTGCCCACCCTGTTTGCCTGTTATGCCATGCGACACATGGCGGAAGCGCTGGAACAGCTGGCCGAGACGATCCTGTCGGCCAATCTGGGTCAGGCGATCAACCTGTCCAATCTGGCGCATATCCGTCGCGCTGCCGACAAGCTGAACCGTCCGCTTAAAAAGCTGGATATCAGCACCCTGGCCGAAACCCGCTCCGGCAGTACCATCGCAGGTATTCGCAAGAACAGCTCCAGCCGCTATCTGGCAATCTACAAGGAAGGCGACCCTGACAAGCTGGACGAAGAGGTACAGGGCGTCGAAAGCTGGCACGAGATTTACCCCGGCCTGGCACCGCGTATCCTGTCCCATTCAGAGAAAAACGGCTCCGCTTCCATGCTGATCGAGCATTTGCCTGGCCAAACACTGGAGTCCCTGCTGTTTGCCGAGGACACTGCTCTGCTGGAGAAAGCCTGCCGTCAGCTGATGCATACCCTGCGCAGCATCTGGCGTGAAACCCGGAATCCCAAGCCTGAATCGGCGCAGTTTATGCGCCAGCTCAGTAAACGCCTGCCTTCGATTCTCTCGGTGCATCCTGAGTTCGATCGCCCAGGCCAGAATATCTGCGGTGAAAGCCGGCCGTCGCTCAGCGCGCTGGTGGCCGCAACCGCCGAGGTAGAGGCACGTTGCCCTCCTCCGTTCTCGGTTTATATCCACGGCGATTTCAATGTGGATAACATCATTTACGACCCATCGGAGAAGCGGATTTTCTTTATCGATCTGCACCGCTCCCGCTATCTGGATTACTGCCAGGACATCTCGGTGCTGATGGTCTCCATCTACCGCCTGCAGATTCTGGAGCGCAGCAGCCGTCGCCGTCTGATGGCCACTGTGCGTGCCCTCTATAGCGCCTGCCACGACTTTGCCGTGCAGCAGGACGACGAGAATTTTGATCTGCGTCTGGCCATCGGCCTGGCACGCTCGTTTATTACTTCAACTCGTTTTATTTTCGACAAGTCTCTGGCTCGCCGCATGTTTTTGCGTGCGCTTTACCTGATGGAGCAGATCAGCGCCGTCAAACCGGGTCAGGAACAGAGTTACACTTTGCCCTTAAAGGAGCTATTCCTTGAATAATCTGCGTATTGGCGTTGTCGGGATTCCCGGCAAGTGGTCTACAGAAGCCCTGGCCGATGCCATTGAGGCCCGTACCGGTTTCCGTCTGGTGATCGATATGGCCGCAGTGGAGTTGCAGTTGGACAGCAACCACCTGTTTTTTCGTGGTCAGGACCTGACGGAACTGGATGCGCTGGTGGTGAAGAAAATCAGTGAAACCTACACCCCCTATACGCTGGACCGGATCGAATTGCTGCGCCACGTTGAAGAAGCGGGCGTTCGCGTCTTCAGCCCCAGTCATAGCCTGATGCAGTTGATCAACCGGCTCAGTGGTACTCAGAGCCTGTCCGCTGCAGGTATTCCCATGCCGCCGACCCGCGTGACCGAGTCGCTCCAGGCTGCTGAAGAGGCAGTCAGTGATTTTGATAACGCCGTACTCAAGCCTCTGTATTCCACCAAGGCGCGCGGCATGACGCTGGTCGAAGCTACTGATCCAGACCTGCCCGAACAGCTGGCCGACTTTGCAGCCGACAACCCCATGCTCTACATTCAAAAGAAGCTGGATTTGTCAGGCCGCGATCTGGGCATGGTGTTTGTAGGTGGCCAATACCTCTGCACCTATGCCCGCGTCGGTGACAAGGATGCCTGGAACACTACCATCCACAGCGGTGGCCGCTACGAATCCTATGATCCTGATCCCGAACTGATCGAATTGGGCCGCAAGGCGCAGGATTGCTTCGATCTCGACTTCACCACCGTTGATATCGCGCTCACGGAAGAAGGCCCCGTGGTGTTTGAAGTGTCCGCGTTTGGTGGCTTCCGCGGCGCACTGGAAGGCTGTGGCATCGATGCAGCCGCCGCGTATGTGGACTGGATCATGGAAACTCTGGAACAGACGCCCTCATGCTGAACAACCCGCTTGACCCGCAACAGGTAGACAGCGCCATCGCCCACTGCCAGCACCATTTTCTGCTGCAGCTGGACGACTTTGTGGTGCGTGTCGGCAGCAACAATGCAGCACTGATTTCGGACCTGCAGGATTACTACCGCAGTTATCCCCAGCCCATTGCAGCGGCTGCTCGGGTGCAGCTGTGGATGATCGATCAGCCGTCCATCAAGCCGGATCAGAACTGGCGTGACTGGCCGCGTGAAACAGGCAAAAGCGGTCTCAAGGAAGCGATTGCCGACCTGCCGAATGCGGAACGCCTGATCTACAAGGTCAAAACGGGCATGCTGATGCTACAGCGCCCGCAGAATCCCTTGCTGATCGGCCCTGCTCAGAAGCACCTGGCGCAGGCGGTTAATTTCATCAACAACCAGCACCTGAACTACCTGCAGCATCAGGGCGGCCTGATCTGCCATGCAGCCGCGATGACCACCGATACCCGAGGTGTGGCGGTAGCCGCCAGCTCCGGCGGTGGCAAATCCACCCTGATGCTACGCCTGATGGAGCTGCCAAATGCACGCTTTATCACTAACGACCGCCTGTTTGTGAGCCATACTGACAAGGGTACTTGGGGCCAGGGCGTGGCCAAGCTGCCCCGCGTCAATCCAGGCACCCTGCTCAACAATGCACGTCTTCGCTCCGTATTGAGTGAAGACCATCAGGCCGAATTTTCAGCGTTGTCCAAAGATGAACTCTGGCAGCTGGAGTTTAAATCCGATGTGCCGGTGGAAGACTTTTACGGCGAGGGCAGCCTGTGCATGAGTGCCCCGCTACATGATCTGATTCTGCTGAACTGGTCCCATAACAGCGACCAGCCCTGTCAGATTCGTCAGGTCAACCTGGCTCAAGAACCGCACCTGTTACCCGGCATCATGAAATCCCCCGGCGCCTTTTATCAGGATACGCAGGGCCGTTTCCTTGATCGTCCCGGCCTGCCGCCGCACGCGGATTACCTGCAGGCACTGGGTGGGCTGAACGTCTATGAAGTCACCGGTCGCGCCGATTTTGATCATGTCGCTGACTGGTACCTTGAGGAGATTTTGCAACATGACTGAGTTGCTGCTGTTGCGCCATGGCAAGGCCGAACCCGCTGCCAGCGGAAGTGATGCCGCCCGCGTGTTGAAAACGCGCGGCAAGCGCGATGCCCAGCGCATCGGTCATTGGTTGCAACAGCACGACCTTAAGCCGGATTGCATTATCAGCTCGCCCGCCGAACGGGCGCTGGTCAGTGCCCAAAAATGCGCCAAGGTGATGGGTATTCCGGCTGCGACCATCGAGGTCGAACCTTCCCTGTATCTGGGATCGGCAGAAACCCTCTGGCAACATCTGCAGCCACGCCTGAATCACCACCAGCGCATTCTGCTGGTGGCCCATAACCCGGGCCTGGAGCACTTGCTGCAGCAGCTGCTGGATGAGCCTCTGGCGATTCCCGATGACGGCAAACTGATGCCAACCGCCACTCTGGCACACCTGAGCACCGATGCCAGCATCTCCACACTGGGACATTGGCAACTGGAACACCTTATCCGGCCCAGCACCCTGCCACGTCAATTCGCGTTCAAGCAGGACGGCCACAATGTCTGGCGTGATCGCCCTGAGTACTACTACCAACAGTCCGGCGTACTGGCCTATCGCATCCACGAGGGTGAGCTTCAGCTGTTGATGTTCAAAACACTCAAGAACCCGCTGTGGAAACTGGCCAAAGGAATTATCGAACCCGGCATGAGCGCCGCGGATTCTGCCGCCAAGGAAGCCTGGGAAGAGCTGGGCATTCGTGGTGAAGTCGACCCTCTGCCACTGGGCGATACCCGTCACGCCAAATGGGGCGGGGAATGCGATCTGCGCCTGTTTGCCATGCGCGTCACCGATGCACCGGACAGCGATCACTGGTGGCACGCCCAGCGCTACTGCCAGTGGCTCAGTCCGGACGCAGCCAAACCCGCCTGTGTGCTCAGTGATCTGGGCCATTTCATCCAACAACTGCGGACGCGCCTTGGCCATGACTAGACTTATCGCCCTGATTCGCCACGGCGACTATGAGCAGTTGGCGCACACACCCAGCGCCCTTCAGCCTTACCCGCTCACGCAAGCGGGCGCCGAGGAGGTGCGCCAGCAGGCACGCCGTTTTCGCACCTGGCTGATGGCACAGGATATTAAGCCCAGCGCCGAGGTGCACAGTTCGACGCTTCTACGCGCCTGGCAAACCGCCCACATCTATATGGAAGAACTGGCCGACCTGTTCAGTTCGGCTCCTGACATTCTTAGTTTTTCAGATCTGTGTGAACGCCGAGTCGGCTCCGTTGCCAACCTGAGTACCGATGAAATCGAGCGGATTCTGGAACTGGACCCGCGTTTTAAACCCGCGCCCAAGGGCTGGAAGTCAGACAGTCATTACCGCCTGCCTCTGGAAGGCGCTGAATCGCTGATGGACTCGGGTGTCCGTGTGGCCGGGCATCTGCGCCTCTGTGCCGCCGCGCCGGAACAGGGCCTGCAACTGGTGTTTGGGCATGGCGCAGCCTTTCGCCACGCGGCCTATCACCTGAATGTCATCGCGTTCGACGATATTAAGCGGTTAAGCATGTATCACGGCCACCCTGTAGTACTCCAACAGGACCCGCTGGCCGGCTGGAGCCATCACAGCGGCGACTGGAAAATCCGACAACAGCCCGAGCGGCCTGATTAACAGGCTTGCCCAGAGGACGCCATGCCGAACACCTTCCTGCCCACCATCAAGGATCTGCCGACCCACGCACGGATTCGCGCCGCCCTGCCGCCCGCCAGTTGTAACTGGCCACTGGAGAAAGGCTCCGCCGACTGCCGACTGCGTGACGATGAGGTGCGGCACAAGGCCTTGATCGATCCTTATCCGGCAGCCGATTGGCAGTGGCCCAGACACCCGGTGATTTTTATCTCCGACACCCATGCGGATGCAGAAGCCTTTGAGGCCTCGCTGGTTGCCAGCGGCGGCGTTCAGCTCAAGGGAGCGCCCGGTAATGGCCAGTTCAAACTGACCAAGGCAGGCAGGAAAGCGGAGTTTATTATCGGTGGCGACTGTCTGGACAAGGGCCCCAGCAACCTGCAGATGCTGCGCAGCCTCAAGCAGCTCTATAAGCTGGGCGCTCGCGTCACCCTGTTGGCCGGCAACCATGATCTGCGATTGATGATGGGACTGCTGTCGATGCAGCAGCAACGCCATACCGGTAATGAGCACATGTTTACGCGCATGGGCAAAAAGGTAATTCCGCTGTTCCGTGAAGTCTTTGATACCCATCCCGAACGCGATTGGCTGAAGGATGCACCGGACGCCGACAGCTGCCGCAAACTGTTGCTGCCCTCCGATGACTGGTTTGAGAGCTTCCCGGCCCACGCCGAAGGTGTGCTGACCGAAGCGGGCATTGCCCGTGAGATGAAGAAAATGCGCAGCAAGGCCGACAGCTTCGAGCGCCACTGCCTCAGCGCCGGTCTGGATATCCGTACCGTTTACTCCGTCGCCCAATATTGTCAGGAGCTGTTTCTCCACCCCAAGGGCGAGTTCTACTGGTTCTTCAAGAAGATGCAGCTGGTCCGACGCACCGGCTCTTTCCTGTTCCTGCACGCGGGGCTGGATGATGTGATGAGCCATGACCTGGCAGAAGCGGGCCTGAAAAAGATCAACAAGCGCTTTCGCAAAGCACTGCACAAGGATCTTTTCACCTTCTACTACAGCTCAATCGCCAACACCTTCAGAACCAAGTACCGAGCGGCGGACCTGCCGCTCAGCGATATCGGCGTACAGCAGATTCACGACTCCGGCGTGCGGGCACTGGTACATGGCCATATCAACCGTACCCGAGGCCAGCGTCTTGCCCTGCGACAGGGCCTGCTGCATGTGGAAGCGGACATCACACTGGACCGCAACTCACGCCGCCAGGAAGGCTTGCGTGGGGTCGGCTGTGGTGCCACGATCATTCATCCCGGCCGCCGTATCATTGGCATCAGCAACGACTATCCGTTTGCCAAGGTGTTCCGTCCTGAAACTCTTAACCCGGTGAGGTAATCCGCTTCCATGCCTGCGAAAAGCGAATTTGTACACGAGTCCTACCAGGACGGTGAAAGCATCCAGGATCTGCTCAAGGCCATCGCCCGCGGTCTGGGCAAGGGCAAGCTGGAATTCAGTGATGGTGACAAGGAACTGGTGCTGACCCCTGAGGGCCTGCTGCACCTGAAAGTCTCGGCCAGTGAGGATGAAACCCGCAACCAGCTTAATATCCGCATCCGCTGGGAAGAGCATCCCCGCGAGATGTCCGAAGACATTCTGAAGGTGAAATAAAGCCTACCAGGGCAGACCCTGAGCGAAACGCTGAACCAGAAAGTCACACAACAATTGTAACTTGGGTGAGCGCTGTCGGGCCTGCGGATACACCAGCCAGACGCCGCTGAACGGGTAGCGGTACTGCTCCAGCATGGATACCAGCTCGCCCCGCTCCAGCGCCGGCTCCACGTAGTAGTCCGGCAGCTGGGCAATCCCCAGCCCCTTGCTCACCGCATCCATCAACGCCGGTCCCGAATTGGAACGCCAGTTACCGTTCACTTTCAATTCGCGACGCTGACCATTCTCGCTGAACAACCAGAAGGTATTGGAGCCCTGCAGGCAGTTGTGTCGGCTCAATTCCGACAACGTATGCGGCATGGGGAAGCGTTGCAGATACTCGGGACTGGCACAGAGATATTCGCGCCGGTCACAAAGGCGCCGCGCCAGCAGTGTCGAATCCTTCAGCGTGCCCATGCGTACCGCCAGATCGTAGCCTTCGGCGATCAGATCGGTTTGACGGTTGGTCAGATGCAGGTCGAGACTGATCTTCGGGTATTCAAGCATGAAGTCATTCAGCTGCGGCGCCAGAAAACGCTCACCGAAGGTGGTCGCACAAGTCACTCGCAACTTGCCCGAGGGCTCTGCCTGAAAACCGGCCAGTTCCTCTTCCGCAGCCGAAAACCGCTGCAGGAGTTCACTGCATTGCTGGTAGTAAAGCTCCCCCGCTTCGCTGAGACGAAACTTGCGCGTTGTTCTATACATCAGGGTGGTGTTCAGATCAGCTTCCAAACGCGATACCAGCCGACTCATGTGCGACGGCGACACTTTCAGCTTTTTGGCGGCGGCGGAAAAACTGCCCTGCTGTACCACTTCCACGAAGGCTTCTATTGCATCCCAGTTACGCATCAGGGGTCCTTATATAACAATAACTTGTGATTATTTTGCCAAGCCTTACAAAAACAGTGATTTTCTCTGATTAATACGCGATATAACTTATAAAACCGCTATATATCCGCTTTGAAACTGACGAAAATAAAGCCTGATTTTTCCCGGCCCGTTCATTACACGGCCACCTTTTATGCACTGAGCAGGAGCCTCGCATGTCCATTGAACGCATCCACTCCACCGACCGTATGAGCCGCATCGTTAAACATAACGGCACCGTCTATCTCTGTGGCCAAACCGCTGGTCAGGCAGAATGGGATATCGCTGAGCAGACACGTCAGTGTCTGACCAAGATTGAAGGCCTGCTGGCCGAAGCGGGCAGCAGCAAGGCGTCCATGCTGTCTGTGACCATCTACATCCGCGACATGAAAGACTTCGATGCCATGAACGAAGTCTGGGATGCCTGGGTAGCGGATCTGCCGAAACCCGCTCGCGCCTGTGTTGAAGCCCGCATGGCACGTCCGGAAATCCTGGTCGAGATGACAGTTACCGCGGCTGTTGAAGACTGATAGCACTCCGGCCTGTGGATAACACTGCAGGCCTATCTTCCCCTTATTATTGCTGCTGAGCAAAAATACTTTTCAATTGGTGCCATTATCAAGGACGCCAACCGGGTCTAGACTGTGTTCAAACCGAATACAGGAGACCTGATCATGAAATCACGCGCGGCCGTTGCCTGGAAAGCAGGCGCCCCCCTCACCATCGAAGAAGTAGACGTTCAAGGCCCGAAGGCGGGCGAAGTTCTGGTACGCATCGTTGCGACCGGCGTCTGCCATACCGATGCGTTCACGCTGTCAGGTGCTGATCCCGAGGGTATTTTCCCCTCCATTCTGGGTCATGAAGGCGCGGGTGTTGTAGAAGAAGTGGGGCCGGGCGTCACCACGCTGAAGCCGGGCGACCACGTGATCCCGCTTTACACCGCCGAGTGTGGCAAATGTAAATTCTGTCTGTCTGGCAAAACCAACCTGTGTCAGGCGGTACGTGCGACTCAGGGCCAGGGCCTGATGCCGGACGGCACCAGCCGTTTCTCCCTGAACGGTGAAACCCTGTACCACTACATGGGCACATCCACCTTCTCCGAATACACCGTGGTACCGGAAATCTCGCTGGCGAAGATCAACATCGACGCGCCGCTGGAAAAGGTCTGCCTGCTGGGTTGTGGTATCACCACCGGTATCGGTGCGGTGCTGAACACGGCCAAGGTTGAGCCGGGTGCCACTGTTGCGATCTTTGGCCTGGGCGGCATCGGCCTGTCCTGCATCCAGGGTGCTCGCATGGCGGGTGCCGAGCGCATCATCGCCATCGACATCAACGAAGACAAGTTCGAGATGGCCCGTCAGTTCGGTGCCACCGACTGCGTGAACCCGAAAGATTACTCCGACCCGATCCAGCAGGTGATCGTGGACATGACCGACGGCGGCGTAGACTACTCCTTCGAGTGTATCGGTAACGTTCAGGTGATGCGCTCTGCGCTGGAGTGCTGCCACAAGGGCTGGGGTGAATCCATCATCATCGGCGTGGCCGGTGCCGGTGAAGAGATCTCCACCCGCCCGTTCCAGCTGGTCACCGGCCGCGTCTGGAAAGGCTCTGCTTTCGGTGGCGTCAAAGGCCGCAGCCAGCTGCCGGGTTACGTGGATGACTACATGAACGGCAAGATCGAAATCGATCCGTTTATCACCCACACCATGGGTCTGGAAGATATCAACAAGGCGTTCGACCTGATGCACGAAGGCAAGAGCATCCGCTCGGTGATTTTGTTCGATCAGTGATTTGGAGCGCTTGGGTGCCGCCGAACTGGGCACCCATAGCTGCAGGCGTGGAGAGGACAGGGTTGATCGACCGTATGGCGCCATGGATGGCGCCATCGAGCCCCCAGGGAAGGGTTTACGGCGTGTCGAGCAACACTGTCCGCTCCTGAGCCCCGCACCCAAGCACAACACGGCAAACCACCGAAGGCCCAAGGAGAACGCATATGTCACAAGCAGCTCCCGAGCTGATCGCCAGCAACAAATGCTTTGACGGCTGGCTCAAGCGTTACAAGCACAGCTCCAGTTCAACCGGCACGGAGATGATCTTCGCGATCTACCTGCCGCCTCAGGCACAGACTCAACCGGTACCCGTGCTGTACTGGCTGTCCGGCCTGACCTGTACCGATGAAAACTTCATGCAGAAAGCCGGTGCTCAGCGCATTGCGGCTGAACTGGGTATCGCGATCGTGGCGCCGGACACCTCTCCGCGCGGTACCGACCTGCCCGGTGAGCATGACAGCTATGACTTCGGATCTGCGGCCGGTTTCTACGTCAATGCGACTCAGGAACCCTGGTCAGCGCATTACAACATGTACGATTACGTCACGGCGGAGCTGCCGGAACTGATCGAGCAGCATTTCCCGGTCACCGACAAACGCTCTATCAGCGGTCACTCCATGGGCGGCCATGGTGCCCTGATCTGCGCACTGAAAAATCCGGGGCGCTATGCCTCCGTATCTGCTTTCGCACCGATCACCACCCCGACCAACTGCCCCTGGGGTGAAAAAGCCCTGACCGGTTATCTGGGTACGGATCGCGAAAGCTGGAAGGCCTGGGACAGCTGTGAGCTGATTGCCAATGCGGAGGAGCAACTGCCACTGCTGGTGGATCAGGGTGAAGCGGATGATTTTCTGGCTGAGCAGCTGAAACCTGAAGCACTCAAGGCAGCCTGCGAAACAGCGGGCCACCCGCTGGAGCTGCGCCTGCAGCCCGGCTACGACCACAGCTACTTCTTTATCGCCAGCTTTATCGAAGACCACCTGCGCCATCACGCCAAAGCCCTGGGTCTTGGCTGATTAGTGCGGTCATCCCTGTAAAGCAGACATAAAAAAACGCCGACCCGTGTATCACCGGTCGGCGTTTTCTTTAGCAGCCAGTAACGGCTTACAGAGCGGCCAGGATGGTTTCGGCGCTGCTCTTGTCGAAGTCTTTCTCGTCAACGTTCAGCAGCTCAACCACACCGTCGTTGACGATCATGGCGTAACGCTTGCTGCGCTTGCCGAACTGAATACCGGTCAGGTCGAATTCCAGACCCAGAGCGGCAGCGAATTCACCAATACCGTCAGCCAGCATGATGATTTCATCAGCATTCTGTGACTTGCCCCAGGCATCCATCACGAACACATCGTTTACAGAGGTGCAGATGATGCTGTCGACACCCTTGGCCTTGATTTCGTCAGCCTTAACGACGAAGCCCGGCAGGTGAGCTGCAGAGCAGGTCGGAGTGTAAGCACCCGGTACAGCGAAGAGGACAACTTTCTTGCCTGCGAAAAGGTCAGCCGTGTTCACGGCTTCAGGGCCTTCCGCGCCCATCACACGCAGTTCTACATTAGGAAGGGTATCACCGATCTGAATGCTCATGCTCTGCTCTCCATTACACTATAGTTGAGTGATTTGCTCAGGATTCTAGCAGCCAATCGAGGCTCCTGCCTAGCGGACACCTTCAATATAGCCAATCCAGCCACTTAACAACGCCATGAAATCTTCCAGCCCGGCTTCTGCAACCGCATCACTCCAACCAAAGCCGTCTTCCAATTCGTCTTCTTCACCCTCGGCCTGGACCCAGACACGAGCGCTTTCACTGTCCAGACGCAGGCTCAGTTCGCGGCCATGCCACTCATACTGGCCACGTTTCTGGGCGGCCAGACGTTCTGCTTCCTGTAATAGCTGCGAGGCCCGCACACGATCAGCGCCCAGCTCTTCACCCAGCCAGCGACCAAACAATGCCTGCTCAAATTCGACGATTGCTTCGGGCTGATCATATAGATCCTGTCTGAATTCGTACTCCACCCGACACTACCTCTCCAACACATCCAAATTCGCCCAGTTGGCGTAAGCGCTCATGATACCCTAAGCCCAACAGGGAAGCCTGATCAGGAGATCAAATGGACGATACCAAGCCCAAACAACGCCGCTCCGCAGCCGTACCCAGCAGCCGGCTGTCGCGAATGGCCAGCCTGACCGGCCTGGCAGGGCGGGTCGCCGGCAATCTGGTGGCTGATGGCAGCCGACACTGGCTCAAAGGCCAACGCCCCGCCATGTCAGAGCTGTTGCTGAGCCCCAAGAACCTGGAGCAGGTCGCCACCAAGCTCGCCCGCATGCGCGGCGCAGCGATGAAACTGGGACAACTGATCTCCATGGACTCAGGCACCCTTCTGCCACCGGAGCTGGCGAACGTACTGGCACGACTACGCGATGATGCCGTTATCATGCCCGCCGCTCAGCTTGTCGATGTGCTTGAGCATAGCTGGGGCAGCGACTGGGACCAAACACTGGCACAGTTCAGCTTTGACCCCATTGCCGCGGCGTCCATCGGTCAGGTTCACAAGGGGCGCACCCATGAAGGACGCGAGCTGGCGATCAAGATTCAGTACCCCGGTGTGAGGCGCAGTATCGACAGCGATATCGACAACGTGGTGTCGCTCCTGCGCCTGAGCGGACTGCTGCCCCGCGAGCTGGATATCGACCCTCTGGTCACTGAAGCCAAGCACCAGCTCCACCTGGAAACCGACTACCTGCATGAGCAGCAACAGCTGCAGGATTACAGCCAGGCGCTGCAGGGGTTTCGACATGCAAGTGCACTTCTCATACCCGATGTGGACAAGGCGCTCACTACCGAGCAGATCCTGTGTATGGACTTCGTTGAGGGTGTAAGCCTCACTCAGGCAGCCGATCAGCAAAGTGACTTGCGACACCAGATACCAGCTCTGCTGCTGGAGCTGTTCTTCTGCGAACTTTTCCAACTCCATCGCGTGCAGACCGACCCCAACCCGGCCAACTATCAATACAACCTGACAACAGACCAGCTGGTGTTGCTGGATTTTGGCGCAGTACGCCAGTTTTCCGACGACTTCGTGCGTCACTATCATCACGCTATCTGTGCAGCGACCGATCGTGACTCCGCGGCACTTGCTGACGCGTTGGAAACACTCGGATTCTTTAGTCAGCGCCATGATGCCGCCAACCGCCAGGTCGTGTTGGATATTTTCGTTGAGGCCACCGAGCCATTGCGCACGCCCGGTGTATATGATTTTGGCCGCTCAGACCTGGCGCAGCGCATTCATCAGCGCGGCATGGCCATCAGCAGCACACCTGAAGCCTGGCATACCCCACCGGCGGATGTACTCTTCTTACATCGCAAGATGGGCGGCTTGTATATGCTGGCTGCCCAACTGGGGGCACAGGTCGATGTGCATGCCATTTTCAGCCGATACCGGGCGCTATCATGATGCTGCTTACACGTCTGGAACAGCCTGTTGAGGCCGTCATTGTCGGTGCCAGTGGGGGTATTGGTCTGGCGATGCTGGAAACGCTACTGCAAAACCCGGCGGTGGAACGCGTTCACGCCTTTGCTCGCAGGCAAACCACCAGGCTGTCCCAACTCGCCAGTAGCCATAACAGCCGTTTATCCCTGTACCCGATTGATTTAGCTGAAGAAGCCAGTATTGAAGCAGCCTTGGCCAAACTAGGCCCGGCCTCCCCTAATCTGGTGCTGATCACCAGCGGTTTGCTGTATACCGAAACGCGCATGCCTGAAAAGAGCTGGAGACAGCTGGACGGGGAGTACTTTCACCAGCAGATGCAGATCAATGCCCTGGCCCCTGCACTTCTGGCCAAACATCTGATTCCACGCATGCCCAAGGATCAGCCGGCAATTTTTGCCGCACTGTCTGCGCGCGTCGGCAGTATTGGAGATAATCGACTAGGCGGCTGGTACAGCTATCGCGCCAGCAAGGCGGCACTCAACATGCTGCTGAAATGTACGGCAATAGAGGCCAAACGACGCTGGCCTCAACTGGTGGTCACCGGTTTACACCCCGGCACTGTAGATACGCCGCTGTCCGCACCCTTCCAGTCGCGTGTACCCGAAGGAAAACTGTTTACACCCGAGCGCTGTGCGGCATCCTTGTTAAAGGTGCTTGATGGCCTGACACCTCAGGATTCAGGACAGGTATTTGCCTGGGATGGTCAGCCGGTTGTGCCTTAACCGGCTCAACTGTCTTCAGCAACCCAGCGGATTTCCACCGGTCGCACACCCCACTCCAGCGCGGCATCCACATCGGTGCCCATATAAATGTCAATCTTGCGGTCCCAGCGCCAGTGCATTTTATCCAGCACCCGGTATCGCCCCGGCAAACCGACAATTTCAACCATAGTGTTGCGCTTGAGGCCTTTGGCGATCAGGTCACGGGATACCGCTACCGCTTTCATACCCGGTTTCAAACGGTCACCCCAGGCTGCCAAGGTAGGCTCGGCATTGGTTTGGCCCGCCACCGAATTGTAGGCCGATGCCATCACTTTCATGCTTTTCGGCTCTTCGGCAACCGCACCACCCGCTCCGCTTAACAGCGCAAGCGGCAATATACAAATCAGACACTTAGCTACAAAAGAAGACATTTACACCCACGATGATGAATTTTTAGTGACAATCGACCCAGTGCACAGTATATATCTTTTTCCATTATGAGGAGGATGCATGCGTGTATTCACCCCCCGAGCTCGAACTCGATCTGACCTCCAGCCTGTATGACACCATTGCCGATGCATTGGTTGAGAACGGCTATCTGATACTGCCTTCGGCTCTGCCGGAAACACTGACACAGGATCTCTACCATCATTTGAGGGCACATCGTGATGATGAGTTCCAACGTGCTGGTATTGGACGTGAGCAGGACCACCAGTTGCATGGCCGCATTCGACGCGATCAAATTCGCTGGCTGTCTCGCGATCAGCATCCGGTTGAGGCGGCGTATCTGAACTGGATGGAAGGTCTGCGTGAAGGCTTGAACCGCCGCCTGTTTATGGGCCTGTTCGACTACGAAGCACACTTTGCACATTATCCGGCAGGTGCTTTTTATAAACGCCATCTGGATGCTTTTCGTGGCCAGACCAACCGTATTCTGACGACAGTGTTTTACCTCAACCCTGAATGGGAAGAGAAAAACGGCGGTGAATTGTTGATCTGGCCAGACCCAACGGGTGAAGAAGTGATGACACAGGTGCTGCCGCAGATGGGCACTCTGGTGATTTTTCTCAGCGAGCGTTTCCCGCATGAAGTACTGCCGGCCACCACGGACCGGTTCAGCATTGCTGGCTGGTTCAGGGTCAATACCAGTTTGAACAACCAGATCGACCCGCCCCACTAACGCCTTTTTACAGCAACTGCAGCGGTGGCTCTTGCATGGCCGAGAGCTGCTCGCGAAGCTGCAGAATATGCTCACCCCAATAACGTTCGGTGTTGAACCAGGTGAAGTTGCGAGGGAAAGCGGGATCTTCCCACCGTCGCGCCAGCCAGGCACTGTAATGCAGCATACGCAGGGTGCGCAGTGCCTCAACCAGATGCAGTTCACGCGGGTCAAAATCGGCGAATTCGTTATAGCCTTCCACCACTTCAGACAGCTGCAACTGCTGTTGCTGGCGATCATCTCCGGTCAGCAGCATCCACAGATCCTGCACCGCCGGTGCCATGCGCGCATCATCGAAGTCGACAAAGTTAGGCGTATCGTCACGCCAAAGAATGTTGCCGCCGTGGCAGTCGCCATGTACGCGGATATTGCGCACGTCACCTGCCGCGGCATAGCAGCGGTCGATATGACTCAGCAGATCCGTCGTTAAACTCAGGTAAGCCTCTCGCAAGGATGAGGGGATAAACTGCTGGCCGATTAGCTCAATGCTGTCGCGCCCATAGGTTTGAATATCCAGTGCAGGGCGTGTCTTAAATGGCTGAGCCTGGCCTACCAGATGGAAACGTCCCAGTGTCTGTCCCAACCTATAGAGATGATCGGGATCACCCAACTCAGGCGCCCGTCCTCCCCTGCGCGGATACAGCGAGAAACGGTAGCCATTAAAACGAAACAGACTCTCCCCCTGATCATTGCGCAGTGGCGCTACGACCGGAAGCTCCTGCTCATCCAGCTCGAAACATAGTTGATGTTCTTCCTGAATCTGCTCATCCGACCAACGGTTGGGGCGGTAAAACTTGGCGATGATCGGTTCAGCTTCATCGATACCGACCTGGTAAACCCGGTTTTCATAGCTATTAAGCGCTAAAATCCGCCCATCGCTCAGATAGCCCATGGAGTCCACCGCATCCATAACGGTATCGGGGGTAAGCTGGTAAAACGGCTGGCTGTCATCCTGTTGCATAGGGCACCTGAATTCAGAGAGTTATCCATTCTACTGCGCCACGTCCGACATCCAAAAGCTCGCGTCATCAACCCGCGTAAAAAATGACACTCTCAACGTGTGACAAAGATGACTTGTGCTGTTAAACGGCTACACTTGGCATAGTAGCTGCTTTACCATGAGTTAATTCTCAGGCCTTCACAGGGATAGTAACGCCTGTATCCAGCAAGGGATTCTAAAGGGGTTCCCAATGAAGGTTGCACATAAGGTCGCACTGGCCGCTTCTCTGGTGGTTATTCTGGCGTTTACTGCCTTTTCCCTGTTCCAGTACAACTCGGTTCGTAACGCGCTTTACGCCAAGGCGGAGGACAGTGTTAAAGAATCATCGCAATCGCTCAGTAACGAAATAAGCTACTGGTTAAACGCACGACTGGACCTGATCAACTTGATGGCTAACGCCATCGACCGGGACTTCAGCCGCGAAACCATCGACTGGCTTTTTTCAGCTGAGGTTTTGAAACAGGAGTTTCTGTTGGTTTTCGGTGGCCTTGATGTCGACGGCAAGGCTATCAAGAACGACGACAGCTGGAATCCGGCTCCTACATGGGACGCGCGTAAACGTCCCTGGTATCCCTATGCCAGAGAAAACAGCGAAGCGGTTCTGACCGCCCCTTACGAAGACTCCACAACCGGTGAGATTCTGATATCTGCCGTCGCCAAGCTTACGGATAAGGGCCAGTTTGTAGGCGCCTTCGGAGGTGACATCAGTCTTGTCTCCGTAGCCGATACCGTTAACTCCATCACCTTCAATGATACCGGTTACGCCTTTCTGATCAGCCGTGACGGCAACATCATCAGCCACCCCAATGCCGAGCTGAACGGCACCCCCCTGAGCACTTTTTTAGGGCAAGGCCTGCCCTCTTTTAGTACAAACCTTCAGCCCATCACGATTAACGGTCAGGATATGCTGATCGCCTTCCGCCCGGTTCAGGATCTGCCCGGCAGTGACTGGCTGGTGGGTGTACTGCTGGATAAAAGCAAGGTGATGGCCGATGCCAACGAGTTTGGTCTCTGGGCCATTGCGGGTGCCATTATCAGTACGCTGCTCAGCTGTGTAGTGCTGTACTTGTTGATGCAACGCATCCTGGCACCATTGGGACGTCTTAGTACTGCCCTGGCCGAGATCAGTCAGGGTGAAGGTGATTTGACCCAGCGCCTGAACCTGGATTCCAAAGATGAATTCGGCGCTCTGGCGAAATCCTTCGATGACTTTATCTCTTTCCTGCAACGTCTGATCAGTGAAATCAAGCAGGAAGCCTACAGTATGCAGGAAAAAGCCGGTGATACGGCGCAGTCAGCCTCGACATCCACCTCGCATATCCGTCAGCAGCTGGATGAACTGGATCAACTGGCGACCGCCATGCACGAAATGTCGGCGACCGCTCAGGAAGTGGCGAAGAGTGCCCAGACCACAGCGGAAGCCGCACGTCAGGCAGACACCTTCGCGCAGGATGGCGCCATGGTAATGGAGCAGACGCGTACCGCCATCGACACCCTGGTGACCGATATGAACCTGGCGATGGAGAACATCAATCAGCTGACCCATTACAGCAATAACATAGAGTCGATTCTGACCACGATTGTGGATATCTCCGAGCAGACCAACCTGTTGGCCCTGAACGCGGCCATCGAAGCGGCACGCGCCGGTGATCTGGGTCGTGGCTTTGCGGTGGTTGCTGATGAAGTCCGTGCACTGGCGTCTCGCACACAGCAATCAACTACCGAGATTCGCAGCATGATCGAACAACTTCAGCAGGGTGTTGCGACGGCCGAAAGCAGTATTCGCGACAATACGGATCGCGCCCTGGATACTCAGAGTCATGCTCTTACCGCCAGCAATTCGCTGGAGAGCATCAGGGACAGCATCCGTTCCATCAATGAAATGACGGTGCAAATCGCCACCGCAGCAGAAGAACAAAGCTCCACCACTGAGGAGATCAACCGCAATACCACCAACATCCGCGACCTCAGTCAGCAGGTAGCCGATGGCGCCGAGCAGCAGACGGCGCTCTGTCACAACATGAATGAGTTGAGCCAGAGCCAGAGCCAGCAGCTGGGCCGCTTCAAAGTCTAAGGCGGGACATCAGTAGGAGTAAGCTAAGAGGTCAGCGCGCTAGCCGCGCTGGCTTCGGCAAGATCCTGCTGCATTTCTGCCAGTATCCAGTCGCGAAACGCTTCCATACCATAGGTCAGGGAGCGTTTTTCCTGATACACCAGATAAAACCCCTTGGGCTTGTCCAATGTAATGTCGAAAGGCACCACCAACTGCCCGGATTCAAGCTCGCGCTGCACCAGGGCTCTATCCGCCAGTGCCAGGCCGATGCCTTCAATGGCAGCCGACACCGCCAGTGCTGTGCTGGAAAAGGACATGGTGCGGGTCAGACCGGTAACGCGAACCCCTAGTTGACGCAGTATCTGCGGCCACTCCTGACGCCGATCGCTCACATGAATCAACGTATGACGCAGCAGATCTTCAGGCGTTTTCAGGGCGTTAGGGCCTTCCAGCAGACGCGGGCTACACACCGGCGTCGATGCCAGGTGACGCAGGAAGTGAATATCGACGCCCTGCCAGTTTCCCTCACCGTAATAAACCGCCATATCCGTATCCGAATGCACAAAGTCTACATAGCCGGTGGTGGCGCTAAAACGCAGCTCTACATCAGGGTACTGCTCCTGAAACCGGCCGATACGCGGCACCAGCCAGCGGGACAGAAAAGCTGGTGCCACACTCAGATTGACTGCACTGAGGTTGGGTGAGGTCATCAATCGCCGCGTGGCGCTCTCGACTTCATCCAGCGCCAGCTGCACCGAGGGCAGATAACGTTCCCCGGCGGCCGTCAAATTGACTTGCCGGCGCTCACGCCGAAACAGCTTCAAACCTAAAAATTCTTCAAGCGACTTGATCTGGTGGCTGATCGCCGAAGGCGTCACACACAACTCTTCAGCTGCCTCATTAAAGCTCTGCAGACGGGCGGCAGACTCGAAACTGCGCAGTGAATTCAGGGGTGGAAGGCGACGGATGGTGAGACTCCCAAGATAGTTTAGTTTTTTTCAACTATAGCCTGAAAAAGGATCTTTTGTGATCACCTCGATTAGACCTTAGTATTAGCGCCGAAATCAACAGCCAATTTAAGGAGCTCTACTCTAAAATGTCCGACTTCAACCGCATGGTAATGACACAGAATGGTCTGGTAGATGTGGATTACTATGTTGAACAGGCACGTCGCGAACGTGCTCAACTGCTGGCCAACGCAATCAAGTCCATGTACCGTGGCATCGTCAGCATGCTGAAGCCTCGCCGCCCGCTGGCAGGCGCTTCTGCACTGGTCAACTGAGTAGATGCTGGAGCAGGATTCGTCCTGCTCCTCCTCAGCTTGCCACCACTTCCTCTGCCGACTCTTCCAATATTTCCACAGCACGCTTTAAAGCTTCAAAACAGCGTCGATCAATCGCTGTATCAACACTCTTCTCCATGATTTCCAACGTCTCGGTAACCGGTGTTGCACCTCGGTAAGGCCGCTCCGCCGTTATGGCATCAAAGATATCTGCGGTCGTGATGATACGGGTATCCAATGAAATATCTTCAGCCTTGAGACCACGCGGATAGCCCTTGCCATCCAGTCGTTCATGATGCGCGCCCGCCACCTTGGCCAATTCTGCAAAGGTGCCGATTCGGCCCAGAATTTCTTCGGTAAAACGTGCATGATCCTGCACACGTCCCCACTCATCCTGATCCAGCTTACCCGGTTTATCCAGAATACTGTTGCTGACCCCAAGCTTACCCACATCATGCAGCAGGGCACCGCGTCGCAGCCAGCGGCGTCGCTCAAGACTGAGACCCAGCTGTTCCGCAATCATATCGGTATACAGGGACACCCGTTCGCTGTGACCTGCCGTGTATGGACTCTTGGCATCAACCACCTGACCAAACGCCGCTGCCACTCGGTCCAGGTAGTCATCATCCACCTCTATTTGATGCCCTTCAGGGCACAACGACAACACTGACTGCGACAATGTGGGCCCCGCCAGGGTTTGCCAGAACCCCGGCTGCTGAGCGACCTTTTCCAGTGCTGCCACCAACTCAGGATCAAACCAAAGCCCGCTCCGTGCACGTGCCTCCTTGAGTGCCGCTTCGCCGCCAGCCGCGGTATGGAAGACATCGACCACCTGTGTCAGCAACGCGATACGCGAATACAGGGGAATCTCGTCAGCTTTGAGTCCCTGAGGACGGCCCTGACCCGACCAGTGCTCATCAAGACTGTGAATACCGGCAGACACTTGCTCGTTGAATCCCAGGTCCCGCGCGATGGCGGCACCACGTTCGCAGCGGGTTGAGATGATTTCATCGGCCAGTTGTTCGCCGTCACGGGCAATTCGCATCAGTTTACGGAAGCGCTCGGCCAGTCCCTGGTCTCGACCCGTATGCTGGAGAACAAAGCGCACCACCTGTCCCAGACTGCCATCCACCCACTTGAAGTCACGCTTGAAACTCAGGTCATCCGCACCATAGAGCTCACAGATACGGGCCGCATTGCTGCTGCAGCCCAGGTCTTTCAATAGCAGGGTGTAATAGAGCTCCCACTTTTGGGTCTCATCAAGTCCAAGAGAATCAGCCAGCTGCATGCCAATCCAGCAGCAGCGCATGCAATGACCGGGGGGCTGTCCCTCGGTCATATCCAGTGCATGGGAAAGGGCACTGATCAGCTCGGATAGCTGCAGGCCCTGCCCCAGATCCATCCTCCAACGCTCCATCACCACCCTCCCGGATTAAGCTGTGTAATCAAGTGTACGCACTCAGCGTGAATTAGGCCCACTTGGACTGCGGCCCTACCCACTGTTGCCAACGCGCATTCACCCAGAGTGACAGCATAATCACGGCACCGCCGATCAGCAGTCGCTGCAAATCCGCATCACGATTCCAGATTAGCAGGTTCACAACCAGTCCTGCCGGAATCAGCGCATTGTTCATGATGCCCAGCGTACCCGCGTCCACCAGTGTTGCACCCTTGTTCCAGAAGAAGAAACCAAGACCCGAGGCCGCCAGCCCCAACCAGGCCAGCACACTCCAGTGAGTAGCCGTTTGCGGCAGTTTCTCGGGGTTGCCCAGCAATAGCCAGGCCGGCAGCACCAGCAGGAAGGCGCCAATAAAAAAGAAACCGAAGCTGTGCCAAAGCTGACGCCCTTCCACCTGATAGTGACGTACCAGATGCGCATAGCCCACCTGGCCAGCGGCAAAGGTCAGATTGGCCAGCTGCAACAACAGGAAACCACGAATAAAATCATCACTGACGGAGTTGTAACGGATGATCGCCGCGCCGATTACCGCAACAGCGGTCGAGATCAGGGGCGCCAAGCTGAAGCGTCGCTGCAGCAGGTTATCGATCAAGGCAACATAAAGGGGTGTGAAGATCGTAAACAGCAGCACCTCGGGCACGCTGAGGTATTCAAACGACAAATACAGGCAGATATAGGTGATTCCGAACTGCAACGCACCTACCAGGGTAATACCGGCCATCAGCCCCGGCGCCAGACGGCCTGGGCGCAACAGGGGCAAGAAGATCAGTGCGGCCAGTACAATGCGTGTCAGTACAGCAAAATAGCTGTCGACCTGACCCGCCAGATACTCACCGATAAGGCTGAAGGACACAGCCCATAGCAGGGTTACAGCAACCAGATACGGCATGGAGGCTCCTTGAAGCGACTAAATCGAGCGACAAGGATAACGCTGCTGCCTCTGCGGTTCGAGATTAAAGTATCCGTTTTCGAATGTCGCTACTTTGAGTCATCGCAAGATATTGCTCAGGGTTGAGCATCATCGCGTCATCCAGCTCCACTTGAAGTCCGGTTTCCCGGTGCAGAATTCTTTCCAGCTCATCACGATCAGGCCGACCGATAAAACTGATCTGCCGTCCTTCCGGAGGAATATCCAAAGCTGCCGTTCGCCCTGGAGGCAGATAGATGGTGCCATTACTAAAGTCCACGGCAAATGCGATCACGCCCGGAACAAAGAAAAACAGCAGCCCTACCCCGTTCAAAGCAGCCACTGCCGGGTCGATACGACCACTGACCTGCCCCTTGCGCTCGGGATAGAGCACAGTGCCACAGCCACTCAGCAGAGAAACGGTCAGTGTCAGCGCCAGAGTACGTTGCATCAGTCGCATGTCAGCCACCTCAGGAATCTGCTGCCATCAGCTCTTCTGCAAAGGGGCGATATGCAGAAAGCTGCGGGCCTTCAAGTGAAGTGAGAGGCAGGATAGTCTGATCCTGAATGGATTCCTGCGCTGATTGCTGACGCACGACAGGGTTAATGACCGGCTGTTGTTCATCGGTGTTAAGCATTACCAGTCGAGGCTCGGACTGGAACATGAAAGGCTGTAGTGCCAAAGGCAGTCCAGCGACGGTTAACAGTAAGGTGAGGGCCAAAGTCAGTCGAAACATGGAATCAACTCCAAAAAGGTGCTCTTTCCTCCCTACTACACAAGCTTTGTGCCAACTTAAAATAAACCATTTAAAAACAATAACTTAAAAAAACAAAAACCCAGCACCCACGAATTACCCCCTGTTCATCCTGCGTTAAGTGTCTAGCTAACACAGACACTATATCCGAGCATTTACGTACCTCATATAAATCAATAACTTACAGGGTCGCAATTTGGATACAACGAAACCTCCAGGCACAAAAAAGCCCGACCTGCGCCGGGCTTTTTAGCAGTTAACACTTTGTTTTAGTTAACTTTAGCGTCCAACTCACCGGTCATGTAACGCTCGGACATGTCTTCCAGCGAGATCGCCTTGATCTTGCTCGCATGGCCGGCAGTACCGAAGGCTTCATAACGGGCAATACAGATTTCGCTCATCGCCTGCATGGTGGCCTTGAGGAATTTACGCGGGTCGAACTCGGACGGGTTCTGCGCCAGGAAACGACGCACCGCGCCAGTCGATGCCAGACGCAGGTCGGTATCGATGTTGACCTTACGAACACCGTACTTGATGCCTTCAGCAATCTGCTCAACCGGCACACCGTAGGTTTCCGGAATCTCACCACCGAATTCGTTGATCACGGCCAGCCATTCCTGAGGTACAGAAGAGGAACCGTGCATCACCAGGTGAGTACCAGGGATACGGTTGTGGATCGCCTTGATACGGTCGATCGCCAGGATGTCACCTGTCGGTGGACGGGTGAACTTGTAGGCGCCGTGTGAAGTACCACAGGCAATCGCCAGCGCATCCACATTGGTCTTGGTCACGAAGTCAGCTGCTTCATCCGGGTCAGTCAGCATCTGGTCATGAGACAGGATCCCCTCAGCACCGATACCGTCTTCTTCACCAGCCTGTCCGGTTTCCAGGGAGCCCAGGCAGCCCAGTTCACCTTCAACAGAGACACCACAGGCGTGCGCCATTTCAACGGTACGACGGGTTACGTCTACGTTGTACTCGTAGCTGGCCGGCGTTTTACCGTCTTCACCCAGAGAGCCGTCCATCATGACAGAGGAGAAGCCCATGGCGATGGAGCGCTGGCACACAGCCGGGCTGGTACCGTGGTCCTGGTGCATGCACACAGGTACATCCGGGAACTCTTCGATCGCAGCCAGAATCATGTGGCGCAGGAAGTTGGAGCCCGCGTACTTGCGCGCACCGGCAGAGGCCTGCACGATCACCGGCGAGTCGGTCTTGGCCGCCGCTTCCATGATCGCACGCATCTGCTCCAGGTTGTTGACGTTAAACGCCGGAATGCCGTAGCCATATTCGGCCGCATGGTCCAGCAGCTGACGCATGGAGATCAAAGCCATGGTTTCACCCTTTGAATTGGTTCATCAAATTTAGTCTTCACCCAGCCTTGTGAGCATTGGGTGTACGGGTGCAGGCCTGACCTGTACCCGTGTCGTAACTGACCGCAGTCTTTTACTTCGCTGCGCGCGCTTCCAGTACCGCTACCGCCGGCAGGACCTTGCCTTCCACGAACTCGAGGAACGCACCACCACCAGTGGAGATGTAAGAAATCTTATCAGCGATATCGTATTTATCCACCGCTGCCAGGGTGTCGCCACCGCCCGCGATGGAGAAACCGGCGCTGTTGGCAATCGCCAGTGACAGGGCCTTGGTGCCTTCACCGAACTGGTCGAATTCAAATACACCGACCGGACCGTTCCAGATAATAGTGCCAGCACTGGTCAGCAGCGCCGCCAGGTTTTTGGCAGACTCAGGACCGATATCCAGAATCATTTCATCATCCGCCACATCATCGGCAGACTTGATGACCGCTTCAGCGGTCTCTGCGAATTCCTTCGCCACAACAACATCCACCGGCAGCGGGATGTTGACCTTTTCCATCAGCGCCTTGGCAGCCGGAATCAGGTCATGCTCGCACAGGGACTTGCCGACCGGCTTGCCAGCAGCGGCCAGGAAGGTATTGGCGATACCACCGCCGACGATCAACTGGTCACACTTGTCAGACAGTGCGTTCAGCACTTCCAGTTTGGTCGATACCTTGGAGCCACCCACGATAGCCGCCATCGGACGGGCCGGCTTGTCCAGCGCCTTGGCCAGGGCATCCAGTTCGTTTGCCAGCAGCGGGCCTGCACAGGCAACAGGTGCAAACTTGGCCACGCCATGAGTAGAAGCCTGGGCACGGTGAGCCGTACCAAAGGCATCCATCACGTAAACATCACACAGAGCCGCCATCTGCTTGGACAGCTCTTCATTGTCCTTTTTCTCACCCGCATTGAAGCGAACGTTTTCCAGCAGGACCAGCTCACCCTCTTCGACTTCAAAGCCGCCATCCAGCCAGTCTTTTACCAGCGGAACGGGACGCTGCAGCAGCTTGCTGATGTACTCAGCAACCGGTGCCAGGGAGTACTGCTCTTCGTACTCACCTTCTGTCGGACGACCCAGGTGAGACATCACCATCACCTTGGCACCCGCTTTCAGCGCCTGCTCGATCGTCGGCAGGGAGGCACGAATACGGGCGTCGGAGGTCACCTGACCGTCCTTGACCGGAACATTGAGATCTTCACGGATCAGCACGCGCTTGCCGGCCAGATCCAGATCCGTCATCTTCAATACGCTCATGAGAGGAGTTCCTACTTATTGTTAAATCAGTAATTCAGTCTTTGAGCTGCAGCCAGTACCGGGAGATATCCAGCATCCGGTTGGCAAACGCCCATTCATTATCAAACCAGCACAGCAGCTTCAGCAGTCGGCCACGCGACACCCGTGTCTGGGTACCATCGACCACCGCCGAACGCGGGTCAGTATTGAAGTCCACCGAGGCATGAGGCTCTTCGGTGTACCCCAGCAAGCCCGACAATTCATTGTTCGCCGCTGCTCGCAGCATGGCGTTGACCTCAGCCGGGTCGGTATCCTGCTGCAGATTGATCGACAGATCCATTAGCGAAACGTTGATCGTCGGCACACGCACATGCAGGCACTCGAAACGCCCCGCCAGATGCGGCAACAGACGATCAATACCCTTGCTCAGACCCGTATCCACCGGCACGATCGACTGCATGGCGCTGCGCGCCAGGCGCAGGTCGCTGCGATGATAGCTGTCGATGACCGGCTGATCGTTCATTGCGGAATGGATCGTGGTTGTTACACCGCTTTCGATGCCGAAATGACGGTGCAACAGATCCAGCACCGGCACCACACAATTCGTGGTACAGGAGGCCGCCGAGGCGATGCGATGCTCAGCCCTGAGGCTGTCCTCGTTGTAGCCGAAGATCAGAGTCGCATCGATATCCGGCAGGGCCGGATGCGAATACAGCAAACGCTGGGCACCACTGGCCAGGTGCCGCTCGGCATCGGCTCGCGTTTTGAACGCACCCGAGCACTCCAGCACCAGGTCGACTCCCATTTCACCCCAGGGGATCTGCTCGGGCTCAGCCTGACTCAGAACACGGATACGGTCTCCGTTGATCAGCAGGGCTTCGCCGTCGTTATCCACAGGCTTGGGAAAGCGGCCATGGGTCGTGTCATAGCGGGTCAGGTAGGTCAGCGTATCCAGGTCGGACAGCTCGTTGATCGCCACCACCTGCAGCTCGGACTCAAGCCCGCGCTGATAAACGGCACGCAATACACCTTGCCCGATACGGCCATAGCCGTTAATCGCGATTCGATAACTCATTCAGAAACATACCGCCGGACACCCAGAGGTGCCCGGCTGATTGTTCGGCAGGCTGTTACAGCAGGCCTTCAACCGTGCTGACAACGTTGTCGACAGTGAAACCGAACAGCTTGAACAGCTCGCCTGCAGGTGCAGACTCACCGAAGCTGCGCATGCCTACGATGGCACCGTTCAGACCCACGTATTTGTACCAGAAGTCGGCGTGAGCAGCTTCGACGGCAACACGTGCAGTCACAGCTGCCGGCAGAACCTGTTCCTTATAAGCCGCATCCTGCTTGTCGAAGCGCTCGGTACACGGCATGGACACGACGCGAACCTGCTTGCCTTTGGCAGCCAGCGCTTCAGCCGCATCCACGGCCAGAGATACTTCGGAACCGGTCGCGATCAGGATTGCATCCGGAGTACCGGCGCAGTCACGCAGGATGTAACCGCCGCGTTCAATCGCAGCGATCTGGCCCGCATCGCGGTTCTGGTGCGGCAGGTTCTGACGCGAGAAGATCAGAGAACTCGGGCCATCGTTACGCTGTACCGCAGACTTCCAGGCAACACCGGATTCCACAGCATCACAGGGACGCCAGGTTTCCATGTTCGGCGTCAAACGCAGGTTGGCGATCTGTTCAATCGGCTGGTGAGTCGGGCCGTCTTCACCCAGACCGATGGAGTCGTGAGTGTAAACAAAGAGTGCGCGCTGCTTCATCAGTGCAGCCATACGCACAGCGTTGCGAGCGTATTCCATGAACACCAGGAAGGTAGCGCCGTAAGGAATGAAACCGCCGTGCAGGGCGATACCGTTCATGATGGCGCTCATGCCAAATTCACGTACACCGTAGTGGATGTAGTTGCCGCTGGCATCGTCGCGGGTCAGGCCTTTGGAGCCGGACCAGAGTGTCAGGTTGGAACCGGCCAGGTCAGCAGAGCCGCCCATGAATTCCGGCAGCATGGGGCCGAAGGCTTCGATAGCGTTCTGGGACGCTTTACGCGACGCGATGGTGTCGCCTTTTTCGGCAACCTGAGCGATCCAGGCATCCGCTTTTTCACCGAAATCAGCCGGCAGTTCGCCAGACAGGCGGCGCAGCAGTTCGTCAGCCAGTTCAGGGTAAGCGGCCTTGTAGGCGTTCAGGCGCTCATTCCATTCGTTCTCTGCGTGGCTGCCCGCTTCAGCGGCATTCCAGTCAGCGTAGAGTTCTTCCGGTACTTCAAATGCCGGATGTGCCCACTGCAGTGCTTCGCGGGTCAGCAGGATTTCGTCGTCGCCCAGCGGCGCGCCGTGGCAATCTTCCTTGCCCTGTTTGTTCGGAGAACCAAAACCGATCACGGTTTTGCAGCAGATCAGCGTCGGCTGTTCAGTGTTCTCACGCGCCTGTTCGATCGCTTCACGGATCTGGTCGCTGTCATGACCATCGATATCACGAATCACCTGCCAGCCGTAGGCTTCGAAACGCGCCGGTGTATCGTCGGTGAACCAGCCTTCGACTTCACCATCGATGGAGATGCCGTTGTCATCCCAGAACGCGATCAGCTTACCCAGGCCCAGAGTACCGGCCAGTGCACAGGCTTCGTGAGACACGCCTTCCATCAGGCAGCCATCGCCCATGAAGGTGTAGGTGTAGTGATCAACGATGTCGTGACCTTCACGGTTGAACTGAGCGGCCAGCGCCTTCTCGGCAACCGCCATGCCCACCGCATTGGTGATGCCCTGACCCAGAGGACCGGTAGTGGTTTCGACACCCGGGCAGTAGCTGTATTCCGGGTGGCCGGCAGTCTTGCTGTGCAGCTGACGGAAGTTTTTCAGGTCATCGATGCTGACGTCGTAACCGGTCAGGTGCAGCAGCGAGTAGATCAGCATGGAACCATGGCCGTTGGACAGCACGAAGCGGTCACGGTCATACCAGTGCGGGTTGCCGGGGTTGTGCTTCATGAAATCATTCCACAGCACTTCGGCGATATCCGCCATGCCCATCGGGGCGCCCGGGTGACCGGATTTGGCTTTCTGTACGGCGTCCATGCTCAATGCGCGAATCGCATTGGCAAGTTCTCGGCGAGAGGACATCAATCTACTCCTGGGGTTGGACCCAACCTGAGGTTTACGGATTCGGGATATTAAAGGCGCAATTTTCGCCCAGATAGCGACCAGCTTCAAATCCAAATACGCAAATAGAGCGTTTTTCATACTCAAGGCGCAAAATTTTCACGCAAAAAGTGGCTGATCGTTATGCAGGGGTGGAACTCTGGCGTTAAAATGGTCGGTTTAACAACACCCATGGATCAGCCCGGGCCACCCGGCTGCGCCTGAACCCCAGTGAGGATTGTTTCCGGAAATGAGCGAATACAGCCTGTTCACCTCCGAGTCCGTGTCTGAAGGACACCCGGACAAGATTGCCGACCAGATTTCAGATGCGGTATTGGATGCCATCATCGCAGAAGACAAGTATGCCCGTGTGGCCTGTGAAACCATGGTCAAAACCGGCGTAGCGATTGTCTCCGGCGAGATTTCCACTTCTGCCTGGATCGATCTGGAAGACCTGGTGCGCAACGTAATCTGCGATATCGGTTACACCTCTTCTGACGTCGGTTACGACGGTGAAACCTGTGGTGTGATCAACATCATCGGTAAACAGTCTATCGACATCGCCCAGGGCGTAGACCGCAGCCGTCCGGAAGATCAGGGCGCGGGCGACCAGGGCCTGATGTTCGGTTACGCGTCCAACGAAACCGACGTGCTGATGCCAGCGCCAATCACCTTCTCTCATCGTCTGGTTGAACGTCAGGCTGAAGCGCGCAAGTCCGGCCTGCTGCCCTGGCTGCGTCCCGATGCCAAGTCTCAGGTGACCTGCCGCTACGAAAACGGCAAGCCGGTCGCTATCGATGCTGTCGTTCTGTCCACTCAGCACAACCCGGACGTGTCTCAGGCTGACCTGCGCGAAGCGGTTCAGGAGCTGATCATCAAGCACGTACTGCCGGCTGAACTGCTGCACAAGGACACCCAGTACCACATCAACCCGACCGGCAAGTTCGTGATCGGCGGCCCGGTGGGTGACTGTGGTCTGACCGGCCGTAAAATCATCGTAGACACCTACGGCGGCATGGCCCGTCACGGTGGCGGTGCATTCTCCGGCAAGGATCCGTCCAAGGTTGACCGCTCCGCTGCCTACGCTGGTCGTTATGTTGCCAAGAACATTGTGGCTGCAGGCCTTGCGGATCGCTGCGAGATCCAGGTGTCCTACGCCATTGGCGTTGCTGAGCCGACTTCCGTATCCATCAACACCTTCGGCACTGGCAAGATCAGCGATGACAAGATCATCCAGCTGGTCCGCGAGCACTTCGATCTGCGCCCGTACGCGATCACCAACATGCTCGACCTGCTGCACCCGATGTACCGCCAGACAGCGGCCTACGGTCACTTCGGTCGCAACCCGTTCGAAATGACGGTTGGCGACGATACCTTCCTGGCCTTCCCCTGGGAGAAGACCGACAAGGTTGACGCACTGAAGAGCGCTGCAGGCCTCTAACCTGTCCGAGCAGCAGTGCCTGCTGCTCGCCTGCTTGCCTGTCGGCCCCCGCCGACAGGCATTTCCATCACTGGCATCCTCTCCCCGCCATGCGACATAATATCCACCGACAGAATTTCACTCGGCAGGATTGTGCATGCGTATCCCCAGGGTTTTCGAACCTCAGCCGCTTAGTGCCGGCGCCCGTATAGAACTCGGTGACACCAGTATCCAGCATGTTGTTCGCGCCCTGCGCATGAACGACGGCGACAGCATCTGCCTGTTTAATGGCGAAGGTCAGGAATGTCTCGCACGCCTGGTCGATGTCAGCAAACGCAGTGCCTGGGCTGAACTGGAACAACCGACCACACCGGCAGTCGAATCCTCATTGCAGATCCACGTGGGACAAACACTGTCCCGCGGTGAGCGTATGGATTATGCCGTGCAGAAAGCCACTGAACTGGGCGTCAGTCACATCACTCCGCTCACCAGCGAGCGCTGCGAGGTCAAGCTGAAGGGCGACCGTGAAGACAAGCGCCTGCGCCACTGGCAACAGGTCGCTATCAGCGCCTGTGAACAAAGCCTGCGCACCCGCGTGCCGGAAATTCACGACGTCAGCCCACTGGAAGAGTGGATTCACAGCGTGGATGCAGAGCTTAAACTGGTGCTGCATCACCATACCGCACAGCCGCTGCAACAGATGGACCCTCCGAGCTCCGTTGCTTTGTTAATCGGCCCCGAAGGCGGCCTGACCGAAGCGGAAGTCGACGCTGCCCTGGCCGCTGGCTTCAAGCCGGTCGCATTCGGCCCTCGCGTGATGCGGACCGAAACGGCTCCCGTTGCGGCCTGCGCAATTCTGCACTACCTCTGGGGCGACCTGGGGTAAGATTGAGACCACATTCAGTACAGGACATTCAGGTATGACACTTAAAGTCGGCGTGGTGATGGACCCGATCGAGGCCATCAGCTACAAGAAGGACAGCTCACTGGCCATGCTTTGGGCCGCTCAGCGCAAGGGCTGGGAGCTGCACTACATGGAGCAGCAGCACCTGTTTCTGCGTGACGGTACCGTCAAAGGCCAAATGGCACCACTGAAGGTGGCTATGGACCCGGAGAACTGGTTCGAGCGTGGCGAGTATGTCATTCGCGACCTGGCCGAACTGGATGTCATCCTGATGCGCAAGGATCCACCCTTCGACAACGAATTCATTTACAGCACCCACCTGCTGGCTATGGCTGAAGCTCAGGGCACGTTGATCGTGAACCGTACCGGCAGTCTGCGCGACTTCAACGAAAAGCTGTTCGCCACCCATTTCCCGCAGTGCTGCCCGCCGGTACTCGTGACGCGTCGTGCCGACCTGCTGCGCGAGTTCCACGCCGAGCACAAGAATGTCATTTTCAAGCCACTGGACGGTATGGGCGGCTCTTCCATCTTCCATATTCGTGAAGACGGCACCAACCTGGGCGTGATTATCGAGACCCTGACTGCCCACGGCACCGAAACCATCATGGCGCAGAAGTACATCCCCGAGATCAAGGACGGCGACAAGCGCATCCTGATGATCAACGGCGAGCCTGTACCCTATGCCCTGGCGCGTATTCCCATGGCCGGTGAAACCCGCGGCAACCTGGCGGCAGGTGGCCGTGGTGAAGGTCGTCCCCTGAGCGATCGCGATCGCTGGATTGCCGAACAGGTCGGCCCTACTCTACGAGAGAAAGGCCTGCTGTTTGTCGGCCTGGATGTGATCGGTGATTACCTGACCGAGATCAACGTCACCAGCCCCACCTGTATCCGCGAGCTGGATGACCAGTTTAACCTCGACATCGGCATGGAGCTGATGAACTGTATTGAGAAGGAACTGGCACAACGATGATCAAAAGGGACGCCCGCCTGCCGCTTTGGCACCACCTGAACAGCGAAAACTTCGGTTTTATGCTGTTCATGGCCACGGTTGTGCACGGCGTCCTGTTGCTGGCCCTCAGCTTCACTCTGCCCGAGACCAAGCCGCCTCGAAATACGCTTGATGTCACCCTGGCTCAGCATCAGCAGAAAGACGCGCCTGAGCAAGCTGACTTTATTGCTCAACACAACCAGGCAGGCAACGGTACCGAGGAGGTGGTCGCTACACCCACCACCACCGAAGAAGCACCTCTGGCCAGCGACACACCCAAGCTTCAGGCCGCACTGGAAACCCCGACCTCAGAGGCTCCAGAGCCCGAACCTCAGCCTCCCGCGCCTGTCCCCTTACCCGGCCAGGCAGAACAGCCTCAGCCCGAGACGGGTAACAGTCAGGAACGCCAACAGGTCGTGCAGCAGGTCAGCAAACCCAAGCCTCAACCTAAGCCCAAACAGGAGCAGGCCGGCGCCAGCGTACCCAAAACACAGACCAGCTCATCCTCCTTGCTCTCCCGAAGCCTGGAAATGGCCAGTCTGCAGGCACAGGTGGATATGCAGCGAGAGACCCGGGCCCGTAAACCCCGTGTGCTCCGCCTGACATCAGCGGCCACGCGCGAGCATGAATATGCTGCATATCTGGATAACTGGCGCCGTCGCGTTGAGACGCTGGGCAACCTGAACTACCCGGAACAGGCCCGCAGCCGGGGCATTCAGGGACGCCTGCGCATGCTGGTCGCCCTAGATGCCAGCGGCAAGGTCGTGGATGTGGAAATTCTCAGTTCATCCGGTCATGCCGTGCTGGATGACGCCGCCATCCGTATCGTTCAGCTGGCATCACCCTTCCAAAGCTTCCCGATCGAGATGCGCAAGAAGGTAGACCGGCTTGAAATAATTCGAACCTGGAAATTTGAGAAACAGGCGCGGGTGTACTAAGCCTAAGCTGTACTCAAGCGACATAGAGCCCCGACTATGACCCAGTCCACTTCGTTGCGTGATCATTTCCTGATCTCCATGCCGCACCTGCATGATGACACCTTCGCCGAAACCGTTGTTTACCTGTGTGATCACAGCGAGTACGGCGCCATGGGCATTGTCGTCAATAAACCCAGTGGCATACGCCTGTGCGACATGCTGGATCATCTGGGGCTGGAGCATCAAAACAACCTCTACTCCGAGCGCCCGATCTTCAACGGCGGCCCGGTCCGCGATGACCGTGGCTTTGTGCTCCACCATCCTCAACCCGGGCAGGAGTGGCTCTCCACCCATGCCATCAATGACGAACTCAACCTGACTACCTCCATCGACATTTTGGAGGCGATCGCTCGTGGCGAAGGCCCTGATACCTTCCTGGTGGCACTTGGCTATGCCGGCTGGGGTCCCGAGCAACTGGAACAGGAATTGCGCGACAACCTCTGGTTAAGCTGCCCGGCAAATTCGGATATACTTTTCCACCTGCCACTGGAGGACCGACTGCAAGCGGCAGCGGCTACTCTGGGCATCAACCTGAACCTGTTGCCGGTACACGCCGGACACGCCTGACAGAAGCGACCGGATGAGCAGTGACACCCAACTGGTGCTGGGGTTCGACTTCGGCACCACCCGCATAGGCTTGGCCATCGGCCAGAGCCTGACCGCCAGCGCCACCCCCATCGACCCTATCAGGGCCCGAGACGGCAAACCCGACTGGGACAGCCTGGACGCTGTTATCAAGCATTGGCAGCCCAATGTTTTAGTTGTCGGCATTCCACTCAACATGGATGGCACCATCAGCGAAATGGCCCGACGGGCGCGCAAGTTTGCCAACCGTATTCAGGACCGTTATCAGCTGCCCTGTTTTCTGTGTGACGAGCGTCTCACCACCGCTGAAGCAAAACGCATCCACCTGGACGCTGGTGGCGGCACCAACTTCAAGCAGGAGTCCGTGGACGGCCTGGCCGCCCAGCTGATTCTGCAGGACTGGTTCAATTCCCCCGACCGTATTCCTAGCCATACCCGACTGGAGGACCTCTATGGTATCGAGCACCCTGAGCGTTGACGCCCTGCTCGACAAGATGGCGCGTGAAACCCGTGGTCTGATCAGCCAACGTAATCTGGATGATCCCCTGATGATCGGCATCCGCACCGGTGGTGTCTGGCTGGCCGAGCGCCTGCATCAACAGCTGGAACTGCAAAGTCCGCTGGGGGTCATGGATATCAGCTTTTACCGCGACGACTTTACCCAGGTCGGTATCAACCCCAAGGTCCAGCCGACCCAGCTGCCGTGCCCGACCGAAGGCCGCCATATTCTGCTGGTGGACGACGTGATCATGAGCGGGCGCACCATCCGTGCCGCCCTGAATGAACTCTTTGATTACGGCCGCCCGGCTTCGGTTACCCTGATCACACTGCTGGACCTGCAGCGCCGTGAGCTGCCGATCCAGGCTGATGTGGTGGGCGGCACCCTGGCCCTGGGCCCGGACCAGCTGGTCAAACTGAATGGCCCCGAATCCCTTTCGCTGACGATCCGCCAGCGCGACTGAACCGAATAAGAGACTGCATCATGTTTGAGGCCAATGACCCGAACAGCATTCAGCTGACTGCCGACGGCCAGCTGCGCCACTTCCTGACCACGGAAGGGCTGCCCAAAGAGCTGCTCACCGAAATCCTTGATACAGCTGACTCCTTTGTCGATATGAGCCAGCAGCAGGTCAAAAAGCTGCCGCTGTTGCGCGGCAAGACCGTGGCCAACCTGTTTTTCGAGAACAGTACCCGTACCCTCTCCACCTTCGAACTGGCCGCCAAGCGCCTGTCGGCAGACGTGTTGAACCTGAACATCAACACCTCTTCCACCAAGAAGGGCGAGACCCTGAAAGACACCCTGATGACGCTGGAAGCGATGCACTCCGACATGTTTGTGGTGCGCCATTCCGACAGCGGCGCCGCCCACTTCATCGCCCAGCACGTGACGCCCAATGTAGCCGTCATCAACGCCGGTGACGGTCGCCACGCGCACCCGACCCAAGCGATGCTGGATATGCTGACCATCCGCCGCCACAAGGGTGACTTTGCGCCGCTGAAAGTGGCGATTGTGGGCGACATCCTGCACTCACGTGTCGCCCGCTCGCAGATCCATGCCCTGCGTACGCTGGGCGCGGCCGAGATCCGTGTGATCGCACCCAAAACCCTGCTGCCGCGTCACATCGAAGCGCTGGGTGTGAAGGTGTACACCGAGATGGCACCGGGCCTGCGCGATGTGGATGTCATCATGATGCTGCGCCTGCAGAAAGAACGCATGCACAGCGCCCTGCTGCCCAGCGAGTCCGAGTTCTACAAACTCTACGGCCTCAGCCGCGACAAACTGGCTTATGCCAAGCCCGATGCCGTGGTCATGCACCCGGGACCGATCAACCGTGGCGTGGAGATCGAATCCGAAGTCGCCGACGGCCCGCGTTCCCTGATCCTGGACCAGGTCACCAATGGTATTGCCGTGCGTATGGCGGTGATGTCCAAAGCGATGAGCGGTCAGCTGTCGCAACGCGGTGAAAATGGTCAGGAGGTGCAGGCATGAATATTGTGATTCAAGGCGGTCGTGTGATCGACCCGACCCAGAACTGGGACGAAGTCGCCGACCTGTATATCCAAAATGGTGAAATCAGCGCTCTGGGTGAAGCGCCCGCGGGCTTTGTCGCTGATGAAGTGATCGATGCCGAAGGCCAGGTGGTATGCCCCGGCCTGATCGACCTCTGCACCACCCTGCGCGAGCCGGGCCTCACGCGCAAAGGCACCATTGCCAGTGAAAGTGCAGCGGCAGCTGCGGGCGGTGTCACCACTCTGGTGGTTACACCGGATACCCAGCCAGTGGTCGAAACAACCGCCGTGGCCGATATGATTCAGGACCGTGCTGCCGATGTCGGCTTCACCCGCGTGTTGCCAATGGGCGCCCTGACACAGGGCCTCAAGGGGGAACAACTGGCTCCCCTGCATGGCTTGGCCAGTGCTGGCTGTGTCGCATTCACCAACATGCGCAACCCGTTCAGCAGCAGCCAGACCTTGCTGCGCTGTCTGGAGTACGCCGCCACTCATGATCTGCTGGTGGTCTTCCAGGCGCAGGACAGCACTCTGGCCGCAAACGGATGCATGCACGACGACACCACCTCCACGCGACTGGGTCTGGATGGCATCCCCGAGGCAGCGGAAACCATCGAAGTGTCCCGCTGCCTGCTGCTGGTTGAACAGACTGGCGTACGCGCTCACTTTGGCCAACTGTCATGCGAGCGCTCAGTGCGTATGATCGAAGCCGCTCGTGAGCGCGGCCTGGCGGTCACCGCCGACGTGGCCATCCAGAACCTGCTGCTGACCGATGAAAGCGTCAACGGCTTCAACGCAGCCTATCACTTGCAGCCACCGCTGCGCAGTCAGCTGGACCGTGCAGGTCTGCGCCAGGGCCTGGTGACCGGCACCATTGCCGCCATCTGCTCTGACCACCAGCCGCATGACCCTATTGCCAAGCAGGCGCCCTTTGCTGCAACCGAGCCGGGCATGACCGGTCTGGAAACTCTGCTGCCCTTGAGCCTGTCACTGATCGACCAGCAGCTGATCGAACTACCACAGCTGATCGAAACTCTGACGGCTGCTCCGGCCCGCATTCTGGGCATCGAAGCAGGCACACTGGCCATCGGTTCTCAGGCGGATATCTGTGTATTTGACCCTGAAGCCGAATGGGTTGTGACGGCCGAAAGCCTCAGATCAGCCGGCAAGAACACACCTTTCCTGGGTCAAACCCTGAAAGGCCAGGTCAACGCGACCCTGATGGGTGGCCGCATCGTGTTCCGCCGCTAAACCAAAAGGGTCTGTCTAGCTGGCAGATGCCACAAAAAAGGGGAGCTCCTGTGGACGCTCCCCTTTTTTCATTTCAGCAGTTGGTGATAGTTACATACCCTTCACGTCCATACTGCCTTCCATGTTCATGTTGTCATCATCATCCTGCAGGGTGAAGCTCGGCATACCCTCCTCGGTCGCATCCGGCTTGCCGCTGGTTTCCGCATCCAGTTTGATCATCAAACGCAGGTCGTTCGCCGAGTCAGCGTGAGCCAGCGCCACTTCATAGGTAATCACACCGTCACGATAGAGTGCAAACAGCGCCTGGTCGAAGGTTTGCATACCCAGGTTGGTGGACTTCTTGATTACTTCCTTGATTTCGTGAACCTCACCCTTACGGATATGATCCTGAATCAACGGGGTATTAATCAACACTTCGATGGCGGCACGGCGACCCTTGCCGTCCACAGTGGGCAGCAGCTGCTGCGCGACGATCGCCTTGAGGTTCAGGGACATGTCCATCCACACCTGATCATGATGCTCAGGGCCGAAGAAGGAGATGATGCGGTCAAGCGCCTGGTTAGCGTTGTTGGCGTGCAGGGTAGCCAAACACAGGTGACCGGTTTCCGCGAAAGCCAAACCATACTTCATGGTTTCTGCTGAGCGGATCTCACCCATCAGGATCACATCCGGTGCCTGACGCAGGGTGTTTTTCAGCGCCACATCGAAGGATTCAGTATCAATACCCACTTCACGCTGGGTGATGATGCTCTTCTTGTGGTTGTGAATGTACTCGATCGGGTCTTCGATAGTGATGATATGACCCGCATGGTTCTCGTTACGGTAGTCGATCATCGATGCCAATGAAGTGGACTTACCCGTTGAGGTACCACCTACAAACAGGATCAAGCCACGCTTGGTCATGGACAGATCCTTGATTACCGAAGGCAGCCTCAGCTCGTCCATGCTGGGAATATGGGTGTTGATCGAACGCAGCACCATGCCCGGCGAGTTGCGCTGCATAAACGCACTGACACGGAAACGACCAATGCTAGGGGCGCTGATGGCAAAGTTACACTCACTGGTGCCTTCAAATTCCGCCAGCTGCTTGTCGTTCATGGTGCTGTAGACCAGCGCACGAGTCTGGCTGGCCTTGAGCGTTTCCTTGGTCAGCGGACGAATGGTGCCGTCCACCTTGATGGACGGTGCGGCGCCCGCCGTCACGAAGAGGTCAGACGCGCCTCGATCCACCATCACTTTCAACAGTTGGGTAAAGTCCACAGTAATACTCCTGTCAGCTCAGGCTCAGAACGCGCTCGGGTTCTTCGCTTTTTCGCGGGCCAATTCCTTGGAAATAATGCCTTTTTGCATCAGTTCGGTCAGTGCCTGGTCCAGCGTTTTCATGCCATAGGCGGCACCGGTCTGGATTGCTGAATACATCTGCGCCACCTTGTCTTCACGAATCAGGTTTCGCACCGCCGGGGTACCGATCATGATTTCATGTGCGGCCACACGACCACCCTTGACTCGCTTCAGCAGAGTCTGGGAAATGACGCCCTGCAGGGACTCAGACAGCATGGAGCGGACCATGTCCTTCTCGGCCGCCGGGAATACGTCGATGATACGGTCAATGGTTTTGGCCGCTGAGGTGGTATGCAGGGTACCGAATACCAGGTGGCCGGTTTCCGCTGCAGTCAGTGCCAGTCGGATGGTTTCCAGATCTCGCATCTCACCCACCAGAATCACGTCCGGGTCTTCACGCAGCGCCGAGCGCAGGGCATTGGCGAAGCTGTGGGTATCGCGGTGGACTTCACGCTGGTTGATCAGGCACTTCTTGCTTTCGTGTACAAATTCGATCGGGTCCTCGATGGTCAGAATATGTTCGGAACGGGTTTCGTTGACATAGTCCACCATCGCCGCCAGTGTCGTACTCTTACCGGAGCCGGTCGGGCCCGTTACCAATACCAGACCACGTGCTTTTTCCGCCAAATCCTGGAACACCTTACCCATGCCCAAGTCATCCATGGTCAGCACCTTACTCGGCACGGTACGGAATACTGCCGCAGCACCACGGTGCTGGTTGAAAGCGTTGACACGGAAACGAGACAATTTGGGTACTTCGAAGGAAAAATCCGCCTCGTAGTGCTCCTCGTAATCCTTACGCTGCTTGTCATTCATGATGTCGTACACAAGCGTATGCACCTGTTTGTGGTCCAGTGCTGGCAGTTTGATCCTGCGCACATCACCATCAACACGAATCATGGGAGGCATTCCTGCCGTCAAGTGCAAATCGGAGGCGCCTTGTTGCACGGCAAAAGACAAAAGTTCTGTAATATCCATAAGCAGTCGAGTTCCGAAGCAGCTTCTATTAAACTTTAGTGTTCTAACAGAATAGGCATAGGCTGCCAATGACAGTAGTCATGCCTCATAGGTGATTATGTTAGCAGATAAGTATGACAGCGTTTGTCAGCAGATCCGACGCGCCTGCGAAAATGCCAATCGCAGCCTCGATGAAGTACAGCTGCTGGCCGTCAGTAAAACCCGTTCCGCCGAGGAAGTTCGCCAGCTGCACGCCTGTGGACAGGCTGCATTTGGCGAAAACTATCTGCAGGAGGCACTGGATAAAATTGATGCACTGCAGGATCTGCCGCTGGAGTGGCATTTTATTGGTCCTATTCAATCCAACAAGACGCGTCCTATTGCCGAGCATTTTGACTGGGTACACAGTGTTGATCGACTCAAGGTCGCCCGGCGCCTGTCGGAGCAACGCCCCGAAGGATTGCCCGCGCTTAACCTGTGCTTACAGGTCAATATCAGCGGCGAAGCCAGCAAATCCGGCTGTAGCCCCGAGGAGCTGCCGGAGCTGGCACGTGCAGTGGCGGCCCTGCCCGGCATTCAACTGCGTGGACTGATGGCCATCCCCGAGCCGGAAACAGATCCCGAGCGCCAGCGCGCCACTTTTGCCCGTGTACGGGCACTGATGGCAGCGCTGCAACCGGAGCTGCCAACACTGGATACGCTGTCGATGGGCATGTCTGGCGACCTGGACGCCGCTATCGCCGAAGGTGCCAGCATTGTTCGCATCGGCACCGCGCTGTTCGGACCGCGCAACTATCCCAACCCATCGCCCACAACTCAGGCTTGAGCACAGGAGTCGTTTCATGAGCCAACAACCCGTAATCGCATTTATTGGTGCCGGCAATATGGCCCGCGCCATCATTGGTGGGCTGCTGGAAAACGGTTTTGCCGCCGCAAACATCTGGGCTTCCGAGCCGGATGCGAGCCGCCTGCAGGACTTGGCAGAGCAAGGGCTGAATACCACCACCGATAATAATGCAGCCGTAGCCGCAGCTGACATGGTCGTGCTGGCCGTTAAACCTCAGGTAATGCAGGCTGTGGTCACCGATCTGGCCACTGCAGCCCAGGAACATCAGCCGCTGTTTGTGTCTATCGCCGCCGGTATCAGCCTTGAGGCACTGGACCGCTGGTTAGGCGGCAACGCCGCCATCGTGCGGTGCATGCCCAATACACCCTCACTGGTTCAGACCGGTGCCAGCGGGCTGTATGCCAATGAGCGTGTCAGCGAACTGCAGCGGACTCAGGCCACTCAGGCGCTGGAAGCCGTGGGCATTGCCCTCTGGGTTCAGAACGAAGCCGAACTGGATATTGTCACCGCCATTTCCGGCTCAGGCCCGGCGTATTACTTCCTGATGATGGAAGCGATGACCGCAGCAGGCGCCAAACTGGGGCTGAGTGAAGAAACCGCACGTGGACTGACCCTGCAAACCGCTTTGGGCGCCGCACGCATGGCCAGCAGCAGTGATGTGGATGCTGCAGAACTGCGTCGTCGCGTTACATCCCCCAAAGGCACCACGGAACAGGCTATCCTGACGTTTCAGGCAGAAGGACTTGAAGCCATTGTGGAAAAGGCGATGGTCGCCTGTCGCGATCGTGCCGAAGCCATGACCGCCGAGCTTTGCAACGACTGACTTTCAACCGATTAAACAGGACTGAACATGGGACAGGATCCAATCACACTGATCATCAGCCTGGTAGGAGGCATTTTTTCCTTCCTGCTGTTGATGCGCTTTGCGCTCCAGCTTTCTCAGGCTGACTACTACAATCCGATTTCCCAATCGGTGGTACGTGCGACCCAGCCCGTGGTCGGCCCGCTGCAGAAAATGCTGCGTCCGGTCGGACGACTGGATTTTGCCACCCTGATCGTGGCACTGCTGGTGAAGGCCATTGCCATCTTTTTGATGGTGCAATTTTCGCCCATGTTCGGATCAGCCAGCGGCATTAACCCGTTGCATCTGCTGATTTTTGCGTTCACCGGCACCCTGAATACCCTGCTGACAATCTACTTCTGGGCCACACTGGGTGCGGTCATCATCAGCTGGGTTGCCCCTGACAGCCCCCACCCGGCTCCGCAGCTGCTGCTGCAACTGACCGAGCCAGTGTTTGCGCTTGCCCGCAAGGTGATTCCGCCTATCGGGGGTCTGGATCTCTCGCCTATCCTGATTTTCATTCTGATTCAGTTGGCGCAGAGCTATCTCAAGCCTTTCGTCATCATCTGACATGAGCGCGCCTTACTATGGCTGGCAGGGTGAGGATCTGATCCTGCACTGCCATCTTCAGCCCAAGGCAGCCAGGGACGAGATTTCCGGCCAGCACGGAGACAGTGTTAAGATCCGCATTGCAGCACCGCCCATCGAGGGCCGTGCCAATACAGCCCTGATCAAATTCCTCGCCAAGACCTTTGGCGTTGCCAAGCGCGACGTCAGCATCATCAGCGGCGAACTGGGGCGAACCAAACGCGTACGTATTCACGCGCCCGGGCAACTGCCCGACAGCCTCGATATTTCACGGGACGAATAAGGAATCGCTTTGTTTACTGCCAGGTTTCGACTGCACTGCCGGGTACTGCACTATGACATGTGATGCGCGACTCTGTTGACGCCCAGCGTCATGCCTTCGTGATGTTCCATGCCTTTTTGACAGCGAGATAGCCTCATGCCTGCAGCCATACCCGAAGACTCCGTCGGACTGGTAACACCCCAGTGTTTTCACTTTGACCAACCTCTGCCGCTCAGTTGCGGACGTACGCTCGACAACTGGGAGCTGATGGTGGAAACCTATGGCGAGCTCAACGCCGACGCCTCCAATGCGATCCTGATCTGCCACGCGCTGTCCGGCCATCACCATGCTGCGGGCTACCACAGCATGGATGACCGCAAGCCCGGCTGGTGGGATTCTGCCATCGGTCCCGGCAAGACCATCGATACCAACCGTTTCTTTGTCGTCAGCCTGAACAATCTGGGCGGCTGCCACGGCTCCACCGGTCCGACCAGCACCAACCCGGAAACCGGTAAACCCTACGGTCCGGACTTCCCTATTATGACCGTGCAGGACTGGGTGCACAGCCAGGCGCGTTTGGCCGATAAACTGGGCGTGCAGCAGTGGGCCGCTGTCGTGGGCGGCAGTCTGGGCGGCATGCAGGCGTTGCAGTGGTCGATCAGCTATCCCGAGCGCCTGCGCCACTGCGTGGTTATCGCCTCTGCAGCCAAGCTCAGCGCTCAGAACATCGCCTTTAATGAAGTTGCGCGTCAGGCAATCAGCAAGGACCCCGAGTTCCACAACGGCCATTACTACGAACATGAGACCGTACCCCGCACTGGCCTGATGCTGGCCCGAATGGTGGGTCATATCACCTATCTTTCCGACGATGGCATGCGCGACAAGTTTGGCCGCGAGCTCAAGGACGGAAAACTCAGTTTCGACTTCAACCCCCAGTTTGAGGTGGAGTCCTACCTGCAGTATCAGGGTGAACGCTTCTCCTCCTCCTTTGACGCCAACACCTACCTGTTGATGACCAAGGCTCTGGATTACTTCGATCCTGCTGGCGAACATGGCCACAACCTGGCCGAGGCCCTGGCACCTTCCACCTGCGATTATCTGGTGGTGTCCTTTACCACTGACTGGCGTTTTTCTCCGGAGCGCTCGCGCGAACTGGTCGATGCACTGGTGGCGGCGCGCAAGCCGGTCAGCTACGCCGAAATCGATGCGCCCCAGGGTCACGATGCCTTCCTGATCCCGATTCCTCGCTACATGGAAGTCTTTGGCGGTTACATGAACCGCATTGCCAACGCCCTGCCCCAGTCTGAAGGAGGTGACAGCCATGCGCGCTGATCTGGAAATCATCAATGAGTGGATCAAACCCGGCTCGCGTGTGCTCGACCTGGGCTGCGGTGACGGCGAGTTCCTGGCTCAGCTGAAGCAGGACAAAAACGTCAGTGGCTATGGACTGGAGATCGACCACGACAACCTGACCGCCTGTGTCCAAAAAGGCGTGAGCGTAATCGAAAAAGACATCGACGAGGGCCTGGTGTCCATCGGCAATGACAGCTTTGATACCGTAGTAATGACTCAGGCGCTGCAAAGCATGCACCGCCCGGACCAGATCGTGGATGAAATGCTGCGTATCGGCCGCGAGTGCATCATCACCTTCCCCAATTTCGCCCATTGGCGTGCCCGTGGGTATCTGGCCTTTCGCGGCAAAATGCCGGTGTCCAAGTTTCTGCCCTATACTTGGTACAACACGCCGAACATTCATTTCTGTACCTTCAAGGATTTCGAGGAACTCTGCGTGGATCGCAACATCGAAATTCTTGAACGCACGGTGGTAGATCACACTCACCGGCACCGCTGGTGGATCAAGCTGTGGCCCAATATGCTCGGCGAGATCGCCATCTACCGAATTACCCGCTAGGACAGCCCCAGCCCCCAAGGATCTAGAGTACAGGAGACAGCATCATGCGCCTGTTGAACGCATTTTCAGGCAGTGCCCTGGCACTGGCAGCCATTCTGGCCAGCAGCAGTGCACTGGCCGAGCAGTCGGTTTCCGACGGCCGTTACGAAATTCATTACAACGCCTTTAACTCCAGCTTTATCACGCCGGAAGTAGCCCAGCAGAACGACCTGGTACGCAGTAAGTACCGGGCCCTGGTCAACGTATCCGTACTGCAGATGCAGGATGATGGCAGCAAGAAAGCCGTGCGTGCCCTGGTTTCCGGGCAGGCATCCAACCTGCTGAGCCAGGCTCAGACGCTGGAGTTCAAACAGATCGATGAAGGCGAAGCGCTGTACTACATTGGCGGCTTCCGCTTCACTGAAGATGAACTGCTGAAGATTCAACTCAACGTTCAGCCTGACCCTAACCAGCCAGCCTATACCATTGAGTTCGAACAGCGTTTCTACGTCGACTGAGTAACGGCCCAGGCCGCGGGAAAAAACATGATAGACAAGATTGTGCTTGCCAGCGGTAACCGCGGCAAACTGAAAGAGTTTGGCGAAATTTTCGCCCCGTTGCAGATTGAAGTCATGCCCCAGTCTGACTTCGCCGTACATGATGCGGATGAAACCGGCCTGAGCTTTGTGGAAAACGCCATTCTCAAGGCGCGCCATGCCGCCCGGATAACCGGGCTGCCGGCACTGGCCGATGACTCCGGCCTGGAAGTAGATGCGCTGAACGGTGCACCGGGCATTTATTCGGCTCGCTATGCTGGCGAAGGCTGCGGCGATGATGAAAACAACGCCAAGCTGCTACAAGCCCTGGCACAGGTGCCAGAAGCCAAACGCAGTGCTCGCTTTCAGTGCGTACTGGTCTTCATGCGTCATGCAGAAGACCCCACGCCGCTGATCTGCCAGGGTAGCTGGGATGGTCATATCCTGACCGAACCTCAGGGCCACAACGGCTTTGGCTATGACCCTCTGTTCTTCGCGCCTGAAACCCAGTGCGCCAGTGCCGAACTGAGCCCCGAGCAGAAACAGCAATACAGCCACCGCGGAAAAGCCGTGCGTCAGTTTATCGATGCCATTGGTCCCTGGCTTTCCCACGCATGAGTCTTCAGCCAATCAATAACCTGCTACCGCCACTGTCTCTCTACGTACACATCCCCTGGTGTGTACGTAAATGCCCCTACTGTGACTTCAACTCCCACGCTGCTCCCGAGCACCTGCCGGAAAAAGCCTATGTGGACGCTCTGCTGGAAGACCTGGAAACCGACCTGCAGCTGACCTCAGGTCGCCCGCTGGAGTCGATCTTTATCGGCGGCGGCACACCCAGTCTATTTAGCGCAGACGCCATTAATCGCCTGCTACAAGGCGTACGCCAGCGTGTTGAGCTGGTATCCGATGCGGAAGTTACACTGGAAGCCAACCCGGGCACCTTTGAGCGGGAACGTTTTGAAGGCTATCGCGCAGCCGGCATTAACCGCCTCTCCATTGGCGTACAGAGCTTCAATGCCGAGCACCTGAAACAGCTGGGCCGAATCCATAATCCGGATGAAGCATGTCGCGCTGCCGAAGCTGCCGTGGCAATTTTTCCACGTGTAAATCTGGATCTGATGCACGGCCTGCCGGGACAAAGCACCGAACAGGCACTCAGTGACCTCAATCAGGCACTGGCTTTCGACCCTGGCCATCTGTCCTGGTACCAGCTCACCATTGAGCCCAATACCGAGTTTCATGCCAGGCCGCCGCAGTTGCCAGTGGATGAGACCTTGTGGACTATCCAGGAGCAAGGCCAGGCACTGTTGGCTGCACAGGGCTATGATCAATATGAAGTGTCCGCCTACGCAAAGCCCGGCCAACAGGCACGACACAATCTGAACTACTGGCAGTTCGGAGACTACCTGGGCATAGGTGCCGGCGCACATGCCAAACTTAGCCACCTGGATGCAGAGGGTAAACTGCAAATCGAACGCCGCCATAAAATGCGCCAACCCAAGGGCTACCTTAATCCTGTCACACGCTTGGCAGGTCAAGAGCCTATACTGATGGAAGATCGCGGATTTGAGTTCATGATGAATGCCCTGCGTTTGACCTATGGCACTGAAGTCGAGTTGTTTAGCAAACGCACCGGGGTTAATGTTTTACACATACAGCCGATACTGGAGAAAGCGTCTGCCCTTGGATTACTGGAGACAGCTAACCATCGGCTTGCCCCTACGCCCCAAGGTCGGCTGTTTCTGAACGACTTGCTGGCCCTGTTCCTGGATTGAACGGGCCTTCAGCACACTCATGGATGTTTGCTGTCGTGACTGCGTCTGGAGACCCACGCAATGACTATCAAGCAAAAGCTTGGCACCCTGATCGTCCTCATTCTGGTCGGCTTTATCGGCATGGGCGGAATATTCATGTTCACGCTGGAGCGCTACGGGACTCTGGTCGAAACCAGCCAGGCCCTGAGCCATGTCGAGGCCCGCAAGCTGGACCTGCGTCGCTTTGAAAAAGACTTTCTGGCTCGCCTTGACCCCAAGTATCAGCAGGAATATTTCGCGACTCAGGATGAGTTCGCTGAAGAACTATCTCATTTGACCAAGCTGCTCAAAGGCAAGAGTCTGGACGAAGCATTGTCGACTATGACTCAGCGCATGAAAGTCTACAGAGACAGCTTCGAGCAGGTTGCCAACTTGCGCACCCAGATTGGTCTGGATGAGAAGAGCGGACTTACAGGCTCATTGCGCAACGCTGTGCATGCCGCTGAAGAGCAGGTACGCGCTACCCGCGATAAGGACCTGCTCAGCCAGTTATTGATGCTGCGTCGCCACGAAAAGGATTTCATGCTGCGACTGGACACCAAATACCTCGAACGCTTCAAAAAACAGATTGAGGATATCAATCTGCAAATCGATATCGTCTTGCTGCCGGGCGACGCCGAGGATCTGAAAGGCAAACTGCTGCAGTACCGCAAGGACTTCACTGCTCTGGTGGAAGCCTATCAGCAGCTGGGGTTAACGCCCGAACAAGGCCTGATGGGACAGATGCGAGCGGCCGTCAAAAGCACTGATGACCTTCAGCTGGAGCTACAGCAACAGTTGAACCGGATGATCGAGTCCGAAGAAAACCGTCTGCAGCTGATCGCATTCATTGCGGTACTGGGATTCATCCTGCTGACCAGTATCCCGGCCCTCTTGATCGGGCGAAGCATTCTAGCCCCGATTAAAGCTCTGGCTGAGACGATGAAACGGGCCAGTGACGAACACGACCTGACCCTGAGAACCGATGCCAGTGGCAAGGATGAAGTTGCGGAGATGGCGCGTTCCTTCAACCTGATGATGGACAGCTTCCGCGATTTGATTGCCCGTGTCGCCGGCACCTCCTCACACCTGGCCGCCGCAGCCGAGCAGTTGTCGGCCACCAGTCAGGATACCTCGACCGGTTTGAATACCCAGCAGCAACAGGTATTGCAAGTGGCCACGGCGGTACAGGAAATGGAAAGTTCCATGCAGGAGATTGCCGGCAGTACCGAAACAACCGCGCACACTGCACGTCAGGCACAGCAGGATGCATCCGACAGTACGGAGCGCGTAGCCGGCAGTATCGATGCACTCAACGAACTGGCTGCCAAGGCACGTAAAACAGCCGAAGTGGTTGAGCAGCTGCGCCAAAACAGCGGTGAGATCGGCACCATGCTTGATGTGATTAAGGATATCGCTGAGCAAACCAACCTGCTGGCCCTGAACGCATCCATCGAGGCCGCTCGTGCGGGCGAACAGGGGCGTGGCTTTGCCGTCGTGGCTGACGAGGTCCGCACTCTTGCAGCGCGCTCACAAAGCTCCGCCGCCGAGATCGAAAAGCTGGTGCACAGCTTGCAGGACCAGACGCAAAACGTCAGTCAGTTGATGAAAATCAGTGTCGAAGACAGCGAAGCCAGCGCCGAACGCGCCAGCGAGACCATCGGTGCGCTGGACACCATTACCAATGGTGCCGCCAGCATCGTCGATATGACCACTCAGGTGGCCTCTGCGACAGAAGAGCAGGCATCGGTCGCGGCAGAAATTACCCGCAATATCGACCACATTCGCAGCATCATGGAAGAAGCCAACCGTCAGGTGGGGCAGAATGCGGATGCCAGCCAGATGGTCGCTCAGCAGGCCTCGGAACTGCAGGACGCAGTCTCCAGCTTCCGTACCTGATCACTCGATACGGAAGCAAGGGTCCAGAAGGGGCCACCGCCGAACGCAGCAGCCAATGTAGCGGCTAAAGCGTAACGCGGTGCCCGGCCTGGGCCTGAAGCTCTTCCACTACGCCTGGCAACGCTGACAGGCAATGAACATTTCGATCCGCCTTGGCTGGCATGTCCCAATGCTGGCCAGGCAGGTTGACCCAAACGGTCCACATGCCGAGATCTCGCGCCGCCTTCACATCATTGATCGGATGATCGCCCACATGCACGACCTGTTCAGGCCTCAAACCGGTATGGTGCAACGCCTGCTCGAACATCTCCGGTTCCGGCTTGGCACTGCCTACCGTATCCGCGTTGTACTGAAAGTCGAACAGGTGCCCGACCAGGGTCTGCGCTACATCCGCATTGCCATTACTCAGTGCACCAATGATGTAGCCCTGCTGGCGTAAGCGTTCCAGTGCCGCCTGAGCATGTTCAAACAGCTCAACCTGATGTCGACCACGCATGAATACCTCAAAAGCGCGCTCGGCCAGATCAACCGCTTCGGACTGAGCATAGCCCGCCGCAATGCAGCCATGCTCCAGCAGCTTCAGCCGGATCAACGTCATGCTATGGGCTATCTCGGGATGCTGTTCCAGCAGGGAGCGACGTAGCGCCGAGCCCTCTTTCATATCATTCAGCGAGTGCATGGCCGTAAAAAGCGGAGCATTCTCGTCCAACCACTGCCACAGACTCAGGTTGGCCTGACGAATCACCGGATCAACCGCCCAGAGCGTATCGTCCAGATCAAAAGTGACACACTTAATCATCGTTTTTCTGCCTCGCTCGCGGGTGGGCTTTTTCGTACACATCCATCAGATGCTGAAAATCGAGGTGGGTGTAAATCTGAGTCGTACTGATATTGGCATGCCCGAGCAGCTCCTGCACGGCACGAAGATCGCCACTGGACTCCAGCATGTGACTGGCGAAGCTGTGTCTGAGCCGGTGCGGATACACACGCCCCTGAGTACCCTGCTCGGCGCCTCTTTGCTGCAAGCGCTGTTCAACTGCACGGGTAGTGAGTCGACGCCCACGCTGACCGACAAAGAGAGCGTTTTCGTCCAGTGCTGCCAATTTATTGCGCTCAGGTAGCCAGGCACGAATCGCTTCGATCGCCAGACGTCCCACCGGCAGTCGACGTGTCTTACGCCCTTTGCCGAGCACAGTTATACTTCCCTCAGCCAGATCCAGATCACGCAACTCTATTCCCACCAGTTCGGACACACGCAACCCTGATGAGTAGATCAGCTCCATCATCGCGCGATCACGAATATCCAAAGGCTCGTCGCCCTTGATCTCCAGCAGCGCACCAACCTGTTCGGTATCGAGTGTTTGCGGTAAGCGTCTTGGGGCTTTGGGGGCCTGAACGGCCAAGGCAGGATTGCGGCTGACCCAGCCTTCACGGGACAGGAAACGGTAGAAGGCTCGGCAGGCGGATAAAAGGCGCTGCAGGCTGCGCCCGGATAAGCCATCAGCATGCATCTGACCAACGGCATAGCGCAGCGCGGCTTCATCCAGCTCACGCCAGTCAGCCAGCTGGTGATCGGTCAGAACCTGTTGCAGGCGCTCCAGGTCACGGCCGTAATTTTTCAGCGTATGCTCGGACAGCTGACGCTCCACCCGCAGGTAGTGCAGGAAGTGGGTCGGCCAGTCAGCAACGGCCGGAATCCCCATATCAGACGTCCTGGTCTCGCAGCAATCGGAACAGCACGCGACTAAGCACTTCACCGACATAGCTCAGGAACAGGGTACCCTGGCTGCTCTGGAAGTAGTTCGCATCATGGCTGCCAATGGCCAGCAACCCCAGGGTTTCGCCCTTGACCAGTGGTACCACGGCAGCCGACTGCACCTTGACGCTGCGATCCTGGAACAGGAAACGATTCATCGCCTCGGACAGCTGTCCACAGCTGGGCAGATTGGTTTCAATCAGAGGCTGCACCAGGGAGTCTTCAGCCCTGGCCAAGGTACGAATACCGTTGGTTTGCAGTGCTTTCTCGCTGAACAGCAACAACTCGGTTTCATCACCGTAAAAGTCGCGACAGAGGCTCTCTTCGATCGCCACTGCCACGTCATCCAGGGTTGCCGATTCCAGCAGGGCCAACACCATGCGCTTGGTCTTGTCGAACTGCACATCATTGTATTTGGCCGCATCGATCAGATCCGCCAGGTGACCATGCAGCTGCTGGTTACGCTCACGCAGCAGCGAAGTCTGTCGTTCAACCAATGACACCGCAGTGCCACGCTGGTGCGGTACATAGAGCTTTTCCAGCAACCAGGTGTGCTCGGTGAAGAAATCCGGGTTCTGAGCCAGGTATTCGGCAACCTGTTCAGCACTCAGGACCGGTTGTTCCAGTACTTCGCTTGCGTCATTCATAGATAGATCTGTCCTTCAAAAACCGTTGCGGCCGGTCCGATCATACGTACCGCCGAGCCTTCACCGGCCCAGCTGATACGAAGCTCGCCACCGGGCAGGTGTACCAGCACTTCTTCGTCCAACAAGCCGCGCAGCCGCCCGGCTACCACTGCCGCACAGGCACCTGTACCACAGGCCAGGGTTTCGCCAGCGCCACGTTCATACACTCGCAGACGTATTTCATTGCGGCTAACCACCTGCATGAATCCGATGTTGGCTTTCTGCGGGAAACGTGGATGGGCTTCCAGTGCAGGCCCTAGTGTTTCCACCGGTGCACTATCCACATCGTCCACCACTAGCACACCATGGGGGTTACCCATGGAAACTGCGCTCAGTTCAACCGTTTGACCCGCCACTTCGACCGGATAGCTGACCGCCTGCTGTTCCGCCTGGAACGGAATTTCCGCCGGTGTCAGTTCAGGCGCCCCCATATCCACATCAACCTGACGGTCTTTGAGAAGATAGATGGTCGCTTCCCCCCGTGCCGTTTCCACACGGATCTCATCCTTCATGGTCAAGCGACGGTCACGTACAAAACGACCGAAGCAACGCGCACCATTGCCACAGTGCTCCACTTCGGAGCCGTCGGCATTGTAAATGCGGTAGCGAAAATCCATATCCGGACGACTGGGTGGCTCTACCAGCAGTAGCTGATCAAAGCCTATACCCAGATTACGATCCGATAGTTTACGCACGATTTTGGGGGTCAATTTAACCCTTTGCGACAGGGCATCGATCACCATGAAGTCGTTGCCCAGCCCATGCATTTTGGTAAAACGTACCAGCATAGCCCCAGTCTCCGCTCAACCCTGTTCCGGCAGCAACTGCTCGCCACGCATCAGGTCATTCAGAGTCTCGCGCTCACGCACCAGGTAGACCTGGTTATCGTCCACCATCACCTCGGCCGGACGCGGACGGGTGTTGTAGTTGGAGGCCATCACAAAGCCGTAGGCACCGGCAGAGCAAACCGCCAACAGATCACCCGGCTGAAGGTTCAGCTCGCGATCCTTACCCAGGAAGTCACCGGTTTCACAGACAGGACCCACCAGATCCCAGGCCAGAGTTTCACCCTCTTCACGTAACTCAACCGGAATAATTTCCTGATAGGCGCCGTACAGTGAAGGACGAATAAGGTCGTTCATGGCACCGTCGATGATGGCAAAGTTCTTGTCACCATTACGCTTCAGAAACTCGACACGAGTCAGCATCACACCAGCGTTGGCAGCGATGGAACGGCCAGGTTCAAAGATCAGCTTGAGTTCACGTGAGCCCAGCTTATCCAATACAGCAGCAATGTATTCCTGCGGCGCAGGCGGCTGTTCATCGGTATAGCAAACGCCCAGACCACCGCCCAGATCCAGGTGATGGATATGAATACCTTCAGCTGCCAATGTATCCAGCAGCTGCAACAGGCGGTCCAGTGCATCCAGGAAGGGGCTGATTTCGGTCAGCTGGCTACCGATATGGCAGTCCATGCCCACCACATTGACGTTATCCAGCGCCGCCGCACGACGATACACCTCGACTGCAGTGTCGATGGCGATACCAAACTTGTTCTCTTTCAAACCGGTAGAGATGTAAGGGTGGGTACCCGCATCCACATCCGGGTTCACACGGAAGGACACCGGTGCTTTAACACCCATTTCAGCGGCCACGGCATTAACGCGGTCCAGCTCGGCATCAGATTCGATGTTGAAGCAAAAAATACCCACTTCCAACGCACGGCGAATTTCGGCGGGCTGCTTGCCAACACCGGAAAACACGACTTTGGCAGGGTCACCACCGGCACGCAGAACACGCTCCAGTTCACCAGCGGATACGATATCAAAGCCGGCGCCCAGGCGCGCCAGCACATTCAGCACGGCCAGGTTGGAGTTGGCTTTTACGGCATAGCACACCAGTGCATCACGGCCTTCAAGTGCCTGGGCATAATCCAGGTAGGCGCGCTCCAGTGCATCACGAGAATACACGTAGGTTGGGGTGCCGAACTCTTCGGCGACACGGCTCAACAGCACTTCTTCGGCGTGCAGGCGGCCGTTGTGGTACTCAAAATTGTCCATCTGAACTCTCACTCCGATTGATGTTGCTGAGCCGAATCCTCGGGCAGGTACAGCGGGCCCTTCTGGCCACAGCCAGCAATGAACAATGCTCCCATCAGGAGCAGCGGCCAGCAGCGTTTCAGCATCATCAATCCCTTCATGTCTGGTTAGGCCCGCAGTGTGTCGGGCAATGAATGAATCGATTATACCTGTACCCCGAAGGGCTGAGTACCGCTCGCGGCTGAGTTATACTCATCGACCGAACTTCAATGTGCAGAGAGATGGCGAGATGACCGAATCCGAGTTCATGGATCAGGTAGACGAGACACTGGAACAGATCGAAGAAGTGATCGATGCAGCGGAGAGCGATCTGGATTATGAAAGCCAGGGCGGCATGATGACCGTCAGCTGTGAAAACGGCAGCCAAATCATTTTTACCCGCCAGCCACCGCTGAAGCAGCTTTGGGTCGCCACCCGCAATGGCGGCTTCCACTTCGATTTTAACGAGGAGAAGGGACAGTGGCTGCGTGATTCCGATGCGGCCGAGTTGGGTCAGGTACTGACCTCGGCGTTTGCCGAACAGGCAGGTGAAACACTGGACTTCAGCAGTCTGGCGTAAACCGTTCGCTGTCAGCCTAGCCCTTAGCGGTTGTTTTGATCCGGCAGCAGGCGTGCCACGGCCGCCTCCAGCCGCGCCAGTGCACCGCGATTGGCTGCCACGAAAGCAGCCGCCTTTTGACCCTGGGCTTTTCGCTGCGGCTCATCAGCCAACAAGGACTCCAGACAGGGTGTCAAAGCATCAGCGGATTCGACCTTGCTTAACCCGCCTGCGTCGGCCAGTGCATCCGTAATCGCCTGAAAGTTGAAACAGTCAGGCCCCATCACGACTGGCAGCCCCAGGGCTGCCGGTTCCAGCGGGTTATGTCCGCCCGTGCCGCTGAAACTGCCTCCTACCACCGCCATATCCGACGACGCGTAGAACAGCATCAATTCACCCATGGTATCGCCCAGCAGGATCTGTGTTTCGCTGTCAGGCACCTGGCCAGCACTGCGTCGAACCAGGTGTTGGCTGAAGGACCGGCAAAGTACAGCCACCTGATCAAAACGTTCAGGATGACGAGGCACCAGAATCAGCGCTAATTCAGGCACTTTCAGAGACAGCTGTTGCCAGGCGTGCAGCAGAATTTCATCTTCACCGGCATGGGTACTGGCCCCGATCAATACCGGCCTGTTCGGCCCCAGCTGTGTACGTAGCTGCTGACCGGCCTGGACCTGAGCGGAATCGGGCTGCAGGTCAAACTTGATGCTGCCGGTCACTTCAACACGGGCTGTCGGCATTCCCAGTGCAATGAAACGGTCGGCATCTGCCTGTCCCTGGGCGGCAACCAGACTCAACTGCTGCAACATGGGAACTGTCAGCGCTGAAAATTTTGCGTAGCCTCGAGCCGAGCGAGCTGACAGGCGTGCATTCGCCAACAACACCGGCACGCCGGCACGGGCACATTGATCCACCAGATTGGGCCAGAGTTCGGTTTCGACAACAATGCACAGCTCAGGTCGGGTACGACGCAGAAAAGCTTTCAGGGCCAACGGGATATCCCAGGGGCAGAAGCGCTGTTCAACCGCCTCACCAAACAGCTTGCGAACCTGCTCCGCACCTGTGGGGGTCATATTGGTCAACAGAATGCGGTGATGCGGGTATTGATCCAGTAGACGGCGCACCAGAGGTGCTATGGCCACAGTTTCCCCAACCGAGACCGCATGCACCCAGATTACCGGCTGCTCGATGCGCTTTCCCAACCCCAGGCGCTGGCACCAGTTGTGGCGATAACCCGGCGCCTTGCGACCCCGCCACCAGAGCCGCAGCAACAGTACCGGGATGAGCAGATAAAACGCCAGGGTATAGAGCAGCCGGGCCAAGGATCAGGCCTCCGCACTGGTATCGGTATCGGTCTGCAAAATATGGAAGCGGGAATAGGCCCCCTTCTGGTCCAGCAAATCCGAGTGCGAGCCCTGTTCGATAATGCGACCATCCTCCATGACAACGATCATATCGGCCTTTTCAATAGTCGACAGACGGTGCGCGATCACGAGTGTGGTACGCCCCTTGATAACCTGCTCCAGAGCGGCCTGGATATGACGCTCGGACTCGGTATCCAGAGCCGATGTCGCTTCATCCAGAATCAGTATTGGTGAGTTTTTCAGGATGGCACGGGCAATGGCAATACGCTGACGCTGACCACCGGACAACATGACACCGTTCTCGCCTACCAGGGTATGAATGCCCTCGGGCATACGCTCAACGAACTCGGTCACATGCGCCGCTTCGGCAGCGGCAAGAATATCGGCCTCGCTGGCACCGGCCATACTGCCGTAGGCAATATTTTCTGCGATGGTACCGTTGAACAGCACCACATTCTGGTTCACCAACGCAATCTGATCTCGAAGGCTATCCAGGCGGAAGTCCTGCAGCGGCAAGCCATTAACCAATAATTCACCGTCCCAGCCATCGTTGAAACGGGGCAAAAGGCTGGCCAACGTCGACTTGCCACTGCCGGAACGACCCACCAGCGCAACGGTTTTACCCTGCGGCAGCACCAGTGAAAGATCGTTCAAGGCAGGGCGCGAGGTTCCGGGATAGGTGAAACTGAGATGACGGAACTCAATATCGCCCACCTGCTCCAAAGCCTGCACGCCTTGATCCTGCTCAGCCGGTTCATCCATTAACTCAAACAGGCTTTCTGCAGCAGCAACACCTTTTTGCACGATTGAAATAACACTGGTGAGCTGGCGCAGCGGTTTGGTAATCATCCCCGCCGCCGTCAAAAAGGCCACGAAACCACCCGTCGTCAATGCGCCCATCACATCGGGGTGCATGGCCAGAAACAACAGCGCCGACAATGCCAACGCCACCAGCAATTGCACCATCGGTGTATTCAGTGACTGGGTCACCACCAGCTTCATGAACTGGCGCTTGTTCTTCAGACTGGCCTGGTAGAAACGTTCTTTCTCCGCTTCTTCACCACCGAAAATGCGGACAACTTGATAACCCTTGATGGTTTCGGATGCCGAATCGGTAATATCGCCCACCGATTGCTGGATACGTCTACTGAGTCGTCGCATTCGCTTGGCGGCCACCGATACAACCAATGCAATCAGTGGCCCGGCAGCAATGAAGATCAGCGTCAGCTTCCAGTTGAGATAGAACATGTAGCCCAGGAGGCCAACCACTGTCAGGCCTTCGCGAAACAGCGTCTTCAGCGCGTTGGTAACTGCACCGGTAACCTGTTCCACGTTGTAGGTCAGCTTGGCCAGCAATTCGCCACTGGAATTACGGGCATAGTAATGCGAAGGCAGTCTGAGCAGGCGTTCAAACACTTCCGTTCGCAAGGAGTGAATCACTTCACGCCCCACGAAGGCTATGCAGTAGTTACCCAGGAACCCACCAACACCGCGCAGCAGGAAAATTCCCAATACGGCCAGTGCCAGAAACCAGCGTTTGTCATACTCATTGGCCTGAACAGTATCGACCACCATCTCCAGCCACTTGGCAGATAAAGCCTGCCCCAGGCCGTAGATGGCAAAACCGATAAAACTGATCATAAACGCCAGCCAAAACGGCCGGGCATACGCCAGCAAACGCCGATAGAGTATCCATACGCTGGCAGATTCAAGACTTCCCTTGTCTCGTTCAGGTACAGGCGCTTTCACTGCGTTAGGCTGCATCTAATTCCATCCAGCTATGGGTTATCGAATATCAGGAGTCAACGCCAAACAGATCTCGGGTATAGATCTTGTCACGGCAATCCTCGATCTCGTCAGTCAGACGATTGGCGATGATCACATCACAGCGTTGTTTGAAGTCCTCAAGGTCCTTGATGACTTCCGAGTGGAAGAACTCATCTTCATCGAGTACCGGCTCGTACACCACTACGTCTACGCCCTTGGCCTTGATACGCTTCATCACGCCCTGAATGGCAGACGCACGGAAGTTATCGGAACCGGCTTTCATCACCAGACGGTAGATACCGACCACGGAAGGGTTGCGGCTCAATACGGCGTTGGCCACAAAGTCCTTGCGGGTGGTGTTGGAGTCAACGATGGCACGAATCAGGTTATTGGGTACCTGATCATAGTTTGCCAGCAACTGACGGGTATCTTTCGGCAGGCAATAACCGCCGTAACCAAACGAAGGGTTGTTGTAATGGGTGCCGATACGCGGATCCAGACCTACACCTTCAATAATCTGGCGCGTGTTCAGGCCATGGGATTCGGCATAAGAGTCCAGCTCATTGAAATAGGCCACGCGCATGGCCAGGTAGGTATTGGCAAACAGTTTAATCGCTTCGGCTTCAGTGGAGTCTGTGAATAAAACCGCCACATCCTCTTTTACCGCCCCCTGTTTTAACAGGCCGGCAAACTGCCGAGCACGCTCAGAGTTCTCACCCACGATGATGCGTGACGGGTAAAGATTATCGTATAGCGCCTTGCCCTCGCGCAGGAACTCGGGCGAAAACATCAGGTTATCGGTGCCCATGCGCGCCTTGAGTTCAGCGGTAAAACCAACCGGCACCGTGGATTTGATGACCATCACTGCATCAGGATTAAACGCCATCACATCCTTCACTACCGCCTCTACGCTGCCGGTATTGAAGTAATTGGTCTGGGGGTCATAGTCGGTCGGCGTTGCAATGATAACGAAGTCCGCATCTTTGTAGGCCGCTTCCTTGTCCAGGGTTGCAGTCAGATTCAGTTTGCCGGATGCAAGATATTCGCTGATTTCGACATCTTCGATAGGGGCTTCGCCCCGGTTCAGCTGCGCCACTTTCTCGGGCACGATATCCAGTGCAACCACTTCGTTATGCTGTGCCAACAACACTGCGTTGGAAAGACCGACATATCCGGTCCCGGCTACGGCTATCTTCATTAGAATTCTCTTTCACGGTTATCGTGTCAGGTCGAATCGACCATCATACCACAGGGGCAAGGATGCACGGGAAATCCTCCCCGCGCCACTCCCTTGGCCTGATCCTGAACAGGGTTTGCCCTGTGTTCAGTCAGCCCCTTACAATAGCGCCAACGCTAGCCTGAAGATCCAGCACTGTGACGACTAAAACGACCTCTACACACAAAAAATTTCTGGCACCCCGCTACTGGCACATCTGGCTGGGGACCGGACTACTGTGGCTGTTGAACCGGTTGCCGCTGGGCGCGCAGATTCTGCTGGGCCGCATTCTGGGCCGTTTCCTGCATCGCTTTAATCGCCAACGCCGACATGTGACCGAAGTGAATGTTCGCCTCTGTTTTCCTGAGTTGAACAAGGAAGAGCAGGCGTTACTGGTACGACGCATCTTCGAAAACAACGGTATCGGCATGTTCGAAACAGCCATGGCCTGGTGGAGCCCCAAGCGTTTGTTTGATGGTCGAATTCATTTCAAGGGACGCGAACATCTGGATGCTGCGCTGGCACAGGGCAAAGGCGTGCTGCTGCTGGGGGCGCATTTCTCAACGCTGGATTTGGGCGGTCTGCTGTTTTCACGCTTTTACCCGGTCGATGCCATGTACCGTCGTCACAATAACGACTTGATGGAAGAGATTATCACCCGCGGCCGTCGTCGCTATTTCGGCCAGCCCATCGAGCGCTCCGATATTCGTTCGGTGATCAAGGCACTGCGCAAGAACCACATTATCTGGTATGCCCCGGACCAGGATTTCGGCCGCAAGCAGTCAGTATTTGCCCGCTTTTTCAATGTACCGGCCGCAACGATCACCGCAACCTCTCGCCTGGCGAAGCTGAACGGCTCGCCCATTTTGATGCTGGCCCAGCACCGCCTGCCCGATGGCAGTTACGAGCTGGAACTGTTCCCGGTGGTGGACGGTTTTCCTTCCGGCGATGATGAAGCCGACGCCCAGCGCATCAACGACGAACTGGAACGAGCAATCCGCAAGGACCCAAGCCAGTACATGTGGGTGCATCGTCGTTTCAAAACCCAGCCGGACGGCAAGGGACGTCTGTACAAGTGACAGCACTGCAACCCGGCCATCACCGGCTGAGCAGTCTGCTACTGGCTGCCTACCTGCTGTTTATCGCCCTGCTGCTGGGGTCTGACAACACCAAGCTGACCAATAATTTTTTCTACCTGTGCCTGATGTTGCCAGCCGCAATATTGGTGGCACGTCGACAGTTACGCCCGACTCTCCCCTGCCTGCTGCTGGGCAGCTATCTGCTCTACGTGGCACTGAGCACTTTCTGGAACAATACCGACCCCGGTGACAGCGCCAAACACCTCAAATACGTGATCTACATTCTGGCGTTCGCCGCCATCACTCAACAGGTGATGGCACAGCCCGAACGCCTTAAATGGATTGCCGCCTGGGGGCTGCTGATCAGTTTAGTGGTAGAAGCTCACAGCCTGTACACGCTGATTGCCAACGTCGGGCTGGATAGCTGGGCCCGGGACTTCCCACGGCTGGACCAGCTCAGCGGCCCGCTCAATGCGGTCTATCTGGCGCTGGCGGTTGGCCTGTTCGGTTTTATCCTGATCAGCAGTCAAGTCCGAAACCCCTGGCTCGCCAGTGTTCTGGTCTGTGGCCTGATCCTGCTGACGATTCCCCTGCAAAGCCGCACCCCTATTCTGGCACTGCTGTTGGCGCACAGTTACTACCTGTTCCGACTGCGGGCCTTTGCCGCACTGGCAAGCTGGGTCCTGATGCTGGCCGTGGGCGGTCTGGCGTTGCTTCTGATGATCGACCGTTTTACCGCTGAGTTCGTGCGCGTTGATATCTGGCTCAATGTAGCCGAGACAATGTCGGAGCAGTGCTCGCTGCTGCTGGGCTGTGGCAACCGTTTTGACTTTGACGTTCAGGCCCAGGGATTCCACTACGCCCATCCACACAGCCTCTGGCTGTCTCAACTGTTCTATGGCGGCCTGGCCGGAGTGGTTCTGCTGGCCGCCTGTCTTTGGGCTCTCTATCGCCATGCGGGCCAGCTGGCGGCCTTTTGGCCGCCCGTTTTTCTGTACTGCGCTGCCAGCGGATTCAGCATCGGCCACTCGCTGCTGACTCATCCTGACTTCCTCTGGCTGCTGACATGGTTCCCCCTGGCACTATCGGGTATTCTTTTTCGCTCCGCTGACAGCATCAACCAGGCAAAACAACACCATGAAGCTGACACAAATACTCCTGTCCCAGTCTGAGGCCGGTGCCGAAACCTACTTCGAGAAAGTGGCCGCAGCCTTTGCCACCGACCCGGACTTCCAACAGCAGTTGATCATTGAAGAGCAGCCCTCACGACAGCGCCGGCTGGACAGCGCCGGTGTCAGCTACCGCACTCTGCCGATGGGAAAAATCAGCAAACCGCTGTTCTACAACACGCGCCTGAAACAGCATGTCAGCCGCTTTGACCCCGATGTGATTCTGACCTGGGTTAACCGGGCCTCTCGCAAGTGTCCGCCCAGTAACGCAGTCGTGATTGGCCGTCTGGGTGGCTACTACGACATCAATAACTACCACAAATGCGACCACCTGATCGTCAACACACCCGATCTGGTACGCCATGTCACCGAAAATGGCTGGCCGGCGGATCGCGTCAGCATGATATCCAACTTTGGTGAACTGCCAGAGACACTCAACGTCGCTGACCCACTGCCAGAGATTCCTGCTGATCACAAGGTACTGCTCACACTGGGCCGCCTGCACGAAAAGAAAGCACAGGACACCGCTATTCGGGCCATGAAACAAATTCCCGATGCCACCCTGCTGATCGCAGGCAGTGGTGAACTGCGCTCTGAGCTGGAAGCGCTGGCGGAGTCTGAGGGCGTAGCCGACCGGGTACGTTTTCTGGGCCTGCGCAAAGATGTGCGCAACCTGTTTGAACTGGCTGATATCTGCCTGTTCCCTTCCCGTTTCGAACCCCTGGGCAATGTAGTGCTCGAAGCCTGGGCCACCAACACTCCCATCGTAGCGGCGGCCAGTACAGGCCCGGCCTGGCTGATCGATCATGAAGAGAACGGCCTGTTGTTCGATATCGACGACCATGCCCAGTGCGCCGAAGCCGTGAACCGGCTGTTGGCAGATGAAACTCTCGCTGCCCGACTCACGGAAAAAGGCGCACAGAAATTCCGTGACGAATTTTCCCAACCCGTGATTCTGCAGCAGTACAAGGACCTGTTCCTGCGGCTGGCCGAAGCACACCGCAACTGACATTCACAGGGAGCTGAAACAGGATGCGGATACTACTGACCGGCGGCGCAGGCTTTATCGGCTTTCACCTGAGCCAGGCCCTGCTGAACCGAGGGCTGGATGTCACCCTCGTCGATAATTTCAATGACTACTACACCCCGCAGTTGAAGCATGACCGCATTGCCCAGCTGGAACGGAACTACCCGGGACTACACTGGCTCCAGCTGGATATTGCCGACCGCGACGCCATGGCACGGCTGTTTACACGGCAAACCTTTGACGTGGTGATCAACCTGGCCGCCCAGGCCGGGGTACGCTACTCGCTGGACAACCCGCACGCCTACGTCGACAGCAACCTGACCGGCTTCATGAATATTCTGGAAGGCTGCCGCCAGCAACAGGTCAAACACCTGATATTCGCCTCCTCCAGCTCGGTGTACGGGATGAACAGCAAAAGCCCGTTCAGCACGCACGACCGTACCGATTTCCCGGTCAGCCTCTATGCGGCAACCAAGAAATCCAACGAACTGCTGGCCTACAGTTATAGCCATCTGTACGACATACCCACCACCGGGCTGCGCTTCTTCACCGTGTACGGCCCCTGGGGGCGTCCTGATATGGCCTATTACGGTTTCACCCGCGCCATCCTCGCCGGCGAGCCGATTCGCGTTTACAACGGCGGCCACATGAAACGGGACTTCACCTACGTGGACGACATCGTGGCCTGTATCGACCGCCTGCTTGAACGCCCACCCGCACGTACTCCAGCCCCCGGCTCCCACGCAGAAGCGCCCTATTCGCTGTACAATATCGGCAATCATCACCCGGTCAGCCTGCTGGACTTTATCGCTGCCATTGAGCGAGCCTGCGGGCGCGATGCCGTGAAAGAGATGATGCCGATGCAACCGGGCGACGTACCGGCCACCTATGCCGATATCGATGACCTGGTGGCGAGCCTCGATTACACCCCGGACACCGGCATTGAGGATGGCATCGACCGCTTTGTTCACTGGTTCCGCCGTTATCACGACTGCTAAACGCCCAAGGAATTACTATGTCCGCATCCCGCAAGCGCCTGCTGCGCGCCATTTACCGCCAGATCGCCATTATCGGTGCGCCTTTCATGCTCACCTCGGCTGGCCGGACCCGCTTCCGTGAGTTTTTCGATGACCGCATCATTGAACTGTTTCGGGATGATATTGAAGCCTTCGTGCGAGATTACCCTGAGGTCTGGAGCGAGGAGCAGACCCTGCGTCACCTGATCGAACACCGCAGCAGTATCTGCCGCTTTGGCGATGGCGAGCTCAAACTGATGGTGGGCGAGCGCCACAAATCCTTTCAGGACGTTAACCCTGAACTCAATGCGCGTCTGGAGCAGGTACTGGGCAGCGATGAGCCCAACATTCTGATCGGCATTCACCCGGTACGGGATTACGACGGCCTGGGCCGCATCTGGCAGAAATTCATTATCCGTATCGGTCGCGAGGTGCTGGCCCTGCTGGATGGCCAGCGCAGCTATCCCTCCATGGGGGCTTTTCGCGTGCTACCGGATGAATCCGAAGCCGCACTGGTGGAGCGGGTCCAGCTGATCAAGCAGGTGTGGCAGGACCGCAAGGTGCTGCTGGTAGTGGGCGAAAACAGCCGCTTCACCTTTGAGGAAGAGTTGTTTAATAACGCCACCTCGGTGGATTTTCTCTACGCCCCGGCCAAGAACGCCTTTGCCGAATACGATGATATTATCGCCCGCATCAGCGAATATGATCCGGCGGAATACCTTATCATGCCGGTACTCGGTCCCACCGCCACGGTACTGGCCTATGACCTGGCCCAGCGCGGTTACCAGGCCATCGACTTTGGCCAGATGCCGGGCACCTTCCGCCGCGCCAAGCGCAAGCTGTTCGGTGATGAAAACCACCCGCTGCCCGCACTGCGCACCACCGAGCCGTCGGCCTGATATGTCCAATTCACCCCTGTCTGCAGGAACGCCCATGCAACACGATCTGACATTGGCCATGCTGTCATGGCGCCAGCCCCGCACCCTCAAGCACTCGCTGGAGAGCTACCAGCGCCAGGGCCTGTTGGATATGGCCAAGGAAAAGCTGATTTTCTTCAATGAATGCACCGGAGAAGATCGCCGCATCGCCGAAAAATACGGCTTCACCGTGCTGCAGGCGAAGCGCAACATCGGCATCGCCAAGCCGTTTCAGGAACTGATCAAGGCGGCCAGCGGCCGTTACTTCCTGTTCCTGGAAAACGATTTCATGCTGGTGGAAGATGCTGCCACCTGTGAACAGGAGCTGCAAGCGGCCATGGCGGCGGTAGAAACGGATATCGCCTGTGTACGCCTGCGTCACCAGCACCACTATGGCGATCCGAATTACTGGCTGCTGAAGGTCTGGGAAGGTCGCAAGAGTGCCGAGCAAGCCAACCTCAACGCCACCTACCTGTTCAACGAGCCGGACCGTGAATACGACGAGATCGAGCGCGTCGAGCACCTGAACCGCACCTTCTTTGTCGCTGACTCAGGTATTGCCAACTTCACCAACAACCCCTGCCTCTATCGTACCGAGTTTCTGCGAGAACACTTCCTTCAGCGCGAGTTCACCGAGTTCGACAATCTGGAAACCAATATCGAGCCCTGGTGGCAACAGGCAGGATTGCGCATTGCCCAGGGGCGCGGGCTGTTCAAACACCACCCGCTGGAGGTCAGCGGCTCAGGCTTTGCCCAACACAAGCGGATCAAGCACTCGATCAAGCACTGGTCACATTACCTGATCCGCATCGGCTACAAGCGCCGCGTGATCAACCTGTTCCTGCTGCAGTTCCTGCCCATGCTGATCAAGGCCAACATCAATTTCGGCAACAAGGTGATGCTCAACCTGTCACTGGGACGTTACGAAAGCGAGTAAGCGCGCTACTTGCCGGTTCGCAAGGACGCGAACAGACGATCCAGATCTGCTTTACACTGAGCCAGCTTTTCCGCATCCGCCAGGCTGGCCAGATCATCCATGTCGGACAGCGACATGCCCGCCTTTAGCTCAACCGGCTTCAGCTCGATACCCACAGAGGTGGCGTAATCGTGGAATTTGAAACCGCCCCCGGCAACCGATTCCGACAACTGCATCCACACCGCCGGAATTCCCAGCGCATGGGCTACGATGACCCCGTGCAGCGAGGATGAGATAACGCGTTCACAGGCAGCAATTTGACGAATCACGGCCTCAGGATAGGCCTCGGGGTTAATCAGACAAGCTGCTTCGCCCTGCTGTTTCAGCAGCGCCAGCACCCGCTTATCCTGCTTGTCGGCGTAATGGGGAATCACACCCAGGCGATATTGTTGGGTCACCGGTGCTTTCAGCAGTTTTTCCGCCAGCAGGCCCGGGTCACCCAGCGGCAGGGACTCATCCAGCCCCAGCCGATCCCGCGACAGATCACCTCGCACCGCCAGAAACTGCGCTTTGGGCAGACACACCTGATGGTCTCGAATCAGCCCCGAGCCCAGCACCTGACCACTGAAGCTGTCCTTGACCCCGTCCAGAATGCTGCCGGTACTGAGCAGCTCGGCACGGTGTTTCTTCTCGTACACCGGCGTGTAGCCGTACGCCAGTAGAAGTGCCGGGGTAATCAGGTCCCCGAAGTTCTTTTTTGAACCCCACCAATAGGTGCGAATACGCTGACCATGCAACAGGCCGTGGATGGCGTAGTTAAGGCGATCGCGACTTTTTTCGAGCTTCCAGGTGTTCAACAGGGACATAGGGGTTCCGGTGATGACGAGACACAACAGAGGTGAAGTTTGATATTCTAATCGGGTTCATTCACTCAGGTACAGAGCGCACCCATGCCCCTAGCACGCCCGTTGAAGGTTGTTCAGTTATTACCGGCTCTCGAGTCCGGCGGCGTCGAGCGTGGCACCGTGGAATTTGCCCGCGAACTGGTGCGCCTTGGTCACGAATCGATCGTGATCTCCAATGGCGGCCGTCAGGTTGAGCGACTGGAGCAGGAGGGCTCGCGCCATATCCAGCTGCCTATTCACCGCAAGTCGCTCTGGTCGCTGACACAGGTACGTCCACTGCGCCGCCTGCTCACCGAATTGAATGCCGATATACTGCATGTGCGTTCACGCGCCCCGGCCTGGATCACCTGGCTGGCCTGGCGCAAAATGGACCCGGCTACACGCCCGCGACTGGTCAGCACCTTTCACGGCATGTACTCGGTCAACGCCTACAGCGCCATCATGTCCAAGGCAGAACAGGTGATCGCCATCTCCGACTGTGTTGAACAGTACATCCGCAACAATTACCAGGTACCTGAAGACAAAATCACCCGCATCTACCGGGGTCTGGATCCCAATACGTTCAACCACAACCCCGATACCGATGGCCTGCGCGCCGAATTCCCGCAGTTCGAAGGCAAGAAGCTGCTGTTGATGCCCGGTCGACTATCGCGCTGGAAGGGCCAGCTGGACTTCATCGAAGTGATGCATCGTCTACTGCAGAAAAGAGATGACTGCCACGGCATCATCCTCGGCGGTGCCGAGGCCAATAAGGAAAGCTACCGCGAGGAGCTTGAACAGCGCTGTCGCACCCTGGGAATCGAGCAGGCGATCACCTTCACCGGCCATCGCAGCGATATTCAGGCGTTCTACAATCTCTGTGACCTGACCTGCCACCTGTCCAGCAAGGCCGAGCCCTTTGGCCGCACCGTGCCCGAGGCTTTGGCCACCGGTTGCCCGGTGATCGCCTATGATCGTGGCGGTGCCAGCGAATCCCTGCATGCGGCCTTCCCCGACGGATTAGTACCGGCAGATGACGTGGACGCCTTTGTCGAACGCATCGATCAGCTGCTGAACCAACCGCCCGGCGAGATCACGCTGCCCGACGCCTTCTACCTCAAGGCGCAGGCCGAGGCGACGCTCGGGGTATACTACCGTCTGCTGGACCAGCCGGTGGCGCAGCACAACTAATTACATGGCGAAGCGATGACTTCAGCCCCACTGAACCCTCAGGATTTGGCTTAACTATGAGAATTCTCCACATCGCCTACCAACAGCTCAAACGCTATGGTCATACCCGTGTCAGCTGGGCGCAGAAGCTTACCTCGGGACTGGTCAAGAACGACCACCTGGTACAGGGGTTCAGTGACCGCGATGTGGCGTCATTTGAAGCACCCTTTGGTATTCGCGATCTGGGCAAGAAAAAGGCCAACCAGCGCCTGCTGGAGACGGTGGATTCGTTCGAACCGGATCTGGTGATTGCCGGCCATTGCGACATGATTACCAACGAGACCCTGGCCGAGATTCGCAAGCGTCAGCCCAACTGCTTTATTGCCCACTGCAATAATGACCCGCTGTTCGTACCATCCAACGTGGAACGTATCCATCACCGCGCCGAAGTGGCCGATGCCGTATTCGTTTCCACCGGCCGCCGTGAACTGAGCCAGTTTGAAGGTTCCCGCGCCCGCATCTACCACATGCCCAACCCGGTGGAGCCCTCGGTGGAATGCTTCGACAACTCGGTCAAAACCGATGCCGAGCTGCCGATCGACCTGATTTTCTGCAGCAACAGCAAGGATTTCACCAAGCGCCTGGAGATGGTCGGCCGCATGAAAGAGCAGCTGGACCCGATCATGACTTTCAAAACCTTCGGCAGCTTCGGCGAAGCGCCGGTCTGGGGTCGCGACTATGACCGCGCTCTGATGCAGAGCAAGATGGGCCTTAACTTCAACCGTCAGGAAGGCCTGCATTGGTACTCCTCCGCCCGTATGGCGCAGCTGGCCGGCAACGGCATCCTGCAGTTCAGCCACAGCTCCGGCGCCTTCGACGAACTGCTGCCACCGGAGACAGTGGTCTACTTCGATGAAGAAGAGGACCTGATCGCCAAGATCCGTGAATTCCACGCTGATGATGCCAAGCGTCAAGCCTGGGCCGGTGCCGCACGTCGCTTCTTCCATCAGGAGATGAACTCGACGCTCTACGCCCAGTACATCGCCGAAGCCAGCACCCTGACCCCGTTCAGCCATGACTATTGCTGGGCACAGGACATCAATCTGGACGGCAGCCTGAAATGAGTTTGACGCTGGCCAATGAACAAGCCTTTGCCCAGGGTGGGCATCGACTCTGCTTTGTCCACCCCGAGCATGCTGACCGCTGCGTCAAGGTACGCCGACCGGACTTTACACTGGAAGACCTGCGCCGCAAGAAAGGCTTCCCCAAGTCGCTACTGCCACTGCACTACTTCGATGACAACCATGAAGAGCACGGGGTGATCACCGATTTGGCGCGTCAGCACGGCGAACCGGTGTTTGACCTGATCAGCCGCTGCTTCGGTTTTGAAGACTCGGACCTTGGCCCGGGCCTGGTACTTGAGCTGGTGCGCGATGCCGATGGCCAAATATCCCAGACGCTGAAAGCCCAGATCTGGGGCGAAGGCTATACACCGGACTGTCAGGCAGCGGTTGAGCATTTCTGCCAACAATGGCGCAGCCTGCAGATTCCCTCACGCGACCTGCTGCTACACAATCTGCTGGTGCAGAAGGACAGCGAAGGCAAGGTGCGCCGCATTGTCGTCATCGACGGTCTCGGCAGCCCCAACCTGATTCCGTTTCACCGCCTGCCGGCACTATTGAGAGCCGCCAAAGTGGACCGCAAGCTGGCTAACCTGCAACAGCGCATCGAGCAGACACTGGCTAAAAAGGCACGCGGAGAACAACCCGGCTATCACGGCATGGCCACTGCCCATCACCCCCAGGATAACCACAAAGGCTGACAGATGACCGATTCCAAGATGCGTGTAGCACAAGTACTGGCCGGCGCTGCCCAGGGCGGCGCGGAGAACTTTTTTGTCCGTATGGTGGCGGGCCTGAACGAGCTGGACAATATGCAGGTACGGGCGTTTATCCGTAACCACCAGGACCGCATCGATGCCCTCACCCAGGCAGGTGTTGATACCCAGGGCTACCGTTTCGGATCACCGCTGGACCTGCCCGACCGTCTGCGCTTTCGCAGTGAACTCAAGGCCTTTGCACCGGATATCGTCATGACCTGGATGAACCGCGCAAGCGGCTACACACCCAACTCGGACGACTACATTCTGATCAACCGCCTGGGCCACTACTACAAGCTCAAGTATTACCAGCACTCGGACTACTGGGTCGGCATCAGCAAGGGTATCTGCCAGCATATGATCGACGGCGGCTTCCCGGCGGATCGCGTGTTCCATATTCCCAACTTTGCCGATGAGCGCGACGTTGAGCCCCTGCCCCGTGACAGCTTCAACACCCCCACGGACCGCCCGCTGATCCTGGCGGCAGGCCGTCTGCACGTGAACAAGGGCTTTGATGTGCTGCTGCAGAGCCTGACCGAGATTCCCGACGCCATTCTCTGGCTTGCCGGGTCCGGTCCCGAGGAGCAATCACTGAAGCAGCTGTGCCACCAGCTGGGACTGGACGAGCGCGTCCGATTCCTTGGCTGGCGTAGCGATGTGACCGCGTTGATGCGCACGGCGGATTTGTTTGTCTGTCCGTCCCGTCATGAAGGACTGGGATCGATCGTAATGGAATCCTGGGCACACCGTTGCCCGATTGTGGCAACCCGCTCTCAGGGACCGGGAGAAGTGATCACCGACGGCGAAAGCGGCCTGCTGACCCCCATTGATGATGCCAAGGCACTGACGCAGGCGATTCGCTCGGTACTGGACAGTGACGAGCTGCGCACTAAGTTGGTGGAGGGTGCCGCAGAGGTGTACGCCAAGGGCTATAGCAAACAGCACATCGTCAGCGCCTATGATGAGCTATATCGCGAACTGCTGAGCCGACGCTAGTCGCTGCCCAGCCAGCCTTTCTTCAGGATCACCTCGGCACAGCGCTCCGCTTCATTGAAGTCTGCTGCGGTCGAGGTGATAGCCTCCAACTGCCAATCCGGTGCGGCACTGACGATACCTTGTTCACGCAAGGTATCTACACCCCGACTGATGCGATTATCCGCCTGTTCATCCAGCGTCAATACACCCACCTTGCAACCCGCCGTCAGCGCTTCATACACCATGGAGGCACTGTCCTGAGTCACCCAGCACATTTCTGTACGCGCCAGCTGTTGTGGCAGCCAGTCAGGCCCGGTATTAGCCGCCGGGACAAAACGTTCGCCTGCCAATGTAGCCAGTGCCTGCTCGGTGCTGTCCGGGGTACGTCGGGATGAACCAATCGTCCAGTCGGCAGACACCTGTTGCAGCAAGGCTTCTACCTGTTCAAGCACGCGGGATTCATTCCAGCTGAAATGTTTGGAAGGGCCACCGACCAGGATAACGCCGCTGCCCGAAACCTTGTCACCCGGCTGCATGCGGTTCAGTGCACCACGTGTCGCCACAATATTAGGGCGCGGGGGCGGTTGGTCATGTTCGGGAATCAGGCACAGATCGAAGAAGCCGGTCGAAATGGAGGGTTTCATCAGCACCACGGTGGGGGCTCGATGCAGGCGGCGCAGGGCCAACAGAGTCATATGAGTCGCATGACCGGCGCCGATGATCAGCGCCGGACGTTCCTCCAGTTGAGGTACGCCCAAACCAAACCAGAGCCGCCAGGCCTCAAAACGTCCCATGGGCGGTTGCTCGGTGATTCGCACCGGGCGCACGCGTGCAATCGCCTCCGCCAGTCCACGTGACTGGTTGAGGTGCCCCGGTTTGCCATCGCTGACAATCCAGATATCGATTGGCGCTGATTCCCTGTTCACCAAGGCTCGTATACCTGCAACTTCTGATTCTGACCGACTGAGAGGCTATGGTATCATAGCCCCTACGACTGCAACGAAGTGCGCAACAGTATTTATCTTCTGGGCAATTCCATTTTTCGGGCGAAAGCATACAATCTAGGGATTGCACTGCGCCGAAACATTTCCGCGTAGCTCGCCACACCAGCCTGTATCCAATCCAGTTTGTTAGGAAGGTTTTATGTCTGCTTTTGGTTCCGTGTTCATGCCCGAGATGGCAATCACCTGGTTTGATGGTTCCCAGTGGAGCGAACCTGAAGTGGTCCCGAGCGACAATCTGCAACTGCACCCCGGTGCCCACGTGCTGCACTACTCCAGCACCTGCTTCGAGGGTCTGAAAGCCTTCCGTCACGAAGACGGTTCAGTCAAGATTTTCCGCATGGACCGCAACATTCGTCGTCTGGCACAAAGCTCCGAACTGCTGGCTCTGCCTGCATTCGATGAAGCGGTGCTGGAGTCCATGATCCGTGACATTCTGGCTCGTTTTGAAAGTGAAGTGCCGACACCTCCGGGCTCCATGTACATCCGTCCGACGCATATCGGCACCGAGCCGATCATCGGCAAGGCTGCTGTACCTTCACTGACCTCCTGCCTGTATGTACTCCTGTCTCCGGTGGGTGATTACTTCACCGGTGGTGACAAGCCGTTGCGTGTTCTGTTGGACGACAAGGGCATGCGCTGCCCGCCGCACATGGGCATGGTCAAGTCGGGTGGCAACTACGCCAGCGCCCTGCAGCCGATCATGCGTGCACGTGCCGAGCATCAAGCAGACCAGGTTCTGTTCTGCCCAGGCGGTGACGTTCAGGAAACAGGCGCAGCCAACTTCCTGCTGATCGACGGTAACGAAATCATTACCAAGGCGCTGGATTCCAGCTTCCTGCACGGCGTTACGCGTGACTCCATTCTGACCCTGGCTCGCGATATGGGCATGGATGTTCAGGAGCGTGAACTGACAATCGATGAACTGCTCGAGCGCAGCGCGCGTCCTGGTTGTGAAGCAGCACTGTCAGGTACCGCGGCGGTTCTGACATCGGTTGGCACCCTGATCCACAACGGCAAGGAATACCCGGTCGGCAACGGTGGGATCGGTGAGACCACTGTTAAGCTGCGCACCGCACTGAACAACATTCAGTGGGGCAAGGCTGAAGACAAGCACGGCTGGCTGCAGAGCCTTTAAAGGCCAGTTTTCAGCAACAAGCATCAAAAAAAGCCGACCTCAGGGTCGGCTTTTTCGTACCCGCTTAAGGTCAGCTTCAATCCAGCATCACACGCTGCCAGATGCCAGCCACACCCCGGCGATACTCAGTCATCTCTTCATCACCCAGCACCCCTGACAGGTTTTGCAAACTCAGGCGGTGACCGGCAGCACGGTAAGCCTTGTAGGCTTCACGCAACAGCTCTGCATCCTCTGCGGGCAGCAGCCCATCGGCTTCGATACTGTCCAGCAGGCGGATATTGTCGGTCCAGCGCAGCAGCTCAGGCTTATCCTGCGCATGACGCAGAATCAGATACTGCACCAAAAACTCGATATCAACGATGCCACCTCGATCCTGTTTAAGATGGAATACCCGATCTTCGGTCTCAGCGCTCGGTTTTGAGCCCAGATGCTGGCGCATTTTTTCTCGCATCTCGACCACATCCTGCCGCAGCTTTTCTCCTTCACGCGGCTGCGCCAGGATTTTACGACGCAGCTGTTCAAAGCATTGCGCCAATGCCGGGCTGCCCGCCACTACGCGCGCGCGCACCAGGGCCTGGTGCTCCCAGGTCCAGGCATCCTTTTGCTGATACTCTTCAAACGCATGCAGGGAACTGACCAGCAGGCCTGAGTTGCCCGAAGGCCGCAGACGCATATCCACCTCATACAACATTCCCGAGGGCGTAAAGGTATTCAGGATATGGATGATGCGCTGGCCCAGACGATTGAAAAAGACGCTATTACCGATGGACTTTTCGCCGTCTGTTTCCAGATTGGAGGCCGCGTCATGCAGGAACACCAGATCCAGATCCGAGCCATAAGACAACTCGATACCGCCGACCTTGCCGTAGCCCAGAATAATAAAGTCGGGATCGCAGGGCACTCCCGGCGCCTTTTGCGGCACCCCATGCTTTTCGGTCAGGTTGCGCCAGGCGATATCCAGCACTACCTCCAGCACAGCCTCCGCCAGCCACGTCAGGTAATCGCTCACCTTCATCAGTGGCAGCACCCCGGTAATGTCGGATGCGGCCACCTTCAACATGTGTGCATGCTTGAAGTAGCGCAGGGTTTCCATCAGTTGCTCGATATCGTCTTCCGGAATACGGAGTAGCTGCAGTCTCAGCTCGGTTCGCAACGCCTCCAGATCCGGCGGCGCATAAAGCGCACGAGGATCAATCAGCTCATCCAGCAGGACCGGCTGTTTCGACAGCTGATCGGCGAACCAGGCGCTGGTGGAACAGAGACGCACCAACTGCTGAAGTGCAGCCGGATTTTCACTGAGCAACACAAAGTAGGCAGAACGGCGCAATACGGCCTGTACCAGTACCAAAACACGTTCCAGCGTAACCACCGGATTATCGGTCTGACCAACGGCGGTCAACAGCAACGGCAATACCGCCTCCAGGCGCTCTATGGCAACCTGCTGCAGCATCTGCACCGTCCGCAGCCCTTTAAGGTCCTGCAGCGCCTTAAATGCTTCCTTGGCCTGTGCGTAACCCTGCTCCTGCAGGAACGCCAGCGCCCCGTCTTCATCCATCAGCCCATGCCAAAGGGCCAGCCACTCACTGCGCAGATCATCATCCTGCTCTTCAGCCTCGTCTGCCGGCGCTATCACATCGGCAAAATGGCGCGAAACATTCTGTCGGTGTTCATCCAGCGCAGCGGCCAGCGCTTCCCAACTCGACATCCCCTGTGCGAAAGCCAGGCGGGCACGTCCGGCCTCGTCATCAGGCAACTCCTGGGTCTGCTTGTCGGCAATGGCTTGAATGCCGTGCTCCACATTGCGCAGCAGGGTATAGGCGTCGATCAGCTCCTGCACCGCGGACTTGGGCATGCCCACCTTCTCAGGCAATTGAGGCAGGATGTTCAGCAGTTCGCGTTGCTGCAGTTCACTGTCGCGCCCGCCACGAATCAGCTGAAACGCCTGCGCAATAAACTCAACTTCACGAATACCGCCGGCACCCAACTTAACGTTCTGCGTCAGCCCTTTGCGGCGGACTTCACGGTTGATCATCGCCTTCATGTCGCGCAGGGATTCAAAGGCGCTGAAGTCGATGTATTTGCGATAGACAAAGGGCCTTAGCAAACGGATCAGTTCGGCACCGGCCTTCTGATCACCGGCTACGACACGTGCCTTGATCATGGCGTAACGTTCCCACTCTCGGCCCTGATCCTGATAGTAGCCTTCCATCGCAGCAAAGCTGCATGCCAGAGGACCTGCCGAACCAAAAGGCCTCAGACGCATATCGACACGGAACACAAAGCCATCAACGGTCTGGTTATCCAGCGCCTGCACCAGCTTTTGCCCCAGGCGAATAAAGAAATCCTGATTCTCCAGATTCTTGCGTTCGCCATCCGTCTCGCCGTTGGCGGGGAAGGAAAAAATCAGATCGATATCAGACGACAGGTTCAGTTCATGCGCACCCAACTTGCCCATCCCCAACACCACCATGCGTTGAGGGTAGCGCTTGCCCGATGCATCAGGGCGAGAATGAGGTGTTCCCCAGCGCTGGCATGCCTGTTGATACAGCCACTCCAGAGCCGCATCAATACAGGCATCTGCAAACCAGGACAGTTCACGCGTGGTGCCTCGCATGTCGGAGAGACGGTTCAGATCTCGCCAGATCAGACGCACCATCTCACGCTGGCGAAACTGGCGCAGCTCACGGTGCAGGTCTTTCTCGTCTTGCACGCCATCCAGACGCTGCTGGAGACGCTCTGCATAGACCGAGGAGCTGTAGGCGCTATCCAGGTCACCAGACTCAACCAGTGAGGCAAACCATTCCGGATGTGCATTCAGCTGGGCTGCAACAAAGTCGCTGCCGATCAGCGTACGTACCAGCTGGCGCTGCCGAGTTTCATCCAGATCAGCGCTTTCTAGGGCAACGTCTATCTTACTCAGGTTTTGCGTCAGCAGACCTTGCACTTGTTCCGGCACCTCGGCCAAAACACTCTCCATCAGTCTCATTTTCACTCCTCGGTGCTCGCCAGCAACTGCTGAAACAGGGCATAACCGCGCTGGGCCTTGCTGATATCGAAGGGGGACAAAGACACTGCAGCCGACAACACGTCGGCCAATTGCAGCAGCGCTTCGGCTTCCCCCGATTTGAGCTCCAGCTCCAATTCCATTATCGGATCACTCAGTGCGACACCGTCATACTCACAGTGAACTGCGCCCTGATCCAGCGCCACTTCAATGCGTGCACCCGCGTAATCCAACAACCAGGTTTCACGTTCAAAATCGGTGGTAAATACCGGCACCAATGCCAGCGTGACGGCCGGTGGAAGCGCCTCAGGCCAGATATCGGCACTCAACCGCTCCGGCTCCAGTACCGCTTGCGGCAGCTCCCATTCCCATTCACCGCGCTGATGCAGACCATTCACACTTTGGCCTCGGGTTTTCAAGGTCTGAATAAAGCGCACACCCTGGCTGCGAATACGCAGTGCCACTTTTGCTCCAGCAAGGCTCAGATCGGCCGTGTCGTAGTATGTGTTTTTCAGTGTTTGAGGCGGTGTATGCGCCGCCTGTCGAAGCAATGGATGTGCTTTGAGGGCTGCCACATCCGCTGTATCCAAACGCAGTTTCAATTCGGTCTCGATCGCCATCACGCGCACCTTGCTCACTTGCTTTGTATCAGTCTACCCAAGGATAGGAGCTGACGAACATCAGCTGTGGGCATTTTTATGTCATAACAACTACAGTTCCATGACATCAGCACGTATACTTGCGCCTGTTTTTTAACCACCTGCTACGAGATTTCCATGGTCAACAGTCCGATTCTGCAAATGTTTGCACGATCTCCGTTCAAGCCGATGCAGGAGCACATCGTTAAGGCGCAGGCAGGCGCCGCTGAACTGATTCCGTTCTTTGAAGCCGTGATTGCCAATGACTGGGACGCTGCCGAAGCAGCCCAGAAACGCATCACTACCTATGAACATGAGGCAGACGACCTCAAGCGTAATATCCGCCAGCGTCTGCCCGCCAGTCTGTTCTTGCCCGTTCCACGCACTGATCTGCTCGAGATGCTGCGTTTGCAGGACAAGCTGGCCAACCGAGCCAAGGACATTTCCGGTCTGATGCTGGGTCGCCAGATGCAGATCCCCGAGCCAATTCAGCCCGGTCTGCTGGATCTGTTGACCACAGCACTCAAAGCCAGCGAACAGGCCGTCACCGCCCTGAACGAACTGGATGAGCTGCTTAACGCCGGTTTCCGTGGCCATGAAGTCGACATCGTCGAACGCCTGATCACCGAGCTGGATGAGCTGGAACACGACGCCGACAATCATGAGCGCCAGCTGCGCTCATCCCTGTTTGCCGTTGAGCGTGACCTCTACCCAATTGATGTCATGTTCCTGTACCAGATTATTCAATGGGTTGGCGATCTGGCTAACCTGTCGCAGCAGGTCGGCAACCGACTGCAACAGCTGCTTGCCCGCTAATCAGACTGAACAAGGTTATATTGCATGGATATCATTGCTCAGTACGGCCACATCATGGTCATCATGGCCTGCGTCTTCGGCTTCTTCATGGCCTGGGGTGTAGGTGCCAACGATGTGGCTAACGCCATGGGGACCTCTGTCGGTTCTCGCGCTCTGACACTGAAACAGGCGATCATCATCGCTATCCTGTTTGAATTTGCCGGTGCCTATCTGGCGGGCGGTGCAGTTACCTCAACTATTCGCAAGGGCATCATTGAGCCATCGCTGCTTTCAGCGAACCCGGAACTACTGGTGTTCGGCATGATGGCGTCCCTGCTGGCAGCCGGTATTTGGCTGCTGGTCGCAACCCATTTCGGCTGGCCGGTATCCACCACCCATTCCATCGTTGGTGCCATCGTCGGTTTTGCGGCCGTCGGCATATCCATGGAAGCGGTACACTGGGCCAAAGTGGGCACCATTGTCGCCAGCTGGGTGGTGTCACCGGTGACGGCAGGCTTTATCGCCTTCTTCCTGTTCAGGAGTGTGCAGAAACTGATTCTGGATACGGAAGAACCGTTCGCCAACGCCAAGCGCTACGTACCCTTCTACATCTTCCTGGTGGGCTTCATCATCGCCATGGTGACCTTCACCAAGGGCCTCAAGCACATCGGTCTGCACCTGAGTTGGTTTGAAAGCGCCGGTATCTCCGTCCTCTTCGGTCTGATGACCATGGGCATCGGTATCTTGATGCAGCGCAAGATCCAGATCGACCCCAATGCTGACCGTGATTTCCACTTCACCAGCGTGGAAAAAGTGTTTGGCGTACTGATGCTGTTTACCGCCTGTGCCATGGCATTTGCTCACGGTTCCAACGACGTGGCTAACGCTGTCGGCCCGCTGGCCGCTATCGTAGGCGTGGTCAGCTCCGGCGGTGAAGTGGCTCAGAAAAGCGCCATGCCAACCTGGATTCTGCTGCTGGGTGGTGCCGGTATCGTCGCCGGTCTGGTGATGTACGGCCACAAGGTCATCGCGACCGTGGGACAGAACATCACTGAACTGACCCCAAGCCGTGGCTTTGCAGCCACCCTGGCAGCCGCTTCTACAGTAGTCGTGGCTTCAGGCACCGGTCTGCCGATCTCCACCACTCACACCCTGGTGGGTGCGGTGCTGGGTGTAGGTTTGGCCCGTGGTCTGGCTGCATTGAACCTGAAAGTGGTCGGTACCATTTTCGTGTCCTGGATCGTGACCCTGCCGGCAGGTGCCATCCTGTCCATCATGTTCTTCTTCATGCTCAAGGGCATGTTTACCTGATCCAGAGGGACGGCCTGCGTTGCGGGCCGTCCATGGACATGGACCCACCGCTGCAAAGATTGCACAATACAGGTTGATGTGAAGCCCGACCGGGAGTCGACCTTGAACAGTACCAACGCCTCCACCGATTACGTCAACTGGTTCCGCCACTCTTCCCCTTACATCAATATGCACCGAGGCAAAACCTTCGTGCTGATGCTGAGCGGCGAAGCCATTGCCAACGATAACTTTGCCAATATCGTGCACGACATCGCCCTGCTGAACAGTCTGGGTGTACGTCTGGTGCTGGTTCATGGCGCCCGCCCCCAGACAGAGCAGCGACTTCAACTCCGCGGCCTGGAAACCCGCCTGCACCATGACTTGAGGATCACCACTCCAGAGATCCTGGAGTGCGTAATTGAAGCGGTCGGAAGTCTGCGTACCGAAATTGAAGCGCGCCTGTCCATGGGGTTGGCCAATACGCCCATGCATGGCGCCCGCATTCGAGTGTGCAGCGGCAACTTCGTAACCGCTCGCCCGGTGGGCGTGCTGGACGGTGTGGACATGGGTCACACCGGGGAGCTGCGCCGCATCGACCACGAAGGCATCCGTCGTATGCTCGATCTGAATCAGATCGTCGTGCTGTCCAACCTGGGCTTTTCACCCACCGGCGAAGTATTCAATCTGCCAGTAGAAGAGGTGGCGACTCAAGCCGCTATCGCACTCAAGGCCGACAAGCTGATTCTGCTGGGTGCCAATAGCGGTATACATGACAGCCGTGGCGAGCTGCGCAGTGAATTGCTGGCCCAAACCGCCCGCCGATTGGTACACCAGTATCACGCTCAGATCGACGACCCGGAACAACCCTTCACCGAAACCGCAAACCTGTTGGAGTCGGCCGCCACGGCCTGTGAACAGGGTGTTTCCCGCTGTCACCTGCTGAGCTACCAGGAAGACGGAGCGCTGTTGAGCGAGCTGTTTACCCGCGATGGCCAGGGCACCATGGTGATCAGCCACTCCTACGAACAGGTACGACTGGCCAGCATCGAAGATGTGGGCGGTATTCTGGAATTGATCGCACCGCTGGAAGAGAAAGGCGTGCTGGTGCGCAGATCTCGCGAGCTGCTGGAAGCCGAAATCGAACGCTTCACGGTGGTAGAACGAGACGGCGCCATCATCGGCTGTGCCGCCCTCTACCCCTTCACCGAAGAGCGGATTGGCGAGCTGGCCTGTGTTGCCATCGATACCAGCTATCGTGGCGGCCAGAGGGGCGACCGCCTGTTGGAAGCCATTGAGGATCAAGCCAAGGAGATGGGTCTGGATCAGCTGTTTGTGCTGACGACTCGCACTGCTCACTGGTTTGTGGAACGCGGTTTCGGTGCTGCAGATAAGGATCGCTTGCCCGCGTCAAAGCAGGCGCTGTACAACTTCCAGCGCAACTCCAAGGTGTTCTTCAAGTCTTTAGACTGACCGGAGCACCCGGCAGGGTAAGGCGGAAGCAGGCACCCTGCCAGCGCGATTCCTCCACTTCAAGGGCACCGTCGTAACTGCTGATGATATCGACCGCGACGGCCAGCCCTATGCCCTGACCCGGCGTTTGCGTATCCAGACGCGCGCCTCGCTGCAGGATAACCTGGCGCTGCTCCGGTGCCACGCCACCGCCATCATCACAGATTTCCAGTATCAGAAGGTCTCCTTCCAGATGGCCAGTCACGGCAACCTTACGAAAGCCGTATTTGTAGGCGTTATCCAGCAGATTGCCCAGCAATTCCATCAGGTCTCGCTCATCGCCACTGAAGCCGATACCCGGTTCCAGCTGCAGATCGACCTCCCGCGGCGTATCGGCATACACCTTGGCCATGACCGCCAACAATCGTTTTACCAGCGGCAGAACCGGAATCGCCTGCGCCAGATTTTGCCCCTGACTTTTCACCGCGCGCGCCAGCTGATACTGCACGATCTGCTGCATGCGCAACGCCTGCTCCTCGACCTGATGTCGATAGGCGGCTTCATCCTGAGGCTCACGTCCGGCACCACGAATGACCGCCAGCGGCGTTTTCAGACTATGGGCCAGATCACCCAGGGTATTGCGATAACGCTCACGCTGACGGCGCTCGGTTTCCAGCAGACGGTTCAAACCCTGGGTCACATCCTGCACTTCCACCGGATAACGGCCATCCAGACGATCCGTCTTCCCTTCTTCAATACGCTTGAGATCGCTCGCCAGCAGGTCCAACGGTCGCAGGCCCCAACGCATGATGAAGTACTGCGCCAGCAGAGCCACCAGGCAGATACCGCTAAGCCAGCCCAACAACTGCAAACTGAAGGTTTTCATCTCCTCACGCACCTGAGCATCACTGCGCAGCACCGAAAGCAGAAAGCGCACTTCACCAGTGTCGTTCTCCCATACGATCGGGTACTGAAACAGGTAGAGTTGTTGCTCGGGCAGGTGACTGAAAAGGGATTGGCCCGGCTGTAATGCTTGACTGGGCAGGCGCTGAACCAACTCATCAGGCAGAGCCTGGCTGGAACGGGAGCGCCAGAACAGCTGTCCATCCTTGCCATGGATAAAACCATAGACGCCGGAGTTGATACGACTGAAGCCAGGGTCCAACAAGTGCTCGGGCAGGTTCAGCCTGCCATTGTCCACCTCAATGGCACCCAGCAGCAGATACACCTGCAAACGTGCCTGTGAGGCCTCAGCATTTTCCAGACTGGAATTAAAAGCTTTCAGCAGGGCCAGCCCGGCAAAAACTATTACCAGGGGGAGAATAATGGCCGACGCCCGCAGGAGTCGGCCACGGAGGGAAAGCGGAAGATTTGACTCGGGCACGCTCAGGCAGCGCCCTCAAGAGCAAACCGGTAACCCAAACCACGAACGGTTTTGATCGGCTGCAAGGTTTGTTCAGGATCGATTTTCTGACGCAGTCGACGTACAAACACTTCCAGTACGTTGCTGTCACGATCATAGTCCTGATGATAAAGATGCTCGGTCAGTTCCGCCTTGGAAATGGTCTTACCGGCATTCAGCATCAGATATTCCAGTGTGCGGTACTCATAGCTGGTCAGACGTACTTCCTCGGCATTCAGCGTAACGACGCGGGCACTGGTGTCCAGCTCCAGCGGACCGAACTTCAACACCGGGCTGGCATGACCTGAAGCACGGCGTACCAGTGCATTCAATCGAGCCAGCAGTTCTTCTTCATGGAAGGGCTTGGCCAGGTAATCATCGGCACCCGCTTCCAAACCTTCCACCTTATCCTGCCAGTCGCCACGCGCCGTCAGGATCAAAACCGGCAGGGAGACGCCCTCTTCACGCCAGTGGCGGATCACATCCAATCCTGAAACTTCAGGCAGACCGATATCCACTACGGCAACATCATATTCGTATTCTTTGCCCAGATAGCTGGCTTCACGGCCGCTTTCCGTTTCTTCTACGGTATAACCTTTCTGCTCCAGCATCTGCTTGAGCTGGCGACGCAGGTCGGCATCATCTTCTACAATCAACGCTTTCATTCAGCTTGCTCCGGCTGTTCAGGCTGCAACAGATTTCCGTTGGCAGCATCAATCAGGACATCGCGAATCCGCCCCTCTTCCAGCAAACGCACACGATAGGCGCGAATGCCTTCAATCTGGGTCAGTTCCGCTTTAATCACCTCACCCCCCAGCTGTTCGCGTGCTATTTCTGAGGCTTGCACCAGATTGACCTCACTGGAGACTGAAGTTCCCCGGGTGGTCATCTGGGTAGTAGCCTCGGCATCCGCCCAAGCAGGCAGTGCCAACAGGCAAATGCTCAAACAGCAGCAACTGAGACGCGGCGCACGCAAAGACACCTGACTAATCTCCATTTCGGGCAACATCCCTGTCCCTGCGCCCCCAAGTGCCAACGTCACAGGGGCGAAAAATACGCAATCCTATACAGCCGGGCATGAATGCTGAATGAATTAGATCGCCGCTTGATCAACGACGACAGGTTCGGAATCCCAGCAAGCTATACAGAGGGCAGGTGCCGGAGATAGCGATGGCGATAATCGGCACACCAATCAGTCCCCACCAGGTTTTAGGGCCAAAGAAGATCAGTGCGATAAACACCAGGCCAATCAAAACACGCACCAGCTGATCCAAAATACCGATATTCTTTTCCATGAAAACCTTCCTCGCTTTGGGTGGTCAACGTGAGCTAGCCTGTCGGGCTCTTTGCCACAACAGGAGGTAACGCAGATTATAAGTGAGTCCCAACAGTAGCACCGGAGGCAATGTGAGCAGGAAAAGCCGGCCCAGAGCCGGGCTACCGATCATCTGCCCAAGCCAAAGGCTGAGCACACAGAGAATAGCCATAGGTATGCCAAGCTTCATACAGCGCTTGAGCCATGGGTCCGAGTGAATACTTACCTTCTGTTGCATCAGCACCTCCTTATACCTGATCGAGAGTAAAGCGCGTTCGGCCGCCAATCAAGTCACACCCAACTCATGTAGAGGGTCTGTATGCGGTAGATCAAAAGCGGCCGCAACGCCCGCACAGGTCAACTTACCCGAGTGCACATTCAAGCCGGGCAGGAAGCCTGGAATATCCTGCAAAGCTCGGCGCCAGCCATCTTCGGCCAAGCGTTCAATGTAAGGCAAGGTAGCATTGGTAAGCGCCAGCGTCGACGTACGGGCAACGGCACCCGGCATGTTCGCCACACAGTAATGCACTATACCCTCCACTTCGAACACCGGATCATCATGCGTGGTGGGGTGACTGGTTTCAAAGCAGCCCCCCTGATCGATGGCCACATCCACCAGGACCGAACCCGGAGCCATTACTTCCAGCATTTTGCGGGTGACCAGTTTGGGCGCCGCCGCGCCTGGCAGCAGTACGGCACCAATGGTCAAATCGGCCAGTGCCAGCTGCTGTTCGATATTTTCCTGGGTCGAGTAGAGTGTGACCAGACGCCCGTCAAACTGCTCATCCAGCTGCTTCAACCGTGGAATGGATTTATCCAGCAGGTACACTTGTGCTCCCATACCCAAGGCGATGCGCGCTGCATTTTCACCGACAACACCGCCTCCAATGATCAGCACCCGTGCGGGACTGACGCCGGGCACGCCACCCAGCAAAACACCGCGCCCGCCCTGCGCCTTCTCCAGACAATGCGCACCGGCCTGTACCGCCATGCGCCCGGCCACTTCGCTCATAGGCGCCAGTAAGGGAAGGTGACCCTTTTGATCCTGCACGGTTTCGTAGGCAATAGCGGTACAGCCGCTGGCAAGCAGAGCCTCCGTAAGACCACGATCAGCCGCCAGGTGCAGGTAGGTAAACAGCACCTGATCTGCACTGAGCCAGCCACACTCGCTGGGCTGGGGCTCCTTTACCTTCACAATCAGGTCCGCCCAGGAAAACACCGAGCGAGGATCGTCAACAAGCACCGCACCCGCCTGTTCATAAGCACTATCAGCGAAACCGGCGGCCGCGCCTGCGCCCTGTTCAACCTGCACCTGATGGCCCTGTTCCACCAGCTCGCGAACACCCATTGGGGTCATGCCTACACGATACTCGTGATTCTTGATCTCTTTCGGGATGCCGACACGCATAGAAAGCCTCCGTTTCCAGACTGGTCATGGCTTTCAGTGTAGTTGATAGATGCCGATTTCTGCGCTGCTCGGCGGACGCGCTTTATCTGATATACTCGAGCTAATTTTAAGAACCCGAATTCCGAGGGGAGCCCCATGCCAGAGTATCGTTCCAAGACCTCTACCGCCGGCCGCAACATGGCAGGTGCCCGCGCCCTGTGGCGCGCCACCGGCATGAAGGACGAGGATTTCCACAAGCCGATTATCGCCGTTGCCAACTCATTCACTCAGTTCGTGCCCGGTCACGTGCATCTGAAGGATATGGGCCAGCTGGTCGCGCGCGAGATTGAAGCGGCAGGTGGCGTTGCCAAGGAATTCAACACCATCGCCGTGGATGACGGTATCGCCATGGGCCACGACGGCATGCTCTACTCGCTGCCGAGCCGTGACATCATCGCTGACTCCGTGGAATACATGGTCAATGCCCACTGTGCCGATGCACTGGTGTGCATCTCAAACTGCGACAAGATCACCCCGGGAATGCTGATGGCCGCCATGCGCCTCAATATCCCGGTGATTTTCGTGTCCGGTGGTCCGATGGAAGCTGGTAAGACCAAGCTGTCCGAGCACAAACTGGACCTGGTTGATGCCATGGTATTGGCGGCTGACCCCACTGCATCCGACGAGCTGGTCGATGCCGTAGAGCGCTCTGCCTGCCCAACCTGCGGCTCCTGCTCTGGCATGTTCACCGCCAACTCCATGAACTGCCTGACCGAAGCGCTGGGCCTGTCCCTGCCGGGTAACGGCACCATGCTGGCGACCCATGCCGATCGTGAGCAGCTGTTCAAGCGTGCCGGTCACACCATCGTTGAGCTGGCGAAGAAGTACTACGAAGGCAACGATGAGCGTGTGCTGCCTCGCTCCGTAGGCCTGAAAGCGTTCGAGAACGCCATGACACTGGATATCGCCATGGGCGGTTCCACCAACACCATTCTGCACCTGCTGGCGATTGCACAGGAAGCGGAGATCGACTTCACCATGAAGGATATCGACCGCCTGTCCCGCATCGTACCCCAGCTGTGCAAGGTTGCGCCGAACACCCAGAAATACCACATTGAAGATGTGCACCGTGCAGGTGGCATCATGGCGATCCTGGGCGAACTGGACCGCGCCGGCAAACTGCACACCGACGTTCCCACCGTTCACACCGCCGATATGAAAGAAGCGCTGGATCAGTGGGATATCATGCGCAACCCGACGCCGGAAGTGATCGAGTTCTACAAGGCCGGTCCTGCCGGCATCCCGACCCAGACCGCTTTCAGCCAGGCCACCCGCTGGCCGACTCTGGACGGCGACCGCGAGCACGGCTGCATCCGTTCCATCGAACACGCATTCTCACTCGAGGGTGGTTTGGCTGTCCTGTACGGCAACATCGCACTGGATGGCTGTGTGGTAAAAACTGCGGGTGTGGACGACTCCATTCTGGTATTTGAAGGCCCTGCCCATGTGGTTGAGTCTCAGGACGATGCCTGCAAGCAGATCCTCGACGATCAAGTGAAATCCGGTGAAGTCGTGATTATCCGTTACGAAGGTCCCAAAGGCGGTCCGGGCATGCAGGAAATGCTGTACCCGACTTCCTACCTGAAATCCAAGGGTCTGGGTAAGGAATGCGCCCTGCTGACTGACGGTCGCTTCTCCGGTGGTACTTCAGGCCTGTCAATCGGCCACGTATCTCCGGAAGCCGCTGCGGGTGGCGCCATCGGTCTGGTACAGCACGGTGACCTGATCCGCATCGACATCCCCAACCGCACCATTGAAGTACTGGTGTCTGACGAAGAGCTGGCCAAGCGCCGTGCCGAGCAGGACGCAAAAGGCTGGAAACCGGCGCAGGAGCGCCCGCGCAAGGTCTCCGGTGCCCTCAAGGCCTACGCCAAACTGGCCATGTCTGCTGACAAGGGCGCTGTGCGCGACCTGAGCCAGCTGGACTAAGAGTCCGACCGCCGGCCGGTAGTTCTTACCGGCCGGTTTACCCCTTCTTCTCGCACTTTCTTTTTTGTCCTGTCTCAAGCCTTTCAGCCTTAGCCCATCTACACTGCAGCAAGCGCTACAACTAAAGTAGTCCACCACAGAGTAGCCGTGTAGAATTCGCGCTTTTCTAACTCGCCCCGGGAGAACGAAATGTCCGGCAAGTGGATCACCTTTCTGCTGGCAGTCCTGAGTGCTGCCGGTATCTGGTTTCTGGCACCACTGGAAACCGAACTGCGCACCGGTCTCGCCATTCTGGCCGTTATCGCCATTCTGTGGATGACCGAAACCTTCAATATCACTGTCACTGCACTACTGGTGCCGGTACTGACAGTCGTCACCGGCGTTTTCACAGTGGCCGATGCCCTGAAGAATTTCGCCAACCCGATCATTTTTCTGTTCCTGGGCGGCTTCGGTCTTGCCGCGGCGCTTAATGCCCAAGGCCTGGACCGGTATATTGCCGGTCATGTGGTACGCTTGGCCCGCGGCCACCTGGGCGCAGCATCACTGCTGCTGTTCCTGACCTCTGCAGGTCTGTCCATGTGGATATCCAATACCGCCACCACGGCCATGATGCTGCCATTGGCACTGGGCCTGCTGCGCCAGCTGCCCTACGAAGAGAATCAGCGCACTTACTGGTACGTTCTGCTGGGTGTTGCCTACTCGGCCAACATTGGCGGTATCGGCACGCTGGTAGGCTCACCGCCCAACGCCATCGCCGCAGCTGAAGTGGGCCTGAGCTTCACCGACTGGCTCAAGTTCGGTATTCCGACCGTGGTACTGTCGCTGCCGCTGATGATTACTGCTCTCTATTTCCTGTGCAAACCGGAACTGAGCCACCGTTTCCGTGAAGTACACCGCCATGAGCCGTTGAACACTCAGCAGTGGATGACGCTGGGCGTCTTTGTGCTGACCGTTTCCATGTGGCTGTTCAGCAAACCCTTGTCGGGTCTGATCGGTATCAGCAAAGGACTGGATTCCATCATCGCACTCAATGCGATCCTGATGCTGTGCATGCTACAGCTGGTGAACTGGAAACAGATCGAGAAATCCGCCGATTGGGGTGTTCTGTTGTTGTTCGGTGGTGGTTTAACCCTGTCTGCCATGCTCAAAACGACTGGCGCCAGCCTGTTCCTGGCTCAGGGCATCAGCGATCTAATGGCGGGTGCCTCTGCACCTCTGTTCCTGCTGGTGGTGGCCGCCTTTGTGGTCATGCTGACCGAGATTGCCAGCAACACCGCCAGTAGCGCCTTGCTGGTGCCTATCTTTGTCGGCATTGCCGGCAGCATGGGATTACCGACAGAGGTGATGGCGGTGGTCATCGCAATCGCTGCGTCCTGCGCCTTTATGCTGCCGGTGGCAACACCGCCCAATGCGATCGTCTATGGCTCGGGTTATTTGCCTCAACGGCAGATGATGCGGGCGGGGGTCGTACTGAACATCATGATGACCGCTGTGATTGCGGGCGGAGCCTGGGCGCTGCTGTAAGCGCACCTTGATGTCATGATAGCTGGCGCGGGCACACCCGCGCCGGTTTCCGCTCAGGCTTTTCGCGGCAGCGCGCGAATGCGTCCCTGAGGATCGATTGCAACCTGAACACACTCGGTGCGGCTGACCTTTCGCAGTTCCTGCCCATCCGGACAACGTCCCCAGGCCTCAACCTGAATACGCAAAGAACTGTGGCCACGCTCCAGCACCTGAGTATAGAAGCTGAGTACAGTTCCCTGCATCACCGGTGACATGAAGCTCATGGCGCCCACCGATACGGTAGCAACACGCCCCTTGGCTTCCTGACCCGCGCGAATCTCACAGGCCAGCACCAGCTGAGACGCGACCCATCCGCCATATACATCACCAAACATGTTTACGGCCTGCTGACCGGCCGGAAGCTGAAGGCTCAGCACGCCCTCGGGCTGCTGCTCCTGATCATCATTTATTGTCATTGTGACTGATCTCTTCTGTTTAACCTGCCACCCAATTCGTGTGCATGCATATATTGTGCACCGCACAGTCCATACAAGTCGAACATATTCACATGCGTCTCCTTTATTTGACAAAGCAAAGACTCTTTCAAGCGCTGTCACTTTTTCGTCATAAAACACCCCTATAGTTCACGCATGTCAAAACACTAACCGATTCCTACCGGGAGCCGATGATGAAACCGATGAAAAAGCTGTTCGCGGCTGTTGCAATGACCGCTACCTGCCTGACTGCTCAGGCTAGCGACCTTCTCGATCCGAACCTGCCGGTCTACCAGAAAGCCTCTGGTGTATCTGGCAACCTGTCCAGCGTTGGCTCTGACACTCTGGCCAACCTGATGACCCTGTGGGCTGAAGAGTTCAAGCGCAACTACCCGAACGTCAACATCCAGATCCAGGCTGCCGGTTCTTCTACTGCTCCGCCAGCTCTGACTGAAGGTACTTCTAACATCGGCCCGATGAGCCGTAAGATGAAGGACAAGGAAATCGAAGCGTTCGAAAAGAAATACGGTTACAAGCCGACTCCGGTTGCCGTTGCGATCGACGCCCTGGCTGTATTCGCTCACAAAGACAACCCGATCAAAGGCATGAGCATCGATCAGGTTGACGCCGTATTCTCTTCCACTCGCAAGTGTGGTGCTCCGGAAGCGATCACCAAGTGGAGCCAGCTGGGTGTTGAAGGCTCCCTGGCAAATCAGAGCGTACAGCTGTTCGGCCGTAACTCTGTATCCGGCACCTACGGTTACTTCAAGAGCGTTGCTCTGTGTAAAGGTGACTTCCAGAACGGCGTAAACGAACAGCCGGGTTCTGCTTCTGTTGTTCAGTCCGTGTCTACGTCTGTTAACGCACTGGGCTACTCCGGCATCGGTTACAAAACCGCTTCCGTACGCGCTCTTCCGCTGTCCAAGAAAGGCTCTGAGTTCGTAGAACCGACGCCTGAAAACGCCATCACTGGCAAGTACCCGCTGGCACGTTCACTGCTCGTATACGTGAACAAGAAGCCAGGCCAGGAACTGCAGCCGCTGGAGCGTGAGTTCCTGAAGCTGGTACTGTCCAAAGTAGGTCAGGAAGTAGTTGTGAAAGACGGCTACATCCCGCTGCCGGCTAAGGTTGTAGAAAAGCAGATGGCTGATCTGGGTCTGTAAGCACTACGCACCCAGCTAAAGTGCCGAAAGGGGGGAGTCGCAAGACTTCCCCCTTTTCGCTTTGTTACAGCTGTAACATAACGGTCACACATTTGACTTATTGTAGCCGCCATACCAAGTTCGACACTTCTCAGGACCCTCGACATGAGTATTGAGCAAACCAACACCGTGCCGGAGCTGGACTTCAACACCCCGGCTCAGCGCCGCCTGCGACAGGCGCGCATGCTGAAGGACAAGCTGGCCGCAGTCGGCATCGCCGTCGGCGGAATCAGCGTCATCCTCGCCGTTGTGATGATCTTCTTCTATCTGCTGTACGAAGTAGCCCCCATGTTTCGTGCCGCCGAAATCGAGCCCTGGGGTGGCGAACAGGAAGTCAGCTACACAGTGCCCGGTCAAGGCAAAACGCTTTATCTGGCCGTTGAAGAGCAGGCCGAGATTGGCTTTCGTGCCACCGACGCGGGTGCCATGGTGTTCTTTGACACCACGACAGGTCAGGTGCGTCTGAATGAACAGCTGGACCTGCCGGAAGGCGTGAGCATCACCAGCTTCAGTCTGCTTTCCGAGGCCAGCCAGACCTTTGCCTACGGCCTGAGCGATGGCAGCGTGCGTATCATCAAGCACAGCTACAAGGCCAGCTACCCGAACGGTCAGCGCGTTCTGACACCTGAACTGACCTATCCGGTGGGCGAAGACGCACTGCAGGTCGCTCAGGGTCCTATCGAGCAGCTAACGCTCAACCGTGATTCTGAAGAATGGGGTGTGGTCGCATTCAGCGAGGGCGAACTGCATGAATTGACGCTGGCCCTGTCGGAAAACTTCCTGACCGGTGAAGTTGAAGTCGAGCAGAGCACGCGTGTCCTGCCGTCTTTCAGCAGTACTCCAGGCAAGATGCTGATGACACCGGACCATCGCTGGCTGCTCGCCAGCCTGCCGCAGGGCAAGGTGGGTGTGATGTCACTGAGTAACTCACCTGAAGTGATTCAACTGGTAGAAGGCAGCAAAAACGAAATTACCAGTTTCGAGCTGCTGCTGGGCGGTAACTCACTGATCATCGGTGACAGCAAAGGCCGCCTGTCGCAGTGGTTCTTCGTGCGTGACGAAACCAACAAGTACCAGCTGACCCATATTCGTGACTTCGAACACCACGCCAGCGCCATTACCAGCCTGACCACAGAACAACGTCGCAAGGGCATCATCACCCTGTCCGATGACGGTGTGCTGAACCTCTACAACAGCACGGCCAATCGTCAGGTCCTGAGCGAGCCTCTGTTCCAGGGCAGCGCCGACGCCATCGCCATGGCACCGCGCGCCAACGCACTGCTAGTGCAGCAGGGTAACATCCTGAGCTTCTGGCATGTCGACAACGAGCACCCGGAAATTTCCTGGAGCGCGTACTGGGAAAAGGTCTGGTATGAAGGCTATGAGGAGCCGGAATTTATCTGGCAGTCCTCCGCGTCCAACAACGACTTCGAACCTAAATACAGCCTGATGCCACTGGCTTTCGGTACCCTGAAAGCAGCCTTCTACGCCATGCTGTTGGCCACACCGCTGGCGATCTGTGGTGCGATTTACACCGCCTACTTCATGGTTCCGGCCATGCGCCGCAAGGTGAAGCCGTTTATCGAGTTGATGGAAGCTTTGCCGACCGTCATTCTGGGTTTCCTGGCAGGTCTCTGGCTGGCACCGTTTATGGAAGCCAACCTGGCCGGTATCTTCATGTGCCTGCTGGTGATTCCGATCGCGGTCGTGCTGTTCGGCTTCACCTGGAACAACATGCCCAACAAGATCCGCTTCCTGATTCCGGAAGGCTGGGATGCTGCCCTGCTGGTGCCGGTCGTAATTCTGGCGACCTGGCTCGCTCTGGGTCTGGCCGTGCCGGTAGAAGATGCCTTCTTCGGTGGCCATATGCCGACCTGGTTGAGCAACGAAGTAGGTATTCCCTACGACCAGCGTAACGCTCTGGTAGTCGGTATCGCCATGGGCTTTGCCGTGATCCCGACCATCTTCTCAATCACCGAAGATGCCATCTTCGCGGTTCCCAAGCATCTGAGTTACGGCTCACTGGCGCTGGGCGCTACCCAATGGCAGACGCTGACCCGCGTGGTCATGCCAACCGCCAGCCCGGGTATTTTCTCGGCACTGATGATCGGTATGGGCCGTGCGGTGGGTGAAACCATGATCGTACTCATGGCCACCGGTAACACCCCAATCATGGATGTGAACATCTTCGAGGGTATGCGTACCCTGGCCGCTAACATCGCGGTTGAGATGCCGGAATCCGAGGTCGGCAGTACCCATTACCGCACCCTGTTCCTGGCCGCCTTTGTGCTGTTCCTGTTCACCTTCTTCGTGAACACCCTGGCGGAAGGGATCCGTCAGCACCTGCGCAAGAAATACGGTTCCCTGTGATCGGTGAGAGTGAGGATTAAGTAAATGCGTTATTCAGTCAGTGAATGGACCAAGTCCGGCTCTCCCTGGGTTTGGCTTAATGCCGGCGCCGTCGCGATCTGTGTGATCATGGTGGTCGGCCTGCTGGGTCTGATCGCCGTGCGCGGCCTGGCCCACTTCTGGCCCGCCGATGTGATGCAGGCCACCTACACCCATGACCAGAACCGGGTCATCATGGGCGAATTGGTACAGCAGGAAATGGTACCCGCCGAGCAGTTGCGTGGTGCCGGTGTTGATGTACCTGAAGGTGTGGAAGGCATGCGCCGCGACCTGCTTAAGGTGGGCAACCGCGATTTCCTGCCGGCCGACTTCTTCTGGGCCATGGATGATTGGGTCGTCGACAAGACGCACCCGGAGATGATCATGGCCGCCGAGCGTCTGGAATGGGGTAACTTCTACGGCTACCTGCGTGAAGTGCGTGAAAACGGTGAAACCGTAGTACGCCATGAAGGCTACGCAAAGTCTGACGAATACCTGGCTGTCTGGGATGAATTCCAGCGCCGTATCGACCGTGTCCTCGATATCCGTGAGCAGATCCTGGAGATCGAAAAGCACAAGATCGGCAGCATTAACTACGAGATCGAGCGTCTGCGCCTGAAAGAGCGTGCGCTGGAGCTGAAGCAGTCCACCGACGCTGATGCCTATGCTGACATCGAAGCCCGTCGTGCCGAGCTGAACGCCGACTATGAATTGCTGCAAAAAGACCTGATCGATCTGTATACCCAGATTAACCGTGACAGCTTCACAGCTGAAATCGCGGACGGTCGAGAAGTCGAGATCGCCGTTTCCAAAGTCGTTCGTGCCTTCCTGCCCAACAATATGGGTATCGGAGACAAGCTGGTTCACTACGGCGCCAAACTGTGGGAATTCCTGTCCGACGAACCGCGTGAAGCCAACACCGAGGGTGGCATCTTCCCGGCGATTTTCGGCACCGTAATGATGGTTATTCTGATGTCCGTACTGGTCACACCGTTCGGGGTTATCGCGGCCGTCTACCTGCGTGAATATGCTTCTCAGGGTTTCATTACCCGTCTGATCCGTATCGCGGTGAACAACCTCGCGGGTGTACCGTCCATCGTCTACGGTGTATTCGGTCTCGGTTTCTTCGTTTACTTCCTGGGCGGCACCATCGATGAGCTGTTCTTCCCGGAAGCCAAGCCGTCGCCGACCTTCGGTACCGGTGGTCTGATGTGGGCCTCCATCACCCTGGCGCTGCTGACCGTGCCGGTGGTTATCGTCGCGACTGAAGAAGGTCTGGCACGTATTCCCCGTTCTGTACGTGAAGGCTCCCTGGCATTGGGTGCAACCAAGTTTGAAACCCTGATGAAAGTGGTACTGCCAATGGCAAGCCCGGCGATGATGACCGGTGTGATCCTGGCGATTGCCCGTGCAGCGGGTGAAGTAGCACCGCTGATGCTGGTGGGTGTGGTCAAACTGGCACCGAGCCTGCCGCTGGATGGCAACTACCCCTTCCTGCATCTGGACCAGAAGTTTATGCACCTGGGTTTCCACATCTATGATGTCGGTTTCCAGAGCCCCAACGTCGAGGCCGCGCGCCCGCTGGTATATGCAACTGCATTCCTGCTGGTAGTCGTGATTGCGCTGCTGAACTTCTCAGCTATTGCGATCCGAAACCACCTGCGCGAAAAATACAAAGCGCTTGAAATGTAATTGACGGCTCACGAATTCTGAATTGAAGGTTTACAACATGACTAGCGAAGCCAAAACACACGCTATCGATATCTCTTCCATGCAGCGTGACGACCGTCAGCTGAACCTGGACGACGAGCACATCACGCTGCAGGTGAAAGACCTGCGCCTGAGCTACGGTGACAAGGAAGCCCTGCACGGCATTAACATGGACATTCCAAAGAACCGCGTCACCGCGTTCATCGGTCCGTCCGGTTGTGGTAAATCCACCCTGCTGCGCTGCTTCAACCGCATGAACGACCTGGTGGACAGCTGTAACATCACCGGCCAGATCCTGCTGGATGGCGACAACATCTACGATCGTACCGTCAACGTGGCCGACCTGCGTCGCCGCGTGGGCATGGTGTTCCAGAAGCCGAACCCCTTCCCCAAATCGATCTACGAAAACGTGGCCTACGGCCTGCGTATTCAGGGCATCAACAAGAAGCGCGTGATCGATGAAACCGTGGAATGGGCCCTGCGCTCTGCTGCCTTGTGGGATGAGGTCAAAGACCGTTTGCACGAAAGCGCACTGGGCATGTCCGGTGGTCAGCAGCAGCGTCTGGTAATCGCCCGTACTGTTGCGGTAAAGCCTGAAGTTCTGCTGCTGGATGAACCGGCTTCTGCACTGGACCCGATCTCGACCCTGAAGATCGAGGAACTGATCCACGAGCTGAAGAACGACTTCACCATCGTTATCGTAACCCACAACATGCAGCAGGCGGCCCGTGTATCCGACTACACCGCCTTCATGTACATGGGTGATCTGATCGAGTTTGGTGCCACCGATGCGCTGTTCACCAACCCCGAGAAAAAACAGACCGAAGACTACATCACCGGCCGTTACGGTTAATTTCCTGGGCCTGCAATGGAGAACGCTACCGTGGAACTCGAGAACAACAATTTTTCGACCCATATTTCTCAGCAGTTCAATGAGGAGCTGGAGAAGATCCGCACTCAGATGCTGACTATGGGTGGCATTGTGGAACGTCAGGTGTCCGATGCCGTAGAAGCCCTGCTGAACGGTGATGTGGAACTGGCCGAACAGTCACGCCGCATGGATCAGCAGACCAACGACATGGAACTGATGATCGACGAGCAGTGCACCACGACAATTGCCCGTCGTCAGCCCGCCGCCAGCGACCTGCGCCTGATCGTATCGATCAGCCGCGCCGTGTCTGACCTGGAGCGCATCGGTGACGAAGCTTCGCGCATCTGCAAGATCGCCATTGATATGTCTGACCATGGCGCTAACCAGCGCGGCTTCCAGGAAGTCCGTCATATCGGCAGCCTGGTGCGTGACATGGTGAAAGATATCCTGACCGCCTTTGCTCGCAATGACCTGGAACTGGCCTACCGGGTCGCCAAGCAGGACCGTAATGTGGACCAGGAATACCGCACCGCCATGCGCTCCCTGGTGACCTACATGATGGAAGATCCTCGTGCCATCTCCAACGTCCTCAATGTGATTTGGGCGCTGCGTAGCCTGGAACGCATCGGTGACCATGCGCGTAACCTGTCGGAGCACCTGATCTACCTGGTCAGCGGCACCGATGTACGTCACCAGAGCCTGAAACAGATGAAGGCAACGGTACAGGAAGAGACCAGCACTCTATCTGACGACGACAGCGACGAAGAAGGCGACCAGTAAGGCGCTTTCTTCCTTTCGCGCGCACAGCAAGCTCCCACAGAAGCCGGCAACAACAGGCTAATAAACACTGTGGGAGCTCTCCCTGCGAGCGAACGCTCTGTTGTCAGAACCTGTCTCACGCCAGCAGGCAGCCCCTCGACCAAAGTGCTACACTCTGGCGCTTTCGATCTGACGGAAATGTGTACGTGTCTGCCCGCACAGCCTTGACCCACCCCCATACTGCTCTTCGCTGGCTTCCCGCCGCCTGCCCCCGTCAGATGCCGGGCCATTGGCGCCCCTGGCTGGAAGATCAGGGCTCACTCACACAACGATTAACGCGCGCCGCCAACGGCGAGTTTTCCGTTCGTGTACTGTCCCAGCACTGGGCCTGTCCCAGCGCCGACGAAGCCCGTGCCTTGAATATGCCGGTACGTCAGATCGCACTGATTCGCGAAGTCGAACTTCTGGGTCGCAACGGAGAGCCCTGGGTCTATGCCCGCTCGGTATTGCCCGCCAGCACTCTGACGGGCCGTGAGCGACGCCTGCGTCTGCTCGGCAGCCGTTCTCTGGGGTCGCTCATGTTTCGTGATCCCAGCCTCAGCCGCAGCCCTCTGGTATCCGCACGTTTGCAGGATGAACAGGGACAGTCCTACTGGGCACGACGCTCGGTGTTTCGTCTGCACAACAAGCCCTTGCTGGTCTGCGAAGTTTTTCTCCCGGCCATGGAGCACGTACAATACCCGCTCTGATTCACCGAGCAGGAGTCCCACGTTGGAGATCTCAGCCGAACGCCCTCTGAAAGCACGCCTTCAGGCCTATATTCACCTGATGCGGGCCGATAAGCCCATCGGCACCTATTTGCTGCTCTGGCCCACACTATGGGCCCTGTGGATCGCAGCTGACGGTATGCCGCCACTGCACCTGCTGCTGATTTTCTGTCTGGGTGTATTCCTCACCCGCTCTGCCGGCTGTGTGATCAACGATTTTGCTGATCGCCATATCGATGGCCACGTAAAACGTACCCACCAGCGCCCCCTGCCCTCAGGCCGCGTGACCGAGCGCGAGGCGATCTGGCTGTTTGTCGGTTTAATGCTGCTGGCTTTCCTGCTGGTGCTGCTGACCAACACCATGACCATCCTGATGTCCTTTGGCGGTTTGGCGCTGGCGTTCGTGTACCCTTTTATGAAGCGTTACACCCACCTGCCTCAGGTCGTACTGGGTGCCGCGTTTGGCTGGGCGATTCCGATGGCATTCACCGCTATTCAGGAACAACTGCCGCTGACCGCCTGGTTGCTCTATGCCGCCAAACTGCTGTGGACCGTGGCCTATGACACCCAATACGCCATGGTGGATCGGGATGATGACCTCAAGATCGGGGTCAAATCCACTGCGGTACTGTTTGACCGTTTCGACAAACTGATTGTGGGCCTGCTGCAGTTGGCCGCTGTGGGGCTGTTGGTCTGGGTGGGTATGATCGAGCAGTTGGGGCTCTGGTTCCATCTGGGACTGGTAGGTGCGCTGGGCTTCTTTGTCTATCAGCAGTGGCTCATTCGGCACCGTGAACGCATGCCCTGTTTTCGTGCATTTTTGAATAATCACTATGCCGAACTAGCCGTTTTGTTGGGCCTAATAGCGGATTATGCGCTCGCATAAGGCGATCACTGGACAAAACCCTGATTTGTCATATTAATGTAACCAAAACGTCTTGTAATACTAGCCTCCGATAACTTCTGTAGATGAGGCAGAAACGATGTCTGCATCCAAACGCGTCCTGATCGTCGATGATGAAGCGCCGATCCGCGAAATGATCGCCGTAGCCCTGGAAATGGCCGGATACGAGTGTTACGAAGCCGACAACGCTCAGGATGCTCATGCTCAGATCATCGACCAAAAGCCTGATATGGTGCTGTTGGACTGGATGATGCCCGGCACCAGCGGTATCGAATTCGCCCGCCGCTTGCGCAAGGAAGAGGTAACGGCTGATATTCCGATTATCATGCTGACCGCAAAGGCCGATGAAGATAATAAAATTCAGGGTTTGGAAACGGGTGTCGATGATTACATCACCAAACCGTTCTCCCCTCGCGAGCTCGTCGCACGACTCAAAACCGTGCTGCGTCGCACCACACCCAAGGGCGTTGAAGAACCGGTTACCGTGGATGGTCTGACACTGGACCCTGTATCCCACCGCGTCACCGCAGATACATCACCGCTGGACCTGGGTCCAACCGAGTTCCGGCTGCTGCAGTTTTTCATGACACATCCGGATCGCGCCTATTCACGCAGTCAGTTGCTGGATATGGTGTGGGGCGGTAACGTCTACGTCGAAGAACGCACCGTAGACGTACATATTCGCCGCCTGCGTAAAGCACTGGGCAGTCGCCATGACTACCTGGTACAGACGGTACGCGGCACGGGCTATCGCTTCTCGGCGCAGGTTGCCTGAGCCGCAAGCCACTGATTGATTTTCCACCGGATGGAGCCATTTCATGCATGCATCTCGACATGCCATGCTGACCAACCTGTCGCTCTGCGCACTGGCTTCCTTTGCGCTGGGGGCATTGTTCGGCTATCCCATGGCAGGTTTGGCACTGGGGCTTGGTGTACGCAGCCTTTACCATGCGCGCCGCTATGGCCAGCTTATCGAGTGGCTCAGACGTGAAGACGGCTCAGAGCCACCAGAAGCCAAGGGTGTTTGGGGCGATCTGTTTGATGAGCTGGCCCACCTGCAAAAGCGCGGTCGTTCCCGTGAACAATACCTGCGCAGCATCATTTCTCGTTTCCAGCAGTCCTCCGCTGCGCTGACCGATGCCATGGTGATCGTGGACAGTCAGCACAATCTGGAATGGTGGAACCAAACGGCCGAGCGCATTCTTGGCCTGAAAGCCACTTCCGACCGTGGCAAGCCGCTGATCAACCTGCTGCGTGATCCGCGTTTCGTGCGCTACTACCGCAAGGGACATTATCAGGATCCATTGGAGCTGGCCTCACCGGTCAACAACAATATGCGTCTGCAGTTTCAGATCAGCCACTTCGGTGAAGGCGACCGCCTGCTGGTTGCCCGAGATATCACCCGTCTGGTGCGCCTGGAGCAAACCCGACAGGACTTCGTTGCCAACGCGTCACATGAGTTGCGTACGCCCTTGACGGTGATTCGTGGTTACCTGGAGACCTTCCTGGATCAGGAGCTGCCAAGGCCTCTGGCACGCGGCATGAACCAGATGCAGCAACAGGCGCGCCGAATGGAAAGTCTGGTCACCGATCTGCTGTTGCTGTCACGGCTGGAAGCCAGTCAGCACATCAATGACGAGCATCCGATTCATATCCAATCCCTGATTCGTCAGATGCATGAAGATGCAGAGGCGTTATCGATGGAGCGTGGCCACACATTTGTGGTTGAGGTGGATACGGATTATGACCTGTTGGGCCAGGAAAACGAGCTGCAGAGTGCCTTCTCCAATCTGGTATTCAATGCCGTGCGCTACACCCCCGACAACGGCACCATCAGCCTGCGCTGGTGGGCCGATACCAAGGGCGGGCATTTCTCGGTGACCGATGACGGCATAGGGATCGAAGCCATGCACATTCCTCGTCTCACCGAGCGCTTCTATCGCATCGATGAAAGCCGCTCATCCGCCAGTGGCGGCACAGGCCTGGGGCTGGCCATCGTCAAACATGTTCTCATGCGCCATGATGGCCAGTTGACGATCGATAGCAAGCCGGGCGTGGGCAGTACGTTCACCTGCCACTTCCCGCCCGACATGGTGGTGCCGATCAAGGACGTGGACTAAGCTCGCGTCCTTCTCCCGCATACTCTTCAACCCAGTACAGAGTGGCACCAATCACCGCCGCCGGCATCACAAACAGATTCAGTACCGGCACCAGCATGCCCAGCTGAACCATGGCGCCAAACCCCACTGAGGTGACGCGTTTGGCCTTCATCAGCTGCCGCATCTGATTAAAACTGACCTTGTTGTTATCCATCGGATAGTCACAGTACTGAATCGACATCATCCAGGCACCAAACAGGAACCAGAGCAGAGGCGCCAGCAGGTTCACGCCGGGAATAAAGGTCAGCACAAGGATCAGCAGAAACCTGGGCAGATAATAGGCCAGCTTGTGCAGCTCTCGCTGCAGCGAGCGCGGAATCATGGCCAATACTTCCCCCCAACCTTCGTCAGTCACGGGCTCACCGCGTAAGCGGTTTTCCACCTTTTCAGACAAAAAGCCGTTAAAAGGTGCCGCTATCAAATTGGCGACGATGGAAAAACCGTAGTAGACCCCCACCAGCACCAACAGGGCAAAAAGCGGCCAGAACAACCAGTACAGGAAATCCAGCCAATCCGGGATAAACCCCATCCAATAATCGATCAGTACGCTAAACTGGTTTACCAGAAGCCAAATAGCGCCGATAAACAGCAGCACATTCACAATCAGCGGCACCAGTACAAAGCGTCTGAGCCCCGGTTGAGGTAACATGGCTGCACCACGCAACAGATAATTGGCCCCGCGAACAGGGTTTCCTTTCATTCTTCCTCCTCATTTGCAGAGATTGCCAGATCAGGGTTGATCCATTTACTCTTGCAGCATGACAACTGAATGACTGGCGCTGCCATTGGCAGGCCAATAAAACCGGAAGAGGTTAACATGAAAGCCATACGCATCCATGACTTTGGCGGCCCAGAGCAGTTGCTCCTTGACGAGATAGACTGCCCTGCCCCAGGCCCCGGGGAGGTGCTGATTCACAACCGGGCGGCGGGCATCAATCCGATCGACTGGAAGACCTGTTCCGGCGGTGGCGCCAGCAGCTTTATTGGCGACCTGCCGTTCTGTCCGGGCTGGGAGTTTGCCGGCAGCGTTGAAACTCTGGGCGAAGGCGTTGATCAGTTTCGTGTGGGTGATGAGGTCATGGGGTTCATCAACTTCCCCCAGGCTGCGGGCTGCTATGCCGAGTACTTGATCGCACCGGCCAGCCAGATCTGCCTGCGGCCTGCGGCTCTCGATCCTCTATCGGCGGCAGGCCTGGGTTTGGCCGGTTTGACCGCCTGGCAGGCACTGTTTGAAGCCGGTGAAATGAAATCTGATCAGACGGTGCTGATACTGGCCGCTGCCGGCGGTGTAGGTCACCTGGCCGCTCAGCTGGCAAAATGGAAAGGCGCCTATGTGATCGGCACCGCTTCCGGCACCAATAAGGCATTCCTGGAAAGCCTGGGCTGTGATGATGTCATCGACTATACCCGCCAGCAGGTGGAAAATCTGGTGCATGATGCCGATCTGGTGATTGACGGGGTGGGCGGTGAAACAGCCATCCGGGCCCTGAAATGTTTAAACGCTCATGGCCGCATGATCACACTGCCATCGGTCACGGCTGCTGAAGTCACCGCTGCGGGTGAGAAGCTGGGACTCAAAGTCAGTGGTGTCAGGGTACGCCCGGACGCGGTTCAGCTGAACGAACTGGCCAAGCTGGCCTCAAGCGGAAAGGTGATGTTGAACCTGTCCGACAGTTTCCCGCTGACTCAGACCGCTGAAGCACACCGACTCAGTGCCCAGGGTCATATCCGCGGCAAACTGGTCCTGACCGTTCGCTAAGACTTACTCCGTAGCGGCCGGTGCGTCAGCCTTGGCCGCTACATCGCCCGCAACACCACCAGAACAGAACAGCTGCTGCTGACGCATCAACAAGCGGCAACCCTCTCCTCGAATATTACGATCCCAGCAGCCGTACTTGGCCCAGCTTTTGTCATCTTCGGTCGGCTTGTCCCGGAACGCGGGCACACCGTCACAGAAACCTTCACTTGCGGTAGCCACTTCAAGACAGGCATTGAGAAAGCGACCGTGGTCCACGGTGCACTGGAAGCCGGTACAGCCATCAAACTCAGTCAAGGCTTTTGTCAGACAGGCTTCCTGATCATTGGCACGCCCAAAGGCAAGGCCATCGTTACGCCAGTTGGCCGCCAGCTCGGCACGCTCCGCATTGAAATCGGACAGCCATGCCTGTTTGGCTTCCAGCCACCAGGCCGGCTGTACTTGCCACAAGAATACCGCCACCAGCGCCGGAATCACGACCAGTGCCAGAATGATCTTTTTCAGCATTGAAAACTCCGTTTTAACGACGGCGGTATAATCCTGCAATACACATGAACAGACCCACCACAGACAGCAACATGCCGCCATTCACCCACATAGGGTGTCGCACCATGAAAGGCACGAATGGGTGGTCAGCGCTCGCCTGATCACACTGCGCGGCCTGATAATTCCAGGAACCACCCTGATCCAGGCAGGCATCCGCCAGCGAAAGGTCGTACATATAACCACCCATGAGCAGTACTGCCGGTACGACCAGCAAAATCAATCCTAATTTGAGCATATTCAGTCTTCGTCGCTGATACCGATGTTACTGACACCTTCATTACGAGCGAGTTCACGCAGACTGGCCACGAAATCAGCGGTCGGGGTTTTCTGACCACGCAGGCGCTCGATCACTTCATCACGGAAGTCGTCTTCCGCCATCATGAGGTCATGCATATTGATCAGTTTGACCAGCTCTTCATCAGACATCTGGTCATCCCCTTCGGTCACTTCCAGGAAGGTCGCGACACACTCGCGGGACAACTGGCCAATACTGGCCGCTACCGTCAGGTCCTTTTCCAGAATACAGCTCAGCGTCGCGTTCAATGCGACTACCGCATCCAGTGCCGGCAGTGCACCGTACATGTCGTACTCTTCCAGGTCCGGCATGTTGGCTTCCACGGCTTCCTGCTGAACTTCAAAGTTCATTTTACCGGCACGGCCGGTCAGGCTATCCCAGACGCCATCCAATACCTGACGCAGTTTGGCGGCATCACCGAACTCCACCAGCCGCGCAAACAACGCAAAGTTGGGGTACATACGCTCGGTCAGAGCGGCCGAAAAGGCAGTCAGCTGCCAGGGCTCGAATGCGTCCAGCTCGGGCTCCAGATTCAGCAGTTCGGTCATGGGACAATCTCCACTTGATGTCGGTTTGAGTATTGTACGGCTTTGGGGCCCTCAGCAGTAGGGCCTGGCTGCTGACCCGGCGTATATACCTGATATACTCAGGCGCGATAATTCATTTCGATAATGAGAAAAACAATGAGTCAACTCCAACCCGTTACTGGCCTCATCCGGCTGCTGGACGGTATCAGCGAATGGACTGGCCGACTTATCGCCTGGCTGACCCTGCTCATGGTCGTAGTAACCTTCATCGTTGTGGTGATGCGCTACGTCTTTGAACAGGGCAACATCGCGCTGCAGGAGTCGGTGATCTACATGCACAGCTTCGTCTTCCTGCTGGGTGCCGCCTATACCCTGAAGCATGACGGTCATGTGCGCGTCGATATCATCTACCGCCCCCTTGGCGAAAAAGGCAAAGCCTGGATCAACCTGTTTGGCACCCTCTTCCTGCTGCTGCCGGTGTGCATCTTCCTGTTCTGGATTTCCTGGGAATATGTCGCCACCTCCTGGGAACTCAAAGAGGGCTCTCAGGAAGCTGGCGGTATTGCCTACCGCTATGTGCTCAAAGCTTCACTGCTGGCCATGCCGGCGCTGATGATTATGCAGGCCGTTGCTGAACTCTTGCGTAACCTGATGGTGCTTGCCGGAAAAAGCCACCTGCCGCCTGCTGAAGAGGAGCATGCCCTGTGATTGAGTTGTTACCTCTGCTGCTGTTTGTCGGCGCGGTTTTTGTTCTGCTCATGGGCTACTCCGTGGCCTTTTCTCTGGCGGGCACCGGCCTGCTGTTTGCCGCTATCGGTATCATGACCGGACACTTTGACAGTGTCTTTCTGGAAGCCGTGCCCAACCGAATTTTCGGGGTCATGAACAATGAAACCCTGATCGCGGTGCCCCTGTTCGTGTTTATGGGTGTAATGCTGGAAAAATCCCGTATCGCGGAAGAACTGCTCGATACCATGGCTGCCCTGTTTGGCACCATGCGCGGCGGTCTTGGCATTTCGGTCACGCTGGTGGGCATGCTGCTGGCAGCCAGTACCGGTATTGTGGGAGCTACCGTGGTAACCATGGGCCTGCTGTCCCTGCCCACCATGCTTAAACGCGGTTATGACCCGGCCATTGCCACCGGCACCATCTGTGCCTCAGGTACGCTGGGTCAGATCATCCCACCGTCCATCGTACTGGTACTGTTGGGTGACGTTATTTCCAACGCCTACCAGCAATCCCAGATCGATCAGGGAATTTTCTCTCCGGAAACCGTTACCGTCGGTGATCTGTTCCTCGGCGCGCTGATTCCTGGCCTTTTGCTGGTTGTCGCCTATATCCTGTACATCGTCTACGTGGCTATCCGTCGTCCTCAGGCCGTTCCGGCGATCCCGGAAGAAGAGCTGAGTCAGATCACCAATCTCTGGATGCGCGCGCTGAAAGCGCTGGTGCCGCCGGTTGTACTGATCGGCCTGGTACTGGGTTCTATTCTGGGCGGTTTTGCTACCCCGACTGAAGCGGCATCCGTAGGTGCCGTGGGTGCCATGGGCCTGGCTGCGATGCGTGGCGCCTTCAGCCTGAAAACACTTAATGAGGTGATGCGCTCGACCACTCAGGTCAGCTCAATGGTCTTCATCATTCTGGTCGGTGCATCCATCTTCTCACTGGTGTTCCGCGGTTACGGTGGTGATGATCTGGTACGCGACTTCCTGCACGATCTGCCCGGTGGCGTAGTCGGTGCCATGGCGATGGTGATGCTGATCGTATTCCTGCTCGGCTTCTTCCTCGACTTCATCGAAATCACTTTTGTGGTGGTGCCTATTGTCGCGCCGATCCTGCTGGCCATGGGACTGGACCCGGTTTGGCTGGGCGTCATGCTGGCGATCAACCTGCAGACATCCTTCCTGACCCCGCCCTTCGGATTTGCCCTCTTCTATCTGCGAGGTGTTGCACCGGCGCATGTATCAACCGGGCAGATCTACAAAGGCGTTATCCCGTTCATCATCATACAGCTGCTGATGCTCGGCCTGCTGGCCTGGCAAACCGGACTGGCCACCTGGCTGCCGGAACTGGTGTACGGCTGATACGGATAGTTTAGGAATTAGTCGGGTTTACAAAGCCGGGGGGCTGAACCAAGCTACAGGGACGTAGCAACCGGGTACTTGATGTACAAGCATGCAACCAGCTAAAGGATTATGCGCATGTCGGCCCCTGAGCCTTTTGTATTCAAACCGGAGCAGGCCCCCTCAACCTCGACACCACCCTGGAAAGTCTTGAGCGTCGAAGATGACGCTGGCTACCAGGCGTCACTGATTCACGCGCTTGCGCTGATTCAGGTTGATGGCCGTTCGCTCCAGGTGCTGAAGGCACGTTCAGCTGTTGAGGCTGCGCGCATCCTGCCCGAGCACCGTGATATCAGTATCGTGCTGCTGGATGTCGTCATGGAGCAGGACGATGCCGGTTTGCGGCTGGTCAACACCATCCGCAACGTCATCTGCAATAACCAGGTTCGTATCGTTCTGTTGACTGGCCAGCCGGGAATGGCACCTCGCCCGGAGGTTCTGAAGCAATATGATATCGATGATTACTGGTGCAAATCCGAGCTTACCCACGAACATCTGGCAGCCGTCATCACCGGCAACCTGCGTACCTGGGAACGGACAACCCAGCTGGAACAGGCACGTCGTGGTCTGCAACAGATCGTTACCGCCTCTCAGACTCTGAATCAGATCCGACAGCTGGACCTGTATCTCGACACCCTGCTGGAGCAACTCTCCCTTCTGTTAAACCGCCTGGAGGGCAGCTTCATCTGTCACCTGCCAAGTCGCGATAGTCCGGCTAACGGCTCGCGTATTCTGGCCCACAGCGGCTGTTATCAAACGTCCACCCGTCCCGCCTCGCTGGAATCCTTGCTGGAGTCAGATCCGGTACTGGAAGGTCTGCTCAATCACGCCTGCCAACAGGGCAGACATCAGCATGCTGAGCAGCTCACCATTCTTTTGATCAGCCAGGCGGAGGTGGCAGACGGTGTATATCTGGCAGTGTTAAAAACGCCGGAGCCCTTATCGGTAGCGGACCAGAATCTGCTCGAGGTTTTCAGCGAAAACGTAAGTACCGGGCTGACCAACCTGTCACTCTACGCTCAGCTCAGTCAACTGGCCTATCAGGACCCCCAACTGGAACTGGCAAACCGCAATGGCTTAAAGCAGGCCCTGCAGGAACTGCCCGCAGATGCTCGTAGCGAATACACACTGATCGTAATCAAGATGAATGAACTCAACGAGGCTACATTAAGCTTTGGTGAGCCCTTCAGCGATAGCATCATGCAAGGTATGGCCACACGCCTGAGCAGCGAGATCCAATCATTGAGCTTGCTGGCTCGCATCGACCGTAACAGCTTCGCGCTCTTGTTACCCAATGCACAAACCCCGTCCACAGAAACACTGGACCGACTGCTGAGAGCACCGGTACTGGTCGATGACAGCGAGCATCTTATTCCGGCACGAGCGCTGCAACTTCCGCTATCCATCTGCAGCGCCCACTCCCCCGAGCAGCTGCTGCGACTGGCGGAGCTGTCATTGGATACACATCAGCATCCACATGAATATCTTCGTCTGTACGATGGTGCTCAAGAGCAACTGATGCGCGAACGTTACCAACGACTGCTGGACCTGCGCAAAGCACTCAAAACGGACCAGCTCAGCATCGCGCTGCAACCCAAAATAGTACTGACCACTGGAGCGCTGGCGGGCTTTGAAGCACTGGTGCGCTGGCAACAGGAAGATGGCTCCTTTATGGCCCCAGACCAGTTTATTCCCGTAGCCGAATCGGCGGGATTGATCAGCGAGCTGGACCTCTGCGTTTTGCAAAAGACACTCGATATCAGCCGCCAGCTCGAGCAACAGGGCATCATCGTGCCAATCGCCTTCAATACCTGCTCCATCGACCTGCTGAGGCCCGGCTATTTTGACGAAATGCTGGCACTGATTCAGGCATCAGGCGTGCCTTTTCATCGACTGGAGCTGGAGGTCACCGAAACGCAGGCAATGGCTGAGTATGACGTTATCTCCCGGCAGATGCGCCAGTTGCTGGATGCTGGCATGGGGGTCAGTATTGATGATTTTGGTACCGGGTACTCGTCTCTGGCTCATATTACGGACCTGGCTGCCTCAGTGCTTAAAATCGACCGTACATTCGTGGCCAGAATGGAGGAATCCCAGAAAGCACAGCACCTGATCGATATGATCTTGCGTATGGGGAGACACTTTGGTTTCCAGGTCGTCGCAGAAGGCATAGAGACTGAAGCACAACGTGAGTATCTGGCCAGCCGCGGATGCCATCTGGGCCAGGGCTATCTGTTCTCGCGTCCGATGACGCCGGAACAGGCTTTGCAGTGGGCCAAGGAGCACCCGACTCATATCGCAGCGCAGTCCAACTGAGGCCTTACCATGAAGCAGCGTCAACGCAGACGTTTTTTCATTTGGACCGTTTTATTTCTGCCCCTCGTCCTGATCACGACTTCATCGGCCTGGCTCGCCTACAACGAGCTCTATGCGCTGAAACTTAAACCCATCATCAGCGAACAGACCCTTCTGATCGACCGCCTCAGTAACCGTATCCACCGTGAGTTGGGCTATCTGGACCAGCTCACTCGGATGTTACACAGCAGCATTGCGCTGGAGGAGGCACTGGCCGGTGACCGTGTACCCAACACCCGTATGCTGGCCCGGCATTTCAGCCGTTTCAGCGACACCTCCCGGTTAATTTCCCAGGTACGCTGGCTTGACCAAACGGGCTGGGAACGGGTCCGCATCAATATGACAGCAGTTGGCGCCGAACGTACCTCGGAAACACTCCTGCAAGACAAGTCCAGTCGCTATTACTTCCGTGAGGCCCTCCAGCTTCAGCCTAATGAGGTCTATTATTCACCTCTGGACCTCAATGTTGAGCGCGGGGCAATCGCCCTGCCACCAGATCCCACCATTAGAACCGCCATGCGCACCACTCGCGCTTCAGGGCTGCATGCCGGTGTATTGGTCATTAACTTTTCGCTGTCCGAACTGTTTAGAGAACTGCATGCGCTGCAGGCTGAAGGCATACGACTGGAGCTGGTCAACAGCGATGGATATTGGCTGATTCATCCCGAAAGCTGGCGTGAATGGGGCTTTGTCTACGGTCAGGACAAGCTGACACTGGCCCAGGAAGCTTCCCGCACCTGGCAAGAGATCCAGCAGATGACCAGCCGTCGAGGAATCGTCTCTGATCACCGTATCTGGAGCCATACACGTATTCAGCCCGTACTGAGCGATGACCGGCACTGGCACCTGATTCTGTCCGGAGATGCCAACCAGCTCGCCACTATCCAGCAACAACTCGCAATACCCACGCTACTCGCTAGCGCTGTTGTACTGCTGCTGGGAGGCATATTTTTATGGCGCGTTGCCAGCGGGGAAGACAGTCGACTGCAGCTATTGCAGGAGCTTAAAGAAGAAAAAGCAGAGCTGCATCAAACCAACCGGCAGCTGTCCGAAACACTGGAGCGCCAGCAACGTCTGCAGGACGAGCTGGTCGAAACCCGCAAACTCTCGTCGCTGGGCATGATGGTGGCGGGCATCGCCCATGAACTGAATACGCCCACCGGAGGTACCCTGGTCACGGTTACGGCACTGGAAGGCTCGTTACAACAGCTGCAGCAGAAGATCGAGCAGGGCGAATTGACACACAGCGAGATGCAGGACTATCTCGAACACACCCGGCAGGGACTGCATCTGGCCCATCACAATCTGCAACGCACCGCAGAGCTGGTAAGGAGCTTCAAGCGCCTGGCGGTGGATCGCAGTCTCGATGACCCCGTCGCCTTCAGCTTGCACGACTGTGTCGAGGACCTGACCAACAGCCTGCGTCCTCTGCTCAAACACCGGCCCATCGCACTACACATGGAGCTACCGGATGCCGAATTATTCAGTCACCCAGGGATTCTGTCCCAGCTCCTGCAAAACCTGATAGAAAACGCGCTGCAGCACGCCTTCGACCCGGATGAATCAGGCCTGATACGGTTAAAGGGGCAGATTGTTAAGCGGGGCTGGCTTGAGCTTCAGGTAAGCGACAACGGCCGGGGGATCGCCGCAGATCAACTCTCCAGCCTGTTTGACCCCTTTGTCACCAGCGGCCGCAGCCAGGGCCACACCGGGCTGGGCTTGCATCTGGTACAACAATGGGCCTCTCAAGTACTGCAAGGCACTATTCATGTCGACAGCAACCCCGAACAGGGCAGTTGTTTCACACTGCGGTTACCCCTCGATCTCAGAGATCGTCAAACATCCCCTTGAGACTGTTCAGCGTTGCCCGCCCGCGAGCACGGTTCTGCTCCGGTCGATCATCACCCCGTCCTTCATGCTCAAGGTCATCCGCGGGCAACTCGTCCAGAAAACGACTGGGCATGCACTCCTGCCACTCACCGAACTGACGGCGCTGTTTAGCCAGCGTCATGGTCAGGGTTTCACGCGCACGCGTAATACCCACATAGGCCAGACGGCGTTCTTCTTCGATGGTGTCCATTTCAATGCTGTTGCGGTGCGGCAGCAGATCCTCCTCCATCCCCAGCAGGAAGACATGCGGAAACTCCAGCCCTTTGGAGGCATGCAGCGTCATCAGCTGCACACGATCATCATCCTCATCCTCATCCTGCTGATTCAGCATATCGAGCAGCACCAGACGGGCCACCGCCTCTTCAATCCCGGCCCCTTCGTCATCTTCCTGCAGTCGTTCCAGCGTATTGCCCAGCGATTCAATCAGGAAGTAGACGTTCTGCATCCGTTTTTCCGCTACCACATCACTGGAGGCGTTCTGACGGATCCAGCCGGCATAGTCGATTTCATCAATCAGTTCATGAATCGCCGCTATCGGATCCCCTTCCTTACAGCGCTCATACAGACGATCGATCATGTGGCAAAAACGACGTAACCGCTCCACGGCCTGAGACTGTAACTGCTGTTCCAGGCCCAATTCATGACAGGCTTCAAACAGGCTCACCTCCCGCGCCGAGGCATATTCACCCAGTTTATGCAGTGTATTTGGGCCGATCTCGCGTCGCGGCAAGTTGATAATACGCAGGAAGGCGTTGTCATCATCGCGGTTGATCAGCACCTTGAGATAACTCATCAGATCCTTGATCTCGGCGCGGGCGAAGAATGACGTCCCACCGCTGAGTTTGTAGGGCACCTGATAGTTTTGCAGTTTCATCTCGATCAAACGTGACTGGTGGTTGCCACGATAGAGTACGGCAAAATCCTTGAACGGAATTCGCTGACGCAGGTGACGATCCAGAATATCGGTTGCGATCCGCTCCGCCTCTGCATCATCGTTGCGGGTGTGCAAGACACGAATGGGCTCACCGAATCCCATCTCACTCCAGAGCGTTTTTTCAAACACATGGGGGTTGTTGGCGATCAGGGTGTTGGCAGCCTTAAGAATACGGCTGGTAGAGCGGTAGTTCTGCTCCAGCTTGACCACTTTCAGGCTGGGGAAGTCCACCTGAAGCTGCGCCAGGTTTTCCGGTCGCGCGCCACGCCAGGCGTAGATCGACTGATCGTCATCCCCCACTACGGTCAAGCCACCACGATGCCCTACCAGCTGACGTACCAAGCGGTATTGCGACAGGTTGGTATCCTGATACTCATCCACCAACAGGTATTGGATACGACGCTGCCAGCGCTCCAGCACATCCGGATGGTCGTTAAACAGCTGTACCGGCAGCAAAATCAGGTCATCAAAATCGACAGCGTTGTAGGCGCGCAAATGGCGTTCGTAGGCTTCATACGCTCGGGCTGCCAGAATATCAGCCGGTCCGGCCGCCTGTGCCAGCACTTCATCCGGCGTCAGCATGTCGTTTTTCCAGTTGGAGATGCTGTGCTGAATATCATTCAGCTGTTCGGTATCCTCGTCATTCTGCAGCAGCAAATCCCGCAGCAGCGCCTTCGAGTCCTGGTCATCAAACAGGGAAAAACCCGCTTTCAATCCCAGGTGTTTGCGCTCACGCCGAATGATCGTCAGACCCAGGTTATGAAAGGTCGATACGGTCAAGCCACGCCCTTCACCCTTCTGCAACAGCTGGCTGACACGCTCCTTCATTTCACGTGCGGCCTTGTTGGTAAAGGTCACGGCAGCAATGCGTCTGGCCTCGAATCCGGCCTCACGCACCATCCAGGCAATCTTGCGGGTAATCACGCTGGTTTTGCCGGAGCCAGCGCCCGCCAGCACCAGCATGGGACCGCCGATATAGTGCACCGCTTCTCGCTGACGTGGATTTAATTTGCTCATGACACCTCAAAAATTCTAAACCCGGCGTGAAGGCTGCCGATAGCCCGATAGCTGCGTGTAAAAAACAAGGAGCGTTGCGCACGGAAAACAGCAAGGTTCAGTATGCCCGCAAAGCGTGCTAACCTCGCCCGGCGATCCATTGTTGTCGCCTATTATGACATGGCCCCCTGATGAAATTCAGTTCCCTGAGCACCCTGGCCCGAGGGGAGGAAGTACCATGCAGGCAGAATGCGCACAGCCCAATACGGGTGTAGGCACGCCCACACTTGTACTCGTCAGTGCCTCGGCATCGCTTGAGGCGTGCTGGCAAGACTGGCTTTACCCCTGGTGGCAAGGCCAGCTGCATTGCTTTGACTCCGTCGACGCCACTGTATCGGTATTGCAACATCTTTATCAGCCGATCGTGTTGCTGGACACATCAAATCCCGACCAAGCCAAGCGCGATCTGGAACGACTGAGAGACCGCCTCTCTCCTCTGCCCACGGTACTGCTGTTCAAGGACCCTCCTCAGCTGGACGACTGGGAACCGCTGCTCAGCAATCCGCTGAACGACTACCTGCAGCTCAGTGGCAGTAACCCTGAGGTTATTCGCCGTATTCTCCGATATTGCAGCCTGCACTATCAGGATAGACCCAAGCCCGCCCCAGAGCCGCTGACGGATCAGGTACTCAGTGGCTACGACCCTGAACTCTGGCGAGCGTTGCAGCGGGAAGAGTTCGAGTTGTTCTATCAACCCCGCATCGATCTGCGCCAGGGCGAAATCTGCGGCGCCGAGGCGCTAATCCGTTGGCGTCACCCTGAGAAAGGGCTTCTTGCACCCGATACATTTATCCCTCGCTGTGAGGAATCCGGTCTGATCGTCCCCCTGGGTTACTGGATCATTCAGGAAGCCGGACGCGCACTTCCCGCTATCCATGATGCCGGTATGGCGGGCCGCATCGGTATCAACCTTTCGTTTCGACAGTTCCAGGATACCTACCTGGCCAGCACCATCGAACGCTTGCTGGATGAGCACAACATGTCCAGCCAGGCGATGGAGTTCGAGCTGACCGAGACCGCTCTGTGTAACGATGAAGAACACGTGCGTAACACGATTGAGCAGCTCAGCCGCCGCGGAGTGGAGTTCTCACTGGATGACTTCGGTACCGGCTACTCATCGTTCAGTCTGCTACAGAAGCTGCCCATCACCACACTGAAAATCGACAAATCCTTCGTTGACGGCATTCCGGGCAACACGGATGACGAAGAGATCGTGCGCGCAATCATCAACCTGGCACATAACCTCAACAAGCAGGTGATTGCCGAGGGTGTAGAAACCCGTGCTCAGCTTGAGTTCCTGATCCGTCACGACTGCGATCAGGTACAAGGCTTCTTCTTCAGCCGTCCGGTGCCGCTGGATCAGTTCCTGACGCTGGTCAGCCGTCGCCAGCAGCAGAGCAGCCTCTAAACGCCAGCGCTTCAAGTAGCTGAGGCTCTTCAACCCGCGCCTGACCGGCCAGATCCGCCAACGTACGCGCAACCTTGAGAATGCGATGACAGGTACGCGCCGACAGCTGATAGCGCTGCATCACACGTGTTAAAAGCGTTCGCCCCGCCTCATTCAATCCACAGACCGTTTCCAGCTCAGACCCGCTCAGCTCCCGATTCATGCAGCCCTGCCGCGCCAATTGTGCCTGGTGCGCCTGCCTGACTCTGGCTCTCACCGCCTGACTGCACTCTGCTGGTGCAGCGGGTGCCAGCAAGGCATCAGGTGGCAAGGCAGGCACATGCAACTGAAGGTCGATACGATCCAGCAAGGGACCTGAAATCTTCTGCTGATAGCGACGAATCTGATCCGGCGTGCAATAACAGCGATCAGTACCATCACCATGATACCCGCAGGGGCAAGGGTTCATGGCAGCAACCAATTGAAATCGAGCGGGAAATTTGGTCTGACGTGCAGCGCGGGAAATCAGAATTTCGCCGGTTTCCATGGGCTCACGCAGCACTTCCAATACACGGCGCGGGAATTCCGGCAACTCATCGAGAAACAGTACACCCTGATGGGCCAGGGAGATCTCACCAGGTCTGGGGTGACCGCCACCTCCAACCAACGCCACCGCCGAGGCGGTATGGTGCGGTGACCGAAAGGGTCTGACACCTGCACAAGCCGGTCCCACGTCGTAACCTGAGACCGAAGCGATGGCAGCCACTTCCAGTTTTTCTCGGGCCTGCAGCTCCGGCAACAACCCCGGCAAACGCGCCGCCAGCATACTCTTGCCACTGCCCGGAGGTCCTGAAAACAACAGGTTATGCCCACCTGCCGCCGCCACCTCCAGAGCGCGCCGGGCCTGCAACTGCCCTTTAACCTCGGCCAGATCCGGCATACCGCTCACCTCAATAGAGGGCGTTTCGGCCTCAGCCGGCTGCAACAGCTCACGTCGTGTAAGGTGCGCGACCAGCTCCAGCAGGTGCGACACTGCCAGTACTTCGGTATCGCCGGCCATCAGGGCTTCGTCCGCATTTTCCTTTGGCACCAAAAGAGTGCGCCCCAGTTGCCCGGCGGCGACCGAGGCAGGCAACACACCTCTCACCCCTCGAATCTCACCCGAAAGGGATAGTTCCCCCAGCATCTCCAGTGCGGGTGTAGCCTTCCAGCCCTTAAGCTGGCCAGACGCCGCGAGTATGCCGATGGCAATCGCCAGGTCATAGCGACCGCCTTCCTTGGGAAGGTCAGCCGGTGCCAAATTGATGGTGATACGGCGTTGAGGAAAGTCAAAACCGGCCGTAATCAAGGCGCTGCGCACTCGTTCCCGGCTTTCTTTTACACCGGTCTCAGGCAGGCCAACAATGGACATGGACGGCAAGCCACCGGACAGGTGGACCTCGACCGTGACCGCAGGCGCGGTAATACCGAGCTGTGCCCGGGTATGGATAACAGCAAGTGACATGACACTATCCTTGTGTCGAATGTTAGAAGGCTCGGACCTCAGTCGTCAGCGCTGGAGTTGCCCGTGCTCGGTTCGCTCTGAGCTTCAGAGCCGGTTTCCAGTGCCTGCAAACGCGCTTCCAGCTGCTCCAGGCGTTCACGGGTGCGCAGCAGAACCGCCTGCTGAGCATCAAATTCCTCACGTGTAACCAGATCCAGACGGGAAAAGGTGCCCTGCAACAGGCTGCGCATCTGGTCCTGCAGTTCCTGCTGTCCCGGGATATCAGGACGGCTGCTGAGCAGCTGGCCAAATTGGCCGGACAGGCTGTCGATCAGTTTCTGGTGGATCATCGTTTTCTCCGCATCGAATGCTAATAGCCACCACTATAAACCAGTTTGGTGCTCGGGTCAGACCAGGTCTGTGCACCAGAAGTGATCATGCACCAAAGCAGTGCACAAAAAATAACCAGCTTCTATACTCTGAATGCACAAAAGCCCACCCGAACAAACATAAGCCATTGTTTATAAAGATAAATAACAAGTTGGCACGCGCTTCGCTTATACGGGTTACACAGCGCCAGCATCCTGCACCTCAGGATGTCCGGATCAACGCAAAGCCTAGAGGACACAACGATGAAACTGATCTCAGCGATCATCAAACCATTCAAGCTGGATGATGTACGTGAGGCCCTGTCGGACATCGGCGTTCAGGGTATCACCGTGACTGAAGTAAAAGGCTTCGGCCGCCAGAAGGGACACACTGAGCTGTACCGTGGCGCCGAATACATTGTCGACTTCCTGCCTAAGGTTCGAATCGATGCCGCCGTTGCGGACGATATCGTCGACCAGGTACTGGAAGCGATCAGCAAGGCTTCCCACACCGGCAAGATCGGTGACGGCAAGATTTTCGTTATGCCGCTGGAGCAGGTTGTACGCATCCGTACCGGTGAATCCGGACACGATGCCCTGTAACCCAACCCGTTCCGCGTTTCCGTTTATCTCTGGAGGATAAAACAATGGAAGAACTGCTCAACTCAACGGCCGGGGACCTCGCCCAGCTGAAATATGCGGTAGATACCTTCTACTTCCTGGTGTGTGGTGCACTGGTTATGTGGATGGCTGCCGGTTTTGCCATGCTTGAAGCAGGTCTGGTACGTGCCAAGAACACCACCGAGATCCTGACCAAGAACATCGCACTCTACGCCATTGCATGTACCATGTACCTGCTGTGCGGTTACTACATCATGTACAGCGGCGACGCTGGCGGCGTAATGCCAAACCTGGGCGCCCTGATCGGCGACGAAAACGCAGTTGATGCAGTTCTGGCCGGTGGCGACGATGCGCCTTACTACTCTGCACGTTCTGACTTCTTCTTCCAGGTCGTATTCGTGGCAACTGCCATGTCTATCGTATCCGGTGCAGTTGCCGAGCGTATGAAACTCTGGGCTTTCCTGGCCTTCGCTGTCGTGATGACTGGTTTCATCTACCCGACTTCCGGCTACTGGACCTGGGGTGGCGGTTTCCTGAGCGAAGCTGGCTTCTCTGACTTTGCAGGTTCAGGCATCGTACACATGGCAGGCGCTTCTGCAGCCCTGGCCGGTGTTCTGGTTCTGGGTGCCCGTAAAGGCAAATACGGCAAGAACGGCGAAATCAATGCGATTCCAGGTGCCAACCTGCCGCTGGCCACACTGGGTACCTTCATCCTGTGGATGGGCTGGTTCGGCTTCAACGGTGGTTCCGAGCTGAAGCTGTCTGACGTTGGTGAAGCTAACGCAGTTGCTGAAGTATTCGTTAACACCAACGCTGCTGCTGCCGGTGGTGTCATTGCAGCCCTGATCGTCGCTCGCCTGTGGTTCCGCAAGGCTGACTTGACCATGGCTTTGAACGGCGCTCTGGCTGGCCTGGTTGCCATCACGGCTGACCCCCTGTCTCCGACTGCGCTGGCATCTACCCTGATCGGTGCGATCGGTGGTGCGCTGGTAGTCATCGCCATCGTAACCCTCGACAAACTGCGTATCGATGATCCTGTCGGTGCCATCTCCGTACACGGTGTTGTCGGTATCTGGGGTATGCTGGCAGTACCGCTGAACAATGCAGACGCGACCTTCGGCGCTCAGCTGCTAGGTATCGTCTCCATCTTCGGTTGGGTCTTCATTGCCAGCCTGGTAGTGTGGCTGGTCCTCAAAGCAGTCATGGGCATCCGTGTCAGCGAAGAGGAAGAATACGAAGGTGTCGACCTGGCTGAATGCGGTATGGAAGCCTATCCGGAATTCTCTGGCACCAAGAAGTAATCCCGCCAGTAGATAGTCCCTTCAGGCTGCGCAGAATATGCGCAGCCTTTTGATTATGGGTATACTGGCGTCCAAGGAGTCTCCACCGACCGACGGTGGAACACTGGGACTGCCCAACATTGCGAGGAGTGGAATGATGAAACTCGTCACAGCGGTGATCAAACCGTTCAAGCTGGATGACGTTCGCGAATCCCTGTCCGATATCGGTATCCAGGGTGTAACCGTGACTGAAGTGAAAGGCTTCGGCCGCCAGAAAGGCCATACCGAGCTGTACCGCGGCGCGGAGTACGTGGTTGATTTTCTGCCCAAGGTAAAAATCGAAGTCGCCATCGACGACGATATGCTCGACCAGGTAATCGAAGCGATCAGCAAGACAGCCAACACTGGCAAGATCGGCGATGGCAAAATTTTTGTCATGCCGCTGGAACAGGTTGTGCGTATCCGTACCGGTGAAACCGGCCCGGACGCCCTCTAAGCGACAGGCCGGCCTTATCGAAGGCCGGCTTTATCCCTCAGGCTCCGTTCAGTTCTTTGCATCACGAGCCACTTCCTGAATTTTTTCACCGGCCTTGGTCAAATCCTTCCCTGCACCCTCAATCGTACTGCAACCGGTTTGCAGACCCAGCGCCAGCAGCACACCCAGGCCAGCAATCAAACTGTTCAGTGTTTTACGCATGATCACTCCTCATCAATAGATGGCAAAAGCATACCTCCAGGTCCGCTGAAGTACCATTCCTCCAGCCTGACTCATCTATACTGAGTATCAGGGACGCTATAGCCAGAGTTGGAGGCCGGTATGCTGAGAGTACGACCTATTGCACTGACCGATGAAGCACTGTTGCACCAGATTGCACAGGAATCAGGACCCGGATTTACCTCGCTGCCTGACAATTCCCAGGTATTGCACGCCAAGCTGACACAATCCGTCAGCGCCTTTGCCAGCCCTGCCGAGGTGGCACCCCACACTTATCTGTTCGTAATGGAAGATACCTCGACCGGTGAAGTACTGGGCATCAGTGGCGTCACTGCTGCCGTAGGCCTGGATGCCCCCTGGTATCACTACCATCTGGGCACCATCGTGCATGCCTCGCATCAGCTCGGCATCTACAACGAGTTTCGAACCCTGTATCTGTGTAACGACTACACCGGCAGCAGTGAACTTTGCTCTCTGTTCTTGCGCCCGGATTTTCGCGGCCGCGGCGGTGGCAGCCTGCTATCGCGCTCTCGTTTTCTGTTTATAGCCCAGCACCGCAAGCGCTTTTCCGACCGCATCATCGCCGAAATGCGCGGCTTCACCGATCAGGATGACAGTAACCCGTTCTGGGAAGGGCTGGGGCAACATTTTTTCTCCATGCACTACCGTGAGGCCGACTTCCTGACCGGTTCCGGTAACAAGGTCGTGATTGCCGAACTCATGCCCAAACACCCAATTTACATCCACCTTTTGCCGGAAGCGGCGCAGGCCATTATCGGCGAGGTGCACCCCAATACGCGTCCCGCCTGCCAGCTGCTCAAGGCTGAAGGTTTCCGGTTCGAGGATTATGTGGATATTTTTGACGCAGGACCCACCCTGGCGGCACGTCCTGAAGAAGTGCGCGCCATCGCCCGCAGCCGCACCAGAGAGGTGGTAATCAGCGATCAGGCACCCCCCGATAATGCGCCTTCCTACCTGGTCAGCAACACCCGTTGTGAGGGTTTCCGCTGCACACTGGTGCCCCTGCAGCCTGAGCGCAAGCAGGTGGCATTGACCCCCGAGGTGGCGGAGTGTCTGGAAGTCAGTGCGGGTGACAGGGTGCGTCTGGTTAATTTGCCGGCGGCAACTGAATCCTGAGTTCAAAACCGCCTTCGGGGCGGTTCAGCGCACTGATCTTGCCGCCCATCTGCTCTACCGCACGGCGGGCAATACTCATGCCCAGGCCAAAGCCTTCGCTGCCCAGGCTTTCATCGCGCACAAAGGGCTCAAACAGCCGCGGCAGCAGCTCATCGGCCACCCCCGGCCCCTGATCACAGACGCTCAGCTGTACACTTCGATCAGGCAGCACCAGCAATACCAAACTGGCAGTCGTAGTCTCCACTGTATGACGCAGCACATTCTCGATGCCGTTTTGCAGCGCTCTGCGCAGCAACTCGCGAGGGCCTCGATAGAGTACTGTTTGAGCAGGCATCTCGAGACTGAATGGGCGTTGCGGCTGGCGTAAACGCACCTCCTCCTGCAACTCCTGACAGAGTCCGTTGAGGGAAAATTCACTGGACTGCCCGTTTTGCTGCTGGCGACTGAAACTGAGGATTTCGCTGATCAGCGCATCCAGACGCTCACACTCCCGATTGATACGTTGCATCAGCGGATCGCCGTCGCCCAAACGCAGCTCGATCAGCCCTGCCGCGGCCTGCAGTCGCGCCAAAGGGGCCCTAAGCTCATGGGACACATCCTGCAACAAGCGCTGTTGTGCCAACAGGGTTTGCTCTACCGATGCCACCATGGCATCGAACTCACGGGTCAGCTCTCCGATCTCGTCGCGCCGCTGACTCAGCCCTGTATCCGCTCTAAGTGTCAGATCCTGAGCCTGATGCAGGTCGCGGACATGACCACTAAGACGGCGAATCGGCCGCACCACCAATGCGCTCAACACCAGGCCAGCCAACCCCGAGACCAACAGGATCAGTACCATTTGCATCGAAAACAAATGCTTCAGCAGGCGCTCAGCGAAGAAGGCTTCACGGGGCAGACCAACCTTGGCGGTGTACTCCCGTCCACTATCTGTTGTCAGTTCAAGCTTTAACGCTCGGCGCGGAGGCTCATGCATGCCTGACATCAAGGGGATCATGCTATCAGCTTCAAACAGCCAGACAGGAATTGAGTATCGGCGCCCCGGCACCCTGTGCCAGTCCGACACACCGTCCTCATAGCGCTCCAGCATCAACATCGCCTGACCGCGGGCCCGAGCCTCCAACAACTCGAGCCGATGGTCCTTATCATAGCGGCTGGAGAGCAGCAGAAAGACACTGCCCATACCTATCAAGCTAACCAGCCAGATCACCAGAAACATTTTCCAGAACAGACGCTGATACCATCGGATGTTCACGCAGTACCTCTCACAAACTGATAACCCTGCCCCCGCACGGTTTTGATCAGTTCATGCTCATCGCCCAGCACCGCAGCCAGCTTTTGCCGCACTCGGCTGACATGAACATCAATGGCGCGGTCATAAGCGCTGAGCTCCCGGTGCAGCACCCAGCGGGTCAGATCTTCCTTACTCAGCACACTGCCCGCATGCTGCATCAGGTATGCCAGTACATTGAACTCGGCACTGGTGAACGACAACGGCTGGCCCTGATATGCGACTTCGCGTTGACCCGGATCGAGTATGAGGCCCTCGGACTCAAGTCGGCGCCGCGGGAAAGTACCTTCCTGCTCAGTTTCAGGCTCCTGAGCCGAAGCGCTGCAGCGCCGGAGTATGGCTTTAACTCGGGCCAGCAGTTCACGCGGATGGCAGGGTTTGGAGAGGTAGTCATCAGCACCCATTTCCAGGCCCAGAATACGGTCGATGGCTTCACCACGCCCGGTCAGCATCAGCACCGGCACGGCACTGCGGGGGCGCAATTGCTGCAGGAGTTCCAGGCCACTCATACCCGGCATCATAATATCCAGCACCATCAGATCCGGCGCCAGACGTTCAAATGACGCCAGCGCTTCGGCACCAGAATGAACGCACTCCACGTGATAACCCTCATGGCTCAAGTATTCAGCCAGCATGGCGCAGAGTTCGCGGTCATCATCAACCAGAAGCAATGTGTGTGTGTCTGTATGCATGGGCAGTCCTCCTGACACCATTCTAGCCTCGCGTCAGCCTGCACCTGTCAGGCTTTACCTAACTTTACCCCTTGCGCACACAACTTTGCGCAGACATTCGCAATACTGGATACCAGATCAACACAGGAGAGTTTCCCATGAAAGCACGTAAGATGATCGTATCCGTTTTGGCCGCTTCTCTGGTTGCCGGTGGCAGTGCCCTGGCTTACGCCGGACAGAATGAAGGATGCAGCACAGGTGATCGTGCCGATAAGCGTGTCGCACGCATGGCTCAGCATCTGGAATTGGATGAAACTCAGACCGCATCGCTGAAAGAGCTGTTTGCCAAACGCGCCGAACAGCGCCCGGAGCACCCACGTCAGCCAATGAAAGGCCTGGCACAGCTGGACCCTAATGCAGCGGACTACAACGAACAGGTCAAGGCACAGATCGCTGATATGCAGCAGAAACTGGCCGAACGGGTCCAAAGCCGCGCCGACTTCAAGGCTGAGCTCTATGCCATCCTGACACCGGAACAGGAGCAGAAACTGGCCGAGATGCGTGATCAGCGTGGCGAGAAGCACCGCGATGGCAAGCACATGCGTGGCGATGGCCCCCACCATCGCCAGGGTGGCCCGGAAAAAGGCGCCTTCTAAGACGACAGTGTCAGCCGCTCTCGCTGACGCCGCTCAGCGCGCTGGTTAACCAGCGCCTGAGCCACTCCCGCCCCCAAAATCAAACCACAGCCGGACAGTTGCAGCAGGTTAAGTGACTGGTCGAACAGAACCCAACCAAAGGTGACCACTGCAATGGGTTCCATATAGGCCAACGTCCCAAAGGTCGCAGCGGGCAACTCTCGCAATGCGATCACCGCAAACAGTATCGCCAGAAACCCCGGCAACAGCCCTGCCAACAGCAACCAGCCCCACTGTACCGCCGCAATGGATTCATTCTGGTACAACATCAGCGGCAACATACAAAGCGCACCCGCCAACAACTGATACCAGCAGCGGGTATAGGTATGCACGTGTAAGGGCAACACCCGGTTCATCAAAATGAACCCCGCATAGGCCAGTAGAGCCAAAGCCGCGAACAGCATTCCAGTCGCATCATCCGGATTATCAAAACCGAGCCGGAACTCCATCATCATGGCGAAGCCGAACAGCGCCAGCAGAATCAGCCCCACACCGACGGGTTTCAAACGTTCTCCCAGACAAAAGTGCGCAACGACCGACGCCAGCACGGGTGACAGATATACCATCATGATCGCATTGGCCATGCTGGTGTACAGCATCGCCTGCACGTAACAGACGATAAATGCTGCCAACAGACCGCCATTAACCAGTACCCGCCAACCAGGCCAGCACATCAACAGATTGACACGGCCGATTAGCAGCAGATAACCCAGCATCAACAAGGCACCCAGGCCCAGCCGGTAAAAGGTCAGGGTTTCCGCGCTGACACCCGCATAACGGGAGATCACCCCGATGGTGCCCATCAGTACCGCAGAGGCGACCGCCATCCATAAAAAAGGGGCTGAACCAGCCCCTTGTGTATTCTGTTCAGACATTCGTGGAATCTATTCCTTAAGCCCCAGGGCCGTTAGCGCGGCCTTAGCACAGGCAATATCCTGCTCCTGAGACGCGCCCGAGACTCCAACCGCACCAATGCATTCACCATCCAGCAGCAGCGGCAAACCACCGCCCAGCATCAGTAGATCCGGGTGCGTATCCAGTGCCGCCAGCAGGTGCACATCTTCCGCATTCTTGTTGCGGAAGAAACTGCTGGGCACCTTGAATCCGGCAGAGGTCCGCGCTTTACGCAGCGCCAGCTGGGCCGTTTGTGGCGGCGTATCGTTCAGGCTGATCTGCGCCAACGGCTGGCCAGAGCGCGCGACCACAGCGATGCTGACGCGTACGCCCAGGCGCTCAGCTTCATCTGCGGCGGCTGTAGCCGCCGCCAGAGCCGCACGATAATCAAGACTGGTCTGCTGTACGGTGATACTCATGTCCCGGGGGTTCCTTGAAATCAGATAATCAACTCAGGCGGTGCGCTCGAACATCAGGTCCCAGACACCATGCCCCAGGCGTTCGCCACGCATCTGGAACTTGGTCACCGGACGCCATTCCGGCTGAGGTGCATACTGCCCCTCGCCCTGACGGTTGCGATAGCCTTCAGCCGCACTCATCACTTCCATCATGTGCTCGGCGTAGTTTTCCCAATCAGTCGCCATATGGAAGCAACCACCGACAGCCAGCTTCTGGCGAATTTTCTGGGCGAATTCAGGCTGCACGATACGGCGCTTGTGGTGACGCTTTTTGTGCCAGGGGTCAGGGAAGAACAGCTGAAGTGTTTCCAGGCTGGCATCCGGGATGCAGTGCTCCAGCACTTCAACGGCATCATCACAGTAAACACGGATATTGGTCAGCCCCGCTTCCGCGGCACGTGAAAGCAGACGCCCGACACCGGGCGGATGCACTTCAATACCGATGAAGTTTTTCTCTGGTGCCTGGCGCGCCATTTCGATCAGCGAGTCACCCATGCCAAAGCCGATTTCCAGCACCAGCGGTGCTTCACGACCAAAGACTTCGGCGGGATTGATCAGGCCGTCTTTCAATTCGAGCCCGTATTGCGGCCAGTTTTCATCCAGCGCACGTTGCTGACCTTCGGTCATACGACCGGCGCGGACCACAAAGCTGCGAATTCGGCGCAGCGGTTTCTGTTCGTCTGTCATCTTCAGTCTATAGCTTGGCGGGACACAGGCCCCGCGAGTTCAATTCAGTTGCTGATCAGGCCATCCAGCGGTGAAGAAGCGCTGGCATAAGCCTTGCGCGGCATGCGTACGGCCAGATGCGCTTCACGCCCTGCCTGTACTGCTTTCTGCATTGCCTTGGCCATCAGAACCGGATTCTGAGCACCCGCAATCGCCGAGTTCACCAGTACACCGGCGCAGCCCATTTCCATTGCCATGGCTGCTTCAGACGGCGTGCCGATACCGGCATCCACCAGAATCGGCACGCGGGCCTCTTCCATGATCAGGCGAATGTTATGCGGGTTCTGGATACCCAGACCTGAGCCGATCAGAGAGCCCAGCGGCATAACGGCCACACAGCCGATCTCTTCCAGATGTTTGGCCACGATGGGATCATCATTGGTGTACACCATGATCTTGAAACCATCCTTCACCAGCGTTTCCGCCGCTTTAACGGTTTCAATGATGTTCGGGTACAGCGTTTTCTGATCGCCCAGCACTTCCAGCTTGACCAGATCGTGGCCATCCAGCAATTCACGGGCCAGGCGGCAGGTACGGACCGCATCTTCAGCGGTGTAGCAGCCCGCCGTATTCGGCAGCAGGGTATAACGATCAGGGCTGATCACGTCCAGCAAGTTCGGCTCATCCGGGTTCTGTCCCAGGTTGGTACGACGCACCGCCATGGTAACAATCTCGGCACCACTGGCTTCAATCGCAGCGCCAGTCTCGGCCATATCCTTGTATTTGCCGGTCCCTACCAGCAGACGTGAGTTGAAAGTCTGTCCAGCAATGACCAACGGGTCGTTCGTTTCCAGTTCTGACATTATCTATACCCCGAAAATGGATTTGAGTTGCGATACAGCTGGGCGATAACCGGGCTCAGCCGCCACCAATCGCATGCACGATCTCGACCTGATCATCGGACTTGAGTCGAGTGCTGGCGTGTTCACTGCGCGGAATGATCTCCAGATTCAGCTCGATCGCAATGCGCTTGCCAACCAGCTGAAGCTGTTCAATCAGATCATTCAACGTGGCGCCTTCACTGACATCCAGGGCTTCACCGTTTACCTGAATCTGCATGTTCTTTACCTTGTTTTACCAATGTCACAGCCAGACAGAGCCAGCCGAAAATAAGTGCGCTGCCCCCCAGCGGGGTAATGGCACCCAGCCAGTGCACGCCCGACAGCGCCAGTACGTAGAGGCTACCGCTGAATAACGCGATGCCCAGCAGAAAGGCAGCAGCACTGAGGCTGAAACCCAAACGACGCTGATGTTGCTGCAGCAGGCCGACGGCAAGCAGCGCCAGCACATGCCAGAACTGGTAGTCGACGCCGGTGCGAAACACCTCCAGCAGGCGTGGGCTCAGCTGGTCGCGTAACCCGTGGGCGGCAAAAGCCCCCAACATGACGGCCAAAGCACCCAACACAGCAGCCAGAGTCATAATCAGACGTGCGGACATTTGAAATTCCGTGGTGGCATTATAATGGCTCGGGCTTGGGCCCGAAATGAAAAAAGCCGCACAAGGCGGCTTTACACAGGCAGTGGATGCCAGGCTCAGGCCGTCAGCATCGCACCGCGAATTTTTTTCATCGCATTCTTTTCCAGCTGACGAATACGCTCTGCCGATACCTCATATTCAGCAGCCAACTCGTGCAGGGTCGCCTTTTCTTCGGCCAGCCAGCGACGTGCCAGAATATTGCGGCTGCGCTCATCCAGATCATTCATTGCGCTCAACAGACGACGCTGAGAGTCTTCTTCCCAGTTGGCCTCTTCCAGCTGCACAGCCGGGTCAGCAGAATGATCTTCCAGATAAGCGGATGGCGACAGATAAGTAGAATCCTCGTCTTCGTTGACCGGCGCATCAAAGGCGGTGTCCGTCGAGGCCAGACGGCCTTCCATCTGACGCACAACCTTGGCATCAACGCCCAGGTCTTCGGCAATGGCGTTCACCTCGTCGTTGGTCATCCAGCTCAGTTTCTTCTTCTGCGAGCGCAGATTGAAGAAGAGCTTGCGCTGGGCCTTGGTGGTCGCAATTTTAACGATACGCCAGTTACGCAGTATGAACTCATGCATTTCCGCCTTGATCCAATGCACGGCAAAGGACACCAGACGAACACCCATGGTTGGATCAAAACGCTTAACGGCCTTCATCAGGCCGACGTTGCCTTCCTGGATGAGATCACCCAGCGGCAGGCCGTAGCCGGAGTAGCTACGAGCAATGTGAACGACAAAACGCAGGTGCGACATTACCAGCTGACGTGCCGCCTCAAGATCGCTCTGGTAATGCAGGCGCTCTGCCAGTTCCCGCTCCTCATCAGCATTGAGGATGGGAATAGCACTCACAGTCTGAACGTAGGCATCGACATTGCGGCCCGGTGACAACTGTTCAATAACTTGCAAGCTTGTGCCCATTCAGGAATGACCCCGCAGTTTTACTAAATTCATGCTTGTGACGCCAACAAGCGGCGAAAGTTCCGCTTTAGCGTTGGCACTCACGCAAAGGACAGAAAAATCTAACGCGATTTAATCTATAGGGCAAGGGTTGCAGTTCCTTTACACCTCACCCGGTTCTATTTCCCGCAGATGGCGTGCCACCGCCAGCCAGGAACCCGCCAGCCCCAGAAGCACAGAGGCGCCCAACATCAGCAGAGAACCCTGCACGCCCAGGCCCTGGATCTCGAAACGGTTGAGATACAATTCAGCGATGACACGAGCCGGTTCATCCAACAGTGAAAGCGCCACTTGCACCAGCAACCAGGCCAGGACACCACCCAGGAGTCCAAACCAGAACCCGCTGTAGAGGAACGGACGTCGTACCCAGGCATCGGTGGCCCCCACCAGTTTGCTGACCAGAATCTCATCACGGCGACTTTCAATGGTCATGCGAACGGTATTGCCTACTACCAGTAAGACCGCCAATGCCAGCAAGCCACCCAACACATAGCTCCCGCGCTTTGCCAGTCCAAGCAGTGCCTCAAGCCTCTGAACCCACTCCATATCCAATACAGCGTCAGAGACCTGTGACATGGCGCCCAGCTCGGTTTTCAGCAACGGCAACTGCGCGGCTTCGTCCGAGCGAGGTGTCACCATGATCACGGCAGGCAAGGGGTTGGTTTCAAACTGCGCCAGCAAATCCGAAAAGGCCGAATACTGACTGAACTCCTCCAGCCCCTTTTGCCGACTGATCAGCTCTACGCTGCTGAGATCGTCACGCAGTAAAAGCTCCCGACTGAAGCGATCGATGGCTGCGTCACTCAGTTCCGTCTGCATATACAGGGCAATTCGCGGCTGGGTATCCCAATTCGACGTCAAAGCCTGAAGATTCGTCATGACCGCTAACAGAAATCCGGGCAGTGCCAAGGCAATGGCAAGCACCGCCAATGTCATAAACGAGGCCACAGGCGTCTGGCGCAGCCTCAGCAAAGCACCTTTGGCAACACTGACATGATGCCGGCGCCAGCTGCGACGACGGTCGGCGGATTCTACGCGATGCTGCTGGGCCCCACGGCGTGGAGCGGGCTGTTCGGGAGTGTTTCGTTTAGTCATCAGCGATCAGGCGTCCGTTTCTGAGCGTCAACACGCGATGGTGCATTCGGTTGATCAGTGAATGGTCATGGCTGGCAATCAGCACAGTGGTGCCGATCTGGTTAAACTGCTCAAACAGACGCATGATGTCTTCGGACAGCTCCGGGTCCAGGTTACCCGTCGGCTCATCCGCCAACAGCAGACGCGGCTTATGCACAATAGCGCGGGCAATGCCGATACGCTGCTGCTCACCGGTCGACAGCATGATCGGGTTATGTTTTTCCCGATCCAGCAGACCTACCTTATCCAGCGCCGCACGCACCCGGCGTGCTGCATCAGCCGGGTCGTATCCGCTGATCTGCAGCGGCAGTGCCACGTTATCGAATACCGTGCGATCAAACAGCAACTGGTGATTCTGGAACACGACCCCAACCTGACGCCGCAACAACGGAATCTGCGACCGGTGCAGCTGGGACAAATCCTGCTGCCCCACCCATACCTGCCCCCGGCTGGGCCGCTCCATCAACATGATCAGCTTCATCAGGGTACTTTTGCCTGCACCAGAATGCCCTGTCAGGAAACTCATTTCCCCCGAGGCAAGCTCGAAGTTGACGCCCATCAGAGCATCCTGACCACTGCTGTAGCGTTTGAACACGTTGCTGAAGCGAATTGCGGCCATGCCGACTCCTTAATCAGTCTTCAAACAGCGCCTGAACGAACTCATTGGCTTCGAACGGTCGCAGATCATCCACCTGTTCGCCCACACCAATAAAGCGGATCGGCAGACCGAACTGCTTGGCGATGGCAAAGATAATACCGCCCTTGGCAGTGCCATCCAGCTTGGTCAGGGTGATACCCGTGACACCAACAGACTCTTTGAACTGCTTGGCCTGGCTGATCGCATTCTGGCCGGTACCCGCATCCAGCACCAACATCACTTCGTGCGGTGCATCCGGGTCCAGCTTCTTCATAACGCGGACGACCTTCTCCAGCTCCTGCATCAGGTTGTCCTTGTTCTGCAAGCGGCCAGCGGTATCCGCAATCAGCACATCCACACCGCGAGACTGGGCAGACTGCAGCGCATCGAAGATAACAGATGCGGAGTCGGCACCTGTGTGCTGTGCAACCACCGGCACGTTGTTGCGCTCACCCCAAACCTGCAGCTGTTCAACCGCCGCGGCACGGAAGGTATCACCTGCCGCCAGCATGACCGATTTTCCCTCGCTCTGGAAACGTTTGGCCAGCTTGCCGATGGTGGTGGTTTTGCCCACACCGTTCACGCCAACCATCAGGATCACTGCCGGCTTCTTCGCAGGCAGCTGCAACTGATGCTCAACACCACCCAGCAGATCAGCCAACTCTTCTTTCAACGCATCCTTAAGCGCATCCGCATCTTTCAGCTGGTTGCGTTCAACACGGTCGGTCAGACGGTTGATGATTTCGGTGGTTGCTTCGACGCCGATGTCGGCCATCAACAGCGTGGTTTCGATCTCTTCCAGAAGATCGTCATCGATCTCTTTAGCCCCCAGGAACAGATCACCCAACTGCTCCGTGAGGTTTGCCTTGGTCCGGCTCAGGCCACTTTTAATTCGGGCAAAGAAACCGGCTTTTTTCTTTTCGGGGTTTTCTTCCGCCGCTTTGGCAGCTGCTTCAGCTGCCAGGCGTGCGGCCTCTTCCTCTGCTGCCTTTCGCTCGGCTTCTTCACGCGCCTGTTGTGCCGCTGCTTCTGCTGCCTGACGGGCTGCCTCTTCCTCTGCTGCCTTACGCTCGGCTTCTTCACGCTCCTGCTGGGCCGCTGCTTCTGCTGCCAGACGAGCAGCCTCTTCCTCAGCGGCCTTGCGCTCGGCTTCTTCACGCGCCTGCTGGGCTGCAGCTTCTGCCGCCTGACGAGCAGTCTCTTCCTCAGCAGCCTTGCGCTCGGCTTCTTCACGCGCCTGCTGGGCTGCAGATTCCGCAGTCTGACGAGCAGACTCTTCCTCTGCTGCCTTTCGCTCAGCTTCTTCACGCGCCTGCTGGGCTGCAGCTTCTGCCGCCTGACGAGCGGACTCTTCCTCTGCTGCCTTGCGCTCAGCTTCTTCACGCGCCTGCTGGGCTGCAGCTTCTGCCGCCTGACGAGCAGCCTCTTCCTCTGCTGCCTTGCGCTCGGCGTCTTCACGGGCCTGCTGAGCTGCAGATTCCGCAGCCTGACGAGCGGACTCTTCCTCAGCGGCCTTGCGCTCGACCTCTTCACGCGCCTGTTGTACCGCTGCTTCTGCCGCCTGACGAGCGGACTCTTCCTCAGCGGCCTTACGCTCGACCTCTTCACGCGCCTGTTGTGCCGCTGCTTCTGCCGCCTGACGAGCAGCCTCTTCCTCGGCTGCCTTGCGCTCGGCCTCTTCACGCGCCTGTTGTGCCGTTGCTTCTGCCGCCTGACGTGCTACCTCTTCCTCGGCTGCCTTACGCTCGGCTTCTTCACGCGCCTGCTGGGCCGCAGCTTCTGCTGCCTGACGAGCAGCCTCTTCCTCGGCTGCCTTGCGCTCAGCTTCTACATCGACCGCTTTCGGAGTCGTCTCAACGGCCGGCTTGGAGTCAGCCTGTGGCAATTCGTCCGCTGCCGTCGGACGACGCATTACACGTACGACAATCAGCAAAAATACGATGGCCAGGGCACCGGCCAGGTAGGGCAAGATGGCAGGGTCAAGTCCCTGCTCAGTCATCCAGGTGTAGAGCGCATCCATAATCTGTAATATCCGCGGTAGAGGGCCTGTTCTGACAGGCCTGCGAGTTGAAACCCAATGGGGCGCTATCTTAGCACAGAGGCCCCCATGACCAACCCGGCAGCCTTCAATACAGGACCTGTAAAATGTCCCAGCCTTTTCTAAGCCGAAAGCAACTCTGGCTACTGATCAGCCTGCTGCCGGGCGTCATTCTACTCTTGACGCTACTAGGCCCCATGCCGAGTGAGCCCGAGCTGAAAATCAGTGAGGATCGCCGCCTGTATCAACTGCGTGAGTCACGGGATAACTACCAGTTGCAGCTAGTGCTCCCTCTGCCAGCGCCCGACACGGCTGAGCTTTGGCTGGCCAATCGCTTGCTGCCCAAATGGCTCGAGCAGCAACTACAAATTCCATCCACTCAGCAGTGGCTGCAGCAGCAAGGCTGGCAGATTCGCGTTATCAGCAGTGAAACCGAGTGGCAGCTATTCGTTGAAATGCCATCTCCGCCCGACGCATCAACACTTGATACTCTGTTCTCATACATCGGAGCCACTGAAACAAGCGACTGGGCCCAGTTAGTAAACGCCAATATCGCTGAGCGTTACCTGCGCTTGCAGTCTGCCGAAGAGGCGGCTTTGTCTGCGCTTCAGCCCGGTCCTATTCCAGAAAACTGGCAGGTCAATCCTGACGCCCTGCTTGAGCCCTGGTTGAACCACGAGCGTTGGCAACTGATCCTTTTGACCCCCGAGTTTCTGCCGCTGGAGATCGCCGCACCCAAAACCCCAGGCACCGGCTTGGCAACGTCACTGGCAATTACTCCGCTTCCCAGTGCCAGTCCTGCCGGCATGGGCGTATTACACCACTGGCGCTGGCCTGCACCCGATAGTCTATCCGCGCTGGCTCGAACACAATTGGCGCTGGAATGTATTCAAAACCGACTGACACAGATGAACCAGGGTAACTTCCGCCTGCGCTGGCGTACCTGGGAGCAAGGAGGAGATCTCGACCTGCTGCTTCATCAGCGAGAGTTACAGGAAAAAGAACTGCTCAGCTGCCCTGAAGCCGCTGAATTTTCACAACTAAGGCAGTCGTTGTTAGAGCGCTGGCAAGCCTATCTGGACGACAACCCGGCGGGAGGCGTACACCTGCTGGCACGCAACCGGTTAGTGGCTGACAGCCTCGATGATATGATCACCCTGCTGGAGCAGGTTGAACGCTCCGATGTGCAGCTTTTCTTGCAGCAACAGGCCGGCTCTGATACTTATCGTCGGCTGATATTCCCCCCGGCCACCGAGGATTCAAATGCCCCGTCGCAATAGCAACCACCGCTCCCGCTCTACACAGCCCGGTCCAGAGATGTCACGCACCAGCCTGCGCATCATTGGCGGACAATGGCGAGGGCGCAAACTGGAATTTCCGGCGATCGAAGGCCTGCGCCCGACCCCCGATCGTGTGCGTGAAACCCTGTTTAACTGGCTGCAAGGCGATGTCCCCGGTGCTCAGTGCCTCGATCTTTTTACCGGCAGTGGCGCCCTGGGGCTGGAAGCGCTGTCACGTGGTGCTGCGGCCGTTACCTTTGTTGACCGTGCACCGGAAGTAGCCAGACAGCTTCGGACCAACCTGAATCTGCTAAAGGCACAGAACGCAGAATTCGTAACCGCTTCTGCACTGGACTGGCTGGAGCAGCGACCGGCAGGAGAAGATGTCCGTTACGATTTGGTGTTTATCGATCCGCCGTTCCGCAAGGGGATGGTCACGCCCATCTGTGCATTGCTGGAGCAGCGTAACTTGCTGCAGTCGCAGGCCATGATCTATATCGAAACCGAATCAGAGTTACCGTTGGAAGGTATCCCGGAGAACTGGCAGCTACACCGGGAAAAAACCGCGGGACAGGTCGCCTATCGACTATTTTTGCGGCAGCCCGTGCAGGACTAGTTCAAGCACCCCCTTGCCCTCATGCAACAAGTCAGCGCCGGGCGTGTTCAGCCAATGCGCCAGCACGCCTTCAAGTAAAATTTGCAGTGATTGAGCCAACTCCGCAGGCGCAGGCTTCTTACGAATCTGCTTCTGTTTACGCGCCTGTTTGAGAAAGAATTTCAGCTGATCCAGCCACAGCTCCCGATTGGCTGACAAACGCCCTTTCAGGGGTTCCATATCAGCAAGCGTAGAGGTCTGCAGATAGTAGACTCGATAGAGCTGCTGAGCTTGCTCATCCTTTGCAAACGCACTGAGTACACTATTGAAATAGAGCTCTAACGCCGCCAATGCATCCTGTTGTACCGCCTGACGCTGCTCCAAATACTGCGCTTCAAAAGGCAGCATGAATTCCAGATGGATCTGTTCCAGCAGATCAGCACGGTTTTTAAAGTGCCAATACAGGGCACCATGTGTCACCCCCGCTTCTCGAGCGATCTCTTTAAGGGTGGTGGCGGCGACGCCCTGCTCGCTGAATAATCGTAATGCTGTTACCAACAATCCCTGGCGTGTTTGTTCCGCTTCCTCAGGAGTCCTTCTCGCCATGTCTCATCCTTATATACATTGCCACAGGTATAAAAAGGATAGACCCTAGAGTTGCCATGACAAGGTTGCAAGAGCTGTAAGACAAGCTTCACGGAAGTGTCACATTAAGCCCCTTCTCAATATAACAAGTGTGGATAAAAAAATTATTTTTAATAACCATTTTGATATTTCTCATTCCTCTAATCTATTTGTGCCCCTGTGCCAATTGGGCTAACATCCCGCTCAATGTTGCCCATTCGCCATCACAAGGTCAGCTGAACCGCTATGAACACGGCAATTTACCCCGGTACGTTTGATCCAATCACCAATGGCCACTCCGATCTGGTTGGCCGCGCGGCGCGTCTTTTCGACCGCGTTGTTGTCGCAGTTGCTGCAAGCCCGAAAAAACGGCCCATGCTGCCACTGGAACAACGTGTTGAGCTGGCCAAAACAGCTCTCGACCATCTGCCAAATGTCGAGGTCATCGGGTTTGATTGCCTACTGGCGAACCTGGTGCGGGACCAGAAAGCCAACATTATTCTGCGTGGCCTAAGAGCCGTATCCGATTTCGAATACGAGTTCCAGCTGGCCAATATGAACCGCAAGTTGGCGCCTCAGGCCGAAAGCCTGTTTCTGACACCCGCCGAGCACCTGTCGTACATCTCTTCGACCTTGATTCGAGAGATTGCGTCGCTGGGCGGCGATGTCAGCCAGTTCGTGCACCCTGCCGTGTCCCGTGCGCTTGAGCAGCACCTGAGCCAGCAATAAAGAACCTGTCAGATTGAGTGAGGTAGCCAGTCATGGCATTGATGATTACTGATGAATGCATCAACTGTGATGTATGTGAGCCGGAATGCCCGAACGAGGCGATCTCCCCGGGAGACGAGATCTATGAGATCGATCCTGGCAAGTGCACCGAGTGCGTAGGTCACTATGACACGCCTCAGTGTGTTGAGGTTTGCCCAGTTGACTGCATTCCGAAAGACCCGGATCACGTTGAAAGCGAAGACGTGCTGATGGAGAAATACCACAAGCTGACCGGCAAGTAATTGCGCCAGCCTGTGTGAAAACGGCGACCCCAAAGGTCGCCGTTTTTGTTTCTATAATCTGTATTCCTGGTTGCTCAGCGCAAACTCCTGCTCCATACGCTCGCCGATGATGTTGTCACCATCCGCCAGCCAATGCGCATACTGCATGTGCAGGCAACGGACCTTATCCCACTGCGCGATGCCGCCAATACCATAACGATCAAACAGATCACTGAAGCCCAACTGCTCAATCCGCTGACGATCCTCTTCTCGCATCAGTTTCCAGCGCAGATCGACATAACGCTGCTGCTGCGCCAGATAGGTCGAACGCAACGCCTCATCCTGCTGCAGTTCCTGTTCAATTTGCTTCACCCAACCGGAGTCCTCAATGCGGCCAATGGCGCGACAGAGGTCTCGACAGCAAAGCCAGTACAGGGTCGGAAAGGGCTGATCGGCCACCAGCGTGCGCATCTGCAGGACTAGTGGCAGACCAGTCTCGGTGGCACAGGCCACAGCTTCAATGCCACGCGGTTCCCGACCAATCTGCTGTTCAATCAGCTCCAGCTGCTCGGGCGTTGGCACCTGACGTTGGGTATTAAACCTGTGCATACATATCTCCAGTTCCCAGCCAGCGCCGGATAAGGGCTTCATTAAGGGGGGAGGCAACCCCCAGGCCTGCTGCGACCTGGTGAATTTGCGGCAGCAGGTCAGCATCTCGCTGCAGATCGGCAATACGAAACTGCATCATGCCGGTCTGCCGTGTACCCAATACTTCACCGGGTCCACGTAGTTCCAGGTCCTTCTCGGCGATGCGAAAGCCATCGCTCGTTTCACGCATCACACCCAGGCGCTCGCGCCCCTGTTTTGACAGGGGCGCATGGTACATGAGGACACAGTAGCTTTCGACACTGCCACGCCCAACACGTCCTCTTAACTGGTGCAGTTGCGCCAACCCCAGTCGCTCCGGGTTTTCGATGATCATCAGACTGGCATTGGGCACGTCCACACCTACTTCAATCACGGTGGTCGCGACCAGCAGATCCAGCTCAGCCGCCTTGAAGCGCGCCATGATATCGGCCTTTTCTGCAGCCTTCATACGCCCGTGTACCAGACCAATTCGCAGCTGGGGCAGCATCTCTTTCAGGCGCTCAGCGGTGACTTCCGCTGCTTCGCACTGAAGGACCTCAGACTCTTCAATCAGGGTACACACCCAGTAGGCCTGGCGCCCTTCGGCACAAGCCTGGCGCACGCGCTCGACCACCTGATCACGGCGAGAGTCTGCTATCACCACCGTCTGCACCGGCGTACGCCCTGGCGGCAGTTCATCAATGATGGAACAATCCAGATCAGCATAGGCACTCATGGTTAACGTACGGGGAATCGGCGTGGCGGTCATGATCAGCTGATGCGGGCTGCGCTCTCCATTACGGCCCTTTTCTTTCAGGCTCAAGCGCTGATGCACACCAAAGCGATGCTGCTCATCAATGACGACAACACCCAGATCAGCAAAGATCACTTCATCCTGAAACAGTGCATGAGTGCCCACCACCACAGGTGCCTCACCACTGCGAATCGCTTCAAGCTGGGCTTCTCGTGCCTTGCCTTTTACCTTTCCCGCCAGCCAGGCCACCTTGATCCCCAGCGGCTCCAGCCACTGAGTGAAATTAATATGATGCTGCTCAGCCAGAATTTCGGTCGGCGCCATCACTGCCGCCTGAAGGCCATTTTCAACCGCCTGCAAGGCAGCCAGAGCCGCTACCACGGTTTTGCCTGAGCCCACATCACCCTGCACCAATCGCAACATGGGCAAAGGTTGCTGCAGATCGCGCGCGACTTCTCGTGCCACTCTCAGCTGTGCGCCCGTTAATTCAAAGGGTAGCCGCTGTAGAAAGGGGCGGCTCAACTCACCACTGGCCTTGAGTGCAGGTGCCCCCTGTTCCTGCACACGCTGACGTGCCTTCTGTAACGAAAGGTGATGTGCCAGCAGCTCTTCCATGGCCAGACGCCGCTGGGCAGGGTGCTTACCTTCAAGCAACAATGATTGGTCGGCATCAACCGGGGGGTGGTGCAGATACTGCAAGGATTCGGTCAAACTGGGCAGTTGCCATTGCTGTAGCAAAGCGCATGGCAGCAGGTCTTCAAAGCCCTCTTTCGCCATCCATTCCAGTGCCAATGCTATAAGACTTCGGACACGCCCCTGGGTCAGCCCTTCAGTCAACGGATACACAGGTGTCAGCTGTTCAGACATGACCGCGGGGCCTTCGCCCTTGAGGACCTTGTATTCGGGGTGGACCATTTCCAACCCGCCGGGACCCGGTCGTGCCTCACCAAAGCAGAGCAGCCGCGTACCCGGCTTAAGGCTGTTTTTCTGGGCAGCGTGGAAGTGAAAGAAGCGGAGACTCAGAGTGCCGGTGCCATCCTGCACTCGGCACATCAGACTGCGGCGGCGGCCTTGCACAATATCGGCAGCACGCACACTGCCTTCAATCATCACCTCATCCCCGGGCCTCAGGCTGCCAACAGGCACCACACGGGTTCTGTCTTGATAGCGCAACGGCAGATGAAGCAGCAGATCCTGAATACTCAGGATACCCAACCGCTCCAGCTTCAAAGAAAGGGCTGTGCCTACACCCTTGAGTTCAGTGACCGGTGCAAGCGACTCAGCTGCTACCATTACTCGCAGCCTTGACCTGGCAATGCTCAATCGCTTCAACCAGAACATCAATCGCCTTGGGACGCGGGAAACTGGCGCGCCAGGCAACAGCGACGGTGCGCATCGGCTGGGGATGTTTAAACGGACGGATTTCGACCAGATCGGTCGCAGGGTGATTCTGAATAGCAGACAGAGGCAACACACTGGTGCCTAAACCTGACGCCACCATCATTCGGATGGTTTCCAACGAACTGCCTTCGGTCACCGTATGCTGATCATGAAAGGACTGGTTCAACGTCGGACAGGCTTCCAGCACCTGATCACGGAAGCAGTGACCTTCACCCAACAACAGCATGCGGATCTCGTTCATCTGACGGGAATCGATTTCATCCTGCTGCGCCAGTTCGTGCCCCTTGGGAATCGCCATCATGAAAGGCTCGTCGTACAGCGGCCGGGTCAACACATCGGCTTCATGGAACGGCAGCGCAATAATGATCGCATCCAGCTCACCATTACGAATTTTGGTACGCAGGTTATCGGTGAAGTTTTCTTCGATATACAGCGGCATTTCCGGCGCCAGACGCTGAATTTGAGGAATCAATTGCGGAAAGAGGTAAGGCCCGATGGTGTAGATAGCGCCAATACGCAGCGGGTTGGCCAGTTGATCCTTACCCTCTCGAGCCAGCTCCTTGATCGCTTCAGCCTGCTCAAGCACTGTCTGGGCCTGACGCACAACCTTTTCACCTACCGGAGTGACTCGCACCGCATTTTTGCTGCGTTCAAACAGGGCAACTCCCAGTTCCTCCTCCAGCTTCTTGACCGCAATCGACAAGGTCGGCTGGCTGACATAACAGCGCTCGGCAGCGTGACCGAAATGCTGTTCCCGCGCCAGGGTGACAATGTATCGCAGCTCCGTCAGCGTCATTGGGACGTACCTCTGTTAGGATAGAACAAATCGAGTATAGGGATCATTATGCAGGAACTACGCGTGCTGATCGCCGGCTGCGGCGATATAGGAACTGGACTTGGCCTTTCATTGGCCTCAGCAGGTGCACAGGTGTTCGGGCTTCGGCGTACTATAAACCAGCTTCCCGACGGCATCCACGGCATTGCAGGAGATATGACCGACCCGGCCAGCCTTGCAGGCCTGCCTGCGTGCGATTATCTGTTCTTTACCGCAGCCGCCAAGAGCCGGGCCCCGGGTGTCTATCAACAGACCTACGTCGAAGGTTTGAGCAACCTGCTGAACGCCCTGCCCGCTCCCCCCAAACACCTGTTCGTGACTGGCAGCAGCGGGGTCTATCACCAGCATGAGCATGATTGGGTGGATGAACAGTCACCTACCGAGCCTGACAGTGACAGTGGCCGCAGCCTGCTGGCCAGTGAGCAACTGGCCTTCAACTCAGGTATCCCCGCCACTATCGTGCGTTTTAGCGGCATTTATGGACCCGGACGCGACCATTTACAGCGCAAGGTTCAGGCAGGAATAGCAGCCCCCGCAGAACCGCTGCATTACAGCAACCGCATTCATCGGGATGATTGTGTAGGCGTGCTGGAGCACCTGCTGCGATTGAAGCTGGCAGGCGATGAGCTTAAACCGGTTTATCTGGCCACGGATGATGCACCGACGCCGATTCATGAAGTGATGGAGTGGATGGCCCAACAGATGGGCGTGGAGATTAAAGAGCGCGAGCCCGTGCGTCGCAGTGGCAGCAAGCGCTGCAGTAACCGCCGCCTGCGTGCCAGCGGTTACCGTTTTCAGTACCCGGATTACCAGAGCGGCTACCGGGCACTGCTGAAGCGCTAATCAGTCGAGTCCAGATCAGGATACCGCCAGGTCGTCCAACAGCACCTGCTGAGCGCTGAAACGTTCCTCTCCCTCGGCAGGCTGCACCAGACTGTAACTACCATCAGAATGCAGCTCCCACGCCTGAACGTTATCACGCAGGTAGTATTCCAGCTCGTTGCGAATACGTTCCGCGTGCTTACCGAACAGCTCAAAGCCGGTTTCCACACGGTTCAGCATGTTGCGCTCCATCCAGTCCGCACTGGAGCCGATCACCACCGGTTTGCCGCCATCGTTGGCGAACCAGTAGATACGGGTGTGCTCAAGGAAGCGACCGATAATGGAGCGCACACGGATATTGTCTGAAACCCCTTCCAGGCCCGGGCGCAGACGACACATGCCACGGATCACCAGATCGATTTGCACACCCGCCTGAGAGGCTTCGTACAACGCCCGGATTAGTTTGGGCTCGGTCAAACCGTTCACCTTGATGATGATATGCCCTTTCTTGCCCGCCTTGACGTTACGGATCTCGTTCTGGATCAGCTCCAGCATCTTGGCGTGCAAAGTAAAGGGAGCGTTGTACAGCTTTTGCAGTTTCTGGATCTTGCCCATACCGGTCAGCTGCTGGAAGATTTTGTGCACGTCTTCACCCACCTCATCATCAGCCGTCATGTAGCTGTAGTCGGTATAGAGACGTGCTGTACCCGAATGGTAGTTACCGGTACCCAGGTGGCTGTAGCGCACCAGATCCGGCCCTTCGCGGCGCACCACCAGCATCATTTTGGCGTGAGTTTTGTAACCTACCACACCGTAGACCACCAGACAGCCGGCTTCCTGCAAACGGCTGGCCAGCTGCAGGTTACTTTCCTCATCGAAACGGGCACGCAGTTCGATCACCACGGTTACTTCCTTGCCGTTTCGGGCCGCTTCCACCAGCGCATTGACGATGTCGGACTTAACCCCGGTGCGGTACAGCGTCTGCTTGATCGCCACCACCTGAGGATCCTTGGCAGCCTGTCGAAGCAGGTCAACCACCGGAGTGAACGACTGGAACGGGTGCTGCAATAACTGATCGTTGCGGCGCAGCACCGAGAAAATGTCTTCGTTGTTCTTCAGCTTGTTCGGCATGCCCGGTGAGAAGGGCTTCCAGCGCAGCTCGGGACGCTCAACCAGATCACGTACCGCCATCAGACGGGTCAGGTTGACCGGGCCATTGACGCGATAGACATGGCTATCCGGCAGCTTGAATTCATCCTGCAGGAACTGAATCAGCTCAGACGGTGTGCGGCTGTCCACTTCAAGGCGTACCGCATCACCAAACTTGCGCGAGTGCAGCTCGCCGCGCAGGGCACGTGCCAGGTCTTCAATTTCTTCGAAGTCAAAGCTCAAGTCCGCATTTCGGGTAATTCGGAACTGGAAACAACCGTCCACTTTCATGCCGGGGAAGAGTTCCTCGGCAAACTCGTGAATGATCGAGGACAGGAAGATCAGATTATCGCCCCCCTCACACAAGTCATCCGGCAGCCGAATCAAGCGTGGCAGCGAGCGTGGCGCTGGGATGATCGCCATACCGGTCTCACGGCCAAAGGCATCTTTACCATCCAGCTCAACGATAAAGTTAAGGCTCTTGTTGACCAGACGCGGGAAGGGGTGCGAGGGGTCCAGACCGATGGGGCTGATCACCGGCAGGACCTGATCCTCAAAGTATTCCTTGATCCATTCACGCTGGGCTTCAGTCCAGTCAGCACGACGCAGAAAGCGGATATTCTCCGCTTCCAATGCCGGGAACATGATGTCATTCAGAATTTTATACTGACGATCCACATTGATGGCGCAAATCTCGCTGATTCGATCGAGCACCTTCTGAGGGTGCATCGCATCAGGGCCGACTGCTTCACGACCATACTTGAGCTGACGCAGCTGATCAGCCACACGAATCTCGAAGAACTCATCCAGGTTACTGGAGAAGATCAACAGGAACATCAAACGCTCCAGCAGCGGATAGCTTTCATCCAGCGCCTGCTCCAGCACGCGTACGTTAAACTGCAGATGGCTCAGCTCCCGGTTGATATACAATTCAGGGGCCTTGAGATCGACCGGAACTTCCTCAATCGGATCAACCGTGGGCAAGATTTCGCGACTCTCGACCAGTGCAGCAGTCGCCTCCTGCTGTTCCGGCGGAATCAGATCCTGTGCCAGTTCCTGTACGCTGTCGTTCATCGCTATCCCCTTAGTTGAAGCTGAAATCCATCTGCTGTCTTGTTTATGAGCGATTCAATATCTCGGCTGCTTGAACCGCAAAGTAGGTCAGGATGCCGTCAGCACCAGCGCGTTTGAAGCTGAGCAGGCTTTCCATGATGACGCTTTCTTCGTCCAGCCATCCGTTCTGGAAGGCAGCCACGTGCATGGCATATTCACCACTGACCTGATAGGCAAACGTCGGTGCCTTGAGCTCTGTTTTAACCCGACGCACGATATCCAGATAAGGCATACCCGGCTTTACCATAACCATATCGGCACCTTCGGCCAGATCCAGTGCCACCTCATGCAGGGCTTCATCCGAATTGGCCGGGTCCATCTGGTAACTGAACTTGTTGCCCTTACCCAGATTACCCGCCGAGCCCACTGCATCACGGAAAGGACCGTAGTAGGCACTGGCATACTTTGCTGAATAGGCCATGATGCGGGTGTTGACCAGGCCATGACTCTCCAGCTCTTCACGGATCACACCGATACGGCCATCCATCATGTCACTGGGCGCTACGATGTCAGCACCCGCTTCAGCATGCGAGAGTGCCTGCTTGACCAGCGTATCCACGGTGCGGTCATTCAGCACATAGCCATTCTCGTCGATGATGCCGTCCTGGCCATGGGTCGTGAACGGGTCCAGCGCCACATCGGTCATGATACCCAGATCAGGCAAAGCGGCCTTGAGGGCACGCACTGTGCGTTGTACCAATCCTTCAGGGTTGTAGGCCTCTTCAGCGAGCTCACTCTTGGCGCTGTCAGGTGTCACCGGAAACAGTGCCAGTGCAGGAATGCCCAGCGCATGCCATTCACGTGCCTTCTCAACCAGCAGATCAATGCTGTAACGTTTCACGCCCGGCATGGACTGTACTTCTTCCACCTGGCCTTCACCCTCAAGCACAAATACCGGGTAGATAAGGTCATCCGTACTGAGACGGTTTTCACGCATCAGGCGACGAGAGAAATCATCCGCACGCATGCGACGCATACGGGTTTCAGGGTAGTAACGCTGGCTATTGGTAAAAGACACGGTCCCTTCCTTTTAAAGCTGGGTGCATTTGACGACAAGAAGATGACAATTAGATGACAGCCCTTCTTTGGGCCGCACCTCCCTGCATTTGGTAATGCCTGTCATCTTAACGTACTCTTGGATCACTTCGACATGGCTGGCGTCAAGACGTTCCAGCTTGCTTCTTAGATCAACCTGAAACGGAGCTCAGTTCGCATGAAAAAGATAGCTGTAATTTTGTCCGGCAGCGGTGTTTTCGATGGCTCGGAAATTTATGAGTCCGTACTGACTTTTCTGCGTTTGGAGCATCACGGGGTCGAGTACCAGTGCTTTGCACCCAATGTGCCCCAACTACACGTCATTAACCACCTGACCGGTGAAGTCGCCGAAGGCGAACAGCGAAATGTACTGGTTGAAGCCGCCCGCTTGGCACGCGGTGAGATTCAGGACCTGGCTTCAGCGAATGCCAATGACTTCGATGCGTTGATTATTCCTGGTGGCTTTGGCGCCGCAAAAAACCTGAGTGACTTTGCCATCAAGGGTCCCGACTGCACCCTCAATGCCGATCTGGTCAGCTTTGCCCGTGCCATCCACACCGCCGGCAAGCCCGTTGGACTGATCTGTATTGCGCCAGCCATGACACCCAAACTGCTGGGCAGCGGTATTCAGTGCACCATCGGTACGGATGAAGGCGTCGCCGGAGCCATTCAAACCATGGGTGGCCAGCATCAGGATTGCTCCGTCAGCGATATTGTTATCGATCACGAACACAAAGTTGTAACCACCCCTGCATATATGCTGGCTCAGTCAATTTCGGAAGCGGCATCAGGCATTAATAAGCTGGTTGATGAGGTGATCAAGCTGGCTTAAACGCAAATTAGGAAAAATTCCTATATCCAGAATTTCCCTAATAAGCATAATTACGAGGGTGGATCTCCTGTTCAGGGAACGAATACAAGGATGGCCCAGTAGCGGTACAGGACGAACGGAATCACACGGCAGGATGCTATTAACCGCACGGATAGGAAGCCAGAGGAAGGGGTGCTTTGATGGATCTTGGCACTCCTTTCGCTTCGGCCCCCACATTTCCTATCCGGCCCTGAGCTTTACCCCACCCACTGGAACATCTGTCCCCCTTCCGGGTACGCACCCTCAATCATCGAACATCGTATGGACTTCGAAGAGTCTGTACTTTAGCTAATGGGTAAAACAGACGTTGTCAGGCGGGTTCTATCAAGCCGGGTGAGCTCTCATTCTCCGGCCCGATTGCCAGAGTTCACGCGCCAGCGCTTCCACAGGCACCTGGCGACCTGTAATCAGCCAGCGCGCCAATGTCCCCGCCACATCCGGCCAAGGATCAGCACTGCCGGAAGGCAACTCCAGCCACTGGCGTATCGGCTCCTGCCCAAAACGGGTGATCACGCTAGCCAACCCCATCTGCTCCAGTACAGCCGCATTGGAAACCTGTTCAACCTGCCCTTGCAGTGGCTTCACCAGCAGACTTTTACCGGCCTGAATCGCCTCGCTACACAGGCCAAAGCCGGCATTGGCCATCACGCCACGACAACTGAGCAGGTCCTGCTGAAAACCTTCTCGACTAAAGGGGCAGAGATCAATGTTGCCAATACGGCGGAGCTGTTCGACAGGGGCATAAACCCGAAAGCGGTATTCAGAGAAGCCGGATAGCCAGTAGACGATCTCGTCCTGAGATTCAAATGGCAGATACACCAACACCTTACGTTGATCTTCACTGATTTCGCCCTGCACAGGTTCGATCATCGGCGGCAGAATGGGGGCATTGAATGCATCCCAATGCAAACCGATCATCTCATCAGCAGGCGCGAACAGCCGTATGCTGGATTTCAACCAGGGGAGAAAACCGGTACCGGGAATCGAGTGCAGAAACGCGTACTGATGTGCAACACCGACCGAAGGCACGCCTTGACGGCGCGCGGCCCAGGCCGTGACCGGTTCAAAATCGGTTAGGACCAGGTCATAGCCTTGCAGATCAAGATTGCGCACATCTTTGAAAAACTGCCCAAGGCGTGTTTGTTTCAACGTTTTGAAGCGCTGCACCTTACCTGCCTCGGTGACCAGCGTCATGCCTTCCCGATGGGCATAGTCCCCAAAGGGCTCCATATTGAACAGGCGCTCCTTCGCACGGCCACTGAACAGCATATCCACTTCGGCCCCTACCGCCTGCAATGCCGGCAGCAACACTCTGGCGCGGGTAATGTGACCGTTTCCGGTTGCCTGAACACCGTACAAAATCCGCATCAAAACGCCTCCCACAGGCCAATGCCCAGCAGTGCAGTACTCATACCCAGCAAGGCACCCGCCAGAATATCCGTCGGGTAGTGTACCCCCAGCATCACTCGGGAGCCGCCGACTAAAGCGGCCATCACGAAGCCCAATACTGCCAGCGAAGGGTAGTACTCGGCTAACAGGGTGGCAAACACAAAAGCCGCTGCGGCATGACCCGAAGGAAAGCTGAATTTATCAGAGGGCTCGATGGCGGCTTTAAAGCCATCACCAAGGTGACAGGGACGATCACGCCGGATGGTGTTTTTCAGTAACAGATATAGCGGCAACTCCAGGGCATAAGCGGTCAACCCGGCCTGGAGAAAGGAGGCGCCATCTTCCGGCTCCCAGAGCGCCAAGGCAACGCCCAACAGCAGATAGAAGCTGCCATCACCCAGTCGTGAGATCCAGCGGCTGCTGATCATGATCGGCATCGATCGACCATAACCGTTAAACCAGTAAAAGGCTCGGGTATCAAAGGCACTAAGCTTCTGCAGACGGTTCATGGCAGCCACCCTGTCATTATTCTACAGGATGGCATTTTCCGCGCCGAGGAGTGACAGCTCGGTTACCGGCCCTTTAAGCTTTGGTGACAGCGTCGCTTTGCAACCAGTCAGCAATCAGTCCCGCCAGCAAGCCCGGTCGATCCCAAGGCAGCATATGTCCTTCGCCCGGCACAGGCTCCAGCTCGAATGGCTGCGCCAGCATGGACTGCACACGCTGCGAATAACTCAATGGCAACACCTCGTCCTGATCACCGTGTACGATCAGTCCACGGAAGGGGAAGCGTGTATTCAAGGAACGCAGATGATAGGTAAACAGGCTGGATAGTGTACTCAGGGGATAATCAAACACGATCAGCGGATCAGAGTTAATCTCTTCGCCAGCCGGGTGGCCCGCCAGCAGCTGTTCATAATCGATAAAATTCTGCATCGGCAATGCCAGGCCCGGAGCAAACAGTGCACTGCCCCAGATCCAGGACCAGCCCAGCTGGTGCAGCATATCAGGCGCCACGGCCGGAACCAGCAAAGTACCGCACACCACCGCCTTAATGCGCATGTCTGCTTCGGCAGCCGCCACTGCCAGCAAGGCACCGATGGAGTAACCATAGAGATAAACCGGCTGCTCTGGTGTTTGCTGATAGTGATCTATGACTGCGCGAACATCCGTCATCGACTGCTCAACGCTGTAGAGCCCGCGAGAACCGCCGGAGTATCCATGCCCGCGCGGATCCAGCCCAACCACATTGAAGCCTCGTTTACTGAGCCGACTCAGCAGATCCGCGTAGAGCTCGGCGTAAGTGCCGATACCTGGCAGGAATACCAGTAACGGGGCGTCATCAGCGTGATGGTAATACTCGGTATGCAGTGGTAATTCACCCACCTCGAAACACTGCCGCGTTTCGAGCAGCTCAGTGATGCCCAGCTTATCTCTCAACACCTGACGGTGGCGGTCCAGATCCAAATCGGTCTTGCAGTTCATGATCACCCCGGTTGTTGAATACACCTATCGCTGACACTGACGGCAAAACACTGTGCTGCGCTGCCCCAGCCTCACTTCACTCAGTGGCTCGCCACAGCTCAGGCAGGGCTCGCCTGCGCGGCCATAGACCGCCAGTTCCTGCTTGAAATAGCCCGGCTTGCCATCGCCGCCAACAAAATCCTTTAACGTGGTGCCGCCCTGCTCAATCGCCTGTGCCAGTACGGCCTTGATCGCCTCGACCAGCTTTTCCAATCGCGCTGCCGCGATACGGCCAGCGGCACGGCGCGGATCGATCCCGGCACGGTACAGGGCTTCATTGGCATAAATATTACCGACCCCAACCACCACTTCGGCATTCATGATCAAGGCCTTGATCGCTGTGCGTCGCCCCTGACAGCACGTTTGAAGATACTCGGCATCAAAGGCCGCATCCAGAGGTTCTGGCCCCAAAGACGCTAACAGCGGGTGCTGAGTACCATTTTCCTGCCAAAGCACCGCACCAAAGCGGCGTGGGTCCGTCAGGCGAAGCAGCTGCCCTGAATCGAGTATGAAGTCCACATGGTCGTGCTTGCCTGCCGGGCTACCCGCTGGAAGAATGCGCAGGCTCCCGGACATGCCCAGATGCAGAATCAACGTCCCACGGGCAAACCGCAGCAGCAGATATTTGGCACGACGCTCGACCGATTGCACCAGATCACCCTGAATCCATTGACCCAGCTGATCCGGTATTGGCCAACGCAGACGCGGCTGACGAACTTCCAACATCTCAATACGATGCTGTTCAATATGGGGGGCTATACCACGCCTGGTGGTTTCCACTTCAGGCAATTCGGGCATGGAGTCTCCTTCTGCAGGGTTCAGCGCAGTATATCAGCTTCATTTCGGGCTCGGCGCACGCACCCGCAGTACCAGATATACCCCCACAACTGCCAGAATCATGCCTCCGACTGCCAGAAGTGAGAGCTGCTCATCAAACAATATCCAGGCTTCCAGCGCCGTAACCGGTGGTACCAGATAGAAATAACTGGCAATACGCGCCACCTCACCTTCTCGAATCATCAGCATCAACAACAGAATCGCGGTGACCGACAGGCCAAATACCAACCACAACAGCGCCCCGATCAACTCGGGGTGCCAGATAATCTGGTGCTGCTCAAACGCCAGCGTAAGTACGGCCATAATCAAGCCCGTGGAGAGGTACTGATAGAAAGAGCCTGTCAGCAGGTCAGTCCCGGCACCAAAGCGCTTCTGGTAGAGCGTGCCGATGGAGATGCCAAACAGCGCTATGCACGCCGACACCACCGCCTCGGGCCGCAGCTCGAACTGCCCCGGCTGCAACCCGGTGCCTAGGACCAGCATCACCCCCAATAGCCCCAACAGCAGACCCAACCATTGGCGACCCTGAAAGGCCTGCCCCATCACACCCCAGGCCAGCACTGCCGTCAGCACCGGCTGCAGACCGACCAGAATAGAGGTAACCCCTGCCGGCAGCTGCCATTTAATGGCGGCAAACACGCCTCCCAGATAGCAACCATGAACCAATGCCCCGGTAACCATCTGATGCATCGCCTGGCGCGGCGTTGGCCATTTGGCACGAAAGAGCAAAATCAGCCCCAGAAACACACCCAGGGTTATCAGGGTCCGAATCAGCAAGAGATAGAAAGGCTCGATATAGGGCAAGCCAAAACGAGCACCGATAAAACCGGTACTCCAGAGCAACACAAAGATCAGCGGGACAAAACGAATAACGCCGGGGGGCAGTGACATGGTCTCGGGCCTCACAGGAGTGTAATGACCGTTATCCTAACCAGCGCGCAGGCATAAAAAAACCCCGCAGCGCACGAGGCATTGCGGGGTTCCGGGATCTCCAGTCCAGAATCAATTACTTGATCTTGGCTTCCTTGTAGATCACGTGCTTGCGAACAACCGGGTCGTATTTCTTGAATTCGAACTTATCCGGAGTGTTACGCTTGTTTTTGTCAGTAGTGTAGAAGTGACCAGTACCAGCAGAGGATACCAGACGGATCTTCTCGCGAGCGCTCTTAGCAGCCATGATTCAATCTCCTCAGACTTTCTCGCCACGGGCACGCAGTTCGGTCAGAACCACATCAATACCCTTCTTGTCGATGATACGCATGCCCTTGGAGGAAACACGCAGACGAACGAAACGACTTTCGCTTTCTACCCAGAAACGGTGCCAGTGCAGGTTCGGCAGGAAACGACGACGCGTTCTACGCTTTGAGTGGGAAACGTTGTTACCGGTTACCGGGCCTTTACCCGTTACCATGCAAACTCGAGACATTGTGAAAAACCTTTTTTACAGGGTTAAATTACCTCTGTCCGATGTTTATCGGCTACGCAACCGGCGTAACCTCAGGCGGAGCGTCCAATCCAAATCGTACCTGGACAAAATACCATACCATTATGGGACAGAAGGCCGCGCATTATACAGCCAACTGTATACAGGTGCCAGTGAATTGTTGATTTTTTCACCAGTTTTTACAGCAGGCCCCGCTCAGCAAAGGACACTGCCTCTCCATCGCCAATGACGATGTGGTCCAACACCCGTATATCCACCAGCGCCAACCCTTCCACCAGGCGCTGGGTAATCTGCTGATCGGCCTGTGAAGGCTCAGCTACACCTGAGGGGTGGTTGTGCGCCAGAATCAGAGCCGCCGCGTTATGTGCCAGCGCCAGCTTAATAACCTCTCGAGGGTGAACACTGGCGGCGTTGATGGTGCCGTAAAACAGGGCCTCATAACGGATCACCCGATGTCGGTTGTCCAGCAGCAAGCAGGCAAATACCTCGCGGGCCTCATGGCGCAACCGGCTGGTTAAATAACGTCGTACCTGTGTTGGGCTTTCCAAAGCCGAATCACGCACCAGCTGAGCCTCCAGATGACGGCGCGACATCTCCAGCACAGCCTGAAGCTGTACATACTTTGCCGGGCCCAGGCCATGCGCCGTACAAAAATCCTGCTCACTGGACTCCAGCAGAGGCCTGAGCCCACCAAAGTGTGTTAACAGTTGCCTCGCCAGGTCCACAGCACTGCAGCCCTGTACGCCCGTACGTAAAAAAATGGCCAATAGCTCCGCATCCGACAGCGCCTGCGCACCGCGCGCCAGCAGCTTTTCTCGCGGCCGCTCTTCAGCCGGCCAGTCTCTGATCGCCATACCTCACCTCCCTGTGAGTGTCTGTATGTTGGCTGAACCCTGCTACGCATTAGCCAGCCGAAGTGGTATCTTAACGCCCTGCCTTTTCATGAGAAACAACCGGATACTCAGGGTATGCATAGACTTACTAACCGGCGTATTTTGCTCGGTATTACGGGCGGAATCGCGGCCTATAAGAGCGCCGAACTGACACGCCTGCTCAAGGGTGCCGGTGCTGATGTGCGCATCGTCATGACCCAGGCGGCCACCGAGTTCATTACGCCACTGACATTGCAGGCGCTTTCGGGCCACCCGGTTCACCAGCAGCTGCTTGACCCGGAAGCCGAAGCCGGTATGGGGCATATCGAGCTGGCCAAGTGGGCAGACGTCATTTTGGTTGCGCCGGCCAGTGCCGATTTTATCGCCCGCTTCAGTGCCGGTATGGGTGATGACCTGCTCACCACCCTTTGTTTGGCCACTGACGCACCTATCTGTCTGGCACCCGCCATGAATCAAGCCATGTGGCGTGATCCCCGCACCCAGGATAATGTGCGCAAGCTCAGTTCTCAGGGTGTGGCTCTCTATGGTCCCGGGGTAGGCGCCCAAGCCTGTGGCGATACCGGTCCTGGCCGCATGCTGGAGCCAGAAGAGCTGGCTGAGATGGTGGCGGAGCAGTTCCAGCATGGCGCACTGGCTGGCAAAACTGTTTATATCACCGCTGGCCCCACCCGCGAGCCGCTGGATCCAGTGCGTTATATCTCCAACCACAGCTCTGGCAAGATGGGCTACGCCCTGGCAGAAGCGGCTGCCGATGCCGGTGCCAATGTGCGCCTGATCAGTGGCCCAGTGAACCTGCCGGCTCCGCCTCGGGTTGAGGTTGTATCCATCGAGAGCGCCGAAGAGATGTTGGCGGCAAGTCTGGCCGATATCGATCAATGCGACCTGTTTATCGCTGCCGCCGCTGTTGCAGACTACCGTCCAGTATCGGTTGCCGAGCACAAGATCAAGAAAGGCAGTGAAGAGATCATGGAGCTGCACCTGATCAAGAATCCCGACATTGTTGCCACTGTTGCCGGCCTGCGGGATAACCGCCCCTATACCGTCGGCTTTGCCGCCGAGACTCAGGATGTTATCGGCTATGCCCGCAGCAAACTGGTCCGTAAGGGACTGGATCTGATCATCGCCAATGACGTCTCCAATCCCGAGATCGGCTTTAACAGTGACGATAACGCCGTCACGCTGGTCAGCGCTGAGACTGAAGTCAGCCTGCCACAAATGACCAAACGTCAGCTGGCTCGCCAGCTGATCGAACAAATTGCCCAGCATTACCATCAGAGCACGCAATGAAAGCACTGCAAGTCAAAATTCTGAACGAACGTATTGGCCGCGATATCCCGCTGCCCGCCTATGCCACCGAAGGCTCCGCCGGCCTGGACCTGCGCGCCTGCCTGGATCAGGCACTGACACTGGAGCCCGGTCAGACCGAGCTGATCCCGACCGGCCTGGCGATTCATATCGAAGATCCCAACCTGTGCGCCATGATTCTCCCCCGTTCAGGCCTGGGCCATAAGCACGGCATCGTATTGGGCAACCTGGTTGGCCTGATCGACTCCGATTATCAAGGCCAGCTGTTTGTATCTTGCTGGAACCGTGGCCAAACCACCTTCACCGTTGAACCCGGCGAGCGCATTGCCCAGATGGTGCTGGTACCGGTGGTGCAGGCCGAATTCGAAATCGTTGACGAGTTTGGTGACTCCGATCGTGGTGACGGTGGTTTCGGCTCGTCCGGCCGCCACTAAAAGTTAGTACTTACAGACTACAGGGAAGCCTGCTCATGCCTTACCCGCTCGACCAGTTCGATCGCGACATCTTTCGTGCCTATGATATCCGCGGCATTGTTGGCCAGTCGCTGAGCGAGTCCACCGTGTACCACATCGGCCGCGCCTTTGCTGCCGAAGCCGCTGCACGCAAGATCACGGAAGTGGTCGTCGCCGCTGATGGCCGCCTGTCCAGCCCCCGTCTAAAAGAGCTGCTGATCGAAGGTCTCACTGACAGCGGCTGCCAGGTGCTGGATGCCGGATATGTGCCGACACCTGTGCTCTACTTTGCTGCTCACCAGCAAGCGGACCAGACCGGCATCATGATCACCGGCAGCCACAACCCGGCTGACTACAACGGCTTTAAAATGATGCTGGGTGGTGAAACCCTCTCTGGCGATCAGATCCAGGCCCTGGCTAACCGTATCGAAGCCAGTGACTATGTTGATGGAACTGGCCAGAGTCGTGAACATTCAGTGGACCAAGCCTATCTGCAGCAGATTCTGGGCGACGTGAAGCTCAAGCGCGGCATGAAAGTGGTGGTCGACTGCGGTAACGGTATTCCGGGCAATCTAGCCCCTGCATTGATCGAGCAGCTCGGCTGTGAGGTGATTCCGCTGTTCTGCGATGTGGATGGTACTTTCCCGAATCACCACCCGGATCCCGGCAAACTTAAAAACCTGCAGGATGCCATCGCCGCAGTTGCCGAGCACCAGGCCGATCTGGGTCTCGCTTTTGATGGCGACGGCGACCGCGTTGGCGTGATCACACCCTCGGGGCACGTGATCTACCCCGACCGCGTGATGATGCTGTTCGCCGAAGATGTCCTGAGCCGTAATCCCGGTGCCGAGATTCTGTTCGACGTGAAGTGCTCGCGCCTGCTGCCACAGGTCATTGAACAGGCCGGTGGCAAGGCAACCATGTGGAAGACCGGGCATTCATTGATCAAACGTCAGATGAAAGCCTCAGGCGCACTGTTGGCCGGTGAGATGAGTGGCCATATATTCTTCAAGGAACGCTGGTACGGCTTCGATGACGGCCTCTACAGCGCTGCGCGCCTGCTGGAGATCCTGTCTGCACGCAACGAAGATGCGGATGCCATTTTCACCGCTTATCCGGAAGATATCAGCACGCCGGAAATCAACATCGAAGTGCGCGAAGACAACAAGTTTGCGCTGGTTGAAGCCCTGCAACAGGCTGAATTTCCGGGTGGCAATGTCAGCCATATTGATGGTGTGCGCGTTGACTATACCGATGGCTGGGGTCTGATGCGCGCATCCAATACCACGCCTATGCTGGTATTGCGCTTTGAAGCCGAAAGCCAGGACGCATTGAACCGAATCAAAACCGAATTCCAGTCACGTCTGAGCCAGATCGATGCATCACTGCTGATCCCGGACGCCTGACCCCTGCAAGATACAAGGAGATATCATGCCTCTGTCCCGTACCCAAGCCATGTCGACCGCCGATGTGCTCTCCGTAGCCATGCCCTATATCCAGCGCTTTGTTGGCAAAACGCTGGTGATCAAGTACGGCGGCAACGCCATGGTTGACGAGAAACTGAAGGAAAGCTTCGCCCGTGACATCGTCATGATGAAGCTGATCGGCATCAACCCCATCGTTGTTCACGGCGGCGGTCCTCAGATCGGTAATCTGCTTGAGCAGCTGAAGATCGAGTCCCACTTTATCAACGGCATGCGTGTAACCGACTCCAAAACCATGGACGTGGTGGAAATGGTACTGGGCGGCATGGTTAACAAGGAAATTGTGGGCCTGATCAATACTGCTGGCGGCAAGGCGATCGGCCTGACCGGTAAAGATGGTGAGCTCCTGCGTGCCCGTAAGCTGAAGGTGAAGCACAAAACACCTGAGATGGAAGCACCGGAAATCATCGATATCGGCCACGTAGGCGAAGTTGAAAGCGTCAATGTCAAAGTGCTGGATATGCTGGTCAATTCCGACTTCATCCCGGTCATTGCTCCCATCGGTGTGGGCGAAGACGGCCACGCCTACAACATCAATGCCGATTTGGTGGCTGGCAAGGTAGCCGAAGTGCTCAAAGCCGAGAAGCTAATGCTGCTCACCAACATCTCCGGCCTGTTGGACAAGGAAGGCAAGGTGCTGACCGGGCTGACCACCGAACAGGTCGATGCCCTGATCGAAGACGGCACTATCTACGGAGGCATGCTGCCGAAGATCGACTGCGCCCTGAGCGCAGTTAAAAGCGGTGTACACAGCGCCCACATCATTGATGGACGTGTTGAACATGCCTGCATGCTGGAACTCTTCACTGACGAGGGTGTGGGCACGCTGATCACCAACAATGATCTCGGAGAATCCGCATCCGCATGAGCGATAAAGAACAGAAAATTTCGCGCCGCGAGCAGATCCTGCAGGCGCTGGCTCGAATGCTGGAAAACAATCCGGGGCAGCGAATCACCACTGCAGCACTGGCGCGCGAAGTTGGCGTGTCTGAAGCAGCGCTCTATCGTCACTTCCCCAGCAAGGCCAAAATGTTCGAAGGCTTGATCGGCTTTATCGAGGAAACCCTGTTCTCGCGCATCAAGCGTATTGTTAACTCAGACGCGCCGGCCACCCGTCAGTGCGAACAGATTCTGACCCTGCTGCTGGCATTTGTAGAGAAGAACCCGGGTATGGCTCGCATCCTGACGGGGGATGCTCTCTCGGGTGAAACCGACCGTTTGCGTATACGCATCAACCAGCTGTTTGAGCGTCTGGAAACTCAGCTTAAGCAAGTAATGCGTGAAGCGGAATTGAAGGAAGGGCTGCGAACCGAGATTCCGGCAGGTTCTGCCGCCAATCTGGCACTGGCCGCGGCCGAAGGTCGCATTCGTCAGTTTGTACGCTCTGAGTTCAAACGCCGTCCTACCGAGTTCTGGCCCGAGCAATGGGCTCGATTGGGTAAAGGCCTGTTCCGCGTTGCAGAGGCTCAGACCTGACCTGATAACAGCAGAAAAACCAAAGGGGCCAGCTGGCCCCTTTGTTTATTGCTCACTCTCAGGCTTTTGATGGCTGCAGAATCTGCATCGCCTTAAGCAGGTTCAGCGCCTCAAACAGCTGGAAGTCACGGGATAGCAGCTCATTGGCGTCTTGGGTATTTTCAGGCCCATCACCTTCAGCATTTTCCAGATGCCCTGCCAGATCACGCTCCTTGATACGCCCCTCTTCAGCCAGCTGCGTGAGCTTGGCCTCATTCACCCGAAGGTCAGGCTTGATACCCTGAGCCTGAATGGAGCGCCCGCTTGGTGTGAAGTAACGTGCCGTAGTCAGTTTGATGGCGCGTTCCTGCCCCAACGGCAATACCGTCTGTACCGAGCCTTTGCCAAAGCTGTCGGTTCCCATCACCAGCGCACGCTTATGATCCTGCAAGGCACCTGCAACAATTTCAGACGCCGACGCACTACCACCGTTGATCAGCACCACCAATGGCACTGTTGGAGCCGCCGTATCGGCACTGGCATTGAAGCGCAGCTCAGAATTGGGCAGACGCCCTTCGGTGTACACGATGGTGCCTTCACTCAGGAAGGCATCGCTGACCTCAACCGCCGCTTGAAGAACACCGCCAGGGTTATTACGCAGATCCAGTACCAGGCCTTTCAGGGCTTGATTCTGTTCCAGCGACTCAATCGCAGCCACCAGGTCCTCTCCAGTATGGGACTGGAACTGAGACACGCGCAGGTAACCATAACCGGACTCCAGTGTTTCATGACGCACACTGCGAACCTTGATTACATCACGCACAATCTTGATTTCCAGTGGCTGATCTCGGCCATCGCGCATAATGGTCAGGCGGACAGGAGTACCCACCTCACCTCGCATCAGATCGATGGCCTCGCCAAGGTCCATACCCTGAACAGGGGTATCATCCAGCCGGATAATAAGGTCCCCGGCTTTTACACCGGCCCGCTGGGCTGGGGTGTCATCGATGGGAGCGATGACTTTAATAAAGCCTCCTTCCAGCCCAACTTCGATACCCAAGCCCCCAAACTCACCGCTGGTGTGCACCTGCAGGCTTTCGAAAGCTTCCGGTTCAAGGTAGGCAGAATGAGGATCAAGACCCGTCAGCATGCCCCTGATGGCATCTTCCAACAGCTGTCGATCGTCCACCGGCTCTACATAAGCCTGTTTAATACGATCGAATACATCCGCGAACATGCGCAGTTCGGTCAATGGCAGAGTTTTCTGCTCAACGGACTCACCCTCTGCGGCCTGAATACCAGCAGCCGAGACCCCAAGAACACAGCTCAAAAGGGCAGTAGTGAGCGGTGTGCGGCGGAAAAGCTTCATCATCAGGCTCCCTGCAAAATGGATTAGCGTCGCTGCAACCAGGTGATGGGATCGGTTGAGCGGCCCTTGTAACGGATGGCAAAGTACAGCCCGGTCTCGGTACTGCCACCGCTATTACCTGCCAGTGCCAGTGTCTCGCCTGTGCCTACCCATTCACCGGGCTCCCGCAACAGACTGTCGTTATGACCGTAGAGACTCAGGTAACCACCTCCATGATCAATAATCAAGACCAGGCCATAGCCACGCAGCCAATCAGCAAAGACTACACGTCCGTGGTGAACTGCTTTCACCTCAGTGCCGGTCGGGGCGTCGATCAGCAGGCCTTCATAATCTACGTTACCAACCTGGCTGCCAAAGGTACGTTTGACGCGACCTTTCACAGGCCAATCAAGTTTACCCTTACGTTCATTGAATTTGAGACCATCCTGCTGCAAGCGCACTTCTTCAAGTGAACGCTGGATCTGTGCCAGCACCGCCGCCAGATTTGCCTGGTCCTTCTCCAATTTACCCAGGCGACTGCGATCGCTGCTCTGCTCCTTACGCAAACTGGCCAGGGTTTTGGCCTGAGCCTCACGTGCCTTGGCCAACTCCAGACGTTGTTGTTCAAGCTGTTCGCGAGTGCCCAACAGGTCGGAGTCCGTTTGCGCAATGTCAGACTGGGTTTCGGTCAGCTCACTCAGCGCGTTCCGGTACTCGACCAGTTCATCATTCAGCGTAGTCGTGAGTTGGTCGTAATACCTCAACATGCGTGACAACTGCTGTGGGTCTTCTTGAGAGAGCAGAAGCTGGATCGCTGGCTGGCGTCCCAAGCGGTACTGCTCTTTCAACAAGGCTCGTACCTGTGTCTCTCTGGCCTGCAAGGCAGCCAGCAAACGATCTTCGTCCTGCCCCAAAGCATCACGACGACTCTCCAGGCTCTGTTGTTCAGATCCCAGTGCCTGCAGACGAGCCTGTACCTCACCGATACGCTTGTCATGCTGCTTCAGTTCACGCTCAGCAGCTTCCAGCTTTTGCTCGCGCTGAGACAAAGCCTTCTGAAGCTTACCGATCTGCTGCTTGACTGCCTTGAGCTGTTGCTCGGTTGCCGCAGGGTCCGGCGCTGCAAGCGCGGCCCCTGTGGTCAGCATGCACAGTAGCAGCAGGCACAGGGCCCGCACCCTTAACCCTTCGCTACCAGGCTGTGGCCAGTCATCTCGGCCGGAGCATCCAGCCCCATCAGATCCAGCAGTGTCGGTGCCAGATCACAGAGCGCACCGTCATTCAGCGACAGCGTGCTGGCACGCGGGCCATCGTAAATCAGGGCAACCGGCCAGATAGTGTGAGCGGTGTGGGGCTGACCGCTATTCGGATCCAGCATCATCTCCACGTTGCCGTGATCCGCAGTAATCAGGGCTTCACCGTCGACTTCCGCAAGCGCTGCCAGCACTTGGGTCAAGCTCTGGTCAACGGTCTCAACCGCTTTGACAGCCGCATCGAAGCTACCGGTATGACCTACCATATCGCCATTGGCGTAGTTACATACGATCAGGTCATATTTGCGGCTGCGAATCGCTTCACACAATTTCTCGGTGACTTCAGGGGCACTCATTTCCGGCTGAAGGTCATAGGTCGCCACCTGAGGCGAGGGCACCAGAATACGGTCTTCACCCGGGTAAACCGCTTCCTGGCCACCGTTGAAGAAGAAGGTTACATGTGCGTATTTTTCGGTTTCGGAAATACGCAGCTGGGTACGGCCCAGAGAGGAGAGGTATTCGCCCAGATCGTTGCGAATCGCTTCCGGCGGGTAGGCCACCGGGGCCGGGATACTGGCAGCGTATTCAGTCATCATCACGTAGCCACTCAAGGCTGGGCGAGCCTGACGCGCGAAGCCGTCAAAGTCATCTTCCACGAAGCAACGAGTAATTTCGCGAGCGCGGTCCGGACGGAAGTTGGCACAGATCAGGGCATCGCCATCCTGCACACGCGCCACGGGTTCACCTGCTGCAGTCGTGATTACCGTAGCTTTAACAAACTCATCGTTTTCATCACGGCCATAGGCCGCTTCCAACGCTGCCACTCCGCTGGGTGCTGTTACTTCAGCCTGGCCCAACGTCATGGCGTTGTAGGCCTGCTCCACACGGTCCCAACGGTTGTCACGGTCCATGGCAAAGTAGCGACCCACAACAGTTGCGATACCACCAGTACCCAGACGCTCAAATACCGCTTGCGCTGCCTTCAGTGAAGGTTCGGCAGAGCGTGGCGGCATATCACGACCATCCAGAATCGCATGCAGATAGACCTGCTTCGCACCACGGTTTACCGCCATCTCCAGCAGGCTGAAGATATGGTCTTCATGGCTGTGTACCCCACCCGGAGACAACAGGCCCATCACATGGACGGCTTTGTCAGCCGCAATTGCAGCATCCATCGCCTGGCACAACACCTGATTTTCAAAGAAGTCGCCGTCGGCGATCGACTTGGAAATGCGGGTGAAGTTCTGATACACGGTTCGACCGGCACCAATATTCATATGGCCTACTTCGGAGTTACCCATCTGGCCTTCAGGCAGACCTACCGCCATACCGGATGTCTGGATACGGGAGTTGGGCTTTTCAGCCAGCAGCTTGTCCCAGGTAGGGGTATTCGCCGCTTCCACTGCTGAGGAAGGGGTTACCTCAACGCCGAAGCCATCAAGAATAATCAAAGCCTTGGTTGCGCGAGCATCAGTCATGGTGTGCTTATCTGTCCGGGTCGGTTAAAAAACAGGCAGCCATTTTAACGTTCTGAGCGGCGTTTAGCTAACACTGTGCCGCTGTTTTGGCCCACCCGCTCTTATCGCTGTCATAGAGGCCATGTATACTGACTGCTTCTTATTATCCGTGCACCTGATCGGAATACTTATGGAACGCCTGATCGAATTCGCAATACAGCATTACTATCTGGTCGCAGCCTGGGTACTGACCCTGCTGCTCCTGCTCGCGACCGAAAAACGCAAGTCCGGTAAATCCGTCACTCCGGCGGAAGCTACCCGTATGATCAACAAGGAATCTGGTGTCGTTCTGGATATCCGTACCCGCAAAGAGTGGGATACAGGACATATCACCAGCGCGCATCACATTCCGCTGGCTGATCTGGATCGCCGCCTGAGCGAGCTGGACAAGTACAAGGACAAGCCAGTTGTTGTCGTATGCAATCTGGGCCAGGCCGCAGGTACTGCAACCAAAAAGCTCAAAGCGGCCGGTTACGAGCAGGTTGTTCGCCTGTCCGGTGGCATGACCGAGTGGAAAAACCAGAACATGCCGGTTGTGAAGTAATTCCATGACTGAAACAACTATCTATCTGACCCGCTGGTGTCCCTTCTGTACCCGCGCCATTGCCCTGCTTGACAGCAAACAGGTTGAATACACCGCTATCGATATCGATGCGGATATCGCCTTGCGTCAAGAGATGATGACTCGCAGCCAGCGTCGTACCGTCCCCCAGATTTTCATTGGCGACGTCCACGTTGGCGGCTGTGATGATTTGTTCGCCCTGGAACGAGCGGGCGAGCTTGATAAGCTGCTCAGTCGCTGAGAAACACTATAAAACCTAAGGAAACTGATCCATGTCTGATACTGAAACTGCTAACCAGCAAGCAACCCAGCCACAGTTCGCTCTGCAGCGCGTGTACGTGAAAGATGCTTCTCTGGAAACCCCGATGGGCGCCAAAGCATTCACTCAGCCCTGGCAGCCAGAAATCAATCTGGAAATGAACACCCGTACCAATGCGCTGGACGACAAGCATCATGAAGTCGTACTGACCCTGACCGTGACTGCCAAAAATGCTGAAGAAACTGCATTCCTGGTAGAAGTTCAGCAGGCCGGTATCTTCCTGGTCGCCGGTATCGAAGGCCCTGAACTGCACCACACTCTGGGTGCCTTCTGCCCGAACCTGCTGTTCCCGTACGCACGTGAAGCGGTCGACAACTTCGTAACCAAGGCCAGCTTCCCTCCGCTGATGCTGGCACCGGTCAACTTCGATGCTCTGTACGCTCAGCAGATGCAGCAGCGTGCCGCTCAAGAAGCCGCTGCCGAAGCACAACACTAAGGCCCCTTGCGAGACGGCTTAGTCCGAATCTCGCTGTGCCCAGCGGCGGCGTGTCGCCAGATAATTGGCGTTGAAGCGATCAAAATATTGCTCCAGATGCGCCGCCGCATTCCAATCTCCTATCTGCTCCAACAAGGCCACAGCAACTTCTGCCGTGCAGAGATGATGATCAATCTTGGAACGTCTTAGCTTGTAGCGGCTTAACCGGTCTGTCTTGGGCTCAAATACAGGCAGGTGCTGCAGGAAGCGGCTGTGACGGAACATTCGCCTAGCCTGTCGCCAGGTGCCATCCAGAATGATAAACACAGGTATACGACCTTCTTTAGGGGTTACATCCTTTAACACCCTGTCCTGATAGTCGTCCCCCTCAGGAAACACGATGCAAGGTGCATACAGACTGTCATTCAAGGCATCCAGAAGCTCCTCCCCGGGCTCGGTTCTGGACCACTCAAAAACACGTGTGTAATTGATGGTATCCTGTATCAAGCGTCCAGTGTTCGTCGGCTTGTAGAACTCATAGCGATGAGTCAACAACCAGAAATGGCAGCCCGCATCAACCTGAGTACGCCATTCACAAATACAGGCCTCCTCAGGCAGACGACAACCGTTGCAGCGTTGAACGCCTGATCCACGTGCCACATATGGCTTGCGTGGTGGATTTTCAAGTTTCACTGTTAACCTGCTGCGACAAAACAAAAGCGGCACTATACTGCTGTGTCTGTAGCCAAACAAGCCAGTCAAATCCGGATGCTTTTACTTCCATGACGAATGACGATAATTTTCGCTCCCTAATCCCGCCACAGCCTGAAGTCCTCCTTAAGCTGGCAGAACTATTCCGACAGGACAGCCCGAACCTGCTAAAAATCAGTCAACTGATCAAGCAGGACGTAGCACTGTACGCGATTGTCCTGAAAACGATCAACAGTCCCTTTTATGGGCTTAAAGCTTCTGTAACCTCGGTTGAACACGCCATCAACTTGTTGGGCACGACTCAGGTTTTTAACCTGGTGCGCCTGACAATCATGCGTAATACCCTGAAAAAGACTGGCCGTATGGAACGCTTCTGGGATACCGCTAAAGATGTTTCAGAACTGTCTTTACGCTTGTGTACCCGGCTGAACCTCAAACTGAATCGAGATGATATTCACGCCGTGGGAATGCTGCATGACTGCGGTTTGCCACTTATGGTGCAGGGGTTTTCAGATTTCCGCGATTTGCTGCGTACTGCACCCTCTTACAACCCAAGCGATTTGGAAACTCTGCAGCAGCAGACCTATGGCTTCAGCCACTACCAGGTCGGCAGCCGCATGGCAGAGCGCTGGTTTCTGCCTCAATACATCGCAGACAGCATTCGGTTACAACCAAAGCTTGAAGAAGTGTTAAGCGACTCTCTCAGTGTCGACGAGCGCACTCGTGATCTATTGGCACTGTTAACCCTGGCTCAGGATATTAGTGCTGAGTTCAGATACTACTGGCGGATATTGCCGAATGACCAACATCCCCGCGTAAAGCTTGCCCTGGCCTGCCTCGCTCTAACCGATTACGACTATCTGAATATTAAAGAATCTTTAATAGATACTTTGAATTAAGCTTGGAAGACTTTGTACGGCAACGAAGGCATTCCGTTGCCGTTTTGCCTACCTTTCATATTTTCAGCACCCAGCAAACACCACTGGTACACACTCTCACTTCACTGCCTCAGTGAAGTATGTAGGTACCCCGGCCCCTATCTCTGTTCTGTTTTGTTCGAGCCTGTCACGCCCTCTCCTGCCCTGCAGAGACAACACCCATCGCGCCTGATCCCAAAACCCCATAACGCAAAAACCCCGATCTCAACGAGACCGGGGTTTTCACTTAATTAGATGCTTGGCGATGACCTACTCTCA
>JBLXGN010000005.1:0-340331 GCA_048260865.1 Marinobacterium sp. | reverse complement strand
TCGATCTGGATACCACGGTCGGCGCCCAGTGCCAGTGCGGTACGGATCTGCTCCTGGCAAGCCTTGGGACCAATGGACACAACCACGACTTCAGAAACGGTGCCCGCTTCCTTCAGACGAACGGCTTCTTCCACGGCGATTTCGCAGAAGGGGTTCAGGGCCATTTTGACGTTGGCCAGGTCCACATCGGTGTTGTCCGACTTCACGCGTACCTTGACGTTGTAGTCGATGACGCGCTTAACAGCTACGAGTACTTTCATCAAATCCTCACTTCAGATTTCATGCGCCCCGGCTCGCGCGGGGCGGGTATTATTGTCGAGCCTGCGAAGGTCAGCGGCCCGGTGCTGCCCCCGCAAAGAGAGTCTGGACTCAGGCGTAAAAGGGACGGGACTCGGCCGCTCGCTGACGCAGCTCGTCGGTTACCCGATTCAGCTCACCCTGCTCCAGATGGCGGTCGGCCTGCTCACAGAAGACCTCCAGCCCCAGTGTCTGAATATGGCGCAACGGCCCGCCGCGGAAGCGCGGGAAGCCCAGCCCCAATATCAACCCCATGTCCACTTCGGCCGCACTGCCGACGATACCGTCCTCCAGGCAGCGCACGGCTTCCAGACACAACGGCACCATCAAACGCTCGATGATCTCGGCATCGCTGACCTCAACCGGCACCTGCCGGCAGGCCGCCTGAAGTTCACGCGCCTGGCCATTGGGTTCCTTGAAGCGACGGCCATTGTCATCAACGCCATAGAGATAGAAGCCCTGGCCGTTTTTCTGACCGAGACAACCGGCCGCCAGCAAGCCTTCCATGACCACTTCGCCGTCATGCAACATCCGCTCGGGGAAACCCGCCTGCAACACCTGATCGGCATGCACCATGGTGTCGATGCCGACCACATCCGCCAGATAGGCCGGGCCCATCGGCCAACCGAAGGCCTCCATGACACGATCGATGCGCTGGAAGTCGACGCCATCGAGCAGCAGTCGGTTGAAGCCGTTGAAGTACGGGAAAAGGATACGATTGACCAAGAAGCCCGGGCAGTCGTTGACCACGATCGGCGTCTTGCCCAGAGCCGAGGCGTAGGCCACGGTACGGGCAACAGTTTCGTCGCTAGTCTGGCTGCCACGAATCACCTCCACCAGCGGCATCTGGTGCACCGGGTTGAAGAAGTGCATGCCACACAGCTGTTGCGGCCGTTCCAGACCCTGCGCCAGCTGATCGATGGCGATGGTCGAAGTATTGGACGCCAACACTGCATCCGCCGGCAGCTGCTGCTCTACCTCGGCCAGCACGCTGGTCTTGATCGCCGCATTCTCGACCACGGCCTCGACAACCAGATCGACTTTATCAAAGCCCTCATAGTCCAGGCCCGGCGTGATGCCCTCGAGCACTTTCGCCTTGTCGGATTCGTTAAGCCGCCCCCGCTCTACCTGCTTGTCCAGCAGGCGTGTGGCGGCATCAATGCCCAGGTCCAGCGCCTCGGTACGGATATCCTTCATCCGGATTGGAATACCGGACGAGGCGGACTGGTAGGCGATACCACCGCCCATGATACCGGCACCGAGCACCGCGGCCTGCTTGACCGGAGCGGCCTGCTTGCACCAGCGGCGAGCCTGCTTCTTGAGCAGCTGATCATTCATGAACAGGCCGACCAGGCTGGCGGCAACATCACCTCGGGCCAGTTCGACAAAGCAGTCCGCTTCGATCTCGAGCGCCTGAGTAAACGGTAGACCAGCATGCCGAACCACCGTATCCAGAATCGCCCCGGCCGCGGGGTAACGCGGGTCCAGTTTCTTGTGCAGCTGTGCCGCACCTGCCAGCAGAGCGTCATGCACCAGCGACTCCTGTGATGCCGTCGCCTGCTTGCGCTGGCGGTACTGATGATGGTCGATCTCGCCATCAATCATGCGCTGCAGGGTTGCCAGCGCCTGCTGATGCAGCTCTTCTACGGCCACCAACTGATCAACGGCTCCCGCCGCCAGCGCCTTGGCGGCATTACGCGGCTTGCCATCCAGCATCCAGTCCAGCGCAGCTTCTGCGCCCAGCAGGCGGCTCAGGCGCACCGTGCCACCCCAGCCCGGGCAGATACCCAGGCCGACTTCGGGCAGGCCGACACGTGCGTCATCGGCCAGCACACGTGCATCCGCCGCCAGTGCCAGCTCGAAGCCGCCGCCCAGCGCCATGCCGTTGATCGCCGCCAGCGTCGGGAACGGCAGGTTTTCCAATTGATTGAACAGCGACTGGGAGGCCAGTACCCAGGCTTTGAGTTCCGCCGCATCACGGCGGAAGTGGTGATGGAATTCGGTAATATCCGCACCCACGATAAACATCGGCTTACCGCTGGTGATCAGGCAACCGCGAATATCCGATGCAGCTGTCAGCAAGTCGAGAACGGTCTTGAGCTCGCCCAGGGTCTCGGTATTGAACGTATTGACGGAGACGGATGCGGATGCAGCATCGAATCGCAATTCGACAATATCCGCCTCCTTTCGCTGCAGTGTTATTGTTGTTCCAGCAAACATAAGGTTAGCTCTCTCGTGGCAAAAAAAGAGCCGTCCCTGGCCCCAAAGTCAGCTCACATCATTCTGATGTGCATGAGGATGAAGCAATCGTTGTCACACACGTCTTGTCAGACGTTTCAGATGCGCTCGATGATCAGCGCGATGCCCTGCCCGCCGCCGATACACATGGTGATCAGGCCGTAGCGACCGCCGCTGCGCTGCAGTTCATACAGCGCCTTGACCACCAGAATTGCACCAGTCGCGCCAATCGGGTGGCCCATGGCGATGGCACCGCCGTTGGGGTTGACCTTCTCGGCCGGGAATTCCAGAATCGACGCCACCGCGCACGCCTGGGCGGCAAAGGCTTCGTTGGATTCGATCAGGTCGATGTCGGCCAGTGACAGCTGCGCCTTCGCCAGTGCCTGACGTACGGCCGCTACCGGTCCCAGCCCCATTACTTCAGGCGCGACGCCGGAGTGGCCGTAGGCCATCACCCGTGCCAGCGGCGTGGCACCCAGTCGAGTAACCGCTTCTTCGGTGGCCAGGGTAACGGCGGCGGCACCGTCGTTCAGGCCCGAGGCGTTACCGGCGGTCACGCTGCCGTCACGCTCGAACACCGGACGCAGGCCGCTGAAATCTTCAAGGGAAGCCTCCAGCCGCACATGCTCATCACGGCTGAACAGCTTGCCGGGGCGCTTGGGATTGATCTCCAGCGGCAGGATCTGGGTATCAAAATGACCCGCGGCAATCGCGGCGGCCGCACGCTGGTGACTCTGCAGCGCATAGGCGTCCTGCTGAGTACGGTCGATCTCATACTGGCGCGCCACGTTCTCGGCGGTAACCCCCATATGGCCGTTGCCGAAGGGATCGGTCAGTACACCCGTCATCATGTCGATCGACTGGGCATCCCCCATGCGCTGGCCCCAGCGCAGGTTCGGCAGCAGGTAACCGGCGCGGCTCATGCTTTCGGCACCGCCGGCCACGGCGGTTTCAGCATCGCCCAGCTGCAGCATCTGGCTGGCACTGATGATCGCCTGCAAGCCACTGCCGCAGAGCCGGTTCAGCGTCAGGGCGCGTGAATGGGGCGACATGCCGGCATCCAGGGCCACCACGCGGGACACATACATGTCCCGGGCTTCGGTGTGGATCACATTGCCGAACACCGCTTGCTCGTATACTTCCGCGTCCACGCCGGAGCGGGCGATTGCTTCACGGGTCACCGCCGCGGCCAGAGCCGAGGGCGCATGATTTTTCAGGCTGCCGCCGTAACCGCCGATGGCGGTACGGGTCCCTGACAGGATATAAACCGGATTCAACATGAGGAGTCCTCCGACACTCGCGCTCAGGCCTTGACCAGCGCCGCCAGACGCTGATTAATGATCGCCTCGGCATCATTAACGATGCCGGACACCAGCTGATCAACCGTCGGCACGTCATGGATCAGGCCCGCGGAGATGCCGGCCCACCAGATGCCGTGTTCCAGGTCGCCGGTTTCCAGTACCACCGCGCCACGCTTGCCCGATACCAGCTCGGCCACGTCACCGAACTCGGTTCCTTCGCGGCGTTCGATATTGGCCACTTCAACCGAGACGGTGTTCTTGAACACACGTGCGGTGTTACGGAACTTGCGGAAGATCAGCTGGGTATCCAGCTCGGACGCCTCGACCAGGCGCTGCTTCAGATTGGCGTGGGCCGGACTTTCCTGGGTGGCAACAAAGCGGGTACCCATGCTGATTGCCTCGGCACCCAGCGACAGCGCGGCCACCAGGCTGCGACCATCACTGAAACCGCCACAGGCGATCACCGGAACGCTGAGTTCTTCCACCGCACGCGGCACCAGTACCAGGGAGGGGATGTCATCCTCACCCGGATGACCGGCGGCTTCGAAGCCGTCGATGGTGACCGCCGCACAGCCAACCTGCTCGGCCTTCTTGGCGTGACGAACCGAGGTGCACTTGTGCACCACCTTGACGCCGGCTGCGTTGAACATCGGCATGAAGGGCTCGGGACTGCGGCCGGCGGTTTCCACCACCTTGACGCCGGACTCGACGATGACACGGGCGTACTCTTCATAGGGCGGCGGCGTCATGGAGGGCAGGATGGTCAGGTTGACGCCGAACGGCTTGTCGGTCAGCTGCTGGGTACGCTTGATCTCTTCCGCCAGCGCTGCCGGAGTCGGCTGAGTCAGGGCGCTGAGAAAGCCCAGCCCCCCGGCGTTGGCCACGGCCGCCACCAGTTCGGCGGTGGATACGCGCTGCATGCCGCCCTGAATCACCGGATGTTCAATACCGAAAAGTTCGGTTACGCGTGTCTTCAACATGGTTCATTCCTCATGATGCGTGTCCTGGTCAGATCCAGGTTAAATTTATTGTTGTAGTGTTCGTACTCTCAGGCGGACAAGAACCGGGGCGCGCGGCGCCCCAGAAAAGCAGTCACACCCTCGACAAAATCATCGCTCTGGGCACACTCTTCAAAGCTGTCCAGCTCCGCGTCCAATACCCTTCTCAACTCATCCCGACGCTGACCGCGCAACAGCATCAGCGTATTGGCCGTAGCCATACCCGGCCCTGCCGCAAGTTGTTCGGCCAGGCGTGCCACCTCGGCGTCCAGATCACCGGCAGGGACACAACGCCTGACCAGTCCCCATTGCTGCGCCTGCTCGGCATCGCAACCGCGGTTATTGAGAAGCAGATCCGCGGCCCGGCCTGCGCCGATCAGCCGGGGCAGGTTGTAGCTCAGGCCGCCATCCGGGGTGGCCGCCAGACCGATATAAGCCGGCACAAAACGGCTGTTGTCACTGGCCACCAGCAGATCGGCCAGACAACAGAGGCTGAGACCAAATCCCGCCGCGGCTCCCTGAACCGCCACCAGCAGCGGCACTTTCAGGCCGGCCAGCAGCTCAACCACTTCATGTGCCAGGCCGATATAGCGGCGGACTTCCGCCGGACGCCGGGAAGGAGGTAAACGGATCAGCTCGGCAAAGAAGTCGATGTCTCCACCGGCACAGAACGCCTTGCCATTGCCTTTCAGGATCACCACACGCAGATCCCGCAAATCATGCAGATCCAGCAGCACCTGCCTGAGCTCCTGAAAAGCCTTTTCGCTGAGCGCATTCAGCTCGGCCGGCCGATTGATCGTCAGCGTTGCCACGTGCTGTTCGTAGTCCAGATTGATGCATTCGTACATCTTCGGCTCCTCCTACTGCCCCGGCTTCGGGGCTCAATATCAGGCTTCGGCGTTACGCAGTAGCTCACGGGAGATGATGTGGCGCTGAATCTCGGATGTACCCTCCCAGATGCGCTCGATGCGGGCATTACGCCAGATACGCTCCAGCGGCAACTCGTCCATCAGTCCCATGCCACCGAAGATCTGCACCGCTTCGTCGGACACCTTGGCCAGGGTTTCGCTGGCAAACAGCTTGGCCATGCCGGCATCACCGTCGGTCATGGTGCCCAGATCCATCTTCTGCGCGGTGAACAGGGTCAGCAGGTCCGCGGCACGGATGTTGGTGGCCATGTCCGCCAGCTTGAAGGAGACCCCCTGGTTCTTGCCGATTACCTGACCGAACTGCTTGCGCTCGGCAGCCCAGCCGACCGACAGGTCCATGGCTCGCTGAGCCTGACCGACACAGTTGGCGGCAACCATCACGCGCCCAGCGGTCAGCCAATCGTTGGCAACGGCCCAGCCCTTGCCGACTTCGCCCAGCACCTTGCTGGCTGGTACGCGGCAATCATCGAAGAAGAGTTCGTACTGGTGGTAGCCACGGTTGCTGACGCAGATCGGTCCCTGTTGAATCGTCATGCCCGGCGTGCCCACATCCACCAGGAAGGCGGTCACTTCATTACGCTGACAGCCATTCACTTCATGGGTGCCGGTCACGGCGAACACGATGGCAAAATCCGCTTCGCCGGCATGGCTGATAAAATGCTTGCTGCCCTTCAGGATAAAGTCATCGCCGTCGCGTACCGCGCGGGTCTTGATACCCGCCGCGTCGGAACCGGCATCCGGCTCGGTCAGTGCAAAGCAGTCACTCTTTTCACCGCGTACGCAGGGCAGCAGGTACTCTTCGACCTGGTGCCCGGTGCAGGCCATCAGGATCTTGCTTGGACGTGCCACGTAGACATGCAGCGCCCAGCTAACCTTGGACAGTTCACGCTCGATCAGCGCCTGAGACACATAATCCAGACCGGGGCCACCGACCTCTTCCGGCATGTTGAAGGCATAGAAACCGGCTTCCAGCGCCTTATTGCGAATACGCTCGGCCAGCTCGGGGGAGACATCACCCTTAGCCTCGACTTCAGCTTCGTACGGCAGCAATTCTTTCTCGACAAAGGCGCTGACGGAGTCGATCAGCATCTGGTGTTCTTCTGTCAGTTGGAAATCCATGATGGCTTACCTCAAATCAAAAAGTGTTTCTTATTGGTGTATGGACGGATGCGCTAACTCAGGCGCCTTTCCAATCTGGCTCACGGCCTTCCTGGAACGCTTTGGCGCCTTCAGTAGCGTCGGAGCTGGCCAGCATCTTGCGGAACTCAGGCCAGGTCCCGGCACGCAGCTCGCGGTAGCTCTCGTTGAACGACAGCTTCTCGGTCTCACGCACCACTTCCTTGATCGCAGCCACGGACAGCGGTGCCGACTTGAGAATGCGCTGAGCCAACTGACGCGCTTCGTCCATCAGCTGAGCCTGGGGTACGACGCCGTTGATCAAGCCCAGATCAGCCGCATCCTGAGCGGTCAGACGCTTGCCGGTCAGCAGCAGCTCCATCGCCTGTACACGGGACATCATCTTGGGCAGCAGGAAGGAGGCAATATCCGGTGCCACGCCCACCTGAGCTTCCGGCAGCCAGAACTGGGCGTTATCAGACGCCAGCACAAAATCGGCGCGCAGCAGCATCTCGAAGCCGGCGCCCAGGGCATAACCGTTGACGGCGCAGATCACCGGCTTGAGCAGGCTATCCATTTCCGGGAAGCCACCGAAGCCACCTTCACCGAAATCGCCGGTGTACTCTTCACCTTCAGCAATCGCATTCAGATCCCAACCACCGCAGAAAAACTTCTCGCCAGCACCGGTCAGAATGGCCACACGCATCTCGGGATCATCACGGAATTCGGCAAACACCTTGCCCATTTCACGGCTTAGCTTGGCATCGATGGCGTTGCCTTTCGGACGGTCCAGGACGATCTCAAGCACCTGTCCGTTGCGGGTTACATGCAGATATTCGTTCATCACTGTTCTCCAGCTAGTGCGTGGCTCGCGCCTGTTTGCGGCCACGCAGGGTTGTCTTGCAATCAGTCCAGAATTCGTACCAGGGCATCAGCCGCTACAGCACCCTGCCCTTTGGCACGGAGCAGCAGCGGATTCACATCCAGTTCGGCAATGCGGTCGAAGTTTTCGCGGGTGAAGTGGGCGATCGCCTCAATGGCATCGACCGCCGCTTCGATATCGGCTTCGGCACGGCCGCGGAAACCGGTAAACAGGGCAGCACTGCGCAGCCCCATCAGGGCCGTGCGAATCTCTTCACGGCTGGCCGGCAACAGCAGCGACTTGCTGTCACGCAGCAGTTCCACCAGTACGCCACCGGCGCCGATCACCAGGTAGGGGCCGAACTGCTCGTCACGCGCCACGCCGACGATCACTTCCGCCACCACGCCATCGACCATCTTTTCGATCAGGAAGCGATCAGCCAGAGACGCCATCTGCGCGACGGCCGCTGACACTTCTTCAGCACTGTTCAGGTTCAGCTTCACGGCGCCCACGTCGGTCTTGTGCGCGACACCCAGGCCTTTCGCCACCAGCGGGTAGCCGAGCTGATCGGCAGCGACCGCCGCTTCCGCGGCGCTGGCAACGATGCGGCTTTCCGGCACGCTCAGACCATAGGCCGCCAGCATCTGCTTGGACTCGGCCTCATCCAGCATCTCGAGACGGCTGTCATCGAATTCCGGTGCTGGTTTCAGCAGCGGCTGAACCGCCTCGGCCGCCCAGGCGCGACCGATTTCGGCTGCTGCTTCGACACCTTCAAGGCCGGCAGCCAGACCCGACAGCGGTACCACACCCTGCGCCATCAGTAGTTTGGCGGTGGCTTCGGGCATGTTTTCCGGTAGCATCGCCAGCACCGCCGCCTTGGCACCGGTGCGCTTGACCGCATCGATCAGGGCGTTCTGCGCCGGCTGCCAGGCATGGGCACTGCAGCGCTCAACGTGCGGGTAGTCGAACAGACACAGGGACAGGTCGAACTCACGGCCGATGAAGGCAGCGAAGGTGTCGGTCAGTCGTGCCTGATCGGCCCAGTCAAACAACTGGTAGTCGAACGGGTTGGAGACGCTGACCAGCTCATGCACGGTGGTTTTCACCTGCTGCGTGTGTTCATCAGACAGCGCGGCCAGCTCCAGACGGCCGTCCTCGACGGCATCCGCGACCAGCGCTCCGTCACCACCGGACGGACTCATGGAACCCACCTTGTAACCCTCCAGGGGGCCGAAGAGGTGCAGTACCTTCAGCGCTTCGATCAGCGCTTCCATGGAACGTACCCGGCCCACGCCGGCACGGGCGAACAGGGCGTTGATCAGCGTGTCGGAGCCAGCCAGGGACGCGGTATGGGACAGCGCCATCTTCTGTGCAGCATCAGAGCGACCTGACTTGATCGCCACCACCGGCTTGCCCAGCTCACGGGCATACTTCACAGCGGCTTCGAAGGCGACAGGATCACTAATGCCCTCAATATAGAGACCGATCGCGGTCACGCTGTCCTGCTGGGCGAACTCGCGAATGGCATCCTGGAGGTCAAACTTGAGCTTGTTGCCCAACGACACCACATAGGCCATCGGCAGACCACGCTGCTGCATGGTGAAGTTGACCGCTACGTTGGAGGACTGGGTGATGATCGCCACACCGGACGCAACCTGCTCGCCACCCTGCTGGTCCGGCCAGAGAATGGCCTGATCCAGGTAATTCAGCAGGCCGTAGCAGTTCGGCCCCAACAGCGGCATGTCACCGGAGGCTTCGCGCAACCGGGCTTCCAGCTGCTTGCCTTCCTCACCGGATTCGCCGAAGCCGGTGGCATAACAGATCACGCCACCCGCGCCACGCTCGGCCAGCTCACCGACGACGGAAACGGTCAGCGTACGGTTGACCGCCACATAGGCGGCATCGGGCGCAGCGGGCAGATCAGCGATGGAGCGATAGACCGGCAGCCCCTCTACCCGATCCTTTTTCGGATGGACCGGCCAGATATCTCCGGTATAACCCGTCTTTAGACACTGGCGAACAACTTCTTCGGCTTCACGACCGCCGATCACCGCAATGCTGCGGGGCCGAAGAAAACGGGCAAATGACATAGTTTCAGCTCCTGAAAACACGTTTTTTTGTACTTTTTGTGTCTTGCGTTCCTGAGCCTATGAAGGCTTATGCTGCAGAGATGCAATTCTTCTGCAGTGGATTGAGCGAATCATCGCCGAAGCTCACAGGACTGATGTCTCATTTCTTGCCACAGTTGTGACATTTTTCGTCGTAATTGCCCTCACCCCATTTGTGGGGGCCATACTTTCAGTAACTAACGGAAAATTGGCTGAGGCTCTATGTCTTAATGGTCGCCTTGGCAAAAACCTTTCATTAAGTCTGCCATCAGGATGCAATGAATCGAGTCATGCTCATGTGGGAAGTACTGGATGAATATAAAAATTCATTCATACACATTAAATCGATATGATTATGAGGTTACATTTAACCAATGTGAGCTTTTAACTTAAGCGAATTCCAGTAACCATTATTTAACTAAAATATAATATCGTTATGATTTATTCTCTGGAGATAGAGTCATGAAGTACTGGCTTTTTTTGTCAGTGGCAATTTTTTCTGAAGTCATCGCTACTTCAGCACTTAGAGCCAGCGAAGGGTTTAGCAGACTGGTCCCTTCTGCAATCGTGGTAGTCGGTTACGTCATCTCGTTTTACTTTCTATCTCTGACACTTAAAGTCATACCGGTTGGTATCGCGTATGCGATCTGGTCAGGCATTGGCATCGTTCTGATTGCGCTTGTTGGCTGGTGGCTATATGGTCAAAAAATGGACTTGGCGGCCATTGTCGGTATGGGGTTGATCCTGGCTGGCGTTGCTGTGATCAATTTATTTTCCTCCTCTGGTGGTCACTAACCTACAAATAAACCGAAGGCTATCGCTTGTGGACATCAGTCGAAGCCTTCTTCCTCGTGACGCAATTCAAGGACATTTAATACTCATAAAGCATCAGTGCGTGAGCTCGATAAATGACATTATGTTTTTTTGTGTAAATACTCTTAACTTTAATAAAAACATCCTTGAACATCCTTAGCGCCTCCTTTATAAACCACTTCACTTAATACATAAAACCCGTAACGGAATTCGGGTTGTATGTGAAAACACAAGTTAAGAAGAGCATATGGATATCAATACCCTCACCGGACGACGCACCCTGTCCCAGCAACACCTTCACGCCCAACTGGCAGTCAACATTGATCAGGAAAAGTTGTTTGCAGCATTGGATGCTGACCCAAACCTGGCCGGTGCAGGCGTTGTATATGTTGATTCAAAACTGACGGCCGTAACACTGCGTGAATTCACACCGGTTTGCCGGCTCAAACCCATTCGATTGATTATTCGTGAACCCTTTGAGCCCGTCTCAGAGCGAGAGCATGCTGACATGCTCAGTACCTCTCCTCGCGAGTCGAAGCTCGTTATGGAGTCCGTCTCTGCAGGCCTTGCCTGTGCCGGTATGGTCATCAGCTGGTTTGTGGTTGTCGGCAGTGCCGCTACTGTTCCCCTTACAGGTGGAGCCAGTGCCGCCGTAACAGTATTGGGATATACCGCAGCGACCGCCACCACCCTCCAGTGTGTGAATGGTGTAACACGAACGACCCTGGAATATAACTCGCCGGAAACGTTGGATACGCTTGATTCCAACGAATGGTATGCCAATGCCCAGTCAGCGGTTGACTGGATTTCACTGGCAGGTGCGACTGCTGCAGGATTGGCAACAATTCGCATGGTGAAAATGATGCAGCGTAGCGGGAGTTCGACCCGTGAAGCTCTCCAGGGATTGAACAGAAGCCAGCGTCGCAGACTGACCGAAGAAGTTATCCGGATGAACCGCCCCGGAATCTCCAACGGAATGCGAAAGTCTTTGGTGCGTTCTGGTGCTTTCCCCAAGCGCTACAGTAATGTCCAGATTCAGCAGGCCACCAAGGTTCAAATCTCTGATGCCGTTGCCGCAGGCCTGGCTTTCACCGGCAGCAGCTTGGCTGGAGAAGTTCGTAACCTGGCTATCGGGGTTTATGAAGAGCTATGAAGCACCCGGTAGCATCTGAGGAAACATCCCTTCTGGGTTCATTTCGAGCATTACTGCCCAGAGGGGTAAGCCTGCTAATTGGTTCAGTGTTTCTTCAGTGTATTTCCGTCGGTGTACTGATCGCGACTGGCATTAAGCTGAGTCTGGCGCAAGGCATATCGCTGGATGACTCTCTACCACCCCTAATACTGGGCGGCGCTTTGGCAGTTGTCTTACTTGTGACGGGTGTTTTTCTGGTAGTGATGCAAAAAACATTCGGCGTTTACCTGTGCCGATTTAACGCGGGGCTTTGGACTTTTCTTACCGGGGCTTCCCTTCTCTACGCATTGAGCGCTAACGAGGCATCCATTCTGACGTTGAGTGTCACTGGATTAGGCGCATCCATAGCCACGTTGGCCCTTTATGTAACGCGTTTTTTACCTGCTTATATCAATGAAGCTATAGCTGTTCGTAAAAGCTTTTTGGAGTAATTTTCAAGAAAATATGCTCCCGATTTTCAATCCATAAAGCCAATGGCATAGGATGAAAAAATTTACAAATCGTCTGTTGTAATTTTTCGATATAGCTCGAATATACTGTGAATACACAGCACAAGGATTAAAGCCCCTATCAATCCAGGATCAAGGCCTCCACTTTCGAGCTCAATGGATACTCTCGATAAAAAGCCCCCCTCCAAGTATTAGCGCAGACATTAAAATATATTTGGCAGTCATGTACCGTCTGTATTTAAAGACCAGAAAGTATCCAAGCATTATAAACAGCAGCAAAATACACAAAGTTTTTTCAAAGAAGGACATATTAACTCCTTTTAACTGCCCCTGCTCTACAGCCTTCTACACCGTCACCGAAATATCCTGATATATCGATCATATCATGGTTAATCGCCATCATAAAAAATAGCCTAACGTCCCCTAGGTGTAGATGCTAAGGAGGGTGTTCACGCCGGTTAAGTTCGAGATGCTGGTTATCGCCAAACAATCAGCCCAGAACAACCGACATGAACAACCACCACAAGAATGCCCGAACTACGCCTCATATTCGGGCCCTGATCGTTGATCGGGCCCTCCGTAAGCAGAAGCCGGTGCTTGACATCGCCTGTACTTTTGGTATCAGTACGCGCACCATTTATAAGTGGCTTGCGCGTTACCGTGAGTCAGGAGTAGCAGGGCTGGAGTCAGCATCCAGCCGGCCACGCTCTTCACCCGCACAAATGCCTGAGCCGCGGATTGAACTGATTCGGAAAATGCGCCTGACACTCAAGTGGACCGCCAAGCAGATCACACAAGCACTGAGTCTGGCGTACTCCACCGTAACAGCGATCTTGCGTCGGCTGAAGATAAATCGCGCGTCACACCTGGAGCCGGTGCAACCTGTCCAGCGCTACGAGCACCCCAAGCCGGGTGACATGTTGCATATGGATATCAAGAAGCTACCTCGCTTCGACAAGCCCGGGCACCGCGTGACGAACAACCGTCGCCAAAACACGCGGGGCGCCGGTTATGAGTGCGTCCATATTTGTATCGACGATCACAGCCGCTGGGCCTTTGCACGGGTTTTACCCGATGAACAGCAAGGTACCACACCCCGTTTTCTTGAAAACGCTCTCGCGGCCTATCGTGATATCGGTGTTGAGGTAAAACGCTTGATGACCGACAACGGCCCGGCCTATCGATCTCGTCGCTTCAATGCGGTGTTGCAACTAGAAGGCATCAAGCATGTATACACGCGTCCTTATACACCCAGAACGAACGGCAAGGCGTAGCGCTTTATACAAACCATGATCCGAGAGTGGGCGTATGCGGTGCCCTAAGCAAACGACATCTCAAGAGCTTGGGCTCTGACAGATTGGATTAATCGCTACAACAAACAGCGCCATCATGGCAGTATCGGAAATCTACCGCCGATGTCTCTAATACCGAAACTGCGTGAACAGCGTGTTTAGCATTCACATGCTAGACAAGCTTTAATCACTCTTGGAATAATATTCAATTACTTCCAGCAATTTTTCAGTAACTAATCGCAGGGACTCCATCGTCTCATCATCATACAACCAATCTACATTTGTCGCTTTTGTCAGCAAGAGTGCAAACTGATCGTTATCAACACCACTATTGATTGCTTAAGCACAGAAACTATTTCTTTGACATCCAAGTTAGAATTCTCACAAACATTTGATGCAGCGACGTAAACAGCATCCTCCAGCCCCTCAGCATCATCCAAATCAATTAAATCAGCATCTAATGCTGATACTGATTGTCCGAATATTTCAACATCTATATTCATATACATAATATAACCGGGAGTATAGTAATTTCCTTGCGGAGCACCAGGAATATGCCATTGGAAGAGATCGTCACCAGCTTTTAAAGTGTCTACATAAATAGGCTTGTTAAAATCAACTCCATCGACGTGATAGCCGATCCACTTACCTTCCCAGCCTTTGTCTAAATATGACTGTCCGGCAGTTTATTTTCATGTATATATCAAGAAGTTTTCTGTCGGGCGAGTATTTCTACTTGCTTCGATATTTGCCAGCACTCGCTTCCGTAAAGATGAGGTCGCGTAGTCTGAAACAACTCTGTTTCAAAACCCAAGACATCCTTACATCGCTAGATTCAGCCAGCTAACAAATTCGCATACGTCGAACGAAACCAGCCCAAGGAATCCCCCAGCTTTTCACAATCTTTGGAGTCTAGCTTATTTACTCTTTCATTTAGCCTCTTTACTGCTTGTAGAAGATCAGAATCACCTCGGACTAATGGAGAATCTTCAGAAACGCATTCGAGCATGGACTTCAATATTACTAGATTAACCGAATCAAAATTATCATTAATGTATGCCAAAGAATTCTGTTGATTAGTCGAATATAAAACTTCAAAAGCACTAGCCTGAAAATGGGGATCTCCTTTTCCACTTTCTAATACATCAACAGCAATTTCCCCTGCCTTTACGGGATTGAGATACTTCAATTCCGTAAAGGCATTTGTAGCTTCATTATAATCTTCCAGCTTCGTAATTACTTCCACAAGAATTTCTTCATCTATTTTCATTCTTCATGCTCGCATCAGTCATCGTTTACTTGGCATTAATTTTAATGTGGTCAGATATGCACGCTGATCCTCAAGAATCTTCCATGTGCTTTCAACCTGAAGATTACCGCTTGGCCCCTTTAATATACTTGGAACCCAGACCCTATTTTCTGCAGTTACTTTATTACCAACTTTTAATAGATGCTCCGTTATCATCTGATTGTTTACAGGCGTATCTGATAAACCAACAGTTTCAAGATGTCTAGCCATATCACTAGAGCGGTCGAAATTATGTTTTTGGGATTTTAATTTATCCAGCAATTTAGCATTATTGATGTCTGTATCAAACAGTTTCCTATTTGTTTGCTTGAATTGCTGAAGAGCTCGTAACTCTTCCGTTACATCAGCAACTTTTCCCCGTGCATATATATTGACCTTATCCAAAGGAACAGCTGCATTACCATCCACAGCAGCTTCAATGATTTTTCCTATTTTTGGTGCCGTAAACTCTTCTATCTTAAGCCTGTCTGGAACATCAGCTTTACGAAGAGCCCCAAAAGCGCCCTTAGCCTTGCTAACCAATGAGCCCGCAGCTTTCGTCGCTACTCCACCCACTATACCAGCAGCAGGCCCTGCCGCCATTCCCAAAGCCGCATCCTGAGCGGCCATTTTATACCCTTCAGCCCGGTATTCACGCGTTTTCTCAGCTTGCCGAAGCGCATCATTGAATGCCTCAACTGCTTGATTATCAACTCCGGGTAATTGGTTGCCTTCAGGATCATAGACTTTGCCATACATGGCGCCAATGGTTTCGCCATGGCCGTTAGGCCCAACAACAACCGTATCCAGCCCTACCGTCTCGTGAAGGTGCCTTTGTGATAACTGACTTTCTGGAACTGGAATTTCTTGCACAGGTTCCAGATTATCCAGAACCGGTGCATCCTCTCCCGTTTCAGCATTCTCTGGCGTAATAACCGCTTTAAACTCTAACCCCAACGGATCCACAAAATCTAACGGTTTTTTGGTATAGCGGTAAGCATTTAAAAGCCCCCCTTGTTCTTCCTGGGTTTCAGACAGTTTATTCTTAACCGGAAGAGGGCCCTGTGATGTATGGGTGGGAGAAGAAGAGGAAGAGGGAGTAATCGAAATGGGGTAGGGATCTTTAATTAACTCCTGCACTTCCGCTAAAGCAGCATCGCTTTGGAACACTACTTCACTGCGTTGTTGCCCTAAGAGCTTTCGTGCCCTTATCTCCAGCTGGTGCGGCAATGCGGAACGGACTTTGCCATGACTATCGACAACGTAGTGTTGGGGATGAAACCCAAGCGCCACAACCTTTCCTGATTGAATGTCATGACTGCTGACAATTGGAATATCAAAAGTACCAGTTCTGAATCTTTCCTGGGACGGAGCAGGTGATGTCACGGTTCGTCTACAGCGGCCGTATTCCAGTTTAAGGGCGCGAATGGCGTTGGCAGGCGATAAAATATAAGGTAATTCACGCTCATGCAGCGTGTACGTCCGCTTGACTTTGGTCATCACTCATTCCTTGAGTTGATCGTGCTCTGTGAGCCGTTAACGCAGAGATCTTAGCAATATTAAAACCATCAAACTACCCAGGGTGAGTGCGTGGCATTGTTTAAGGATATCAGCTGCTCCTGATAGCTGATCAGCACCACCAGCGGCACAATCAATACGGGCAAGGCTCGGGCAAGGGGGTACACAATGTTCAGGTTGCCGCGGCCATACGCTTTGGCCAGTCCCGTCATATAGAGGGTCTGGCACAAACCTGAGGCCAACAGCAGGTACCAGAAGTCAGCCGGTAAACGGCTGATATCCGTCCAGGTCAGCAGCAAAGGGCTGAATACCAGCATGCCCAGCCCCATGGCCCAGGCGTAAAAACGCACCGTCTGAGCGGTGCGTTTTCCGATCAGGTCCCAGCCTGCATGCAGCAGGGCTTAAACCAGAATCAAGCCAATGGCGGTGGGTGTCACGGCTTCTCGCCCATGGCCAAACGAGCAGCAATCTCTTCCAGGCATGGGATCACATCAGCGATGCTGTCGATGACGTAGTGGGCGCCGCTGCCAATCATGCGCTGGTAGGCTGCAGAGCGGCGAAGTTCCTGCTCCTCGGTGCTCAGCGCCTGCCAGTCTTCCAGACTCATGCCGACTTCATTACCACTGACTGCGACGCCGATGGTCCACATGCCGGCGTTCAGACCTTCCTCAATACCGGTCAGGGTATCGTCGATCTTGATGCAGGCGCAGAGGTGCTGCACGCCCAGGTCCATGGCATTTTTCAGGCTCATGTGCGGGTATGGACGGCCCTTGGGCACTTCAGTGGCGCAGACATTGCTGTCCGGTGTGTAGCCCTGCTCGGCGGCTCGCGCCAGCAGCCCTTTAATCATGGTCGAGGCATAACCGGTGTTGCCACCAATGCGGATCTCGTTGGCATGCATCCACTCCAGTGCTTCGGTCAGCCCGGGAATCAGCTCCGCAGTCTGGGCGATGGCATCAATCTGCAGGGGTACGAAGTCATCGTACATGCGGTCAATATCCGCTTCGGTCGGGTACTCACCTTTCACTTCCTTCCAAGCATCGCGGATACGCGGATGGGCACACAGCTGGCGGATATGATCACGCTTCTCGGTTCCCATGGGACCACGGGCTTCCGCTTCGCTGATCGGCAGGCCTTCCTCGGCGAAGAGACGCTGGAAAGCGCGGATGGGGGCCATGGAACCAAAGTCCACGGTGGTACCGGCCCAGTCCATTATCACGGCTTCGATGGGGCCGACATAGCGGCGTTCAAATTGATATTTAGGGGTCATCGGGTTGCTCCTGTTAGCTAAAAAGTCAGTAGTTGATCAGGCCGGCACGGCTTCCAGTGCGTGCGCCGGTGTGCCATCGGCAATCTTCATATCGGCGAGTACCGCTTCGACAGCGGCCAGCACGGCATCGATCTGTTCATCGTAAAGCTGGCCAATGCAGCCCAGTCGGAAGCTTTCCGCTTCGGTCAGCTTGCCCGGGTAGATAATGAAACCCTGAGCCTTCATGCGGTCGTAAAAGGCCTGGAAGTTGAAGTTGTCATGCCCCGGCGAGAAGAAGGTGATAATGATCGGTGACAACCACTCATCGGTTAACAGGGTTTCAAAACCAAGCTGACGCATACCCGCAACCAGGCGCTGCTGGTTGCGCTGATAACGTGCGTGACGACCGGCAATACCGCCCTCTTCTGCATGCTCCTTCAACGCCTGCAGGAAAGCTGCCACCACATGGGTCGGCGGGGTATAACGCCACTGGCCGGTTTTAACCAGGTATTGCCACTGATCCAGCAGCTCCATGCTCAGTGAGTGAGCATTACCTTTCGACGCTTCCAAAGCACTCTGACGGATCAAGCTGAAACCAAAACCGGGTACACCTTCAAAGCATTTGTTTGCCGACGAAATCAACGCGTCGAACTGCACCTGTTTGGCACTGATCGCCACCGCTCCGAAGGCGCTCATGGAATCGATAATCAAACCACGCCCCTGACGCGCTACTACTTCAGCGATCTCCTCCACCGGGTTGAGAATGCCCGAGCTGGTTTCACAGTGAACAATAGCCACGTGTGTGATGGCTGTATCCGCCTCCAGGATAGCCTCGACTTCAGGACCACGAGCAGGCTCGTAATCACCCTTATCCAGCGCCGCATAATCCCGGCCCAGATAATCCATGATCTTGCCCATGCGCTGACCATAGGCACCGTTCATCAGGATCAGCAGCTTGCCATCCTTTGGTACCAGTGTTGCCAAGGTTGCTTCTACAGCAAAAGTACCTGAGCCCTGAAGCGGTACACAGACATGGCTATCCTCGCCTTCGATCAGCGCCACCAGTTGCTGGCACAGATCAGCCGTCATGGCACGGAAGTCTGCATCCCAGGAACCCCAATCCTGCAGCATCGCCTGTTTGACGCTCAGTGTGGTGGTAATGGGTCCCGGAGTCAGCAGATAGGGCTGTTCAGTTTTCATTGGGCTCTCTCTTCTGGTCTACACCAGTATTTCTACGCAAAATTTTTTCGAATCAGATTGGGTACCCTGGGGTACCCCTTTCCCGATCAACGCTGACGCCAGCGCTGGGTACGTTGCAGAATCTGGTGGCTGATCAGCCAGTGGATACCCTTGGCCACCAGTGAAGTCAGCATCAGCAGTACCGCCATGGCCGCAGCCGGTGCGATATCACCTGCTTCATCCATATGCATGACCGCGACCGATGCCAGGGTTGTATCCGAGGAGTACAGGAACACGACCGCAGATACGGTGGTCATGGCATTCACAAACAGGTACACCGAAATATCCAGTACTGAGGGCAATGCCAACGGCAGCGTTACGCGACGCAAAGTGGTGTAGAAAGGTACCTTCAAGGACGCCGAGACCGCTTCGAACTCACCATCGATCTGTTTCAGGCTAGTCACTGCGGTCAGGTGGCACACGGTATAAAAATGCACCACCGTATTCAGAACCAGGATAATCATGGTGCCGTAGATCCCGTTCAGCGGGTTCTGCGGATGGTTGAAGAAGAAGATATACGCCAGACCCAGCACAATGCCCGGTACTGCCATCGGCAGCATCGCCAGCAGCTGAAGCAGCTTGCGTGCGGTCGGCATGGGTTTGATCTTCTCGCTCATGTAGGCCACCAGGAACACCACGGCAGTACCGATTACCGCTGTCCAGGCAGACATCTGCAGCGAGTTGAAGTAGGACGCCCAGCCACCGCCGTCCATCATGTCGAAGCGGTAGTTATTGAACGACAGCGCCATGTTGTAGGGCCAGAAGGTGATAAAGGAAGCATATACCGCCATGCCGATCACCAGCAGCAGGAAGCCACAAATCAGAGTGCAGAACAGCGCCAACAGGGTGTCACGCAGAAAGGATTTTTCCGGCTGCATCGGCACGGCACGGGACGACAGCTGCGCTGACTGACGGCGCTGTACACGACGCTCCACTGCAAAGGAGATCAACGCGGGCAACAGCAGAATGACACTGACCACCGCACCCATCTGGAAGTTTTGCTGGCCGACCACCTGCTTGTAGATATCCGTCGCGAGGACGTTGTACTGACCACCAATCACCTTGGCGACACCGAAGTCGGTAATGGTCAGCGTGAAAATCACAAAGATGGTATTGATCAGACCATAGCGCACCGATGGCAGGGTTACGGTCAGGAATACACGCCAGGGCGGCGTCTTCATGGACTTGGCTACTTCATACAACCGCGCATCACTGTTGCTGAATGCGGTAATCAGGATCATCAGGGCATGAGGAAACGCCCAGAAGCTCAAACCGATCACGATACCAACCGGACCATAGATACTTTCGACCGGCAGCCAGTCCTTGAAAATACCCTGGTTACCGAACAGGTAGATCATGCTCAACGCAGGCAACAGCGAGGGCGCAAACAGCGGCAGCATGGTAATCAGTCGGAAGGTTTTCTTGCCCGCCATGCCGCTGCGTGTCAACGCATAAGCAAAAACAAAGGCGATCGACACCACGATGACCGTGGTACAGGTCGCAATAATCAATGAGTTGAGGATCGACTGGGTCAGCGCCGGATTATCGAAGTAGTCGACAAAGTTGCTGAAGCCGATGTATTCCCCTGCACCGTTCTGCAGGCTTTTGACCAGCATGGTCATCAGAGGCATCAACAAGGCGACCAGCAGGAAAAGCACACCCACTGCAACCACCAAACGTTGCAGCCAGGTTTCGGTATCAAAGCCGCGCTTGTGAGCGGCCTGTGTCAGTGTTGCGGACATCATCAGGCACCCATCACCTGCATGGCCGCGACACCCATCGGCATGCCGGCACTACTCTGACTGTGGGACTTGGATTTCCCCTCGCCAGAAGACTCCGCAGGATAGAATTTCAGCGCGTCAGCAGGGACACCTAGCCACAGGGCTTCACCTACAGCCGGTTTCTGGCTATGCATCTGTTCAACCGGCATATCCACATGCACTGGTGGCAGATCTTTATCCACAGTCATTTCCAGACGCACGAAAGCGCCCATGAAATGCACCATATCCAATCGAGCCTGAAGAATCATGTTCTCGTCTTTGTTCAGTCCCCAGATATCCTGTTGCAAATGAACACTTTCCGGGCGGAAGCCCAGTGTTCCTTCAGAGCAGACAGGCACATCAATCGGTAAATGAACTTCTTTACGACCCAGCATCAGGCTGCGTGAATTCAGCACCTGCGCTGGCAGCAGGTTCATACTGCCAACAAAACGCGCCACAAACTCGGTTGCTGGCTGCTGGTAAATCTCTTCCGGGGTACCCACCTGAGCAATGCGACCATGATCCATCACCACGATGCGATCAGCCATGGTCAGTGCTTCATCCTGGTCGTGCGTGACCATAATGGTGGTGATGCCAAGCTTACGCTGCAGTGCACAGATTTCATTGCGCAGGTGCAGGCGTACCCTTGCATCCAGTGCAGACAGCGGCTCATCCAAAAGCAACAAGCCAGGCTCTGTTGCCAATGCGCGTGCCAGGGCTACACGCTGCTGCTGTCCACCGGAGAGCTGACCGGGGAACTTGCGACCGATATCCGGCAAGTGGATCTGCTCCAGCAAAGCGTTTACACGCTGCTGACGCTCGGAACGCGGCATTTTCGCGTTAGTCAGACCATAAGCGATGTTCTCGCTCACGGTCAGATTGGGAAACAGGGCATAAGACTGGAACACGATGCCAAAATCACGCTGTTGGGGCGGCAAGGTCGATACATCCGTTCCACCTTGAATAATGGCCCCCTCTTCCTGCTGCTCCAGACCGGCAATCGCTCTAAGCAAGGTTGTTTTGCCGCAACCGGATGGACCCAGGAAGCAAACAAACTCGCCTTCCTTGATCTCCAGAGAAATGTCATCCAGTGCGGTAAAGTTGCCAAAGGATTTGCGCAGATGCTGGATCTGCAGATAGTGGGTTGAAGTGGTCATGTTCAGTCTCCGTAAACAAAACGGGAGGACTGCACGGGCAGCCCTCCGAGAATCACAGCGGTCGGCGCTTACTTTTTCGGCTCGCTCTTGCCGTCGTAACGCTGCTGCCATTCTTTCAGGATGCGGGAACGGTTAACCGCAGCCCATTCGAAGTCGTTGTCGATCATGCGATCGGCAATGTCGGTCGGATAGTTCGGAACCGGCTTGGCGACGCCCGGCATGGCCACAACAGCGTAGCTGTCGTTGTACAGCACGTTGGCATCACGGGTAACAGACCAGTCCAGCAGCTTCTGAGCCGCTTCCATTTTGTCGGTGCCTTTTACGATGGCAGCCGCTTCCATGTCCCAGCCCAGACCTTCAGACGGGAAAGCCAGATCGATCGGCGCGCCCTGGTTCATCAGCTTGGCACCACGGTACGCGAAGGAGATACCGATAGAGGTTTCACCCGCCGCAGCCATTTTGCAGGGCTTGGAACCGGAGTGAGTGTAGCGATCGATGTTCTGGTGCAGGTCGTCCATGAACTTCCAGCCATCGTCTTCCCCGAAGGTCTGCAACCAGCTGGCTACGTCCAGGTAACCGGTACCGGAAGAGTTAGGGTTCGGCATGACCACGTGACCCTTGTAAACCGGCTTGGTCAGATCCTTCCAGCTGGTCGGCATTGGCAGGTTGTTCTTCTCGGCTTCGATACGGTTGAAGCAGACAGACGCAACCCAGGCATCCATGCCTACCCAAGACGGTGTTTCATCCTTATCAACAAACTGACTGCTCAGGGCTTCAACGCCAGCCGGCTTGTAGGGCTGCAGCATGTCCTGGCTTTTCAGCACCAGCAGGCTGGTTGCTGCCAGACCCAGAACAGCGTCGGCCTGGGGGTTTTCTTTTTCAGCCAGCAGACGCGCGGTGATGATGCCTGTAGAATCACGCACCCAACGGATTTTCACATCCGGGTTGGCACTTTCGAAGGCACTTGCATAGGCCTTCAGCTGATCAGCTTCCAGCGCGGTGTAAACAGTCAGTTCGGTCGCGGCCTGAGCACCAGTTGCAGTCAGAGCAACAGCTGCAGCCAGCAGGGTCTTCTTCAGGTTCAGTTTCATCACGTGGTCCTTTAATGCTTTCAAATGGCGTTGTAAGTTTTAGGGTCCAACTGGTCTATACCAAACCATTCTTGCAGCGCTTTGTTGCAATGGTATGAACAAAACATTGCAGCTTTTTTAACCTGACTGTTTTTTGCTGCGCGCCAGTGCACACTGCTCGCGGAAGCTTTCATCAAAGGGGTCAACCTGACCAAATCGTTGCAGATCAAAGGGGGCTGTTGGACAGAAGGGCTCCTGCTCAAGCGCGATTTCGGCCAGCAACCGTCCCATGCCGCCCGATAAGGCAATACCACCGCCCGAACAGCCGGTGCCAACCAGCAGGCCCGGGATATTGGTTGCGCCAATCAAGGGTTTTCCGTCCGGGGTATAGCTGGATACACCGGTCAGATAATGGGCGATTCCCAGTTGCTCAATGGCAGGAAATACCTCGGCTAGCCCTTCCCAACCGGCCTCAAGACACTCCCATCCATCGGGGTCACAATTGAAGAGATAGCCATGAATATCATCGGGCAGATTGGCTGGGTCACCGTAGACCGCTTGCCGATCCCTCAGCCCGAACAGCAATCCACCCACTTCCGGGCGGGCATAGGCACTGGCGTCCGGCAAGATGACCATGGGCGAGTCAGAAGGAAAAAGTGCACTATCATCTTCTGAAATCCAGTAACTGCTGCGTACCGGTGCCATCGCCAGATGCACGCCGACTTCAGCCAGCATCGCTGTCGACCAGGGGCCTGCACAGCAAATCACGGTGGTTGCCTTAATTGCTCCCGCCGCTGTTTGCACACCCGTTACACGCCCACCCTCAAGCTGAAGAGACTTTACACGGCAGTTCTGCACCACCTCGACACCAAGCTTGCGAGCGGCGCTCAGATAGCCCTGCGCCAGCTGCGCCGGGTCCATATAGCCGTCATCTGCCACAAATAGAGCTTGAGCGCCTTGAGTGGGAGCCAACCAGGGACACAGGGAGGTTATGCGATCTGAGTCAGGCCACTCGGTGCTGAGGCCCAATGCCTTGGCGTTTTCATCGGTGTTTTCCAGGTAGGCCTTACCAGCCGCCTGAGTCGCCAGATGCAAGCTACCCACTTTTCTGAACGGCAGAGGTGCATCCAAAACTTGATCAAGTTGCTGGATGGCACTGAAGGTTTCGGCGACCAAAGCGGCCATGGCGGGATCGGGACGCACACGCGTCAAAAGCGCCGCTGCCTGACTGGTGGTTGCCGAAGCAGTGAGACCCGCTTCAACAATGTGAATACGGGTACCAGCCGGGACGCGTTGTGCCAATGACCAGGCCGTTGCTGCGCCAAGGATACCGCCGCCGACAATAAGAAAATCTGTATCTGAAAGCTGCATAATTTAAACTCCAACTGGTATATACCAGATTTTGAGAATAAATTATGAGTTCCCCAAATGACAGTATGGTGACAAACTTTTAGCGCATTGAATTAGGCGTCAGTGGCGGCTGCCAACCTGCACAGAGATCTTCAGTGCATCATGCAGCCAGTATTCACGGTCCAGCTCAAGAAACTCGCCATTCTGGTCGAAGCTCAATCGCTGTATATACAAGCCCGCAGCACCTTGATTCACGCTCAGGGATTCAGCTTCAAGCCCCTTGAGCGCCAATGGGTAGATTTCGATTTCTCGATGATCAGGCACCAGCTTGTATTCACTCTTCAGCATCTGCCAGATGGATTTATCAGTGTTTTCAGCCAGCAGTCCCGGACACTTCGCCGGGTTAATGAAGTTGTGTTCGACCAAAAGGCTACGCTCATTTACATAGCGGCGTCTGAACACATGGTAGATCGGTGTGCCAACAGGCAGGCCACTGATTTCGCTTAGCCAGGCCGGCGTTTCCGCAAGCTCTTTGAACAGGGTTTCAGTGCGCGGCAAGCAGCCTTGTTCGGTCACATATTGGTTGAAGCCGACATCACGGCTGGGGTCGTACCTGAGACGTTCCGGGGTGACATACCAGCCACGGCGATTGGAACGGAAAATCAGCCCTTCCGCTTCCAGCTGTGACAGCGCCTGACGTACGGTCACACGAGTGGTGCCAAAGCGCTCAGACAGCTCCCGCTCGGAGGGTAGTTTCTGTTGCCCACTCAGATTTTCCTGTTCGATCCACTCCCAAAGTCGGTCGCGAAGTTGAAGATATACGGGGTAATCGGCGCGGGACATCAAATTGCTACTCATGCCTTCGAAGTGCAGTTGAAACGAGGAGCCTAACACGAAACACAGAGGTCAGATACTGAACTCAAGTGCCGTGTAAGGAACGGAAAGCCAGACTTTTTGGCCGTGGCGGCTACTTAACAGAGAGGCTTGTTCAGGCTTAACCGTGAGAATCAGCTCAGGCATACCATGGCTGAAACCAATGCTGATCTGGTGCCGGGCATCAACACCACCAATGAACCCCTGCAGAATCAGGTGAGTACGGGTATCCGGCCCCCAAGGGCCCAGCAGCAGTACAACGTCGGCCGTATCAAACACCAACTGTCCCCGTTTGCCTGCGGGCAAATCTATCAGACACCGCAGAGATCGAGCACCACTCCAGGCACACCCAAGGCTGTCGACCTTTACAGGAAGAGAGTAGTGATTTGGGGCGAGTGACAGCGCCAGGCTTTGGGTCTGCATGCGTGGATTCAATCTGCTTTTTGCTATTAAAACAGGCTAGTACTATTCCATGACGAATATGTGACATTAGTCATCCTGCATACGCCCCCCTTCCGACAGGTGGCTTTACACGTCTTCCGCCACTGCTACAATTGCGGACTGTTCCGCCTTTGAAAATCCGCACTCAACAGCAGGATGTGTGAATGAAATTTCGTTTTCCGGTCGTCGTCATCGACGAAGATTATCGCTCCGAAAACATCTCAGGCTCAGGTATCCGTGACCTGGCCGAAGCCATCAGCCGTGAAGGGATGGAAGTGGTTGGTTTCACCAGCTATGGTGATCTGACATCGTTCGCACAGCAGGCCAGTCGTGCCTCCTGCTTCATTCTGTCAATCGACGACGAGGAGTTCGGTACCGGATCTGACGAGGACGTCGATCAGGCTCTGGACTCCATTCGCCAGTTCATTGGTGAAGTGCGCAAGCGCAACGCCGATATTCCCGTATTCCTGTACGGCGAAACTCGCACCTCACGCCACATTTCCAACGATATCCTGCGTGAGCTGCACGGCTTCATTCACATGTTTGAGGATACGCCCGAGTTCGTGGCGCGTCACATCATCCGAGAAGCAAGCAAATACCTGGAAAGCCTGGCACCGCCGTTCTTCAGCGCGCTGATGGATTACGCCAGCGACAGCTCCTACTCCTGGCACTGCCCGGGTCACTCCGGCGGCGTCGCTTTCCTGAAGAGCCCGGTAGGCCAGATGTTCCACCAGTTCTTCGGCGAAAACATGCTGCGTGCCGACGTCTGCAACGCGGTGGAAGAGCTGGGCCAGCTGCTGGACCACACTGGCCCTGTATCGGCCAGTGAGGCGAATGCGGCGCGTATCTTCAACGCCGATCACCTGTTCTTCGTTACCAACGGCACCTCCACCTCCAACAAGGTGGTTTGGCACTCCACAGTAGCGCCGGGCGATATCGTGGTGGTGGATCGAAACTGCCACAAATCGATCCTGCATTCGATCATCATGACCGGTGCGATCCCCGTATTCCTGATGCCGACCCGCAACAACTACGGCATCATTGGTCCGATTCCGAAGAGCGAGTTCGACCCGGAAACCATTCGTAAGAAGATCGAAGCCAACCCCTTCGCCCGTGAAGCGAAGAACAAGAAGCCGCGTATTCTGACCATTACCCAAAGCACCTATGACGGTATCGTCTACAACGTCGAAACCATCAAAGGCATGCTGGGTAACACCATTGATACGCTGCACTTCGATGAGGCCTGGCTGCCACACGCCAGCTTCCATGACTTCTACCACAATATGCACGCCATCGGCGAAGGTCGCCCACGCTCTGAGGAGACGCTGGTCTTTGCGACCCAGTCTACGCACAAGCTGCTGGCAGGCCTGTCTCAGGCCTCACAGATTCTGGTACAAGACGGCACCAATCGTAAGCTGGACACACACCGTTTCAATGAGTCCTACCTGATGCACTCATCCACCAGCCCTCAGTACGCGATTATTGCGTCCTGTGACGTAGCGGCTGCGATGATGGAGCCTCCGGGCGGCAAGGCGCTGGTGGAAGAGTCCCTGCTGGAAGCGATCGATTTCCGCCGCGCCATGCACAAAGTGGATGAAGAATTCGGCGATGACGATTGGTGGTTCAAGGTCTGGGGTCCGGACGTACAGGACGAAGAAGGACTGGGTGACCGCGACAACTGGATTATCCACGAAGATGACGACTGGCATGGCTTTGGCAAAATCGAATCCGGCTTCAACATGCTGGATCCGATCAAATCGACCATCATCACCCCGGGACTTAACCTGAAGGGCGAATTCGATGAAGTCGGTATCCCGGCTGCGATCGTGAGCAAATACCTGGCTGAGCATGGCATCATCATCGAGAAGACAGGCCTGTATTCCTTCTTCATCATGTTCACCATCGGCATCACCAAAGGCCGCTGGAACTCAATGGTGACCGAGCTGCAGCAGTTCAAGGATGACTATGACCATAACCTGCCGGTTTGGCGTGTGATGCCGGAGTTTGCCAAGCGCTTCCCGCAGTACGAACGCGTGGGCCTGCGTGATCTCTGTACCGAGATCCATAACGTCTACAAACAGCACGATGTGGCACGTATCACTACCGAGATGTACCTGTCCAATATCGAGCCAGCCATGACTCCGGCGGATGCCTGGGCCAAGATGGCACACCGTGAAGTGGAACGTGTATCCATTGATGCACTTGAAGGCCGTGTCACCGCCATGCTGGTAACACCTTATCCTCCGGGTATCCCGCTGCTGGTGCCGGGTGAGCGCTTCAACAAGACCATCGTGCGCTACCTGCAGTTTGCACGTGACTTCAACTCACGCTTCCCTGGCTTCGAGACCGATGTCCACGGTCTGGTGCGTGAAGAGGTCAACGGTGCGGATGCATACTTTGTGGATGTGGTGAAGGACTGATCCTTCACCTGATACCTGAACGCAAACAGGGTGGCCATGGCCACCCTGTTTTGTTTCTCCAGACGCCCGGAGTTACCGGGATATTTGCTGCACTCGATCTTCAAGCTCAGTCAGCTTATCAACAATGTCACCTGAAATTGCAGCCACCTCGTCGTAACAGCGCTCTGCCGCAGCTAGATCCTTAACGCTCTTGTGCTGTATGGCTTCACGCACTTTGGCATGCAACAACTCGTGCGGACCCTCGATCTGGCGAAATTCTGACATCTGGCCGTACTTCTGTTTACCCTCGCTGTAGTACCACTGGCCAAACTTGCAGTCCATGTGTGATACCGCCTCGCTCTCTCTCAAAGTCGCCTTACCATCCAGGAAACTGCGCAAACGCGTTTTCCAGGAAAGGTGCGCCGCTTTGGCCGCGCTCAGATCCACGCCCTTCAAATTGGTTTCAAAACGATTCACCTCTTCCATCAGCAGGTCCACATGGTGAGTGATACTGTGGATCACATGCACACTTTGCTGAGAGTAAGTTGAAGTACGTTGGGATTGGTCGGCAATAGAGGTGATATGACGGTCCATATCCTGTGCCACCTGACTTTGCTCTTCGGCAGCAGTGGCAATCTGCGTATTCATATCGTTGATGATGGAAACCGCATCCACAATACGCAACAACACACTGCGAGCCTCTTCCGCATTGGCCACGCTCTCTTCAGCCATGTGCTGGCTGGTTTCGATGGAGCGTACCGCTGAAGCTGAGTGCTGTTGCAGACGTTCGACAATGCGTGCGATGTTGCTGGTGGACTCCTGTGTACGCTGCGCCAGGGTACGCACTTCATCAGCGACGACGGCAAAGCCTCGCCCCTGCTCACCCGCACGCGCGGCCTCAATCGCCGCGTTCAATGCCAGCAGGTTGGTCTGCTCGGCAATTCCGGTAATCACATCCAGAATCTGGCTCACCTCTTCACTGCCCTTGGCCAGCTCGCGGATCACCTGGCCGGACTGACGCACCTGGTCGGACACATTACCAATCTGATCACTGACCGTCGCAACCAGCGCCTGTCCACCCTTGGCCGATTCGTTAGCGGCTTCAGCCGAGCTGGCTGCATTGGCCGCACTCAGTGCCACTTCCTGCACGGTTGAAGACATTTCAGTGATTGCAGCAGCCACCTGCTCGATCTGTGCCTGCTGATCGCTGACACCACGATCAGTATCAGCCAGAGCCGAATTGATCTGGCTAACGCCCGTGCTGATACGGCCGGAGGTCTGGCCCACCTTGTGCAGCAGCTCGCCGATTTCCAGAATGATGCCGTTGTAGGCGGTGTAATTCTGCCCCACCTCATTACGCGGATTATCCACTTCGATTGGCAGCGAGAAGTTGCCTTCGGCCAACACGCGCAGATGATCCCGCAGGTTCTTGATCTGACGAAACATAACGGTCAGACCAAACATGCGCCCCATCACAATCAACACCAGCACAATGGCTGTTACCGCCAGTGCGATCTGTTGCAGTAAAGACTGCTGAGCAATGGAGATATTTTCCATCATGCCAACGGCCTTGTTCATTTCGGTCAGCACGGAGATGGACTGCTGCTGCAAACGCGCCAGGTCACTTTGACTGGCCGCAGCGCCACTCAACAGCTGATCCACAGTGCCTCGATAATCGCGCCAGAGTTTGCCAACATGCTCGAGCTGTTTGCGGACCTCACGATCAGACGCGGCCTTGATGCCCATCTGCTCGTTGCCGCTCAACAGTGCCTGATGAGCACTTTCGAAAGCACGAATGGTTGCCTGCGCCAAACCAGCATCCGCAGCTCCCTGCTGAAGAAGCAGCGTTTCCTTGGCCAGTCTCTGACTCAACATGCGCTGCTTACCTGCCACATTGATAGCAGTCGCATCATCACTCCCGGTCATCCACACTGAAACACCTATAAGGGCGGTCAGAACGAAGATCAGGATATAGGAGAACATGAACTGCGCATCAAGGGTGCGCATGCCGATCATCTCAAGGCTTTTTTCCAATGCCTTACCGATGCGAAAACGAATCGAACTCTTGTCCGGAGAGTACTTAAACATCAGGCCTGTCTCAGAGAAAATGAATAACCACCAAACCAGAAAGCATAGTCTTCGCCTCAGCTGAAGGCCACTGCAATCATGTGACAACCCGGAAAAGCTGTTCAAATATTGATCCAACCCAAAAGTGCTATTAGGTGGAGACACTAATGCAGCTATTTACAGTCTCGTGATAAGCAAATACCCTTAGTACCAAAGAACCCCATTAATAAAAATAACTGCAGGGTCACCATGAAGCTGTATATAACCCAGCGAATCATGCTTGGATTCGCCCTACTCGTGTTATTCATTCTCCTGGTTGGCGCTGCCGGCCTCTATGCCAGCCGCACCCTGGGCGACGGGCTCAGCCTTGTCACCAACCAGGTGATCCCGCTAACAGAACGCAGTTATAGCCAGACACAGGCCCTCCAGACCGCCACTACGCACCTCTATGCCACCCTGGCGCAACGAGACCAAACCTCATTCGATACCAACAGGGCCAACTACCAGAGCAGTTACCAAGCTCTGGTGGAACAACTAGACAGCCTGGCGTCTCAGATGTCCGCCAATAACGAAGAAAAGCCGCTGATCAATAGCATGCAGCAACAGGCGGGCGAGCTTGAACAACTGGCCAACCGGCTTTTCCAGTTGCATGAGCAGGAACGGCAACTGAGTCAGCAGGTTGCTCAGATGTCAGTGCAGTTTTTCACCCAAAACGATGCCCTCACCAGTTGGGGCCGTAACTACCTGTCGACCTCGGATAACAGTGAAGGTATTCAGCAGATCCGACCGGTCACTCGCGCCGCCAACAGCTACCGCTTCATGCTGTTCAATTTCCAGCGACATGGTGAGCTGGAACGCTTGAACGATGAAGCCAAGGGTAATAAAGGCAGCCTGTTGGAAACCTTTGCGAAATTTTCCGAGGTATCGCCCAAGGCCAAGCAGATCCAGCCGCTGGTTGATCGACTGGAAGAGATGCTCTATGGCGAAAATGGTGTCATTGATCTGAATAACCGCATGTTCGCCAGCCGAGACCAATTGCTTGCGACTCTGGGCGAGCTTTCCAAACTGATGGATGGTTTCACTGCCACTTCACAGACATTGATCAGCAAAGCACAAGCTCAAGCTCAACAGGCCCGAGATAAGGGACAGCAAACTCAGTCGTTCAGTCAGCTGGTGATCCTTGCAGTCACCGGCACGGCCATAGTACTAGCCTCTTTCATTGCCCTGTTGACCATTCAGGCGCTGCGTAAGCCCCTAAGCGCCATCCGCCAGCAACTGACTGCATTGCGCGAAGGCGATCTTCGCGTGCAATTTGATGATCAACGCAAGGATGAGTTTGGCGAGCTGGCTCAGTCACTGAATGATGTAGTCGCAGGGCTAAGAGATATGGTGACCACTATTACGCGTGGCTCCGAACACCTGGCCAGCGTTGCCAGTCAAAGCTCTGCGGTCAGTGAACAGACTACTCAAGCAATGTCACGTCAGAGCGATCAGCTGCAGCTGACCGCCTCAGCCTCTACCGAAATATCCAGCAGCGTTGCTGAAGTGGCCAGCCACAGCCAAACAACACTGAGCGCCGTACATGAATGCGAAAACCTCAGTCACAGCTTGACCGCCAACCTGCAAGCAACGCTGGCCAGCATCAACACGCAAGCTGATGGCATTCAGCAGGCCGTGAGTGTCAGTGACCAACTGGCGGGATACAGCAGTGAAATCGACAGCATCCTCTCGACTATTCGTGATATTGCCGAGCAGACCAACCTGCTGGCCTTGAACGCTGCAATCGAAGCGGCCCGAGCCGGTGAGCACGGCCGTGGGTTTGCAGTAGTGGCTGATGAAGTGCGTGAACTGGCCAGTCGCACGCAAAATTCCACAGGGCAAATTCAGTCCATGGTGGAAAACATGCAGTCCAGTATTTCCAGCGTTGTGAACGTAATGAAGTCCAGCTATGAACAAACCCAACAGTGTGTTGAACACGCCAACACGTCACAACAGTCGCTGGAATCTCTCAACGGCGCCATCGCCCATATCGGTAGTCTGAGCACACAGATCACCGAAGCCGCGCGGCAACAAACCGATGCAGTAGAGGAAGTAAGCCAAACGCTGAATGGCTTGAATGACACCGCGCAGGAAACCACCGAAGGCGCGCGCCAGGCGTCCAGGAGCAGCCGTGAACTGTTGGAATACGCCAAAGAACAACAGGCGCTGTTGCAACGCTTCTCGCTCTGACGCCCTATTGGCCTTCATCTCTCAGTGGGCTGCCAATGCAGCCCCTTGAGACTCTTCAAACCGAACCTGACAACCAATGCCGGCCAGTGTCAGATGTTCCGGGTTTTCCATACGGATACTGACACCCAGCGTCCCGCTGGCTGCATCCACTACCCGGTCAACCACATGCACCACAGCTGCCAGCTCACCGCCAACAGGTGCGGAGGGATAAACAGTTACCCGGCTGCCTTTATGCACCTTCCCGATCATGTCCAAGGGTAAATAGGCCTCAACCCTGAGCGGATTGATCTGAGCCAGAGACACAACCTTTTCCCCTTCCGTGACATACTCGCCCGGCACCAGAGTGCGCTCTACCACCAGACCATCGATGGGACTGCGAATCTCGCGTTGCCGCACCATCGCTTCGGCTCGGCCCAGCTCCAGCTGCATCAGCTGATGTTCCACCTCGGCATCGCGTGTCTGCAGGCGCGCCAGACGAGTTGTAATACGCGCCTCATCCACCTCCTGATCCGAGATCATTTTCTTGCCATGCAGTTCCTGCTTGCGCCCCAATGAGACCGCTTCGTACTGGGCACGCGCACGGCCAATTTCAATCGGCAACTCGTTTGCCGCTCTCGCTCTGGCCAGCGCCAGGGTTGCCTCCTGAACATCAGTCACCAATCGTGCCACCAGTTGCCCCTTAGCAACCGTATCGCCTCGCTCTACCTCTACGGACTGAAGAATCCCCTGAGTCTCAGCCCCAAGCCGTACCTCTACCCAGGGCTCAATCAGGCACTCGAAACGCTGCTCCTGCGCCCACAACGGCAGGGAGCAACTCATGACCAGAACAGCTGCGACTCCTTTTAACATAGCCTTCGCTCCTACTCCCCTGTACCCGTAAAACTCAATAGGTGACGATAGTGCTCATCTGCCGCCATCATGGACTCTCTCAAGCTACGCTGCTCCTTGGCATCCCGTCTAAACGCTCGAGCCAGCAACCAGCGTTGCACCCTCGACAACTCAGCCGGTATGAACCCGCTTCCCATTAACCGTTGCTCGAAAGGACGAAGATGAGACAGGGGCCGTGAATCCCAGGCACCCAGCCAGTAGCAATCCTTCACATACAGCGGTAGCAGACTGAAAAAAGGCCAATCCGCCAAGGGGCCTTCGCAAAGTTTTTCCAGGCTTTGGTTACTCGCGATCAGCACACCCAAAGAGGTTGGCGGTGCTGAGGTTAAGCGCTCATCCAGCTCATCAAAAGCAACCCCTGACTCGTCCAGCGCGGACAACAGGGGCAAGGCTTCATCAGCAGTTCGCCCAGCGTAGATAATGGCCCGCCCGCCCTGTGTCTGGTGCTGCTTGACGTCATCGATGAGTCGCTCTAAAGCATCAACCGAGCGCTCACAAATAAAATCGGGCACTGGCAGGGAGACGGGGTATCCGGGTGTAACCCTCAGCGAATAGTTCTTTTCTATCTCATCAGCGATATCGTCACTGCGATCCACAAGAGCCGAGAGTTCACGGTATCGCTGTAAAAAACGGCGATAGCTCAAGCGCCCTGACTGAGCCATGCCTTGTCCCGGCCGGTAGCCTTCTCGAACGGCCAGAAATGCCTTTAAACCGGTACAGTCTCCCTCAAGTCCTTCGCGCAGAACTACCTGCCCCTCTTCCAGCTGATAGTCCTGTCCCGGCTGGAGTTGACGAAAAGCCTTCAGCGCAAGCAATACCTGTTGCTCCAACTTCAGGCTCTTGCGCAACGCCAGTGGCAGCGTTTCGCCCAAATACAACAGGCGCTGCCGCCCCGCCGCAGTCAGCTGGATGCTCTCAGAGTTAATCTGAAAATCACGCTCTTCCTGCAATTGCCCGGCGATACCGGCCAAAGCATAAGTCAGCATTTCATCTTCATTGAGTTCCATACGATCACTGGCAACAACCGACGTCATCGCTGATTCGCACAACAGGGCTCGACCATCCACTAAAACGGCACGCTCCAACCCGTGCAGTATTAATGACTTGCTGCTGCCCTTGCTGGTCAGACAGCGCTTGATACGCTGCGTTTGCTCGCCTTCAAAGGCCCCTTTGATACGGCGATCCCGCAGGTAGTCCAGCATGAGTTCGCTGATTGAGACGTGCACCGGCCCGCTGGCGTAGAGGTTGTTTCTCAGGCTCGCGCTTAAGCGAGGTTGAATCAGTCCCGCATTGACTCCCAGCGCTCGATAGAAGGCTTCTGCCAATAGCCAGGCCTCCTGTGCTTCGGCCTGATTCGCATGAATAACCTGTACCGGCACACCAGCCTGAGCCCAGGCCGCTGCGGTTAATGCCGCCACTCGCCAGCGGCTCTCTGCGCCTTGCCACGCCAGGCACTGACCGTCTAAAAGCTGCTGTGCAGCTGCAAGTTCTTGCTTGACGATCGAGATTTCCGGGTCCAGGTGATGCAAGGCAAACCCCATGCAGGTCAGGGCAAGTTGCGCGCGCGCCTGAGGTTCCTGTTCAAATTCCTGCAAAATCCGCTGTCGCTCCAGAGCATCAGCGGCTGATTGCAAACGTACGGCCAAGCCTGGTTCATCGATGGGCGCCTGAGAGTGTGTTGCCTTATCCTGAGGACGCAAGCCCGAGAGCCATTGCATCAGAGATGGCCCCGACTCGGGGGAATGCCTCTCTGGGTACAGAATAGCGCTACGTGCTTTCATCACCTACCTCACAACTGGAACCTGGACAGGAACAACTGGCGCGCCCGTCTTAGCACTTGATACCCCACTGGCTCATAGCCCAGCAGGAACTTCACATGGACTCGCTGGCCAACCTTGGGTTGCTCAGGTAATTGATCGAACGCCAGCTCAATGTGGAACAGGGTGTTCATGGCACGCGCTTCGCCCTCGGTTGCATCCGGCCGCAATACAACCTGACCGCCCCCTTGAGTGGAAAATACCGGAGACGGTAATTGATCGCTGGCTGCCGGTACCTGACGTACCAGATGCGCACCGTATTCCTGTTCCAAATTGTCGACCACCAGCACACGAACACCTTCCAGGCGATCCCTTACCAAGCCAGCATCACCCTGCTCTACAAGCGTACGAATACGTACACTTTCATCCGAGACCACAAACCCCAGCACTTCCCCCTTGTGAATGAAACTGCCCGGCATATCACTGGTATTGCCGACCAGCAGAGTCCCGCTGGAGGGACCATAAAGCGTTAGCGCGGCTTGCCTGCGCTGCAGATCATCAATACGCGTCTGATTGTGTTTTAACTCAATAGCCGTCAGTTGCGAGCGCACGCGGTCTTCAGCACGGTCTGCGGCGTAGCGGGCGCTCAACGCTTTTTGCCTGGCCAAAGCAGCACTGAGTTCCATATCCAACTGATCGTTCGAGAGCGTTAACAGCGCCTCACCCTGAACGACCTGGCTGCCACTGGGTTTGGCCACAGCATCCACAAAACCACTTTCACCGGTCGTGATTTCCGCATGCTCAGACACCCAGACCACACCATCGGCATAGGTGTTGAGCGGGAAGGGCAACATGAAGATCGTTGCAACGAGTACCAGCATTGCACCAGCCGCTCCCAGATAGGCCCGTATTCCCCGACGGTGCATTCTTGGACTGGTCAAAAGAAACCAGAACAATTTACTGAGTGGGACTACAACCATCATCACAACGGCCAGCATCGCCAGCAGGACACCTATGATGAAAAATTTGCCAGCCACAAAAAGCGCGATCAGGGTGACGACAACCGCGCGGTAACAAAAGGAGGCTACCGAAAAAAAGCAAAACCAGGCCGCTTCACCTCGCGCAACAGCTGGCGAGCTCGCATCTTCCAACCCCAACAGATAACGCTGGCACAGGTATTGGAAATGCTTATTGGCGCGGGTACCCAGGTTCGGAATATCAATGATATCGGCAAGGATGTAATAGCCGTCGAAACGCAGCAGAGGGTTAAGGTTAAACAGCAATGTGGTTACGCTGCCGATCAAGGCCACATTAAACAGAATACTTCTCAGCATGCCCGGCTCGATCAGTGACCAGCCAATCACCGCCAATGCAGCCAGAAACATCTCAACATACATACCGGCGGCAGACACCCAGGCTCTCTGCCAATGACTTCTGAACACGGAGGCTGCCGAAGCATCCACGTAAGGAATCGGCATGAACACCAGAAACATCACGCCCATTTCATGCACTTCACCGCCCCAACGTGACACCGCATAGGCATGCCCGAATTCGTGGAACAACTTCAAGAGCGGAAAGGCGATGAGAATGATAAGGATATTATCGGCCGCCAGAACCCGGTCGGTGAGGTTGTCGGTCAGCGCATCAAATTCGGTAATCGCTACCCAGGCACCAGCCAGAAGAACAGCCAGCCAAACCAGTGCGCCTGGCAAGGAAAACATCAGCCGCCCCAGAGGTCGGGTCGCTTTCAGAAAGCGTTCAGGGTCCAGCAGAGGGATGCGAAGAGCCAGAGGCGAGAGATATTGCTGTAAACGCTTACGTTGCCGGGATTTGGTCGCGCGATTAAACACCTCTTCGGGGTCAGGCAGCTGATAGCCATCCAAAAGATCCGACGAATGCAGCTGAGACAGCAGTCGAATGACATCTTCCTGCTGAGGCGCCTCTTCACCCAGTACCCGACGTGAATGCAGCCAGGCTTCTTCAACGGTACGGGAGCCATCCAGCAACCCAAGAAACTGATACGCCTCAGGCGTGAATCTGAAATGCCGGCCTGAGGCTGTATCCTGAAGCACGTACCAGATAAGACCTCGTTGCTCCTGACGGTGCAAATGAGCATGTGGCCTTAGACGAGGTTTCAGGCTTGCAACGCGATACCAGTAGGGATTTTGCTGCTCGGCCATGCGCTACCCCGCCCTCAGGGCATCCATTTCCAGAGCTGAAGCTCGATCCAACCCACCAGACGTCGCGTCCAGATCCAGATCAGCTTGCGCTCACCGACTTCAATTTTGGCTACGCCTTCCATACCCGGCCTGAGCCCGACACCCTCCTGCTCCAGTCGCGCTTCAACGCGAAAGAAGTTGCCACCTTCCTCTGCCTGCGTCACCGGGGTTACACGCTCAACCTGCAATGGGTAACGGCTATCCGGCAAGGCTGAAAGTATCAGGTCGCCGGTTTGTCCTGTCTGCAACTCTGTGATATCGCGTTCGTCGACTTTGACGACAACACGGTAGGCATCAAGCGGTGCCAGTTGGAACAGGGTATCCCCCTGTCGAACGGCGCTGCCCAGCGACTGGCTAAGGTCCCCCGCCACCACCAGTGCATCGAAGGGCGCTACCACCCGCGTACGTTCAATTTTTTGCGTCAGCAATCCGATCTGCGCATCAGCCTCTTCGATCTGGGCACCCAGTACTCCAATCGCCGCTCGGTCGCCTTCTGCCCTCGCCTGTTGAATCTGTGCTTGATATTGAGTTCGACGGCTTTGCCAGGCGTGCAGCTCAAGCTGGAAATCACGGTCGTCCAGTTGTGCCAAGAGATCGCCCTGCTTTACTTGATCACCCGCTCGCACATTGGCCTGAGCAATAAAGCCATCAAAGGGCGCTGCCGAAATACGTTGCACAACACCTTCAAGCACAGCATCACTGGTCACTCTGAATGGCACCACCATAAACTGGAAAAACAGCACCAGCGCCAGAAGGCCGATCAGAAAAAGTTTGCGGCCCAGGTAACCGGGCCCCAGAAGGCGAGAGAGTCCGTGACGAGACGATGTCAGGAGTTTGGCGGGTAAGGGCCGATCATTCTGCCACTTGGCATCCAATATGGAACCAACCAGCCCTGAAGCCGCGCTGCAGGTATCCAGTTCGTACTCGGTCAGGCTGCGACCCGGCGGAAATTCAAAGGTCATGGCGCCGAAAACACGGTCGCCGGATACCAGTGGAATTGTAACGATACTGCCCCCGGTACCATGTAAACGGGCCAGCTCCGCATGTGCCCTGCACACCACCGGTTCAGCGTCTTCATCCTGGGGATAAATAATTTCCTGCGACTGATCTATCGCCTCTTCCATGGCATATTCAAGTGCCCGCACCAGGTTCATTCGGCGCGTAAAATTGGCTGTATGGGAAATGCCCAGCATACGAACATGCTGGCCTTGTATACGACCGAGGGAGACTCGATCACATTGAAAGCGGCTGCACAGCTCAACCAGAACCAGGTTGCCGGCCACACCGAACTGATCATGATCCGTTGCCAATGCCGCCAGCTCCAGCACGTGGCTGGCACGATCCATCACTTGACGCAGTTGACCGACTTCATCTTTCAGCAGGTGTTTTTCCAGCCAGGCGGACCCCCACTGGAGTTGACGCATGGCGGCCTGCAGATCTGTGTCATCATCCCGCTTAACCAGCAAAGCGACGACCCCGCAGACCCTGTCTTCGCCCATTACGGGAAACGCCAGGCTATGTGTCGCGTCAATGCCCTGCTCCGGGTCCAGCCGTTTTACCAGCCCCTGTCTGCGCGCCAATGCCTGCTCGGTTGCCTGCATCAAGGCCGGTAGCGGGGTGCGGCCAGCAGGCCATACAGCCACAGGCCGAAAACGCTCTTCACCCAGAGGGGCAAAGACGATAATGCCGCTGGCGACTCCGCCCACCATTTCAATCTGAAGCGTCAGCCAGCCCGAGAAAAACTCGCTGTCTTCAGAAGAATGGGTCAGTTGGCGCCAGCTGACACTATCGAGTAAGCCTGCCCGCTGAGCGGTCATGGCCTAACCTCCTTCAGCCGTTCATAGCAGTCGCAGCCGGTTTGGCAGCGGTTGGCTCAATATTGACTTCGCCATAACGACGCTCATGCTCTTTCATCACTGCGGCTAAAAGCGTCAGAAGACGTTTGGCAGCATGAGGGTTCAGCATGATGCGGTTGGTGAGATGAACGACCAGTTCCTTATCGGTAGCGTTCCAGGTTTGGTTGGTACCGAAGAACAGTGTGAACTCTTCACGACTGCTGACGGCATTCACGACATTGGCATAACTGCTGGCCATTTGAGAGTCATCCCAGCTGACCTTGGGAGTTGCGGGGCGTTTTTCGCTTTTTGCCTGATCGAACGATTGAGCGTCTGAAGTTGCCATGATCTCGTATCCTTCATCTGGTTTATTGCTGCTTCCACCACTTGAGCATCACTGCCTTGAGTGATCACTCAGACTGCCTATTCACTATAGACCACTGCGACCAGTACAACCGCCTATTTACGCGGGTTTCGGGCCCATTTTATGACCCCAATTGAGGTCAATTTCACACTTCATCGGGGGCTTTTTCATATAAGTGTGGCCACCCCTCGGGGTGGCCACTGTAAGCGCTTTTTTCAGACTGTCCTCCCTTATTTATTCTGTGGATTATTTATTCAATGGATGTCCTGTAAGCTGATCCAGTTCGAACAGGAACTCAGGGAAGGCGGATACCCTTGATCCACTCTGTGCCTTGGTGGCTGCATGGCCGTTTCCATTGTCTGACCAATCAACCAATCCACCGGCATGCACCTCCGGACTACCCTGTGACGCCTCGCCTGCAACATCGAGCACATATTCAAACACCTGACCATTACTCGGGCCTGTCTCTGGATCGTTGTCCACCAGTGTTGTTTCAGCCTGGCGCTCACCCTCAGAGAGGCTTGCCGACATCAGGTCTTCACTGTCACCGGCATGACCCTCAAGACCGAAGACGTGTCCCATTTCGTGCATCACGGCACTCAACAGGTCCATGCCATCAACTTGACCGTCAAACTCGACATCATCCATCGGTGTCTCGTCGACAAACCAGCCGTAGCCTGCGGCATTACCGTCAATCAGGATGCGACCATCCGGCAGTGCCATACCCAGGGTTTGTCCCGGCAGATCGGTGATGACAAAGTCATCTATGGTCAGACCTTCCATGTCGACACGATCACCGAGCATTTCGGCCCAGCGCAGCTTGCCGGCATCGATCATCAATGCCAGTTGCTCTTCGGTCAGCATCGCATCAGCACCAACAGGATCGGTAGCCGGCTTATCCGCTACCAGGTTGCTGCTGTTAAGGTAGGCCGGGTCATCGGTTGCAATCGTGAAGCTGTCGAAGCCAAGGCTACCGCCGCTGACCAGCAGACCCATGTCACCATCGTTCACCAGACTGTTGTACACATGGCCAGTGACGGCGGTTCCATCGACACTGACACTCACGCCACCGCCAAGTGCATTCAGGCTCAGTGTATGATCACCATTGCCTTTGAGATTGACGTCCAGACTGGTATCAATCTGCACTCCCTTGTCAGTGGCATGGCCCATTTTCAGCTCGCCGCTGTCCATATCCAGGGTGACGAACTTGTACTCGGTATCGCTGTAGTAGTCGTAGACCAGACCACCCTCGCCGCTGCCGGACAGCACGGTTTCCATAACCAGTTTGGCAAAGGACTGGATCTCGAACTCGGTGGTTGCCAGATCACCATTGCTGCCGTTCAGCAGGCCACCACTGATGCTGAAGCCACCACTGCTCAATCCAAGCGGATTACTGGCATCGTCGAAGCTGTCCATTTTCTCCAGCGTGATCACTGGCGGCAGTTTCTGGATCTGCCAATCATCGAAGGTGGCGCGACCGCCATCAGTGGCTACACCCAGATAACCATCATTGATCGCTTCGGCGAAGTTAAAGCTCAGCGGATCGGTACCATCCACGTAGAGTGTGGCCACTGTGCCGTGCATTACCAGTGTCAGATCATAGGCCTGACCATCACGCAGACGCAGGTTGGATTGGGTATCCACTGCCCAGCCCCACTCGGTGCGGTGACCGATCTGGACTTTATCTGTACCGGCTTCCAGGCCAGCGAACTTGAAGTTCTGCTCGTCCTGATAGTCGAAGATAATGTAGGCATTGGATTTCCAGCCCGCGCGGTCTTTTTCCATATTCACGCTGGCCAGAATTTCCATGTACTCCGGCTGATCCGCATCCAGATAGTACAGAGACAGGGCTTCAGCCCCCTGGGTATCCGGCGTTACGCTGTAAGCGCCTGAACCGGTTGCCCAGCTGCCTGACAGCTCGGCAAAGGCCAGAATGTTGTTATTACCCTGGCCACCGCCATTGCCGCCACCGTTGCCATTACCGGAATCATCGGTAAACAGCTCGCGACGCATGATTTCACGCGGTCCCTGCAGGTTACCCGGCTGAGGATCGGACGGCGCACCGGTCTGGTCATTCCAGTCGTAGTCGCTCTGCAGCACCATGCCCAGCTCACCGAAGGGCTCGTAGTTACGGGCCGGATCCGGATCGTCGGTACGTACGTCATCGTTTTTCTGTTCTACAAACAGTCCGCCATCCGGCAGGGTCTGGTCGGCACCATCGCTTTCAGACAGGTCATACAGGTAATCCTGCAAGTGCGGCTGCAAGCTGCGGCTGATGTGGAAGGCGCCGAAGGGGCTGAATGGAACGATATAGCTGTTGTACTCGCCCACCCAGTCAATGGAACGGTCAGCACCGGTGTTAAGGATCATCACATCACGGCCGGAACCGGCATAGACGATGTCCGAGTAGGCCTGATAGGCATCGGGATCATCGTTGGCACCACCATTGGTGGAGTGATCATCATCCATATTGATCAGGTCAGAGCCGCGGCCACCGTACATGTGATCGCGTCCGGTACCACCGACAATCCAGTCGTTACCCAAGTCACCGAAGATACGGTCATTACCGTCATTTTTGAGGCCTTGTTCGAAGTTAACTTCATCAGCGCCTTCTGTCGCATCAAAGTTGAGCAGGAACTGGAACTCATCGCCATTAAGATCGGCCAGCGCCACACGCTCACCGCTGGTGTCGATCCAGATCTGTTCACGCGGTGAGTACTCGTCGTAGAGCGCAAACTCATCCGGTTTGGCGTTGCCCTCAAAGCGCAGGATGTCGCCCGGGTTGTAAGGTGCAATCGCATACCAGAACGGGTTGGCCTGAGTACTGCTGCCACCGACACTAGGCGCCAGTTGCTGGGTTTTCAGCAGGTCGTTCACCGCTGTAAAGCTGCTGCCGTCTGCCTCGTAGTAGAACGGCAGGGCTTCGGCACCGGACACGGCATCGTCGCCATCGCCGGAGTGAATCCAGTCAGTACCCCAGCCACCAAAGATGATGTCATTGAACTGCTGGGCACTGGCATCAGCGGTGGTGCGGAAGGCGATCAGGTCAGCGGTGCGTTTCAGCTCGCCATCCACGTTGATCACCGCACGCTGCAGGTTCCCCGGAGTGGAGATTTCCAGATTGGTTTCATCCAGAGCAGCTATGCCGTAGAGGGATTCACCATAATCGGTGCTGTTACGGCTGGTATAGAGCAGACCATCATCACCCAGGATACCGTCACTGCCGGTACCACCGGAGATCCAGTCGTTACCATGTTCGCCGTAGAGGTCATCGTTGCCGGCGTTACCGAACAGAACATCGTCGCCGTGCATACCGCGCATGATGTCATCACCGGCTTCACCGAACATCAGATCGCCCTTGCCGACGCCCTGATCGAAACTCAGGGTGAAGGTGTTGGTGCCTGCGTCATAGCCCACTTCGTATCCGTAGTCGAGCAGATCGATTGAACGGACGCGGATTTCAGGATCGATTTCATCGTAGTTGTCGTAGTTGAAGTCGAGATAACCGCTTTCATCCACCATCCGGTAGATATTGCCGTTATCACCCAGCATCACATCGGCATCCTGACGATGGCCACCGCTTTCATCGTTTCGATCCAAACGGTCAGCATCACCGGAGGCACCGTACATCAGGTCGGCCCCATCGGGTCGCAGGCTGCATTCACCATCCAGACCAAAGAGGCTTGAGCTGCCACCGATCATGTCATCCTGACCGAGACCACCGTACATGCGGTCGTTGCCGCCGTTACCTTCCATGTAGTCATCGCCATCCGTAGCGGCATTTTCGACCAGACGCAGACCCAGCTGTCCGGTACTGGCAAGACCGGTTGTCCAGGCACTAACGCCCAGCGCGAAGGAAGGGTTAATGCCCAGGCCTGCGACATAAGGTCCCAGCGCGGTAGCCAGCTCTACGTAGCCATCACCTTGCATGATGTCATCGCCCAGTTGGCCGAACATTTCATCATCGTCGGCGCCACCGGCTAGCACATCGTTACCGAAGGTGTGAGACGCACCCGGATCGCTCACGGCTGCAGCCTCAATGGTATCGCTGTGGTCTAGCAGGCGGATATCGCGGCCTATACCGTGATCCGGGTTGGCCTGATCCACACCGGCGATATTGGCCGAGAAGGATTCATCAACCAAAGTGCCTGCCACGTTGACCTGGTTCAGGGTATAGAGCAGTCCGCCTTCACCTACCATCTGGAAGCGAGGACTGGTGCTGCCGCCATCCTGACGGATGATGACCGTGTTATCACCGGCGACCACGTCATTGCCACCACCGGCGTCGATGATGTCGTTGAGGTCATCCGCATCGGTCGGATCCCAGTCGGCCAGTGCCTGACCATCGGCAAAGTCGTAATCGGCAGCGGTCAGCGTATCCTGCTCATCAATGCCACCTTCGACGTTATGACCACCAATGAGGTCATCGTTGCCAAGGCCGCCGAAGATGATGTCATCCCCCTGTTGACCCAGCATGATGTCGTCATTGCCGTTACCGAACATTACATCGTCGCCACCCAGATCAGTCTCTGCGGTATCGATGGCGAAGAAGTCATTGTTGAGGAAGGTGCTGTTGATTGCGCCGAGACTTGGATAAACCTTGGCATGGTCACCGAAGATCAGATCCTTGCCATCGGCGCCATCAGGGCCAGTACCGCCACCGAAGTCACCACCATCACCGCTGTCACCCCAGAGGCGATCGCCTCCGGTGCCGCCCATCAGGGTATCGTTACCGCCGTTACCGAAGATCACATCACTGCCGCCGTGGGTTGGCGCAATGGTCATGATGCGATCCAGGGTTGTCTGGTCAGCGGTTTCCCCATCCAGATCGAAGGTGCCCAGTTCACTGCGCCCTGCTACGGAGTCGCTGGCCAGTGTCCAGTCGACGCGACCGTTATCACCCAGCAGGCTGTCGTTGCCTGCGGCACCATTCATCAGATCCAGCTCATCCAGCTGGGTTTCGCCGTAGAGGGTATCGTTACCGATACCACCGATAGCCAGGTCGTCCCCGTTATCCCCGTGGATAACATCATTGCCGCCCACGTTGGTATCGGTTGATTCCAATGAAACCGGAAGTCCAGCGTTGAGCACAAACTGGCCACTGTCGCCCATCAACCAGTCCTGAGCGCCCGCATCCGATGCCTGCCAATCACCTCCGTTTTCGTACACATCACCGTGTATTTCATCGTTCTCTGCACCACCGAACACATAGTCTGTTCCGCGGTTACCGAAGATGATGTCGTCACCGCCCAGTGCGGCGGTATGGGTGGTGATCAGATCGAAGGTGCTGCTGTCTGCGTCCGGGCCGTCATACTCCACTCGGCCCTCATCACCCAGAATCACATCGTTGTAGGATGCTGAGCTGCCTGCTACCAGGCTGACGGCCCAGCTTTCACCCATCAGGGTGTCGCCTTCAACACCACCCATGAGGACATCGGCGCCATCATTACCTTCGATGTAGTCGACACCTCCATCTGCGGATTCTGTATCCGTCGTTTCAATATCGACGCGCTCTTCATTGGTCCAGGTTGCATAGCCCTGGTCACCAATCAGGATGTCATCGCCGGGGTTGGTCTGCAGAGTGGCCCAATCGTTATTGGGATTAATTCCGGTAAAGGTATCCAGATTGTCACCAATAAGGGTGTCGTTACCGCTGCCACCGAAGGCCACGTCATTACCGGCGCCAGCCAGGATGGTGTCATCGCCGCCAAGGGTGAAGCCTGTGGTTCTGACTTCATCGACCGTCAGAGGATCAGCATCATCGGTAGCCGGGCCGTTGTAGTAGATCACACCCAGGTCACCAAGGATGACGTCGTCATAGAGACCCAGCCCTGAAACATCGCTCAGCAACTCACCCTCACCACTGAGGCGGTCGTCTCCCACACCACCCACAATGAAGTCGCGTCCATCGTTACCGGCGATGGTATCGTCACCACCATCCGAAGCTTGGGTATCGGTTGCAGTTATCTCATCCACCAGACCATTGGTGTAATCCACGCGTCCCTGGTCACCGAAGAGAATATCGCTGCCCGGTACTGCTGCAAGGCTGGAATCTTCGTTATCACCCTGAATCCAGTCAGCTCCGGTACCGCCCAGTATCAGGTCCTTGCCGTCGTTGCCGTAGATTTCATCATCATGGCCAAGGTTGAAGTCTGTTGAGCGCACCAGGACTCGAACCGGGTTTTCCGGGTCTTCATAATCCGCGCTGTAGATAACTTCACCTTCGTCACCAATGAGGATATCGTCGCCCTCGTCACCATACAGTTGATCAGGCGACGGATTACCGTTTTCACCACCGATGATCACATCATCATGCTGGTTGCCGCGGATAACATCGTTATCACCATCCAGGTGGCTAGTATCGGTAGAGCGAACTTCGCGGATCAGTCCCAGCGTCAGCAGGACTTCACCCTGGTCACCGATGAGGATATCGGCACCCGCATCAACATCCGCAATGGCTGCGAAGCCGGTAGGATCACCGAAGCCGTTAAGTGTGAAGATATCATCACCGTAAATGTGATCTTCACCGCCGCCACCGAGCACGATATCCGCTGCGGCACCACCGGAGATCCAGTCATCCCCTGTCAGACTGAAGTCGTCAGTGCGGACGAAATCGAGAGTATCGATATCATCATCTTCTACGAAGGAGAGTGAACCGTTATCACCGACGATCACATCCTGACCATCACTGCCGGTAACCTGGTCAGCCCCAGGGCCTGCGAAGATGATGTCGTCACCGCCGCCACCGGCGATCAGGTCATCACCGGCAGTCGCCATCGAGGTATCGGTGGTTGCCATGGTGGCCAGGACAGCACGCAGATTCGGCACATCCAGTTCGCGGAAGACATCGACGTTGTCACCCGCGATGATGTCATCACTTTGAAGCTCGCCGTCGGCGTCACCGTTAATGGTGTCGTTGCCTTTACCACCGATGATGATGTCAGCGCCAAGGAAGCCCTCTATTTCATCGTTGCCACCGTACTCATGATCAAGCGAGTGCAGCTCTGTGAACAGCGAGATACCGATACTGCTGTGGTATTCAAACAATGCCTCGCCGTTATCACCAAAGATCAGATCGGCACCGCCTGCACCTGTAATCTGATCTGCCCCACTACCACCGAAGATGAAGTCGTCATCTGTACCACCATCAATCTCATCATTACCGGTTGCGGTGGATGCGTTGATGGTTCTCAGGGTTTTAGGGTCGAAAGTAGGTGCGTTGTAGGTTCCGCTTGGCAAAATGGCATCACCAGTTTCAAAGATACTGACCTCACCATCATCACCAAAGATCGCATCGCGGCCACCGGCACCCTCGATGGTGTCGTTACCCGAGTTACCAAACAGATAATCACCTTCGGAGCCGCCGAAGATATGATCGTCGCCGCCATTACCAAACACGGCATCCGAACCGCGTTCGCCGTAGAGCCAGTCGTTACCGGTGGCGCTACCGGTACCCATTTCGAAGCGGTCATTCGGGTCAGTGATGTCATCATCGAGGTCGCCTCTCAGAACATCATTACCCTCACCACCCCAGATGCGATCATTGCCAGCGCCACCGGAGATCACATCGTGACCTGAAGTGTTGTAGGCAATTCGATCCAACACAGGCTGAGTACCAAAGTCAGCCGTGGTTGTTTTGATGGTCACACCGTCTTCTTCAGTCTGGAACGAAGAATCGCCCCAGATCAGGTCATCACCTTTATCGCCGGAGATCCAGTCGGATCCACCGCCACCGCCAATCCAGTCATTACCGGTGTTGGCAGCATTGATCAAGGCAGGAACAAGACCGTTCATGGCAACGTTGAAGTCGCCATCGATATCAAAGTCAAAGTCACCCCAGATCAGGTCATCGCCCTGATCACCTTGCAGGGTATCGTTGTCATCCCCGCCTGCGATCCAGTCGATATCCTGACCACCCCAGACGCGGTCATCGCCGCTACCGGCACTGATAATATCCTCACCCTGTTCACCGGTGATGATATCGTTGCCAGCGCCGCCCAGAATGATATCGTCGTCCAGTCGGCCATGCAGGATGTCGTTGCCCAGACCACCATTGATTTTGTCGTCGCCAGAGCCGCCATCAATGAAGTCGTCGTTATCACCACCCAGCAGGGTATCGATACCGGTTTCGCCGTAGATCACATCCTTGCCTGCGCCACCGATCAGAATGTCATTCCCTGTACCACCGGTAAGATCAGAGGTGAGGTAGGAGCTTCCTGTCATACCGGACAGATCAATGCTGTCATCGCCCAAGCCGGCATGACCCATGATGTGGGAGTACTTGCTCTGGCTACCATAGTTTTTCTGCCAGGTAGTGTTATCGATGGTAGCTTCCACCCACACATTATCGCCCTGAAGGTAGACTCTGAACTCTTCAGCTACGTCATCGGTTGGACCATGAATACGCTCGGAAGCATACTCACCCATATTGAGTCGGAGGGTGCCGTCCCCCATATCGGTTGCCAGCAGCGGATCGGGCTCACAGCTGTACTCCAGATCCAGCAGCGGCAATGACGGGCCGAACTCCCAACTTTTCTCCCAGAGGCCCCAGAGCGCTTCCACGTAGACAAACAACTTGGCCTCGATCAGCACCGAGTAGTCGAATATGCAGATCACGTTCTCCCAAGTGAATTCACCCGCCGCTTCGTCATAGAGATACGACCAGATTTCAGCCGGACGCACCTTCATATCGTCGTTGGGGTCGTTCAGGTTGGCCGCGGCAGTGGCGAAGATACCGCCACCGACACCAGCCTCAGCAATACCTATGTTGATTGCCAGAGCGGCTGTCAGCTGACCGGTAATCACGATTTCAGGCACATCTACGCCCGGTAATTGCGGAGTATCGTCATAGATATAGAAGCCCGCCATCAGGTCCAGCGGATTGGTAAACCCATTGTCTGCAAAGGTACGGATACCATAAGTGTCGTAACCGAAAGCAAAGTCGATCAGGGCATTGATACCACCACCGATGGTCACCCCGATCGGGCCCCAGATACTGAAGAACTGGCTGTATTCAAAGCCAAACTCCAGTGGTGCCAGGTCGAAGGAGATCAGGGTCATGTCACGACCAAACAACAAGCCAATCAACTGGGTCGGATCTTCCAGGAAGGGGAAGATCAGACCGTTGTTGCCCATGCCACCAAAGGCACCACCACTGGTACCGGCCTGACTCATCACACTGCCGGAGATACTGCCGGAGCCAAGTAGGGTTGATCCCAAGCCACTCAAGCCTGTATCACCCAGTCCGGCAAGAATGTTGCCGAAGCCCTCGCCCTGATCCTGGAAAGCGTTGGCCGTATTGGCATCAGAAAGGTCAACCGCATCTGCTGCATCACCACCGAACTCGATCGGGCCTATTCCCAGGATATCCCCAATATCGACAATCAGGTCACCATTGTTCAGATCCAGCCCGCTGACGGTGTCATAGAGGTCGGAAATGAAAGTCAGCGCATCCACCAGCCCCTGGTTGAGATAACCAAATTGGGCCGCGATATCCAGCAGAGAGATATCCTGACCAGCCAAGTCCGAAATAACCGGAATCGGTGAGGTCAAAATATCCAGCAGAGGATCGAAGGGCCCTACAATGGTTTGGATGATATCCACCACCGGTTTCAGCACATCTGACAGGAAGGAGCCCACGTTCAGGGTGATATTGTCGATCACAACCGCTGCGTTTTCAGGCAAGGCAAGTGCAAAGTCGACGATATCGCTGAAGATGTCCTGAGAGCCGAAGCCCCACTGCAGGCTCAGATCCGTACCTACGCTCGGGAAAAGCGACCCGAGAGTATCCAGGCCGATATCGATCTCGTCACTGAAGCCCAGCGACAAGCCAAGATCCAGGTCGACTCGGGCACCGAAACCCACATCCAGGTCGGAATTGGGGATTTCACTGAAGGTCAAATGGCCATCGCCGTTAGCATCATTCAAGTTGGCGGCAAAGCGAGCGAAGAAGTCCTGATAGTCACCAACGTTATAGTTGGTTGCAGTCGCGGTCAGGAAGCCCAAGTTGGCTTTGACTTCATCCGGCAGGGACACACCCAGATCCAGCGCTATTTCATTACCGTCGTCCGGTGCCAGTTTGAAGTAGAAGCCTTCACTCAGATTTACGCCCATGCCCAGGAACAGTGACCAGGCAAAACTGGCCGTCAATTCATCATCGATCTTCAGCCCCAATACCGGCAGCCCCAGATCCACATCACCGAAGCCCAGTTCGTACTCACCATCCAGATCCAGTGCAAACTCGAAGCCGTCAGCCTCGGTGATCCAGCTATTCAGCTGATTCCAGGCATCTTCGGGACTCAGCCAGTCATCCACATCGGTCCATGTACCCAGGGTATCCCCTGCTTCATCCAGGAAACTAACCAGAATATCGCCAGCATCATTGATGGTGTTAGGTAATGCACCCAGCGCATCAAAGGCGGTGAAGATAAGCTCCTGCAGCTGAACAAACACATCAGCCAGGAATTCCGGAGCACCATCAATCAGATCCAATAACGGCTGAACGACGGCACTGCGGATGTCTTCAACGAAGTCGTCTGCGGCATCAAGGATGTCGCCCAGGAACGGAATATCATCGATACCACTGATACCAAAGAGTTCGCCCGAGAAAAGATCCCCGATGGTGCCCAGCACCATATCGAATCCTTCCACAAAGACTTCAATGGTATCCAGCAGACCCAGATCGTCGAAGTTGATCAGGCCAAAGTTTGGCAGGTTATCGATCGTGAACTGCAATGCCCCCAAGGGATCATCCAGTTCGGCCAGGAAGTCCAGATTGCCGAGGAATTGAGACGAACCACCCAGTTTGGCGAAGACCGGCAGTACCGCATCAAAATCGAAGTTCAGATCAAAGACGCCATCCAGACCAGAGGTAATATCGGACAGGAGTTCGCCTACATTGAGCCCACTCAGGCTCAGCTTGCCGGCATCACTACCCAAGTCCCAATTGGGAAGCTGGATACCAAGGGCCACCCCCATATCCAGTGAACCACCCTGTATGGCTGCCGCCAATGGACCGATGCTGGCAAGGAAGCTCACCTCGGTCGCAGAACCGCCACCACTCACATTGATGCCGGTCTGATCCGGGAAAATATAAATCAGCGGATTGCCAGTGCTGAGACTGCTGACATCCACACCAAAGGACAAACCAAGATTTGCGGCAAAATTGGCACCAATGTTGGCGTTACCCGCCAGATTGGCAAAGTCTTCAAACCCTGGGCCCAAGAGATCGGACAGGGATAGATTCACCGGCAATGAAACCGAGGCCGCACGGCTGAAGTCGATATCAAAGCCCAGAATCCCCGGGCTGTTGACCTCATAGGTCATGTTGATCAGACCATCGGTCACCTGCTCCAGGGCAGCATTCAATGTACCCACCAGCTCCTGGACAGTAGCAGCATCACTGCCAATCATGTCGTCGATGATATCGACCATGCCGCCAACGAAGTCCAGCGCATCCGCCAGATTCAAACCAACGAGTGGCAATTGCTGACCCAGGAAGTCGATATCGACCAGTTGCTCCAGGAAAGTACGCGCTTCCTGGAATACATCCAGCACATCCGCAAAGGCAAAGTCACCGAAGTGTTTCAGCTCTTCCAGACCTTCAAGGTTTACGATCAGATCCGGTCCGGGCGCGGGCACTGGCGTCCCCACAGCAACGCCATCAATCTGAGGTTCAAGACTGATGCCATCACTGAAGCCTGTAATGTCACCAACAAGAATTTCGATGGTAGGCGACGCCAAGCCTCCCAGATAAGCCTGGAGGTCATCCAAAACGCCACCAGCACCGGTTATCGACAAGCCTCCAAGTGCCAAATCCACATCACCACTGACTGCCACATTGGCAACGGCATCCATGTCCCCCAGGGACCCAAGCAAGGATTCGATGTCAGTAATATCCCCCACCCCGGCCAAAGCTCGGGTTTCGAAGCTACCCGAGATATCAGCCGAAAGGCCACCGGTTACCGAGCCAAAGTCCAATCCGAGGAAGCCCGCATTCAGAGAGCCTGAACCGGTTGCAGCCAGATCAATGTCCGCATAGAAGCTGGCGCCACTGACGAAGGCCAGACTTTCTTCACGCTTACTGGCCGCCATATCATTTTCCAGACCCAACTCGGTCTGGGCAGTACCCGATACATTGGTAATTCGAATAGAGCGGATACTGTCAGCGTCAATGGCCGAGAACACCAGTCGACCACTCTCGATACCGGCCACCACACCTGCTGGAAGCTCGGAATTAATATCCTGAATCAGGTCGTAGAGAGAGGTGTTATCATCGGTGTCCGCAGACAAAATGGTGACCGCCGTTGCAGTAGTGACACCAGAACCATCGGTTGCTTCAATGGTAAAGTTGGCATCGCCACTGAGCTGGCCATCTTCTGCCACACCACTGTCTTCAAGCACATCAGAATCTGCACCCACAGATACTTCGGCTGCGCTGCTGCCATTAACGAGACCCAGCTCTTTCTGTGCAATGGCATTAATGCCATCAATCCGGATAGAGGACCCGTCACTGGCCAGAATTTTGAAGCCCTGATCCTCAGGTGTGGAGACATTCTCAACCACATTCAGCGGTACCACACTGACGGTGCCACCACCGAACTGGGCATTAATGGCCGACTCAATATCAGCCAACAGGTCCAGCACACTGGTGTTGGTGCCATCCGCGGCGACAGTCACCTGATGACTGGTGCCCTCGATAATGACATCAAAAATGGCACTATCACTGAGAATGCCGTTAGACGGCAGTGGAGAGGTCGTTGCTTTTTGGCCATCGTTGAAGCCAAGTTTGGCGAATTCCAGTGTGTCCCCGTCCAACAGCTCGATGGTTACCGGTGACGGTAGTACTTGCACGAATTCAGTAACATCGTCATCGGGTGTTTCAGTCTCATTGTTATCGATCACGATTTCCGCAGTGTAACTGTCGACCGTAATGACCAGGCGTCCAGTATCAGGGTCCACACTGACGTGAATATCACCATCGGCATAGACCGCTTCAATGGCAGCCTGAATGTCTGAAGCCAGGTCATCAAGATTGCTGTTACCCGCCGTATCAGCGGCTGCCAAATCCACATCTACCGCATCACGCCCCGCTACCTTGAGGCGGAATTTGATATCACTGTTGATAACGGGAGAAGCGGCGTTACCGCCGCTGTTGAAGTTGCTGTACAGCGCAAACAGTGCCTGAGTGGATGTTATTGCGACTTCGGCCGGATCTGACAAATCCAGGCCCAGCGTGAAGTCCATTCCGAGATTTGAATTACCGGAGAAACCGCCGGTGGCATTAACATCTCCTACCTGCCCCAGGTCGAAGCTGAAATCAAACCCTTCATTGATGGATACGGTTTGGGCTAATGCAAAGTCAAACGAAAGCACCAATGTATCGGCGCTGTAGCTCGGCACCAGGTCTGCCAAACTGCCGGGCAAAAGTGAATTGAGTTCAGATGCCAATTCCTGCACCGAGATAAATGTCGGTACGTCGGCCGTACTGGAAATGCCCCCCGAGGAGACCGGCACTTCATCGTAAAGGTCATCGATCAAGGCATGAATATCGCTGGTAAAATCCAGGGCATCCAGCAGGGAGGTGGCACTGACAAAGGGGAGATCAAAGCCAAAGAGATCGAGGTTGTTCTCCAGAGACGAGAAATAACTTTCCAACTGTCTCAAGACGTTCAGGAAGCCTTCGTCTGTCATATTCCTGAAAGGTGTGAGGGCATCAAAATCCAGCAGCGAAATAATCGGAGCGGTTCGAGGGTCATCGCCTCCCGGAGGCTGCAGCGCAGCATCAAAGGGATCGCCACTGAGCTGGATAACCGGATCCAACGCCGCAAAGGCATTATCAAAGCTGCCAACACCAATAACCTGCACGTCGATGTTCAGCAGAACGTTCAAGGCACCATCGGTGCTGACGGATACTTCGTCAGCGATATAGTCGGCATCACCAAGCTCGCTAAAACTGATCACACCATCATCGTTGGTATCACCCAGCTCACCCAAAACCTCCGCGGTCAGTTCAAAAGTTGAACCAGCGCCATTACTGATTTCCAGGAAACCAATTTGGAAATCAAAAGCGCCAACTGAGGCAGATGTATCTACACCGGCTCGAACTTGTGCATCAGTACCCAGATAAAAATCCGAACTACTTGCATCTACAAAGACGTGTTCTTCAAGCACCGGGTCCTCTTCGGTGCCGATATTGACATCATCAAGATCTACCGTAACAGCGAGTCCGATCTGGGTTGCAAAGCCAAAGTGTGTGTCGATTTCCACTTCCGGCATGCCTGCAGGGCCATCAGCATCACTCGGATAAATCAGCCCCAGGAGGTCGGCACCCCTGCCCAGGTCAAAATGGAAGCTGTGACTGCGGCCCAAATCAAATCCCAAGTCAAACGTGAGGTTGTACGTGCCTTCACCTGCATCGGTGGCCGGATCAATCTGCAAATTGCTTGCAGTAATGCCCAGATCAAAATCGCCAAACGAGATGTTGTTTCCGTTTAGATGGCTTACCAGATCTGAAACCTGACTACCCACCACATTCAGGTTGTTGAAGACTGCGTCAATACCGCTTCGGATAACGTCCGAGACTTCAAGCACGCCTGAGCCGTTGTAATCATGAAAATCGAAAGCCCCCATGTCGATATCAGCAATATCAACAAAGCCATCGAAGCCAGCGTCAGTCAGTTGGCTGACATAATCCATCAATCCGGCCAAAGCCACCGACTGATGGTCATTGAAGAAATTGCCATCACCATTGCCATCTTCACCTGGGCCGTCGTATTCACGATCAAGCAGGGCTGGCAAATCAATATCCAGATTGGTATCAATTTGCAGAGTCCCTTCGACCTCCTCGAGTGTGTCAAACAGGCGGTCAAAACCTGCTTCAAAAGCGGTGACAAAATCAGAGGTCAGGTTTGGATCATCCAGAAAATCCTGAATGGCAATTGCCCCCAAATCCGCATTCAATAACAGGCGAGGCTCAAGCGCCTCAAGCATGTATCGATGTCGCGGGATTTGGGTGGCTGCACGCCGCTCAGCCGATCGTTGCCAGAGGTTTTGAAGCGGAGAAACAACGGGAGGATGGTAAGCGCGTTTTTCACGCGCACGGATACGATGTCGACCTTGATTACGGGCGCTAACTCTCATTGGGTGCCTCCAGATGAGATTAACCGATGTTCGGTTTACTTAGCTCGCCCCTAAGCTCCATAGAGCCCAACTGCGGATAGCGAAATGACTACTTATCGCAAAACGCTTATTGCCCGCGCCAGATTTATAGGTGTGGCCTGCCATATTCTACTCATCGCTGCTAGCCATTAACTGAGGTGAGTAGAAAGCCCCCTATTGATCGCACCCTGCGCATATTAAGCATTGAAACTGTATGCATCCTTATACAAAAGCCTTGTTACGCTTGCGAACCCTTTTAAAAACAGAGCCTTAACTTAGATCTATTGCAAATGAGCGGTGCTGGATAAAGTAAGACTCCGCCTAAAACTAGCGCAGGCAAATCAGAAAGAAAGTTTTCCAGGGAGGTTTTAATGTCGATGGATACAAACAGTTTTAAATAGGGTTTCAAAAACTGCCTAAAAATGAGGAGGTTAAGTAAACACCTAACCTCCATGTGGGATATTGCCGATTTTTCACTTCAATCGATGAATAGCTGAGATTCATTCATAGAGTCGGAAAAACCGGACAATTCGGAACTTACTTCTGCTTTTTAACAAACTTGGTCAGAATTACGATTTGCTGACCTTCGACACGCCCTTCAATGTGTTCAGGGTTATCCGGAACCAATGATATGCTGCGTACCGCAGTACCACGTTTGGCGGTCAGACTTGAGCCCTTCACGTTCAGATCCTTAATGAGGGTCACTGTGTCGCCAGCCTCAAGTACAGCACCATTGCTGTCCACATGACGCACCTGCTCGTCTTCAGACAGGTGATCGCCAGTCGCCTCGGCCCAGACGCGGGTATCATCATCCAGATACATCATATCCAGCAGATCCTGTGGCCAGCCTTCGGCACGCAGGCGGTTCAACATGCGCCAGGCCAATACCTGTACCGCCGGCACCTGGCTCCACATGCTGTCATTCAGGCAACGCCAGTGGTTAGGATCAACCTGATCAGGGTTTTCAATCTGTGTACGGCAGGTTTCACACAGCAGGGCCGACTGGTCCAGGCTATCATCAGAGGCGGGTGGAACCGAGAAAGCGGCCAGCGCTTCGGTCGCGCCACAGAGTTCACATTTTGATTCGCTGCGGGTATGCAGTGCCTGTTCGATGGACATCGTCGTGCCTCCTGTTAATGAAGGCGCGCATTATGCCAGAACCCATGCACTTTTTGTGGCCTTGGTCGAAAATGGTGTCAATTCCACCGGGAAAACAGATGTGCGATTTCGGAAACAATCAAGTGCGTATATTGAGTTACCCGATCAGTTATCAGGGGGCACCGCCAGCCAGTTAATCTCGATAGCCGTTGCCGAGCCAATCACTACGTACTCCAACCCCGGCGGGATGACGGCCCAGCCCGGGCTCAACAGGACTCGCCCGCCCATGATTTCGGCACTTGATTGAGGATAGAGCGGAGCTTTGGTCGGCTCGGCAAAGCCATCAGGCCAAAGGGGCTGGTTGGTGGCTGGGTCGTACTTGTCAATGGCACCCAGCGTATGCAGAAACTCATGGACCGCAATAAGGTTGTTCTGTCTTAAGAAATCCACACCCGCCAAGCCATTTACCAGTCCGATTTTACCCCGTTGCAGTCCCAAAGAATGGCGTGGCAAAGAATCGGCGCTGCCAGGCAAGTGGAAGTTCATGAAAATGCGGGCATCTGCAGATCCAGTGTAAGTATCGTGCTGCCAGACCCATACTCGCATGCGTACTGACCACCAGATGGCATCCAGAATACTCGGATCATCAGGTACCTGAGGAGGTTTTGCCTGAATCTGAGGCGCCAGTCCCACACGCACCGGGTCAGTGAGTTCCAACCGGTAGCGTTGAGCCTCACGGCTGAAGAACGATTCAATATCCCTGAAATGCTCTGGCCTGAGCTGATTGATAAACGCCGCAGTCAAATCCGCATCGTCAGCATTGATCGGATAAATCACCACCTGTACCGGGCGCTGCCACCAGAATTCGTTGATGCGGCTGAACCAGATATTGGTCAGCAACAACAGCAAAATCAGTAGCAAAAAGAACTGAATGACACGCAGCACCAGTGTTCGATTCATCCCTGTTTGAATCCGCGGAAAGCCTAGCTGAAAAGACCGATAACCAAAGCATAGCGCAGCGCCTTGCCCAAGGTAATCATCAGGAGGCTGAACAAAAAGTTGAATTTGAGCCAACCGGCTACCAGGCAAAGCGGGTCGCCAATCAGTGGCAGCCAGGCAATCAGAAGACTGGCAGGACCGTAGCGCTGCAGCCAGTTTTTTGCTCGCAGGTGACCAGGTTTATCAAGGGCTTTAAGCGGATAGCGTTGCGCAATCCAGTACCCCATACCCCAGGTCAGCAGACTGCCCAGGACGTTTCCTGCCGTTGCTGAGCCCCACAAAATCCAGCCAGAGTGCTCCCCTTGGGATATCAACCACGCCAGTAACGCTTCTGAACCACCGGGCAAGAGTGTGGAAGAGATCAGAGCACTGATAAAAAGCGCCAGAGGAGCGGGTAAGGCCTCGATCAAATCGTCATTCCCTGACGGATACAGCGCAATACACCGTAGTCGTAACGCCCTTCCAGCGCTTCATGCACCGACTTGAGTGAATCGCCAAACTGCTGTTGGCAGAAACGGATGGTGCTTTCGATCTCGGTACGTTCCTGCGGCGGAAGTTCAACTACCTCATCCACGCCGATAAGGCCATCACGAATCGCCTGCGCCAGATGGCCGTAAATCACGTTGGGCGACAGCTTTTGCTGTCGTGCCACCTGCTCCACGGTCATACCGGTGCGATAAAGCATTAACGACTGCTCAGCCTGCTCATTGTGACCGGAGCTGGATTGCTGGTTATGCTCCGCAATCAACTCCAGGAAGGGGTCACCGTAAAGCGCAAGCTTTCGCTCACCAACTCCGCTGAGGCGACGCATCTGCTCAGATGTCAGCGGACGATACAACACCATTTCCATCAAAGTGGCGTCGTGGAAAATGACGTAAGGCGGCACATCCTGTTCACTGGCCAGCTGCTTGCGCAGTGCTCGCAGCGCCTCCCACAACTGTTTCTCGTCCGCATCCAGACGCTGTTGCGCCGCAGAGCTGCTTGGCTTACTGCCACCGCCTCCGCCGCTCTTGTTACGAATATCGCGGCGCAGCTCCAGTGATTCCTCCCCTTTCAACAGCGGGCGACACCTTTCACTCAGGTGCAGCACACCAAAGCCCTGAGGGTCCACATTGAGGTAGCCGCGGGCAACCAGCTGGCGGAACACCGAGCGCCACTGCTGCTGGTCCAGATCCTTGCCGATGCCCCAGGTCGTCAGCTGTTCATGGCCCCGTTGACGGGTTTTGTCGTTGGACTGGCCACGCAGAATATCGACGATGTAATTGACACCATATTGCTGACCGCTGCGATACACCGCTGACAACGCCTTGCGCGCTGCTTCAGTACCGTCCCAAACGGGAACTGGCTCCAGACAGGTATCACAGTTGCCACAGGGCTCATGTTCGTTTTCGCCAAAATACTCCAGCAGGGCCTGACGTCGACAGCTGGTGATTTCACACAGCCCCAGCATGGCCTCAAGCTTTTGCCGCTCGATCTGTTTCTGAGCATCCTCGGCACTTGAGCCTTCCAGCATCTGGCGCAGGAAAATCACGTCCTGCAGGCCATATACCATCCAGGCATCCGCAGGCTGGCCATCACGGCCGGCACGACCGGTTTCCTGATAGTAGGCTTCGATGGAACGTGGCAGGTCCAGATGAGCGACAAAGCGCACGTTGGGTTTGTCGATCCCCATGCCAAAGGCGATGGTCGCTACCATGATCACCGACTCTTCAGTGAGAAAGCGGTGCTGATTATGCTGACGCAGTCTCGCATCCATCCCCGCGTGGTAGGGCAAGGCATTGAAGCCTCGCTCACACAGCCATTCGGCGGTTTCCTCTACCCTTTTACGTGACAGACAGTACACCACACCCACATCCTGAGGATGCTCTTCACGGATAAAACGCAGCAACTGCTCACGTGCCCGGTCTTTTTGACCAATGCGGTAGCGGATATTGGGACGATCAAAGCCACAGATAAAACGGCTGGCATCTGTCAGCTCAAGACGATCAATGATCTCCTGCTGTGTTCGTGCATCAGCCGTAGCGGTCAAGGCAATGCGAGGAACGCCGGGAAACAGCTCACGCAGCATGTTCAGCTGCATGTACTCAGGGCGGAAATCATGCCCCCACTGGGAAACACAGTGGGCTTCATCAATGGCAAACAGGGACAGTCGACACTGGCGTAGCAGGTTCTGGGTTCGCGGTGCCTGCAGACGCTCGGGCGCAACATACAGCAGATCCAGCTCGCCACTGCGCAGCTGGTGTTCGGTTTCCTGTAGATCGTCCAATGTCATGGACGAGTTCAGGCAACCGGCGCGGATACCCAGCTGCGACAAGGCGCTAACCTGATCCTGCATCAAGGCAATCAAAGGTGACACCACCACACCACAGCCGTCACGGACTAGCGCAGGCAATTGATAGCAAAGGGATTTACCACCACCAGTGGGCATCACCACGAGGGCATCACGCCCCTCAATGAGCGTTTTAACCACCTCATCCTGAGGCGGTCGGAAGGATTCGAAGCCGAATACATCGGCCAATATGTGTTGGGCGCGCTCAATCATGGGCAGGCATTATCCGCAAACACTGGCATGAAGTCATCCCGCACCATATCCCTTGCCGACTGTTCGAGGTAGAATCACCTCTGTTTCTTCTCTTAGCGGATAGCCTAGCCATGACAGCCAATATCGCCCTGATCACCGAAGATGAACTGGATCGCCTGGAAGAGTTCCTGTTTTCACCAGCCGTTTCCGACGAAGCGCTGGATTTGATCGGCGCGCACGGTTTTCTTTGCGCCCTGAATATCAGCCCTGAGCCAACCCCCGAAGCGGAGTGGATGGAGCAATTGTTTGACGGCGAGCCCAAGTGGGCTTCTGACGCCGAAAAACAGGAAATTCAGGAGCTGCTACGCAAGCTGTACCGTACTATTGGCAACGACCTCTACAACGATCAAGAGATCTTCCTGCCTTGCGAGCTGACGCTTGAGCCGGAAGACGACGAAGAAGTTACTGAGTTGACCACCTGGGCGCAGGCCTTCATGGAAGGCGTATTCCAGAAGGAAGACAAGTGGTTTGGTGATGACGAAGAAACCGTAGCAGGCCTGCTGCTGCCGGTGATGGTTGCCTCCGACCTGTTCGAAGATGAAGACGTGGAAGAGATCAGCCGCGACCGCGCACTGCGCGAAGAGATGGCTGTGCAGATTCCAGAAATTTTGATCGACCTCTACCTGCTGTTCCACGCCCCTAACAAGTAATTTTCGTTGGGCTAGAGCAGATACAACAGGGCCAGCTAAAAGCTGGCCCGTTTGTTTTTAAACGAATGGCTCTGTTCAATAAGTCACTTTTAGCGAGCTCCCCTGCCCCAGAAGCTTTACCCTGTCGCCAGCGTAGAAGAAGCGACCGTCTTCAACTTCCTGAACCACTGAAAGCACACGCCCCGAATCCATGCGAATGGTCAGTTCCTGTCCCTGACGCTTGGTAGCCGCCTGCTCCACACGTTGACCCACCAGGCCACCTGCCACAGCACCCACTACCGTTGCCAGCGACTGACCACTGCCACCACCGACCTGACTGCCTGCAATCCCGCCAATAACGGCACCGGTACCGCTGCCGACTACACCATCAGTGCGACCTTCAATGACCACCGGAGTGACGGATACCACACTGCCATACTCCACGGTTTGAGCACGCCCCACTTGATTGCGGCTATAGCTGGTACCGTAAAGCCCCTGCTGTGCACAACCAACCAGCGTCGAGGCCAGCAACAACGTTAAAATCAATTTTTTCATGGCGCTTACCTCACTTAATCTTCAACACCAGCTGACTGATCACAGCCCACACCAGCTCCTTGAGCTTGCGATGCCAGGGCCGGCGCGCCCAACTTTCAGCTGTCACTTCAGCACATTGCTCAAAGTCATGGGTAATCAGTTGCTCTACCTGAGCCGTCAGTTCCGGCTCTATGACCTCGATATTGGCTTCAAGGTTCCAACGCAGATTCCAGTGATCCAGATTGCAGGAACCCAGCGATACCCAATCATCCACCAACCCCACCTTGGCATGCAGAAAACGGGGCTGGTATTCATAGATACGCACACCCGCGTTCAGCAAACGACGGTAGTAGCGTTTGGATGCATGATAGACCCAAAACTGATCCGTGTATGGCCCGGCCACCAGCATACGTACATCCACTCCACGCCTGGCCGCCTTACGCAGTGCTGAACGAATGGAGAATGACGGCAGAAAATAGGCGGTTACCAGCCACACACGCTCATGAGCTTCGTTGACGTGGTTCAGGAAGGCGACCTTGATATCCTGTTGATAGAGGCCCTGCACAGTGGTCACTTTGGCCAAGGCCTCACCCACCTCAGGCTGGGCCGAAGGTGGTGATAATCGCTGAGCCGTACAGCGAAACCAGAGCTGGTTATAGACACTGACCAGATCGGCCACCACTGGCCCCTGCACCTTGCACATCACCTCGTGCCAAGGGCAGCCCGGACGTTCCGACAGCCAGTACTCATCCGCCAGCCCGGTACCGCCAATAAACGCCATGCGCTCATCGACTACCATCAATTTGCGGTGATCGCGGGCAAAGTTGCGGGTAAATTTTTGCACCTGCAGGGGGTTATACACCACCAACTCCACACCCGCTGCCTGCAGCCGCTGACGATCGGGTTTGGACAGATGACGCCCGCCAAATCCATCGACTATAAACCGGGCCTGCACACCACGGCGGCAGGCATCCGTCAAAGCATCAATAAATCGATCCATGATCTTGCCGGAAATCACGAAGTAAAATTCCAGCAACAGGGATGAGCGCGCTTCGGCTATGGCCTCCAGCATCACCGGGTAAAAGGCTTCGCCATCCACCATCAGTTCCACCTGATTGCCACCTTGCCAATTAAAGTGCTGCCGCATCGAGCTATCTGCCCCCTTACATCTGTCGTTGCCCATAGAGGCGTGAGTAGAGCCCCTTCTGGTCGAGCAATTCGGTGTGACTGCCCTGCTCTATCACTTGTCCATCTTCAAACACATAAACCCGGTCAGCCTGCTTCACTGCACTCAACCGGTGCGCCACGATAACGGTGGTACGCCCCTGCAAAAACTCGGTCATGGCCGTGTGAAGCGCATGTTCGGTCTGTGTATCCAGTGCGGAGGTCGCTTCATCCAGAATCACCACCGCGGGATCTGACAACACCATACGTGCAATCGCCAGCCGCTGACGCTGGCCGCCAGACAGGCGCACGCCCTGTCGCCCAACGAGGGTATCAAGCGTGTGTTCCAGCTCCATGACGAAGCTTTTCAATTGCGCCACTTCAAGTGCTCGCCAAAGCTCAGCGTCACTGTAATCGCGCCCCATCGCCAGATTGTCACGTATGCTTCCGTTAAACAGAGCCGGCTGCTGCAATACCGTTGCCACATGTTCACGCACACACTCCAGGCCGATCCGTTGCACCGGCACACCTCCAAAGCAGACCTCGCCCTTTTGAGGCGGATAAAGTCCAAGCAGCACCTGAACAAGAGTAGACTTGCCACCCCCGCTGGCTCCCACCAGAGCGACCTTCTGGCCAGCAGGGATATCCAGCGTGATCCCTCGCAAGACTTCCTGACCAGGGTAATAGCTGAAATGAATGTCCCTTAGGCTGATGCCTACTGTTTCGCCGTGCTCGAAGGGGTTTTGCAGTGAGGGATAACGCGGCTCCGGATGCAGATCAAGCAAGCGGTTCACACGCTCCAGAGCGGCACGGGCACCGAACCAGGCATACTGCATGCCCAGCACCTCCTGGACCGGTCCCATCATGAACCAAAGATAACCAAACACGGCCATCATCTGGCCTACCGAAAGATCCGAAAACACCACCATCAGCATTGCCACTGCACGGAACAGGTCCACGCCTACCATGAACAACATAAAGCTGAGACGGCTGGCAGCATCCGAGCGCCACTCAAAATTGGTAGAGTGATCCCGCACCTTGAGTGCATGATCCACCAGACGTTGCAGGTAATGTTTTTCCCGGTTACTGGCACGAATCTGCTGAATGGCGTCCAGGGTCTCGGTCAGTGCTGCCTGAAACATCTCATAGGCGGAGTTCTCTCGGGCCTTAAGGTGTTTGACTCGCTTGCCGACCGCCATGGTCATCCAGATCACGAAGGGATTCAGAAACAGAATCAGCAGCGCCAGCTGCCAATGCATCCACAGCAGAATGATGGCGGTGCCTACAATCGATAAAATCGCGACCAGAAAACGGCTGACAGAAGATCCGACAAAGCGATCGACCGTATCCAAATCGGTCACAAAATGAGAGGCTACACTACCGCTGCCCAGAGTCTCGTATTCCGCCATGGAGATACGCTGAAGCCGTTCTAGCAAACCGGCACGAATGCGATAGATCACGTCCTTGGAGATAATGGTGAACTGGCGGGCCTGCAGCACGTTAAGGCCCAGTGAAAAGAGGCGCAGCACCACAGTCAGCAGGAGAACGGCACCAATATAGAGAGGGGCACCTTGCCAACTTGCAGGGAAAAACGAATTGACCGTCTCCACCACCACGCCGGGTTGGCCCAGTAGGACTTCATCCACCAGCAAAGGCATCAGCAACGGTAGCGGCACGCTCATTAGTGCAGCCAAAATGGCGATCAAGTTCGCCAGCACCAACTCTCGTCGATGCTCAAGAGCAATATTGAATATATAACGCCAGGTATAACGGGGAGGTGAGGTGACAGTCACGGCGACTCCTTGTAAAGCAACATCCTGGGCCTGACTCCAGATTAGCCCACCAGATGCTTTCAATGTACGCCACTGCCGGATATAAAAACACCCGCATAGGCGGGTGTTCATTGTGCGAATCAAGAATGTCTTAGCATTCGCGCAGCATGTTGTAGAGTTCATCTTTCAGCTGCAGACGCTTACGCTTGTACATCTCTTCAGTCTTGGTGCATACCGGCTCAACTTCAGTTTCCATGCGTTCGACGTCTTTGGTGATCTGGTGGTACTCATCAAACAGCTTGGAGAAGTGATCGTTTTCCATTTTCAGTTTGTGAATCTGCTCACGGTATTCCGGCAGTTCATGGACAAGATCATGATGTTCAATGCTCATAGAGGCTGTTCCTTGGTTGTTGTCGCTTCTTGAGTTCACTATGCTCCTGTTAATGGAAGTTCACATTGACCCTTATCAAACCGGCTTAAGAGCCATGGAGCTGACATGATTCATACACATGTAATGACTGATACTCCCGTCGGCCCGCTGACCCTGCAAGCCGATAAAGAGGGACTCTGCCGTCTGGATTTTGGTGTGCGTGCACCAGCCAGCCCGGAGCAAGCATTAACTCCCGTGCTTAAGGCCTGCGTGGATCAGCTGGAAGCCTATTTCTCGGGGGAGCTTGAACAGTTCGACTTGCCGTTGAACCCGGTTGGCACCCAGTTTCAGGGAGAGGTTTGGACCGCATTGCAACAAATACCTCATGGACAGGTGCGCAGCTATGGCGATATTGCCCGTGCGGTGGGGCGCCCTCAGGCGTTCCGTGCCGTAGGTCTGGCCAACAATCGAAACCCTATTTCGATCATCATCCCCTGCCACCGCGTTATCGGCAGCACGGGCGAACTGACCGGTTATGGCGGCGGCCTGGACATCAAGATCCGCTTGCTGGAGTTGGAGAAGGTACCACTTACACCCGGAGCCAAGCCTGAGCTTTATCGCGTAATGCCAGTTGAAGCATGAAGTTAAGCCTTAAGCAGGCTCGACCTTCGCGTCGATAAACGGTAGCTTATGCAGCCCACGACCTGCGTTTACAAGTGAAGCTGCCACTGATGGAAACCCTGACCCTGCAGCCGCTGAGCCATGCCAGCGGCGAAGTCCAGATTCCAGGCTCCAAGAGCCTGTCCAACCGTATCCTGCTGCTTGCGGCCCTGGCCGAAGGCACAACGCGCATTACCAACCTGCTCGACAGTGATGATGTCCGCCATATGCTTAATGCGTTGAGCGCACTGGGTGTCGATTACGAACTGGCTGACGATCGTCGCAGCTGTGTTCTGACAGGTTTGGGTCAGGCCTTTGATGCCAAGACGGCACTGGAGCTGTTTCTGGGCAATGCAGGTACCGCCATGCGTCCGCTTTGTGCCGCACTGTGCGCCAGCAAGGGCGAGTTCACCCTGACCGGTGAACCGCGCATGTACGAGCGTCCCATTGGTGATCTGATTGATGCGCTGCGCCCCTTGGGGGCTCAGGTTGAATATCTGGGTGACGAAGGCTATCCACCGCTGAAGATTCGAGCCGAAGGCCTTAAGGGTGGTGAAGTCGGCATTCGCGGCAACATTTCCAGCCAGTTCCTGACCGCACTGCTGATGGCGGCTCCTCTGGCTGAGGGCGATCTGGTGATTAATGTTGAGGGAGAACTGGTTTCCAAGCCCTACATCGATATCACTCTGCACAGCATGCGGCTGTTCGGTGTCGAGGTTGAGAACCAGAACTACCAGCGTTTCGTGATCAAGGCAGGTCAGCAGTATCGCTCGCCGGGCGAAGTGATGGTTGAAGGTGATGCGTCTTCAGCTTCCTACTTCCTCGCCGCTGCCGCGATTGCAGGTGGTACAGTTCGCGTCTATGGCGTGGGTGCTGACAGTGTGCAGGGCGATAAGGCTTTTGCCGAAGTTCTGGGCAAGATGGGCGCGACTGTAAGCTATGGCCCAACCTGGATCGAAGTCAGCAAGGGTGAGTTGAAAGGCGTGGACCTGGATCTTAACGCGATCCCCGATGCCGCCATGACCATCGCGACAACCGCTCTCTTCGCTGAAGGCCCGACCGCGATTCGTAATGTGTACAACTGGCGAGTGAAAGAGACAGACCGCCTGAGCGCCATGGCCACGGAGCTCCGCAAAGTCGGTGCCGAGGTAGTGGAAGGCGAAGATTTCATCGAAATCACTCCGCCGAAAGAAGTGCAGAGCGCCGCCATCGATACCTATGATGATCATCGCATGGCCATGTGCTTCTCGTTGGCAGCCTTTGGCAATGCACCGATCACGATCAATGATCCCGGCTGTACACGCAAAACCTTCCCGGAATACTTCGAACTGTTTGCTCAGGTGACGCGCTAAGACGTCACCTTGATACTGTTGCGCCTGCTACTGCTGTGAGTGCTCAGCCCTCACAGCAGTAACTTCCTGCCTTAGCCCTGATCAGCCTTGGAACCGCCCTTGCAGGTCGGAGACAAGGGAACCTCTCCGTTGCGCGCTACCCACTCTTCCGGTGTATGTAGATGCAGCGCAAGTGCATGGATAGGGTTCTGCATCAGTTCGGCTACCAAACCATAGACCAGCTGATGACGCTGAACCAGGCGCTTACCCTCAAAACCGGAACTTACCAGCACCAGTTTGTAGTGACTTTCAGTGGCCGGACCTGAGTGCATATGGCTCTCGTTTTCCAGCTGAAATACTTCGACGTCCAGACCCGCTCTTACCAGGTCTTCGATCTGTTGGGCTACGCTCATTCTTGACTCCAAAACAGAGGCTGCAAATCAGGACTCGCCAGAACCGATGGTCTCTTTACGGGCGAGCTTTATAAAGTGGTGGTGAATCCGCCGGGTCATTAGCCAGACCGTTAACAAAACCAGTGGTACCGATACACCGGTTGCCAGTGACTTGTCGATGGGCACACCCGCATCATACAGGGCGATAAACATGAACTTGAGCAGGCCTACCAGATAGTAACTGATTGCCACCACGGATAAGCCTTCAACCGTATGCTGCATCATCAACTGAATACGCGAACGGCGATCCATGGAACTCAACAACTGCTGGTTTTGCTCATGAATCCCCAGCTCCACTCGGGTACGCATCATATCAGAGACCCGGTCAACGCGCCGAGAGAGGTCCTCAAGCCGCTTGTTGCTGGCATCACAGGTACGCACAGCCGGGGTCAAGCGACGGGTCATGAACTCGGTGATGGTCAAATGTCCCGACACCTCATCTTCACGCAGCTCCTCCAGTCGCGTCAGTACCAGCGCATGATAGGCCTGAGTGGCACCAAAACGGAAAGTAGAACGGGCACGCCAGGACTCGATGCTGGAAGCCATATCCACCAGGTCCGACAGCAAGGCTTTTTCATTGACGCTATCTTCTTCCGACAGCTGCTGCGTCAAATCCGCCAGGCGTGAATCCATGTTCACCAGTTCCGGTGACAGAGAGTGCGCCAGCGGCAAGGAGAGCAGTGCCATCAGACGATAAACCTCGATCTCCATCAAACGTTGGGTGAGACGGCCCAGCTGACTGTCACTCATCTGCTTGTTCACCACCATCAGGCGGCCAAAGCCATCCGAATGCAGCTGAAAACTGGTCCAGACCTGCGCATCGCCATTCTGAGGGCTACTGCCCACCAAACGCATATCTTCGAACGCCTGCTTCACCTCAGGCAGTTCCGGCTCTGGAGACTGGCGTGCATCTTCAATACTGACATGAAAGGCCGCAACCACTTCCCCCGGCAGGCTTTCAACCCAGCCATCAGGCAAGGGAGTAATACCGGTCACCTCAAATGGGTCGCTGTCAGCCGGTATATCCAGATTGATAAAGGTATAGGTGGTGAATTCCGTATGTTTCTCACGGCGCAGGCGGAAATCACCGCAGTCGTATTCAAAACAGCTACGGTCCACATGACCGACGGGGCACCCCAGTAGGCCCTGAAGCTCTTTTAGATGTTCGAGCTGAGCCCGCTTATCCGCTTCGGTACAAAGCAGTGCGATCTGGGTGACCCTGGCTGGGCTGGGAATCACCTGGAAAGGGCGTGAATGCAACTCGTCGTACAGCTGTGATCGTAACGGATGGATATTCATCGCAGACTCTGTGCAAAAGTGCTAACCATAAAGAATCAGTCGGGGGATGAACAGACCTGATGCATCGTCATTACGGGCTACTTTGCTTTATACTTGCGGCCCCGGGAGAGTGAGCCTTTATGATTATCCGAGTACTGCCACAGTTGGAAACCCGTGCCGAGTGGATGGCCTTTTGCCGCCGCGAAAGCCCTTACTGCCTGGTGGATACTCCCGCATGTCTGGTGGACTTCCAAACTCACTTCCTGCAACTCACCCTGTTTCTGGATAAAGGCCCGGTGCGTTACACGCTTGGATCACGCCGCTCCATTGACCCGGCCTGGCAGCTGATCAAACGCTGTAACTGGAGCCTGAAAGCGATTCTGGAAGGGCTGGACACGCTGGATTTCGGCAGCAATGTGCGTGACAACGAGCTGCTTGGGATACACACCGACCTGAGTGCTCGCCGCTCCTTTCCACGCGACCCGCACCTGAACGCACCTGACAGCAGCGCCCTTCTGACGCCCCTTACGGGCTTTCCTTCACACTGGAATGGAATCACGCTGCAGCGCCTGCTGGTCAGTGGGCAGTTTCGGGATTGGCGACTGGAGCAGGATACGATTGAGCTCAGTCCGCGCGGACTGTTGATCGAGCTGGTGGAGCACCCCAAAACCTGGTCAGCACAATTGACCGGCCCAAGGCTACAGGTGTTCTACAAGCAACGCACCCTGATCGCCAGTTGTATCCCCGACTTGAGCCTGACCACAGCGGAAGCGCCTAAAGGCCTCCCTCTGCTATAAGCTAAAGGGGTTTCTTGAAAGCTCTGGAATGTAAAAGCTCTGGAATGTGAAAACCCAGGAGGCAGGACGCCCTGTCCACACCTCCTATGAGCCTTGGCGCCTTAGACGGTTTCCATCTCTTCTTCCTCAGCCATCACCTTGTAGGGATGGTCTGACGCCAGCAGCTCTTTGCCAAGATCGGTCGGGAACTCCACATCCAGATCCACCACACGACCATCACGACAGACGTTGATAATGGTATCCATGCAAGACGACAGCAGTGAGTACTTCTCGTCCGGTGCCGCGATGATAGTCTGCAGCCCCAGATCGGACATGAAGCCCAGAGAGGTAACGGTGTTTTCGGAGTCCAGCTTGTTGAACGCCTCATCAAACACGGACAGACTGAAACCGCCCACCGGCTTGCCATCACCCCCCTCTTTCAGGCGGTAGGTCGCACCCAATGCTGCTGCCATTGCCACGTAGAACGGCACCTGGTGCTCACCACCCGAACCGGTCTTGATACGCTGAGTCAGAGTCGTTTTACGATTACCTTCCAGATCCTTCACAACCAGTTCGAAATTGTAGAAGTTACGGTAATCCTGCAGCAGACTGCTTTCACCCTCATCACTTAGAACATCGTGGATTTTGTTCAATGCTTCACGGTGAGCGTTTTCACCCTGATGCTGGATATCGAACAGGGTACCCACGTTGGCCTGATCCAGACGTGTGTAGGCCTCCACCAGCTCAAGAATATCCTTCAGCTCGGGGTTGGGCATCATCTCGAAACTGTACATCTCCTGATGGAACGGACGGTTCTTCAGATGACTGTTCAGTTCACGAATCAGGTCTTTGATCTTGTTGATCTGGTCATTCAGGTGCGCCACGAAGTCTGAACGGAACGTGGTTTCCGCTTCCAGACGGGCACGTTCTGCCTTCTTGGCATACTCGGCCAACTCGGAATCGCGCAGGGCCTGCACGGTCTTGTTGACGTAGAATTCCAGATCGTCGTGACTGGAATCCGGGCTGATGTTATCCAGCTCCTGATGACTCATACCGCCGCCGTGATAGCGTGCCTTGTATTGGGCCACAGAATCACGTACTGCGTTTTTCTTCTTCTCATGCAGCTGCAGCTCGGCCTGAGCCTTTTTCGCCGCTTCGAAGATGATACGTTCCAGTTCGCCTGAGCAGGTTTCGTCCAGGTAATCGCGTTTTTCCTGGGCAGACTGAGCATCGAAATGCGGCTTTTCTTCGCAGCGGGTACGGGCCTGGGCATGCTCAACCAGCTCAAGTTCCAGTACTTCCAGCGCAGCATTGTCCTTGATCATGCCAGTACGCACTTTCTGCAGCTTGTCCATCAGCTTTTTCTGCTGCTCTTCAATCTGTTTCTGCTCCTCAGCACAATCAGCAATACGCTTCTGGATACCACTGTCATCGTGGTTACGCAGGTCGATCACCGCTTGCTCGTAACCCCTGATCTCAGAGGCCAGCTGCTCACGCTGAGTGGACAGATTGAATACGCTTTCAGTGATGTGTGACAGACCGGAGGTCATGCTGATCAGGGAGTCACGCAGTTTTTCCAGCGCTTCATGACGCTTGCCAAGACCGGTGAATTCGGCAATCAGCTCGTCTACCTGACGCCCCTGCACTTCCAACTGGTCCTGACGGCGACGGATACCCATAATCGGGCTTAGCTCGTTGATGGAGGTAGTAGAACCTTCAGTCTGCAACATGCAGTCATAGGTCAACGCACGCTCTTCACGCAGCAGTTCCTGCTCGGTTTCCACCGCCATCACACCGCCCAGAGCACGGTTCATGTAGGCACGGGCGTGTTCGTTATCGGTATCAACAAATTCGGCAAGAGAACCACGCTTGCTGCGATGCAGCCAGTCCTGGCTCTTGGTGGTGTTGATAATACGGCAACCTTTCAGGTGACGGCCTTTGCGACGGTACAGCGTAATGGCTTCCTTGACGCGATCCGGCGCCACGACCAGCGCTTCTCGGCGCGCCCCCAGGAAGGATTCAATGGCGATACGCCACTTGTCATCATTGATATCAGCCAGCTCACAGATCGGCGTCGACTCAATGCCATACTCACCCAATAGCTCGATCAGCTCGCGGGTATTATGACGAATCGGCGCACGCCCTTGCTGCAGCTGCTCAACGGCACTTTTCTGGTTTTGAATCAGACTGCGAATATCGTTGATGCGGATAACCGACTCTTCATAACGACGGCCGATCGCTTTGCGCACCTCATCGACCTGCGCCTTGAGCCCTTCAATAACACGATCGACACGCACCGGCTCAGCGGGCCAGGCATCGCCCTGAAGCTCTTCACCCGAGCGCCAGAGTTCGACCGAGTCCTGCACCAGAGGGCGGAAGTTTTCCGGCAGCAGATCCAGCTGATCCGCAAAACCCACCGTAGTGCGCAACAAGTTGTAGACCTGCTGGATCTTGTCCTTGACCACGTTCAGCTCATGCTGACGAGCCTTGACGGTAGACTCCAGGGCATTGATTTTGTGCGCAGAGTCGCTGCTATTAAGTTCGGCACGAGCGTTAGCCAGATCCTGCATCGCCTGATTCAGCTTGGCACTGTTTTCTTCCAGATGCGCCTGCAGGGTTTCTTCCTGTTCAGCGTATTCTTCCAGTCGCTCGGCGGCATCTTCCTTTTTCAGGTCAGCATTCTCAAAGCGGGATTCATGAACCACCCACTCGTACTCAACCGCGTTTTTCACGTTACGGCTAATACCGCCACAGAGTTCCTGCACCTTGACCAGTTCGTCAATGCGCTTGGAGACCTCCTGGGTTTTCTGCTCCATTGCACGGTATTCGTCCAGAGACTTACGGAAAGCCCCCACATGCACGATGTTTTCATCCAGTACGAACTCACGCACAAAGCGGGTCGGGCTGTCGATGGGCACAAACTTGAGCGCGTTCTTGAAGTTTTTGATGAACTTTTCGTCATCGTTCGGCATCTGAGCGTCCTGGCTCAGGTGCGTCACCATGTCGCGGATAAAGCGGTTGGCGCGCTTCTCCAGAATCATGTCAGGACACTGCTTGAGCAGGTTATCTCGCACCTCACTCCAGGCACGCGGCATACGGCCTTTGCCTTCCTTAACGGAGAAGTCATCCAGCGTTACAGAGAAATCAGGCAGGATGAAGCGGCCCAGCACATCTTCCTCGGCACTGGCCGTAGAGGCACTGATCGCAATACCGATACAGCTTTCCTTGGCGGTTTCAGTGTCAAAAAAGCTCAGCGCCATGTAGGTCAGGGAATCTTCACGGGCGGTCGCTTTCTTGCCCTGATCATCCATAAAGCCCAGGCAGTAGGTACGCAGTGAACGCTCACTCTTTTCACCTGCCGAGGCGTTGAAGCTCAGATGACGCTTGTGGCCACCCATCAAAACCGTCTGGATAGCATCCAGCAATGACGACTTACCCGAGCCGTTCGGGCCCACAATCGCCACATTACCCTTGATGGGAATTTCAACGGCACCCAGAACATACCAATTGACCAGTACAATTCGGTTTAGCTGCTTCATGACTGGGTCTCCTGGCGATGTTCTTCGGTTTCTGTACCAGCGGCCTCAGACACATCAGGCTCGCTGGCTTCAGCAACCACTTCCTCTTCGGCAGCTGGTGTTTCATTCACGTCTGTGGACTCTAGAGTTACATCTGTTTCCAGCGGCTCACCGGCCCCTTCAGACTCAGTGCTATCAACGGATTCTGACTCGTCTTCATCAAGTTCATCATCCAACTGATCGCGGATATCCACATCACAGAGGGCTTCCAGCTGGCCGATATAGTCTTCTACCACCACCTGACGAATGGTCGGGTTGATGCGCAAAGGAACATTTTTGGGATCGGTTTCATCCAGTTTGCCACGCTCAATCAGGCCGTGACGGCTGAACAATGACAGGATTTCCTTCAAACGGGTCTCGTTGGGGATATCCTTGCCGGTCAGGTTGCTGAACAGACGCAGCAACTCATCCGTAGTGGTATATGCCTTGCCACTTTCAACCTCAAAGTTCTCCAGCTTCTGCTCATACTGCTGGCGCAGACACAGCATCAACAGCGACTCATCCAGCTTGAGCCTCAGTACACGTTCTTCGCCCTTGGGCAAAATGCCGAGGAAAGCTTCGTCTGGCTGGTACAGCAGACTCCAGCCTATGGCTTCAAACAGGTTACGGAAATAGTCCAGATTACCAGCCACCAGAAAATAACTGTCGCGATGCCCTGATCGGTCCGCATAAAGAAACTGGCAGCTCAGCAGCTGACTGGCCGCACGGACAAAGTCATCGGCATCATGCTGCTCGTTGCGGGATACGGTTTTCTGCAGATCACCTAGCATTAGTTGTTCCTGTGGATGGTAAAACCACGACACTCCACCATGTTGGAGACGTTGACGTAGTTGTCTTCAAATTGAATACGGTAACGGTTGCGCATGCCGCGCGCTTTTTTGCCCAGCGAGTTCATATGACGGACATAACTGAAGCAGATGTAGTCTTCGATACAGCCGATACGGAAATCCGTGGCCTGCATGTGATCGCGCCCTGCCAACTGACTTTCCAGGTAGGTCTCGATGCGATCCACATTGACTTCGCGGCGCTCTTTCCACTCCTTGAACAGCTGACGCATATGCAATGCACGCGGGTCGATCTCCTGCTGCACAATGACGCGAGGCTTGGCTTCAACACGGCGACGCACGGGTGAACGCACACTGGAGGGAGAGATGAAACCGATCTCTTCCAGCGTGTCCAGCCGCGGAATGCAGTGTTCTTCCACCTTGGCCAAACCGGAGATCACACGGGACAGGCGCGCAGCCATACCCGGTGTGGTTTTGTCCATATAGCGCACGGTATCGGCTACACGTTTCTCCAGCTGATAACGGAAGTCATCAATGGCAGCCAAGCGCTGGTCGACCGACTCGAATATACGAATGATGCGGTTGATATGCTGATGCACCAGTGCTTCTGCCACGTCGTAAGACAGGTCCAGTTGCTGCTGGTAGTGCTCGGTAAGCTGCTGCAGTCGCAAGGGGTCAAACTGCAGATCACGCAACATGGACAAGATCTGACGGCGGAAACGGAAGGGGTTGTTACGTGTTTTAAGGGTTTTGTAGTCCGAAACCAGAATCTGTTCTACAAAGCGCTCAAAGAACCCACGCACGATTTCCTGAGGGTTATTGCTGGCCGTCAGGTTGATCTTGAGCTCACGCAGGCCCAGCATCATATCGGTCAGGTGTGCACTGAAATCAGCTGCCGTCTGGGCCGCTTCAGAAAGCGTAATACCACGCCCTTCAGGGTCATTGACCGCAGACTCAAGTGAGCTGAGTACGTTCAAGACAGCGCCACCGTAACTGCGCTTTTCAAGACGCGCAATGCTGACCAGCGAACGCAGCAGGTGGCTTACCGCAGGCGACAGCAACAAATAGGTGCGATACACCTTCTGCTCTTCTTCCAGCCAGCCGGTTTGAACCAGTCGTCGATAAATACGATTGGTGTATTCGGCGGCAGAACGCGGTAACTCCTGACCGTCATCGCCCTCTTCTGCTTCCCAACGTCGAACCCCCAGCCGAACCACGGCGCTTTCGATGGTCGAGCGCACCAGGTCCCTGGGTATAAAGGGGTCGATCAGGTCTTCATCAAAGAATAGATCCGCCAACTCCAGTAGAACTGACTGGTACACCTGCCGGTTCTGACCAGAGAGCGGGATAAAAATGTCGTCAGGGAGCTTGTTGAACAGCACTGAGTCATCCGGTTGTAGTCGCTTAGCTTAAGCAGGCTATGTTAGCGAAAAACCGTTGGATAGATAAGAGAAATCCCCCGTTCAGAATGACCTCTATATATAAGACGTCGTCAACATGCCTGCAGCACGGGGTTGAGCCCCAACTTATGACGGAAGAGATTACCTGTACACAAAACAACCGCCCTGGGGGATAACCCTAGGCCATTGAAAGAAAAGTAAAAGTTTTTTGATATTTTGCTTGACGACCCAAGGAACCATCACTAATATACGCCCCCACAGTTCAGGTGTTCCTCGATAGCTCAGTTGGTAGAGCAGTAGACTGTTAATCTATTGGTCGCTGGTTCGAGTCCAGCTCGAGGAGCCAACTGCCGGAACTGTAACAACTTGGTATTCCTCGATAGCTCAGTTGGTAGAGCAGTAGACTGTTAATCTATTGGTCCCTGGTTCGAGTCCAGGTCGAGGAGCCACCAAAGTCGGAGCATAGCGCAGCCTGGTAGCGCATCTGGTTTGGGACCAGAGGGTCGGGGGTTCGAATCCCTCTGCTCCGACCATCTTTTCAGATCGATCACTGATCAAATTCTTGTTCAGCCCATCCAAAGATCATATTCAACACCCTTATTGATTACCGACGCCATGTACTCTCGGTTTTCTACGCTATCGGCTATTTCCGCCAACACTCGGCCAACCGTTCGCTCCTGATTTTCGATAACCCCGGCAAAGAACTCCAGACCACCTCTATCAGGCTCTCTTCCCAAAACATTCCTGTAGAAGCCTTCGACAACACTTTCCACATCACTGCCAACCAAATATTGGTCTTGTATCACCACGCCGTACACTGCTTGAAACTCTTGAGACCAAACAAATTCCTCCGCCATCTGAACGGCTGAAGCCCCTTTATCGGCCCGATCTATCCAGTAACCAAATCCGGCTTTATCCGGAGTTCTGTTGAAAGCAGCCTGATAGGTGCGATAGATCCCCCCAGCGCTATTTGCATCATCTATATCCAGCGCTATACAGGTATCGGTAAATTGAAGCCTCTTAACATTGTGCAAATTAATATTGCCGCCACCAGAGCTCAATGACAGCAGCCATTCAGCACTACCGAAGTCTTTTTTCTCTAACACAAATTTGTTGTAAGCAAGCTCGAATGAAGCCGTATGATTTACATCATAGCTACCGCCCCAGAAGTCATATTCGCTGAGCCATGCATTGGGCTCATCAACCTCGGACACAATATAGAGGCTCTGCCAAGGTCGAATTGTATTGGTATACCCCTGTCCATCTTGATACGTTAGCTCTATAGACAAATCATGCCCCGTATCTTCATTGACTACCCGATAGCTGCTACCGGTTGCCCCCTTTATCGACTCTCCATCTCGTAACCATTGATACGCATTGATCGTCCCCGCTCCGTTTTCATCTTGTAGGTAGTGAGCAAATCCAATTAACGAACCAGGCACGCTCAATCCCAAAAAAGCAATATCTCCACCAGTTTGATAGTTAGGCTTCAACTCAAAGAGCGTAAACTCACCAACACCATTGTTTTTTAAATATGTTTGATAAGGCAACCAGAGATCATCAATATAAAGATCAATGTCGCCATCACCATCCAGATCATCAGCGGTTACCCAGCTTACCCAACCAGACCCCAAAGAAGAAAAATCAACTGATGACAACGCTACTTCACTAATATCGACAAGAGACCTGTCTGACTGCACATGCAGTATTTGAATATCAGGCTGAGGCCCGTAGAAAAAATTTTCCGGCGGTGAACCAACCCTGTTGATAATGACTTCGTCAATCCCGTCGCCATCCAAATCAGCTGCGTCAACATCAACAATGATTCCATACCCGGCCTTATTGGGCAGAATGACTGTTGATGGGGATTTTTCGAATCCGGCAGCTCCAGTACCCCAAAATACCTTAGTGACCGCATCTTCAAACTCATGACCCGCCACTATAAGGTCCAAGTAGCCATCGCCATCAACATCTAATAATTCAGAGGTGAAATAAGGTCCATTCAGCCCCTTGGGAGCCAGCGAACTATTTTTAACGAACCCACCCGTACCATCATTGATAAGGAAAAATCCGCCATCATCCGTAAAAAAAATATCCTGATCGCCGTCATAGTCGATGTCACCAATCGCGGCTGAATGATGAAATCCAGTGATAGCATCAAGCCCATCGACTCTTGTATATCCCAAACTAGAGGATAGAAAGATGATGGGCTCGGCACCCGGAAATGGATCGGCATCATAGCCATGATCAGCCAGCACTATATCGGGAACAGCATCTCCATTCAGATCCGCTATAGCAATCTTGCGAGGATGTATTGCACCTTGCTTATCTTGAATAAGTGCAGGGGAATAAACAAATTCATTCGATCCGTTATTTATAAATATGGCAGCACCAGCTCCCTCAGCTGGAGTTTTTGACCACTGCTCACCTGTAATCACAAATACGTCATTTAGTCCATCGCCATTGAAATCACCATAATTCCAGGCGTATAACCCTCCCGATATACCAGCTTCACTGACAAGACTTCTTATCTTAGAGCCGCCTGGATAGTTTTCTGTTAACATGTCCACCTAACCTTATTATTAAAACAAAGATAAAAACAGATACGCTATAAAAACATTAAATCAGCGATAATACCGATCAGAAGGCAGATTATTTAAAAATCCGGATTTTTGATGAGTCTTATCATGGATAAAATCGAAATCAGGTTTAACGATACGACGAAGCCTGAGTAATCCTGCAACACTGAAAAAGGCGCTGAGTGAGGTATAAACCTTATAGCAAGTAATTTTGGTAGTCGCTACTTTAAATGAGCTTTCAGCCAAATCCTGACTCTTAAGACGGTCTGAAGAAAGCCCTGGAACCCCACTCGATAGTGACAAGCCCGAAGCTTGTATCACACAGCTCGACAGGGAACATCCTAAGGGTACAAAACAGGCGAATGGTGCTAGTAGCAGCGTATTCTGCGGCAATCGCTTATCCGCCAACTGCTAATGACATAAGCCCGAAACAACAAACCCTGCGGAAGGGTCAAAGTTTTTCTTTGCAAAACAAGTAGAGTGCTGTACTATTCGCCTCCTACAAATTAGGCACTCAAAAAGAACTGACATCTGTTCTATCGACCTACACGGATCGAAACGCCTAATAAGTCGGAGCATAGCGCAGCCTGGTAGCGCATCTGGTTTGGGACCAGAGGGTCGGGGGTTCGAATCCCTCTGCTCCGACCATTTTCTTTCCCCTGCTTATACAAATCCGCTTCCTTGTACTCAGCTCTTGTCACTCTATCTCCCTAACTGCTCCTCACTCTTTCCAAAACGGCTTAGCATATTCTTCAAGCGCATCACTGCGACTCAAGCCAATATCTTTCAACATGGCTGGTGACAGACGTGCCAGTTCATGGCGTTGACGGTCGCGCTGGTACCAAAGCCGTACCACCTTGCTCAGCTTTGCCCAAAACACTTTCAGTCCAGCCACTTTAAAACTTCTACTGACGCCCTGTTGCTCAGGTATTTGAACCAATACTTCCGACTTCATGATCGCATCCTCCCATTGATTTGGGTGTCAGCCTAAATCCGACTATCGTGATGCATCCAATCGTAATTTCTAAACCCCGCCTTCAGAGATTCCGATGGGCGGTCAGAAAGAGGATATGGTTTAATAGTTTCTGCAAGTGACCCGGAGGCAATATGGAACTGTATCAGCTGAGAACTTTCGTCAAAGTGGCAGATGAAGGCAATTTGACACGAGCCTCAGAGGCACTGTTTACCAGCCAGCCCGCCATCAGCGGCCATATTAAGGCACTTGAAGAGACTCTGGGCCTTCAGCTTTTCATTCGCAGCTCCAAGGGCATGCTACTCACACCAGCCGGGCGCAAGTTGTACCAGCAAGCAAGGGTCACTCTGGATGCGGCTGAGCAAATCAAACGCCAGGCCCAGACCCTTCAAAACGAGCTGATTGGCGAGCTTAGAATCGGCATGCACACAGAGTATGACTTCCTGCGTTTGGGCGAGTTATACCGCCTGATTTCTCAGCAGTACCCTGCTCTGGTCTCTCACTTCTTGCAAAGCAGCAGTGCCACCGTACTGCGTGAGCTCCGCGATGATGTGCTGGATGCAGGTTTCATGTTTGGCCCATGCCGCGCAGAGGACATGGAGCTCTTCCACCTGACTCAGGTTTCCATGTGTGTTATCGGTCCCAACGATTGGGCCGATCGAATTCAGGGGAAAACGCTACCAGAGCTGGCTCGTTTGCCTTGGGTATATACCACCCCTAGCTGCCCCTTCTTCCTGCTGTTTGAAGAAATCTTTGATACAGGAGAGCAGCCACCGACAGATATCGTCTGGTGTGACAATGAAGATGCTATTCGAGCATTGATTAGAGCTGGGGCAGGCTTGTCTTTGGTGAAGTCCAGCGATGCTGAACAAGCACAAAAAGAAGGTTATGGCGTGATTTGGGAAGGCAAAGTGCCTGACATTTCACTGAACCTGGTGCTGCAGAAACAACGTAAACAGGAACCGGCACTAAGTGCATTAATTGAAGCAACTCTGGCACTCTGGCAACCCGAACAGGTTTCCGACCGGGTCAGAGATCCATTGCCAGCATAAGTCCCTGACGAATCAGGTATCTCTTAAGAGGCAGCCTAAACCCATCAGTGTGCGTGACGGGTTGAGGCATTACCAGTAGAGTGAGTCAGGCTGCTAAAAGCTGATACGACCATGCGCTTAACCCAGCTGCCAGCGACATTCAACAATTCTGCAACATGTTCAGCACGCTCAATTTTAGCCAGTGCAACTGCTTCGTTAACTTCGCTCAGACGGGTCAGGTCAACAGAGTTCAGTTTAGAATTGCTCATTGTGATACCTCAGCTTGAATGTAGTGTTTGCATAGGGCATTTAGTCCCTGTCCAAGGTTTTCGCCGAGGACAGAGTAAGACTAAAGCCTCATACACTGGGTATCAAACGATCAATCTTTAACAAATAGATGAGAAAAACTAATCTATTAGCCGTTCCATCATCCCGTTTCACTCATCCAGACACCATTGCCGTTTCCATTCCCGTTCCCTTTAAGACCACGCGCATACTGGTGAATCAGCCAAATCAGCCGCTCAAACTGTGAGGTTGCTGCCAACAAATTGGACAAGATGGCCTCTGAAATTTTTTCGCTATCCTTGACCAGTGTTTCTCGCGTCCGCTCCATGATCGTTGACTTGTCTCCAGTCAACATCAGCAGGGTTTCCAATTCCTCTTCACTGTTTTTGGCATCATCCAGGCACATCAGTACAAAATGCAGACTTTCCTTAATAGTGGATTTCAGAACCGCAGAAGAGGTGCCATTGCTGTGTCCATTCAGGTTATGGCTCAACACCGAAATGATTTGATTGATCTCGATTAGCTGATCATTTCGCTTTTGTGCCTTTAGCACGCGCTCCAGCGTTTTTTCGTTCTGGCTTCGTGTCATCAACTCCAGGCAAAACACGCTGCACTGCTGTAGCAACACCTGAAGGGATACAGGCAAAGGGTCTTCTTTGCTGGAGGGTTTCACGCTGTTGAGACTGTCGGGGAAGTAGGAGATGACCCTCGAGTGCTCTTTTTCGAGCAGATCCAATGCAGACTCGCCATCATTTAAGGCCAAGCTATGCAGATAGCGAGGCTTTCGAATTTCTTCAGAGCGGTTTTCAGGTACAACCCGATTCAATAAACGAATGAAAGGATTTGATGCAAGGGTAATACCCAGAGCTCCCGCAAACTGTATCGCCAGCACAAATAGCATTACCGCTGTCAAAACCACTGTGGTTGACGCCTCTCCACTCGACTGCAGGCTATCGATTCTCAATATCTGTCCATACAGCAAAGGCGAAATCAGCAGTACCCCGCCAACCTTTGTCAGTGTCTGGACCAGTACGATCTTCTTTGCTGAACCCGTAAGGTTTCGCCCAATGAAATAAACGCTGATACCGGCCCCCAGATTCGCACCCAACATCAGGCTGCAGGCCTGGTGCAGATCAAATAATTGAGAAGACACCAGACTGACAACAATGGCCGACGCTGAAGAGGCTGACTGTGTGATCAAACTCATGACTGCCCCGACAGCAATTAACAGTAATACGTTGGATGCCAAAGGCATCGATAACGACTGCATCACCCAGGGTATGTCTTGAATATGGGATGCCCCCTGCTTGATAAAGAACAACCCAAGCATCAACAAGGCAATGCCCACCAGTGCTGAAAGCAGGTGACTGCGCGCCTCACTTCGATCCAGCCCGAAATAATAGGACACGCCTAGAATGCCGATAAATATTTCCAGAAACACATGAATATTCAGAGTGGCAACAAACACCAGCAAGGTGGAACCAATATTGGACCAGGCAGTAACCAGCAAACCGTTCAACAGTCCAATCAGCCCGGATGAGACCATGGAAACGGAAATAAAGGTAACTGCCATGGTGCTCTGCGTAGCCGCGCCTGTGAGAATACCCGCGAATATCGAACGCCATACGCTGGATGTGGCGGACTGAACCAGCCGATGAAGGCTGCGACTGGACATTGCCCGCATGCCTTGGGTCAGACTGTTAAGGCCAATAAAGAAAAGCCCCAGGCCTGCAAAAATGGTGGCAAACAGTTCCATGGCGATTGCAGCTCTCAATTCCGTTAAGAAGGTGGGGTAGTCATGCTATGACCATTTCATTAATACCTGATGCCAATACCTTCAGGTGTTATCTTTTATTCTGATTGTCCTGAGCTTAGAAAATTAATCATTGTGAGCCGGTTTCGACCATCTTTACGTGCATACTCACAGCGATCCGTGTAATGACGGATAAAATCGATTCCCAAACCACCAATACTGGCCTCCTCGAGGCTTTTTGCGGGCTCATGAGGAGGAGCATCCAGTGGATTAAAGGGAATACCCTCATCTTCTATCTGCAAACGAATGCTATGAGCATCGGCTGTCAGCATGAGCTGTATTTGTCGCTGCCCCGGTTCGATAAATGCATAGGAGATAATATTGGTTACCGCTTCATTGGCACTCAAGTCAAAGCGAAACAACTGCTCCTCGGTCACATAACCGAGTTCTGTTAGCTGCCGCCTCAACCAGTTACTCATCCTGGGCACTTCGGACAACTCATTTTCAATCGTCAATGAGCCAATCAGGCTACTGGTAATAGTAGAATTCAGAAAACCCACCCAGCCTATTCAGGCAAGACTCGAGATCTGGCATCGTCGAGCGAGTCGCAAATGACGATGATCTGATCAATACCGGATACCTGAAGAACATTTCTCACATCCGACTGAGGCGAAAGCAGCACATACTTCCCGCCTCTGCGATTCACGGCTTTGGCATTGATCAGTAAGGCACGTATGCCGATGGATGACATATAGGGCACCTCAGACATATCAACCACTACCGCCAGGCCATCGTCATCCATCATGCGAGAAAATTCGTCGTTGATCGCAGCGACACCTTCCACATCCATGCGCCCTTTCAGCAGCACCCTTAAAACACCATCTTCATTCTCACCAGCGATTTCCATCTGCCTGCTCCATGTACACTCTGACTAGGATTTTCAATGGGGGCCATTCCAACGTACTACCATGAGCGTAAGGTCATCCGAAGGCTCTGCTTCTTTGACGTGTGCTCTGACGCTTTTGGTCATTGCTTCAATAACTCTAGTCGAATCCCAGTGTTGATCCAGCCCTTCAAGGGTCTCGATCAATCTTTGCTGGCCATATAACTCATCAGAGATGTTCGCGGCCTCTGTAAGGCCGTCAGAAAAGATACAAAGGGCTTCTGACTCGGCCATTTGGTAATGAAAGGTCTGGTACTCGAACTCATCCATAACGCTGACAGGTGGTCCACTTGCTCCCTCCAGCTCGCGAATACGACACCCCTGCGCCAGCAGCAGGGGGCGCTCATGCCCTGCATTGCAGTAGGTCAGCCGGCCTGTTCTCAGGTCGAGAATGCCCACAAACGCTGTCACGAAAAGCATTTCAGGATTATCACGTGATATTTCCAGGTTGGCCTGGCTCAACAGCTTGCCCAGATCGCTGTAATCCACACCTTCACGCAGGGCGACGCTTTTACACAGCGTCTTGCTGATAACCATAAACAGACTGGCCGGCACACCCTTGCCACAGACATCACCCAGGGAGAAAAAGACATGATGCTCATCCAGCATAAAACAATCATATAGATCGCCTCCCACCATTTTGGCAGGCTCCATCATTGCAGCAATATCCAACCGGGGCTCATGGCTGAACACGGCGCGCGCATCGGGCACGATGCCCATTTGGAAGCGTTTGGCTGCTTCCATTTCACCCTGGATCTTGGCCGCCGCTTCGCGCTGTGCTCTAAGATCATCCTCCAGCGCATCTATCTGCCGCTCCTCCCAGATGAGTGAGTCGGCCAACATTGCGCCATACAGCATGACAAATACCAGTGCAGGAGACGCCACATCGATAAGCAGCAAACCATAGGTATAGGCCTGACTCCCTCCGTAAGCCAACAGTGCAATGGTCATGATCAGACCCGGCACCTGCAAGCCGGCTTTGACATACGGAAAGCCGTAAATCACAGCGCTGCCCAGGACGAAAATCATCAGCGCTTCCAGCCACAGCGCCCAATTTGGACGCCTCAAAACAGTACCATCAAAAATGCTTTCCAGTACCTGGGCGTGAATCTCCACACCAGGAACCCTTTCACCCAGTACCGTGCTTGGGAAGTCCACAAGCCCAAGTCCGGTAAAGCCGACCAGCACCAGCTTCCGCTCCAACAGCCCGTCGTCCAGCTTGCCCTGTAACAGATCCACTGCAGATACAAAGCGTTCGGGTGCATGAGAGCTGTAGTGCACCCATATGGAACCGTCACTCAGTGTCGGCACTTGTAAATCACCAACACCCACACCTTGTATGCCGCCTTCATCCACATAGACATTCACCATGGGACTGCCAATTGCCAGACGCAGTACTTCCAGTGAAAGTGAGGGTAATAGCTGGTCCTCAATTGCAGCGATCAATGGCACGCGTCTCACAATGCCGCGCTCTATATCCGTACTCAAAATTGCCTGCCCCTGAGCCGCCTGCTGAAGCTGGGGAATATTTCTAAGCACGGAATGGAATTGACGGACATAGGGCAAGGGATCAGCGCCTACAACCCGCACCGGCGTTGCCTGCTCCACCGAGGGGCCCGCCTGATCAATCCCGGCAACCCCAAGTACTACCGGCGCATTCTTAAATGCCTCAGCCAAAAGATCATCGTTGCTGGGAAACTGGCATACCTGATCAATCAAGCGAGGGTCAATACCCGGAATATAAGCAGCCACCTGACAGGGTGAAGACCGGTCCTCTTCCGGCATGATGATATCCATGGCAATCGCCGCCGGTTGCTGGGCATGAATAGTTTCGATCAGACGCGCCATCAGGCTTCGAGGCCAAGGCCATTGGCCCAATTGCCGCAAGCTTTTTTCATCGACTTCAACAATGATCACCGGTGCGGAAACACGTTCTCGAGGGGCATGGTTTTGGTAAAGATCAAACGCCAAAACTCTTAAGCGATCCTGATAAGGCACCAAACCGGTTAAATGAAAAGCCACCAGCAACAGCAGGCCGATCAGTCCCAGCCAACCGTTAAAGTGTTTGTGCTGTTTGCCTTTGATCGCTGGAAACTTCACATCAAGACCCCTAATCCAGTGGCTATGAAAGTTTCAAACAGTTGTTTATCCCTTCAGCCTATAGAATCCCGAGCAGCCCGCATTGTCAATTTAACTCGGTATTACAGATTTCGTTCAAACGCACCAAATCAAGGCAAAAGCGGTATTTTCGACCTCATTTAAGGGCATTTTTGATGGTTTTAACCCACACCATCTGCAGCCAACAGTAGCAAACCCATTTGTTTTATAAGTATTTTGCAAACCTGCGGCGTAAATTTTGCAGTCTTCTTTCGGCACTTGCTGAGATTCGGTCTTCATATCGAAAGTCCGCACACCACTTCCCGGCAGCGGTGTGTTGATGCTCACTCTGGGTATGCTTGAAGGGAGGGATGCCCGTGGAATCAGAATGGTTACAACAACTGATCATCCATCTTCATCGCAAGTATTCTGAAAATCGGGACGGCACCATCGCAGACTATATCCCGGAGCTTGCCAAGGCAGATCCGGAAGATTTTGCCATCAGCCTGATGTCGGCAGATGGACGTCATTTCGAAATTGGCAATTCCGATCGACGCTTCACCATCCAGTCCATTTCCAAACCATTCACCTATGGAATGGCACTGGAAGTCTATGGCCCCGCAAAAGTTGCTCAACATGTAGGAGTAGAACCCAGCGGGGATGCCTTCAACTCGATCATTCTGGAAAAAGATACCAACCGCCCCTTCAACCCCATGATCAATGCCGGTGCCATCACTATATCGGCATTACTGTACGATCACTTCGGCGATGAGGCTCTGGATCAGGTTCTCAGTCGCTTCAGCGCCGCCGCAGGACGCCAACTCACGGTTGATGAAGACGTCTATCGTTCCGAGTCCACAACAGGTCATCGCAACCGAGCTATCGCCCACCTGCTACTCAATTTCGGCATGATTCCAGACAATATCGAACCGGCTCTGGATCTATATTTCAAACAGTGTTCCGTACTTGTCTCGACGCATGACCTGGCGTCCATGGCAGCAACTCTGTCCAATCTAGGCCGTAACCCTCTGACAGGTGCCGAGGTGTTTGATATCGACCGCGTGAAGGACATGCTGTCCATCATGCTGACATGCGGTATGTACGACTATTCCGGCCAATGGGCCTATAGCGTGGGAGTGCCGGCAAAAAGCGGTGTCAGTGGAGGCGTAATGTCAGTGATCAATCGACAGCTGGGTATTGCCACCTATTCACCCAAGCTTGATGCACGAGGCAACAGCTGCCGGGGAATCAGCGTCAGTGTTGAACTCGCGAAAGAACTTGGGCTGCACGCTTTTGATTGTATGAACGTTGGCTCCGATTATCTGAAAGCCATTCTCTAGAAAGCACAAACGGCTCAAAGCCATATACGACCGAGCAGTTCGTTCAATTCACTGAAACAGCTTTACTCTATCAGCGATTCTGCACGAGGCTCTACGTCAAGGGTTTCCAGCAAAAGCCCTAGCCCAGCCAATACGCGGTAGTTGGCCAACACGCTGTCATACTGACCCTCTACCAGTTCGGAGCGCGCACTGAACAGCTCATTCTCAGAATCCAGCAGGTCAAGCAATGTGCGCTGGCCGATATTAAATTGCTGATTATAAGAGTCACGAGTTTGCTCAGCCGCCAGTGCTCGCTGCTGCAAGAGCGTCAGCGTTTTTTGCTTGAGCTCCATATTGTTCCAGCCAAGGCGTACCTCAGCGTCCAGTTCACGTTTGATATCACGTACCCGGTGCAACGCCATTTGACTGCGGTGACTCAACTCCTTGTTGCGCGCACTATCGGCACCACCACGATAAACGTTGTACTCACCTCTCAACATGGCGAGGGCATCATCGTCGTAACCCTCAACACCATCCAGGTTGTCATCAAAGCTGGCACTCAAGTCCAGATAGACTTCGGGTTTGTACAGTGCCTTACCCCCCTGTTCCTGCGCCAGCGCCTGCTCAAAGTCGGCAATAGCGGCCACGAGCTCAGGATGTTTACTGCAGGCAATATCCACCGCTTCTGCAACAGTTGCCGGCATCATTTCACTGCAGCAATCGCCCTGGGGCAGTTGCAGATCACTGGGCGCCTCTCCAATAACACGTACAAAACGAGACGTGGCATCACTTAGATCCACTTCGGCCGAGGCCAAATTGGATTCTGCCAAGGCCAAGCGCCCGCTGGCCTGATCCAGATCTGCTGAATTACCAAAGCCACTGCTGTAACGGGACTCGATACTGTTGTACGTGCTCTGGTGGTCAGCAAGGTTTTGCTTGGCAAGTTCAACCAGCTCGGTTTGGCGCATCACATCCACAAAAGCGGTGACAGCAGCCAATGCCAATCGCTCCGAACTACTCGCTACTCGATTGGCAGCCGCCATTTCGGCTTTTTCAGCAGAGTCCACTCGAGACTTGGTTGCATAGCCATCAAACAGCATCTGACGTAACTCAATACTTGTTTCACGACGATTGAGCTCAATATCATCACCGCCATCAGGCATGGTTTTCTCCCAACCATAGCCTGCGGCCAGGTCTATTGTTGGGTAGTATCCAGCACGCGCAATGGCAACACCTTCCCCAGAGGCAAGGCGCTTGTAGGACTGTGACAAGGCTTCAGGGTTAGTTTTTATGGTGGTATCGACCGCTTCCTGCAACGTCTGTGCGCTGACTGCCGTAGCACTGGCAGCCACCATCAACGACAACAGGCTTTTCCGTAATTTGTTGATATGCATCTTGCTCGTTTCCCTCTGCCTGTCAGCGTACATTGATATCCACACGACGGTTCATGGGCTCATCCGTGTTGTCGGGTGTTTCCACCAGCAGCTCACTTTCGCCAGCCCCTGATACCTCGATGGTTTCAGCCGGAACACCCAATTCCACCAGTCCTTCACGCACGGTCTCAGCACGGCGCAAAGACAAGCGATTGTTATTCATATCAGAACCAACCGTATCGGTATGACCAACCACTTTTACTTCACTGGCCTGACGGCTTAACACATCAGCGTAAACTTCCTGTGCAGCTGCCGCCGACTCATCTGTCAACTGGTCCGTGCCAAACACGAAATAGAGCCGTGACACCTTGGGCGCTGGTGGCAAAGCCGATACAGCCCCGCCAAAGGCCTGCTGCAGCTCCTCTTCTGTACCTGTATAGACGCTCTCGGCCCCCGCTGCCAAAGCCATGGCACTATAGGCACCGTGCAACACCACCTCGCGACCGTCATTCAACTGGACAACAACTGTGCCCTCTTTGCCCTCTTCCGGCATGACCATGTATAGCTCACGATAGGGAGGCGCCACACATTCATGAGCTTCGCCCCCTCCGCCGCGCAAAGAGCCCCCTGATGAAAGGGCAATTTCCCACTCTGGTTCATCCGGCGCCAGGGTGTTAACAAGGTCACTGTAGGCACCACAGCCTGACAACAAGCCCGCCAGTCCAAGGGGTATTACCATCCGCAATCCATTTTTCATGGTTTTACCTCTATCGTTTACCGAGCTTGGGGGTCAACGCTAACTGAGAACTCCGTACCTCGAACAGCCAGAATGGCTGCGGGCGTTTTCACCTTGAGCGCACCGGGCTGCCGTGCCGTCAGTTTTCCGGAAATCACCGAAAGGGTTCCCTGGTTGACTGACACATCAAAATTTCCTTCGTGAGACTTGCGATCGAAATTGAATTGATCCAGAGACAGGACTGAGTTTGGACCCGCGGCAATGCGGGAGTCGTCTTCAAACAGCAACCCCACTGTGCTTTCCTCACCGGTGCGAATCACATCTTCAGAATAGACACTGGCATTCAGCTGCGCAGGAATACTAGCGCCGTCACGCTGAATGGTTACGGCCCCGTTGAGCACTTTGATTTTACCGATGACCTCTGCCCAGGCAGGAACTGCAATGAAGACAGCAAACAGGCAGGCAAGGGTTTTTCTAAGCAACGTTTTCGACATCATTGTCTTTCTCCAGTTGCCAGCTTTCCTGGTAGTACAGCCATTACCTCCAGGCACCATGTGCAATGATGAGCGTTTCACGGTTAGCTCCTTGCGAGAGCGCACGCTATATAGCCGGATAATTCCATCAGCACTTCAAACACATGTTTAGATGAATTGTGTGCAGCAATCAAGTAAACACTGGCGACAAAGGTCGAAGAATGAACAAATTTCATTCAAACACCAGTTTGGTTACGCTAATATCAAACTCAAACAAACACAGACCTGCAGCTGGCCTCCACCTGCTGACCTCATCAGCCTGGATGTTTTCAGTGGATCTCGACTGCTTCTCTACAGCGAATGAATGCCATGTCCTCTATTAAGTATCTTCTGTTCGCTTTTGCCAGTATGTATCTGCTGATGACCGGCACCACCGCACTCATAGACGTGATCGCTGATTCATCCAAGCAGCCGGCAAGTTCCCAGCCTGCCGAAGAGGAAACACAGTCAGAAATTGCACAAATTCTGGCTGGAGCTGATCCGACGGATGTATTCGAGCCAACTGCTGCAGGACGCATGCTTACTCCCGAGTGTTTCAGCGGGCAGATAGAAACAGCTAACCAGCAGCTGTCCAGCCTGAACGGTACTCGCTTTATCAGTCGAAATTTCCAGGGTGAAACCTATATCACTCTGATGACCTTGCCACCGGTTTATCTTCTGCAGGATGAACACCAAGCAGTTTCAGCCACGCGCATCGATAATCTGCCACCGGAACTGCGTGCCGAAATGGGTGTATTTTCGAGCAAAAGCAGCAGTTGCCCGGAACGAAGCCTGTATCTTTCCAAGATTAACTGAGCTTCAGACTTCACCGACTTTCAAGGTACTATTCCTGCCCTCTTTCCATAGATGACAGGATCAACTGCTTCCCCATGCTGAACGTGCTCGTGATCGGCTATGTGTGGCCAGAACCCGCTTCAAGTGCTGCGGGATACCGCATGCTGTCGCTGCTTGATGCTTTCCGTGATCAGGGCTGGCAGTTAACCTATGCAAGCCCCGCTGAAAAAAGCATACACCGTACCGATCTTCCGGCCCGTGGCATTCAGGAAGTCAGTATTGCTCTGAACTGCTCCAGCTTTGACGATTTCGTGAAAGACCTGAAACCGGACATCGTCATGTTCGACCGCTTCATGATGGAAGAACAATTTGGCTGGCGAGTGGAGAAGTATTGCCCTGATGCCCTCCGTCTCCTGGATACCGAAGACCTCTCCTGCCTGCGCCATGCCCGTCACCAGCAGTTCAAACAGACCGGGAGCGTCAGTCTGGACGTTCCCGATGAACTGCTGTTCAGCGATAACGCCAAGCGGGAAGTGGCCGCTATTTTGCGCAGCGACCTGAGCCTGATGATCTCCGGGGCCGAAATCGACTTGCTCCGGGATCGCTTTAAGGTATCTCCCACCCTGCTGCTCGACTGTCCATTTATGTTGCCCAAGATAACTCAGCAGCAGATGGACCTGTTGCCCAGCTATACCCAACGTCGCAACTTCATTGTGATCGGCAACTTCAGACACGCCCCGAATTGGGATGCAGTGCTGTGGCTCAAGCAAACCCTTTGGCCTGGTATTCGCGCACGGTTACCTGATGCAGAGCTGCACGTTTACGGCGCCTATCCGCCCCCCAAAGCCACTCAGCTGCACACTCCGGCTCAGGGCTTTTTGGTTAAGGGCTGGGCAGAGGATGCTTTGCAGGTGATGCAAGCGGCTCGCGTGAATTTGGCGCCCTTGAGATTCGGTGCAGGCTTGAAGGGAAAACTGGTCGATGCCCTCGCTGTCGGCACCCCCTCAGTAACAACATCTATCGGCGCGGAAGGGATGTCAGGAAGTGGGTCCTGGCCTCAGCCTGTGACTGATGATTCCGGGAGTTTGATCGAGCAGGCTGTCCGTCTGTATGAAGATGAAACCGCATGGCAGGACTACCAGACAGCTGGCTTTGAGCTGTATCGAACACGTTTTGATTACGACCGACATGCAGAAGCGCTCATCGCCCGCATAGTGGACTTGAAGTCCAACCTGAATGCTCATCGTTTGCAGAATTTTACCGGAGCCATGCTGCGCCATCACAGCATGAAAAGCACTCAGTACATGGCACAATGGATTGAAGCGAAAAACAGGAGCGAGCCCAAAGCATGATCGATATTCAAAACGCCAGCGTCTATCGCCAGCAAACACGCGTGCTGGACAACTTTTCTCTGCGCATTCATAAGGGTGAGAAAGTCGCCCTGTTGGGCCCCAATGGCGCGGGCAAAAGCACCCTGCTCAAATTGATCAGCCGAGAGCTCTACCCTGTCGTAAAACCCGGCAGCCATGTACGAATTTATGGCAGTGAAACCGCGCCCATCTGGGAGCTTCGCAGCCGTATCGGTTTGGTTTCTGCTGACCTGCAGGATGATTACACGCCCTATACCCTGGCAAGGGATGTCATCGTTTCAGGTTTCTTTGGCAGCATTGGCCGGCACGATCACTTGCAGCCAGAGCCATACCAGATCAAAACCGCAGAGCATTTACTGGAAACAGTCGGCATGGACGAACAGGCCGATCAGATGTTCCAACGCCTTTCGACAGGACAGAAACGGCGCTTGTTGCTGGCCCGCGCACTGGTTCACAAGCCTGAGGCTCTGATCATGGATGAGCCTGCCAGCGGCCTCGATATGGGCGCCGCCATTAAAATGCTGCAGCTGATGAGGGAGTTCTGCCAGGCCGGTGGCTCCATGCTGGTAGCCACTCACTATATCGATGAAATCATTCCCGAGATTGATCGCGTTGTTTTGTTAAAGGATGGAAAAATCCTCGCCGATGGCCCCAAGTCCGAGATATTGACCGGCCAGAATTTGTCTAGCCTGTATAACACCGATGTCGAAGTAACCGAGCGCAACGGCTGGTTTCGCCTCTGGCATGAATGATAGTGAGCTACACATCCATATTACATATTGAAATGCTAATATAAGGCCGAGTAGGATTAGGCCTCACTCACCAAATGGGAAAAGTCCGATGAAAACCGCACATGATCTGGTGGCTGCAGCCAAACAAACTATCAGCGAAGTTGACGTCGAACAGGCGGAAGCTGCCATACAAGCAGCCGACCTGCTGATCGATGTGCGTGAACCAGACGAGTACCACAGCGGACACCTCTCCGGCGCCATCAATATTCCACGCGGGTTGCTCGAGTTCAAATTCAGCAACGATGAAGCATTGAACACACGTGATCTCAACATCGTGCTGTACTGCAAAAACAGTGGTCGTGCCGCTCTCAGTGCGAAAAGTCTGGCGGAAATGGGCTACTTACATGTGCAGTCCATCAGCGGCGGTATCGAAGCCTGGCAAGCCGCCAACAAAACGGTTGTTACCCCCTCTCTGCCCGAGTTTGACTGAGCAGGTCTGCGACCTCATTGCAGATATATTCGGCCGGCAGGCACTGTTCAAGCGCACCGGCCGCATATTCAAGAAAGCCCTCAGCCGCATGGGGCAAGCGACGGTCTCGACGTGTGATGAAGTGCCAATGGCTGTCGATCGGGAACCCTTCAACGGGCAGTACACAGATTCCCGGATGCGATAGCGGCAACACGTGCGCTGATACCACCGCTACCCCCATCCCTGAAGCCACACCGACACGTATCGCCTCATTACTCGCCATCTGCAGTCCTTTGGACCATTGCAGTCCACGGCCTTGTAGCCAGCTTTCAAACAGCATTCGAGTGGCCGAACCCGGTTCACGTTGCAACAGACGCTCATTTAGCAGCTGCTCCACTGGAATCGACGATTCCTGAGCCAACGGATGGGAGTCCGGTGCAATCAAAACAAGGGGATTTCTAAGAAAACGAGCAGCCAGCACCTGATCAGACGACGGCGGATGGCTGAACACATAAATATCATCCATTTGCCGTTCAAACCGTTCCAGCAGCTGCTGCCGGTTGCCGATATGCACCGTCATTTCCACTTCAGGAAAATCATGGGTATAGGGTCCCAGCACCCTTGGCAACACATACTGGGCTGTGTTCACCAGCGCTATGCTGAAGCGGCCTCGATGCCCGCCCTGCAACTCGGCCAGATAATCCTGAAAATCCTCAAAGCGTCCGGTCACATCCAGGGCTGTGCGAAACAACTCTTGTCCTGCATCCGTCAACTCGGTGGTACCAGAGTGGGTATTGAACAAGGGCTCTCCTACCGTTTCCGCCAGGCGTTTTAATTGCTGGGAGACGGTTGGCTGAGTCAGGTGTAGCTGGCGTGCAGCCGCTGTAACCGAGCCTGTTTTGACAACAGTCACATAGACTTCCAGTAACCGAAACGTGAGATGACGCAAGTTCATAGTCGATACAACATAGATAATTATCTATAAATCATGACTCAATTATTAATTAGCAACAATACCCACTAACACGCACAATCCACGCCGCTTAGGTACATGACGCAACTCAAATTGAACGAATAGAGGATCTTTCATGCCGGATATCGTGGTGATGTTTTTCTTGCTGGGCGTTGTCGCAGGCCTGGTCAAATCAGACCTTAATATTCCCAAGGCCGCTTACGACACACTCAGCCTGCTGTTGATGCTGACCATCGGCCTCAAGGGCGGTATGGGACTGCACGGAAATCTGACCCTTGATCTGGTGCCGGAGCTGTTACTGATTATGGCACTGGGCGCCATCATTCCCTTGTTGCTCTTTCCCCTGCTGCGCAAACTGATCAACCTGTCCCTGGCGGATAGTGCAAGCATTAGTGCTCACTATGGTTCGGTCAGCGCAGGCACCTTTGCAGTCGCACTGGCCTATGCGGAAACCCACCAACTGATCACCGGCCCTGAAGTCACACTTTATCTGGTCCTGTTGGAGCTGCCTGCCATCATGGTTGGCCTGGCCCTGTTCCGCCATTTCAATACCGGCAGCTCGGTCAACCACTCTCAGACCAGTCTGCTGCACGAAACACTTACCAACCGCGGTGTCGTTCTGCTGGCTGGCGGTGTACTGATTGGCTATATGTACGGTCCCTTGAACGGCGCCCCGGTTACGGATCTGTTTACCGGCGCCTTCAAGGCAGTATTGGCGCTGTTTCTTCTGGAAATGGGCCTGGTCGCTGCCGAGACACTGCGCCCAATTCCCTGGCAACACTGGCGCCTGCTGGCGTTTGCCGTCATCGCCCCTGGTCTGCTGGCCTGCTTTGGCATCGCTGCAGGCTTGCTGCTTGAACTGCCTGTCGGCACCACGCTGGTACTGGCGAGCCTGACGGCTAGTGCATCTTATATCGCAGCACCCGCAGCGATCAGAGCGGCAATCCCTCAGGCCAATATAGGCCTGGCTATGCTGGCCTCTCTGGGCTTTACGTTCCCTTTCAATGTGATTGTGGGGATACCTCTTTACCATCAACTGATTCAGGCGCTGAGCTAAGTGCTCTGATTTAAAAACAGCCAACTCGGATCAATATACAAGCCAGATCCCTTGTGTAATGCTTGAAGGAAAATGCTTGAAAGCTGCGGAAGGTGCCAATGGAACACATCTCCGAGTTGGCCGTACTGGTCGTAGATGACCAGCCAATCATTAACGAGTTTTATCGCAAGATCCTTGAGCAAAGAGGCTGCAAATGGATCTACTCGGCCATGAACGGCCAGGATGCAATCAAGCTGTTATCTCAGCGTGGCGATATCAATCTCGTCTTGACCGATATCGATATGCAACCCGGCAACGGGCTGGAGCTTCTTCAAGCTATCCGTTGCGGAGATGTCGAAAACACCGCCAGAGACCTCTGTGTCCTGGTGGTAAGTGACTACAACTATCGGCATAACGTGATGAAAGCGGTGGGGCTCGACTGCCAGGGGTTTCTCAGCAAACCGCTTAGCGCAGCAGTCCTTGAAGAGAAAATACATGCTGCGTTGCATCGAACAATTGAATTGGCACCGGTCGAGACCTATCGACGAATCTCGACCGAAATACGTGTCAACACAGCCATCACACAAGCCCCCCCCGTGTCGACTGCGAATCCATCCACACACACGCTCACGACACACCCCGCCCCCTCAGAATCACTAGACGCCACTGATCTTCGAACTTCAGAAAAGCCAGCTGCCGAGGCTATGCATGACGCTGACAAGACTAAGGCTGAATCCGTACCTTCTAATCAGAAGGATGTCCTGGAAGCGGCTATCAACAAGCTCCTCCCTGCCGGCATCCAGGATAGCTTCCTGCATTACAAGCACGACGCCATCCATGAAATTCTGCAGCTCCTTTACCAGATTGGCAGCGAAATCGAATTGTCTGAGCCAGAGGCGCTCCAAACCCAGTTGAAGCAAGTGGAGCAACTCAGCTCTGATCTGTTTCAGCAGGAGTACCTGCACCAGCGCGAGCACGGATATCAACCACTTTCTGCCCATCAGGCTGAACATGGCTTAATCTTGCAACGTACACAAATGATGGCTGGCAAGGTTTTCAGCAAGCTTCCTCAACGGCTTGAGCATCTCCACAAAGCTCACCAACAACTGATAGAGGCCTGGCACCGGCATATCAACGGGAAGGATCGTCAATACGTGGACTTTCTACAAAACCAGGTAGGTATTCGCTGATGTTTGAGTGGCAGCCCTGGGAAACGGCCGTAGTCATAGCTTCCAGCCTACTTGCCGCAATCTCGGCAGGCTTCGCTTTGCGAAAAACCCATCTGCATTTGAAAGAGGCACAACGACAACAACAGGTTCTGGCCGCAGTGTCAGAAGTGAACAGCAACTTCCTGCTTCACAAGGATCCCAAACGACGTTTTGGTGAACTGCTGGAAACCCTGAAAACACTCACGGGCTCCCCGATTGGCTTGATCGGAGAACGCATGGAAGATGAGCAAGGCAGAACCTTCATGCGCTGCTATGCGATCAGCAACCTGAGTTGGGACCAGAATTCAAAAGCGCTCTACGAAGACAATATCCAACAGGGCATAGACTTTTATCAGCTGGACAACCTTTTTGGGCAAACACTGACATCGGGTCAGGTCACGATTTGCAACAACTGCGAACAACGCCCACGCAAAATCCCCCAGGGACATCCGGAAATTCAGCGTTTTATCGGTATTCCCCTGACCTTTCGAGGCGAGGTACTGGGCATTTATGGCCTGGCCAATGGCCCGGAGCCATATTCCGAAACCTTTGTTGAGTGGCTGGAGCCGCTGACCAACACCATCACCGCCATCATGCATGCATTCAGGATTGAACGCGCACAGAAAAGTGCCAGCCACCGCATGCTTCAGGCGTTGAAAGAGGCCGAGGACGCCAATCAGATCAAAGGGGATTTTCTGGCCACCATGAGTCACGAAATTCGCACCCCCTTAAATGCCGTCGTGGGCATGCTGGACTCCTTGGCCAGTACTGAGTCCCTGTCAACCATACAGCGCGACTACCTTAAAACCGCTGATAATGCTGCAGACACTTTACTGAGCCTGATCAACGATGTTCTGGATTTCTCCAAAATCGAGGCCGGCAAACTCTCCTTGGACCACAAACCTGTCAACCCGACCCAACAACTCCATGAAGTAATCACTCTGGCGCAAGCAATCCCAGCAGCCAGAGGGATCGATCTTTATCTATCGGTTAAACCAGAGTGCCCTCTTGAGGTGATTGGTGACCCCTCACGATTGCGACAAATCATGCACAACCTGATCGGAAATGCGGTTAAATTCACTCATAAAGGTCACGTCAATGTCTGCTTGAGCCCTGTTTTTAATACCGCCAATGACTATCAAGGCCTTCAGCTGATTGTGGAGGATACCGGCATAGGCATTTCTGCCAGTAATCTGCCCATTATCTTTAACGCCTTCCATCAGGCCGACCACTCCTCAACGCGAGAATATCAGGGCACTGGCCTTGGGTTAGCCATAACTCGACACCTGATCGAGGCTATGGGCGGCAGTATTGATGTTGTCAGCCGGCCAGGGGAAGGCTCAAGATTTACCGTTACTCTGCCCTTGCCACGGCATGGCACCGCCAACCTGGATACCCGCTTGGCACTCCTGCCGTTACAAGACTGCCGAGTGCTTTGTGTGACCAATTCACACTATCTGTATCAAAATCTGTTCACACTCCTGTCGCCCCATGCTGCCTGTGTGGATTGCCATTTCAAGTCGCTGCAGGAAGATGAAGCAGCCGGTAACTACAACTTGCTGCTGGTTGATGATCGTCGCTACCCCATCGATAACGATAGCCTCAGGCCCTGGATACAGCGGCAAGCAGGCGAAGGTGAGATTGTCGTATTGGGCAATCGAGACCTGGCACAGCTGTTTATTCCCGTCAGCGCTCAACTGACACACCCTCTATCGCCCCTGGCATTGGTAGACACGCTTACCGCGCTCTACCGCCCTGAGTTGTTGCCAACACTACCCGAGCATTCGCATGACTCGGATACGAATGAAATATCCTCCATAACAGAAGGCTTGAATATCCTCATCGCCGAAGATAATCCGGTGAACCGCAAAATGATGGAAGTGCTGATGGGACGTGCCGGTGCTGACTACACCTTGTGCAAAGACGGTACGGAAGTCCTGGATGTACTCCAGTCTGAACCTGGCTTTGATCTAATTTTAATGGACCTGCACATGCCTGTGCTGAATGGGTTGGATACAACTCGAGCCATTCGCAAGCTGCCGGAGCCTATCTCAGGTATCCCCATCATTGCCGTTACAGCTGACGCATTGGCTGGAGACAGAGAAAAATGCCTGGCGGCCGGAATGGACAACTATCTATCCAAGCCCGTGCGTCTAACCGAGTTGCAACAGGTGATCGATCAAACTCTGGCGTCCGCTTTCATGCCGGCAGGCGAGATGCAACCTGTTACCAGCACTGATCAGGTTGTCGATTTTGACCCTGACGCCCTCACGACGGATCTGGGCAGTGTGGAGAATGCCGTGCTGTTAATTCATGAGTTTGCCAACAGCCTGCACCTTGATCTGGGGTTGATTGAGCAGGCTTTGCAGCTGGAAGACCCGGATCAGGCAGCCTCTGCAGCACATCGTGTCAAAGGCAGTGCGCGTTCTCTGCAGTGCAGACAGCTCGCCCGACAGCTTGAAGCGATTGAGCACCACTCACGTTCAAACCACTTTGGGCGGGCACGCGAGCAGTTTGATCAGCTTAAGAGTGAACTGCCCGCACTGGAGTTGAAACTCTTGCACTTCTGCACCCAGAACCTGAACCGTAACTTCTGAGTTCAAGTCCCGGGAGCCGGGCAAACCCTGCGTTTCAGTTAAACCTGATCCGTCTGCATAAAGCGCTGCAACACCTTGTACAAACCATGAGCGTCCTGACTGCCCGCCAGTTCACGAATAGAGTGCATGCCAAATTGAGGCACGCCTATGTCCAGGGTTTTTACACCCAGCTCAGCAGCCGTGATTGGACCGATGGTACTACCGCAGGCCATATCAGTGCGTACAACAAAACTCTGCACTGGCACCTCAGCCTGTTCGGCCAGGTGTCGAAACAGTGCACTGGTTTCACTGTTAGTAGCATAGCGCTGGTTGGCGTTGATCTTGATCACCGGTCCGGCGTTGAGTAATGGGCCATGATTATCATCATGACGATCACTGAAGTTAGGGTGCACGCCATGGGCATTATCAGCTGAAATCAGCATGGAGCGCGCCAGTGAACGGTTACGCTGATCCACATCCGGCAGCAAACGCTCCAGCCACTGACTCAGCATCGGACCCTGAGCCCCGCAAGCACTCATGCTGCCCACTTCCTCATGATCGTTACACACCAGCACCGTGCCTGCGTCAGTCTCATCGGTATCGATCAGCGCCTGCAAGCCGATATAGCAGCTCAGCAGGTTATCCAGACGCGCTGAAGCCAGGAACTCTTCGTTCAGGCCCACACTGGCTGCGCCCTGGGTATCATAAAAACAGAGCTCATAATCCAATACCGTTTCGACCTCATCTACCCCCTGGGATTCCAGTCGCTGCTTGAGTAATGCGCGAAAATCCGGCTTATCCGTGGTCTGCCCCATCACAACCGGCAGGTACGTCTGTGCATTGATACTGCGCGTGTTGTTGGCCTCACGATCCAGGTGGATCGCCAGGCTTGGCAATACGGCAACAGGCTGTACAAAGTCGACCAATTCATTGCAAATGCGACCTTTACCGTCGCGGTAGCTAACCCGTCCTGCCAAAGACAGGTCACGGTCAAACCAGGGGTTCAGCAGCACACCGCCATAGACTTCAACGCCAAGCTGGAAGTACCCCTTGCGATGCAGTTCAGGGTTGGGCTTTACCTTCAGACAGGGAGAATCAGTGTGTGCACCGACAAGACGCCAGCCCTTGCTGACACTGCCTTCAGCACTGGGCTGACGCCAGGCAATGATGGAGGAGCCATTACGGCAAATGTAATATCCCTGCCCAGCTTCCAATGTCCACTCATCGGCTTCATTCAGCTCGGTGAAACCGGCCATTCGGAGTCGTTCAGCCATGGATAGCACTGCATGAAAGGGCGTCGGTGCGCTATCCAGAAAGGATTTCAATCCGGCATTAAAGGCTTCCAGTGAGATCAGGGTATTCATTATTCAGACTCCTCGTTGGCCAGAACCTCTATCAGCTCCACCTTGAAAATAAGCGATGAGTTGGCCGGAATATCCGGTGACGGGCTGGTGGCACCATAAGCCAGCTCTGGCGGCAGGTACAACATGGCGGTGCCGCCTTCGTGCATTTTGATCAACCCCTGTCGCCAGCCCCGTACCACCTGTTTAAGCGGGAAACGCGCAGGCTTGTCTCGTTCATAGGAGCTGTCGAACACTTGGCCATTAACCAGTCGGCCTTCATAATGAACCAGCACCGTATCCGCTACAGTTGGGCGAGCCCCTGTGCCTTTCACCAAGTGTTCAATCTGCAGACCCGTGTCCAGTACCTCAACGCCCTCACGCTTGGCATTCTCTGCCAGATAGGCGTCACCAGCCTGCCGCGTTTCATCGTTCAAAGCCTGTTCCAGAAGCTCACTTTGACGTTTCTCTTGCTCCGGATCCGGGCCACACCCGACCAAGAGACTGATGCTGGTCAGAAGCACCAATGCTGGTTTGCAGATCTGCATCCTTAAAAACTCCGTAAACGCTGTAAGTAGGTGATTTTACATTACCTTGTGCGATGACTACACTCAGGAAGCTGTAGCCGACGGAACTCATTGCGTGGAGCTCTGTCCCAATATGTACCCATGACGATACAGGGAACTTCCGTCACGAGTATGCTCCAGCCACACGATCGGAGATCTACGCCCAATGTCCAAGCTATTACATTCTGTTGCTGCCGTGTCACTGGCCCTGTCTTTTCAAGTACAGGCAAGTCTTTCTACCCTGTCGCCCGAGCCCGTTCACAGTCAGACGCTGATGGATGTTGTGAGCTCACTACAGGAAGGTCACTACACTAAAGTCAATTTCGATGATCAGCTATCAAGTGCAGTCCTGGACCAATACCTGGCTTCACTGGACCCCGAGCGCAGCTATTTTCTCGCAAGCGACATAGCCGAATTTGAGCAGTTCAGAAATGTACTGGATGATCAAATTATGCAAGGCCAGACGCAGGCGGCCTTTACTATTTTCAATCGCTACCAGCAAAGACGTAACGAGCGAATGGAATACAGCCTGGCGCAGCTGGATTCAAGAGAATGGGACTTTGATCGCGAAGAGCATCTCAACACCAATCGTAAGGATGCCCCTTGGGCAGCGGATACCGCAGAGCTGGATGAGCTATGGCGCAAACGTATCAAAAGCTCAGTACTGAGCCTCAAACTGGCCGACAAAACCGTTGATGAAGCCCGCGAAATTCTGCGCAAGCGCTACACCAACCAGCTCAAACGCATGGAACAGGCCAAGAGCGACGATGTATTCGAAAGCTTCGTCAACGCCCTCACCCATGAGTTCGACCCCCATACTCAATACTACTCCCCACGCGGTTCCGAAAACTTCCAGATCAATATGAGCCTGTCACTGGAAGGCATAGGTGCTGTTCTCCAGGCTGAAAACGATCAAACCAAGGTCGTTCGTCTGGTTCCTGCAGGGCCTGCCGATAAGGCGGGTCAACTGAAACCGGCAGACATCATTGTGGGCGTCGGCCAGGGTGACGAAGGTGAGATTGAAGATGTTGTGGGTATGCGACTCGATGATGTTGTCAGCAAAATTCGCGGTCCCAAGGATAGCGTGGTTCGACTGGAAATCATCCCCTCAGATGCTGTTGATCGTCAGGCTCGCAAGGTCATAAAAATTACCCGCAACAAGGTAAAACTTGAAGAACAGGCCGCCCGCAAGCGTGTGCTTGAACTGGAGCGTGACGGCAAGCCCTACAAACTGGGCGTGATCGAAATTCCCACGTTCTACATCGACTTTGCCGCGCTTCAGAATGGCGACCCCGATTACAAAAGCACGACACGTGATGTTGAGAAACTGATTCAGGAATTACGCGCGGAAAACATCGACGGCCTGATTGTCGACCTGCGCAATAATGGCGGCGGATCTCTGCGTGAAGCCAACGAGCTGATCGGCCTGTTCATCCAGCGCGGGCCAACAGTCCAGATACGCGATGCCTCAGGCCGCGTGGATATTCTGGGTGACTTTGATCCTAAAGTTGTCTGGAATGGCCCCATGGCCGTTATGGTTAACCGTCTGAGTGCTTCAGCTTCCGAGATCTTTGCCGGTGCCATTCAGGACTACAACCGTGGCCTCATTCTGGGCAACCGCACCTTCGGCAAGGGCACTGTGCAAACACTGCAGTCCATTGATCATGGCCAGGTCAAGCTGACCCACGCCAAGTTCTACCGCATTTCCGGTAACAGTACCCAGCATCGCGGCGTGGAGCCTGATATCACGTTCCCGTCTCTGTTTTCGGTGGAAGACATTGGCGAAAGCTCACTGGACAAGGCGCTGCCATGGGATCAGGTACGCCCGGTTCGCCACGGTAATTTCCCGAGCCTGACCCCCTACAAGCAAGCCCTGCAGCAACGCCATGAAGCACGTACTGCAGACGCTCCTGACTTCGTTTTCATGCGCAAGCAGGTCGAGCATCTTGAAAGCCAGAAAGCCAATGACGACCTGACTCTGAGTGAAAGTCTGCTGCGCGCCGAAAAGGACAAGAATGAGGCCTGGATGCTGAGCGTGGAAAACGAACGTCGTGCAGGACTTGGTCTGCCAGCGATTAATGACCTGAGCGAAGCGGATGACGATCTGCCCAAGGACGAACAGGGCCGACCGATCAATCCCGAGGCGGAAGCCATCCTGGCTGAAAGTGGTGAAATTCTGATCGATCTTATCGACCTGACACTGAGTCACACCGCGGCCAACGATGTTAAAAGCGAAACCGACAACGAGAACTAATGGATGAAGCTGGGCAAGGTTAGCCTGTTATTGTTGATCATCATCCCGATCGCTCTGGCGATCGGGGCTGTTGCTACCTTCTTCGTATACGAGAGAATGCAGGATCAACATCAAATGAACCTGGCCGACCTGGAAAAGTTCGGTTACGAAATGGTGCCCAGCCCCACTTACAACGAAAGCACTGGCGAGCTGGGGGCCAAACAACTACCGGCCACCTTTGCGGAAAAAAAGCTGACCCCAACCGAGCGCGTTATTCGTGGTCTGATGCAGGATAAGGAAAACCTGCTGGCCGAACAGCAGACGCTCAAGGACCAGATCACCGCACTTCAGGACCAAATTGCTGAACTGAAAGAATACCAAAAGCTGAACAAGCACTTCGCTCCTGAGACCTTCGACCAGGAACTGAAGCGAACCAAGGCTCAACTGAAGGCTGCTCTGCTGCGCTTGCCTGAGAGCGAACGCTACTCCAATGTGCATATTGAGATCATGTCTGCTGCAGGAATGCAGGAATATGCCCGCTTCGTGCGCGCCAATCGCTTGATGCTGGATCAGGCACAGCGGGCCAATGTCATCCAGCAACATCTGCCAGCCTATGCTTTCTGTGTCGGCAATGCCGTAGACCTGGCCGCCAATGACCTTGATGAATTGCGCCTTTTGATTCAGTGGTTTAACGAGCCCGATACGACTCGCCTGCCCAATGTATTGGCAGAGGACCTGGATAAACTCCTGCCTACCTGCCAGCAGCCCCTGAGAGAATCACTCGACGCCAGCCTGCCAAAGCTTGACACCGCCGGATAAATTTATCCATTTACTGGCACAGCTGCCCGTACACCTGTATAATTTTGCAACTTTACATTTCCCGTGTTGGGTGCACATCGCCAGCCCAGTGCTCCTGCGACGCGGCTATCGACAACCGACCCTGTATAGCTGGCATACAGGCTGGAAGCTGACTCTATGAGCAGCGAAAATATAGGATACTTTCATGAGCGAAAGCTTTGCTGATCTGTTTGAAGAATCCCTCCAAGACATCGCGATGACTCCTGGCACCTTGGTCATGGGTGAAGTTGTCGACATCGACAGCGACTGGGTTACCGTAAATGCTGGCCTGAAATCTGAAGCGGTTATCCCGCGTTCTCAGTTCCTGAACGACAACAACGAACTGGAAATCCAGGTTGGTGATTCTGTTAAGGTCGCACTGGAAGCGGTAGAAGACGGTTTCGGTGAAACTCGTCTGTCCCGTGAAAAAGCCAAGCGCGCTGAAGCCTGGGAAGTTCTGCAGAAGAAATTCGACGCAGAAGAAGTTGTTAAAGGCTACATCTCTGGCAAGGTCAAGGGCGGTTTCACTGTCAGCATCAACAACATCCAGGGCTTCCTGCCTGGTTCTCTGGTTGATGTTCGTCCGGTGCGTGACGTTGATCACCTGGAAGGCAAAGAGCTGGACTTCAAACTGATCAAGCTGGATCCGAAACGCAACAACATCGTTGTGTCTCGTCGTGCCGTTCTGCAAGAAGCTAACAGCGCTCAGCGTGAAGAGCTGCTGGCTACTCTGGAAGAAGGCCAGGTTGTTAAGGGTTACGTTAAGAACCTGACCAACTACGGTGCGTTCATCGATCTGGGTGGTGTTGACGGCCTGCTGCACATCACCGACATGGCGTGGAAGCGTATCTCTCACCCGAGCGAAATGCTGAACCCTGGCGATGAGATCTCTGTCAAGATCATCAAGTTCGACAAAGAAAGCAACCGCATCTCCCTCGGCCTGAAACAGCTGAGCGAAGATCCGTGGGACGACATCAAAGAACGTTACCCGGCTGGTTCCAAGTGCGCTGCTCGCGTCACTAACCTGACCGATTACGGCTGCTTCGCGTCTATCGAAGACGGCGTTGAAGGTCTGGTACACGTTTCTGAAATGTCCTGGACCAACAAAAACATCCACCCGTCCAAGATTGTAAACATCGGCGACGAAGTGGAAGTGATGATCCTGGACGTCGACGAAGAGCGTCGTCGTATCTCCCTGGGTATCAAGCAGTGCACTGCTAACCCATGGGTATCCTTCTCCGAGCAGAATGCTGCCAACGACAAAGTCAGCGGTACTATCAAGACCATCACTGACTTCGGTATCTTCGTTGGTCTGGACAACGACCTCGACGGTCTGGTTCACATGTCCGACATCTCTTGGGAAGCCGATCCGGAAACTGCTCTGCGTCAGTTCAAGAAAGGTGACGAAGTTGAAGCCGTCATCCTGTCTATCGACGCCGAGAAAGAGCGCATCTCCCTGGGCATCAAGCAGCTGGAAAGCGATCCGTTCGCAGAATACCTGGCCGCTAACGACAAGGGCAGCATCGTAACTGGTACTGTTAAGAGCGTTGAGCCGAAAGCCGCTATCATCGAGCTGGCTGAAGGCATCGAAGCGACTCTGAAAGTATCTGAAATCTCCGCTGATCGCATCGAAGACGCTACCACCGCTCTGAGCGTTGGTGAAACCGTTGAAGCTAAGATCACTGGTGCTGACCGTCGCAACCGCGTCATCAACCTGTCTATCCGCGCGAAAGACCAGGCTGACGAAAAAGCAGCTATGAACGCTGTTCGCAACCAGGAAGTTGACGTACCGGGTCCGACCACTATCGGCGATCTGATCAAGCAGCAGATGGCTAACCAGAACAACTGATTTTCCTCTTCAGTTGATCTTCCAGGGGGCGCCTAAGGGCGCCCCCTTTTTTTATGCTAGAGAAACCATCCACACTCTTCATTCGGAATACAAACCCGGCCAACACCGCCTGGCCTGGAGTCAGCATCGCGCCCAATCAACGCCCCAACTCCCTGTAAGAGCGCATTTCGATCAAACAACTCATACCCACAAAGCATAAAAAGGCTTTTAACCCATGCAAGCAAAAGCAGCCGGCCAAAACGCAAAGAGGCCGCTCATTTGCATGAGCGACCTCAACCGTCTTATTGCTTACTACCTAAATTAGAACACTGCCGTCTCGAGACACCTCCCACGAAAAACGTCTGTACTCAGGTCTGTATCGCCACCCCGCTACTGGCTTTGATACAGGGGTATAAATGATTAACACGTTAAATTTAAACCAGACTGCGCCAGATAAAAAATTGATATTTCTTCTATCCAGCATAAGCGATTACTTATAGTAAACTTTTGGGCGAGACTGCCAATACATGTAGCAGCCTACGCCCAAAACTCGCTTATCATTCGATTTCGATCAGTATCTCGCCCGGGGTGACACGATCACCCTTGGCAACGTAAACAGCAGCAATACGACCCGCAATGGGTGCCTGCACTTCCGTTTCCATTTTCATAGCCTCAGTGATCATTACGGCCTGGCCTGCTTTGACCTCATCACCCTCGTTGACCAGCACCTCTACAATGTTACCCGGCATACTGGTCGTAACATGCCCAGGACCGCTCGCTTGACGACGGCCACTGGCACCGGTTTCGACATAGGCATTCAGTGGTTCGAACAGCACCTCTTCAGGCATACCATCCAACGTCAGGTAGATGTGTCGCTTACCGGTATCCTGACCACCAACACCCGTGATTGCGACCTGATAGGTTTCACCATGCACATCAATCTTGAACTCGGTCGCTACACTTTCACCAGCAGGACGCCCTGCACTTTCGATCGGCAGCAACACTTCAGGCGTCAACGTACCAGCAGCACGTTCTTCGAGAAATTGTCGGCCAACATCCTGGAACATGGCGAAGGTCAGCACATCCTCATCAGACGTTGCCAGATCACCAATCTCCTTGCGCAGTCGCTCCATCTCCGGTGCCAGCAGGTCTGCCGGGCGACCTTCAATCACAGCTTCATTACCAATCGCCTGAGTGCGTAGCTTGGTATCAATTTCTGCCGGCGGGTGGCCATAGCCCCCCTGAAGGTAGCGCTTCACCTCATTGGTGATCGACTTGTACCGCTCACCTGTCAGTACGTTCAAAACGGCCTGGGTGCCTACAATCTGGGAAGTGGGTGTCACCAACGGAGGATATCCAAGATCCTTGCGTACACGCGGAATCTCGGCAAAAACTTCGCGAATACGACTCAGCGCATTCTGCTCCTTAAGCTGATTAGCCAGGTTGGACATCATGCCGCCCGGCACCTGGTTAATCTGTACCGAAACATCTTCTCGGGTAAACTCGGATTCAAACTGGTGGTACTTCTTACGTACTTCGCGGAAGTAATCGGAGATTTCGTTGAGCAACTCCAGATCCAGTTCGGTATCCCACTCGGTTCCTTTTAACGCGGCAACCTGAGACTCAGTTGCCGGGTGACTGGTGCCCCAGGCGAAAGCCGAAATGGCTGTATCGATATGCTCGGCACCAGCTTCGATCGCCTTGAGCTGACATTGCGCCGCCAGACCGGCCGTTGCATGGGTGTGGATAAACACCGGCAGCACCACGGCTTCCTTGATCGCCTTCACCAGATCAAAGGTTGCATAAGGTGTCAGCAGACCCGCCATGTCCTTGATCGCAATAGAGTCAGCGCCCATACGATGCAGAGCACGCGCTTGCTCCACGAAGGTATCAACGGTATGCACAGGGCTGGTGGTGTAACAGATCGTACCCTGAGCGTGTTTACCTGTTTTCTTTACCGCTTTAATCGCGGTTTCCAGATTACGCAGATCATTGAGGGCATCGAATACACGGAATACATCAATACCGTTCTCAGCCGCCTTGGCAACAAAGGCTTCAACAACATCGTCGGCGTAGTGACGGTACCCCAACAGATTCTGGCCACGCAGCAGCATCTGTAAACGCGTATTTGGCAGCGCCTTGCGCAATGCACGCAGACGCTCCCAAGGATCCTCTTTCAAAAAACGGACGCAGGCATCAAAGGTTGCACCGCCCCAACACTCCAATGACCAAAAGCCAACCTGATCCAGCTTGTCACAAATCGGCAGCATGTCTTCGGTACGCATGCGGGTGGCGATCAGCGACTGGTGGGCATCACGCAGAATGACATCGGTAACTTGAATCTTGCTCATCAAATTTCTCCTCGTTGCCGCCGATCAAAGGCCGGCATAGGCTGCTATCGCCGTCGCAATCGCCAGCGCGACTTCACTAGGGTCTCGTTTGTCCGAATAGTTCAGCAGTTCAGGGTGATTAGGCACAAAACTGGTGTTGAACTCAGCACTGCGGAAATCCGGATTCTGCAATATTTCCTGGTAGTAACGCGCAGTGGTTTTAACCCCCTGCACTCTCATATCAGACAGAGCTCGTGCGCCGCGGTCTAAAGCGTCTTCCCAGTTCAATGCCCATACCACCAACTTCAAACACATGGAGTCGTAGTACGGCGGAATGGTGTAACCGGTATAGATAGCAGTATCCGTTCTCACCCCAGGTCCGCCCGGAGCGTAATACCGCGTGATACGTCCAAAGCTTGGCAGGAAGTTGTTCTTGGGATCTTCGGCATTAATACGGAACTGGAGTGCATAGCCACGGTAGCTGATATCTTCCTGGCGATAGCTCAGCGGCAAACCCGAAGCGATGCGAATCTGCTCACGCACAATGTCCACACCGGTAATCTGCTCGGTGATCGTATGCTCCACCTGAACGCGGGTGTTCATTTCCATGAAGTACACTTCATGACCCGTCACCAGAAATTCCACGGTACCGGCATTTTCGTAACCGACCGCTTTGGCCGCACGCACAGCCAGTTCACCGACATAATTACGCTGCTCAGGCGTCAGCTGCGGGCTCGGCCCAATCTCGATCAGTTTCTGGTTACGACGCTGAATTGAGCAGTCCCGCTCAAACAGATGAATGGCATTCCCTTTAGAGTCCGCCAGCACCTGTACTTCGATGTGCTTGGGATCGACAATGCACTTTTCCAGGAACACTTCAGCAGAGCCGAACGCCTTGGTCGCCTCAGAAATCACACGGGGATACTGGGCACGCAATTCCTCAGCCGAATCACAACGACGAATACCGCGCCCGCCACCGCCGGAAGTTGCCTTCAGCATCACCGGATAGCCGATTTCGCCAGCAACCTTCAGCGCCTCATCCAGGTCGGCCAGATTGCCATCAGAGCCTGGCGTTACCGGCACACCCGCTGCAATCATGCTGGCACGCGCCTGGGTTTTATCCCCCATGCCAGCAATAACCTCAGCCTTGGGACCGATAAAGGTGATACCACGCTCGGCACAGATACGTGCAAACTCGCTGTTTTCTGACAGGAAGCCATAGCCCGGATGGATAGCATCACAGCCAGCCTGTACTGCCAGATTGACCAGACGGCGCGGGTCCAGATAGCCTGCCAGCGGGTCATCGCCCAGCAAGTAGGCCTCGTCGGCACGCTTGACGTGCAAGGCGTGTCGATCAGGTTCAGTGTAGACAGCCACCGAACGGATATTCATTTCCGCACATGCCCGCACAATGCGGACGGCAATTTCGCCACGGTTGGCTATCAGTATTTTCTTGAGCATGGATCGTCTCCCTGCTGAATGCGTCGATGCATTTGAAAGTAGTACAGCCATATCGAAAGAAAAAATTGATATTTTTTTTATTAGGCATAACCTATTGCTTATATATAGGCCTTTTTCATTTTTCCCGGACCAAGAATTACACCCTATGCCCTACTCTCTAGCCCGCCTGCTGCCTCGACTTTCCTTTCGACAATTACAGGTTTTTCGCAGTGTCTATCATCACCTGAGCTACAGCCGTGCCGCTGAGCAGCTAGGTCTGACACAGCCCGCAGTAAGCTCACAAATCCGCCAGCTTGAGCAGGCGCTGGGACAACCTGTATTCGAGTATGTCGGCAAGCAGCTTTACATCACCACAGCAGGCGAGCGGCTTGAAGCGGTATCACGCTCGATCTTCGCCGATCTTGAGCGTTTACAGATGGAATTGGCCGAGATGGAAGGTCAGGTCAGAGGCGAGCTTAGACTGGCGGCAGTGAGTACTGCACAGTATGTAGTGCCTTATTTGTTAAAAGGCTTTCTGCAACAGTATCCACACATAGATGTGCGGCTTGAGATTGTAAACCGTGCCCGTGCAACCCAGCGATTAACCGAAAACAGGGATGACCTGGTGATCATGGGTATGCCGCCCGAATCCAGCTCGCTGCACAGCATCCCCTTTCTGGATAACCTGCTGGTTCCAGTGGTACGGACGGACACACCTCTGCTGCAACAAACCACACTGGAACCGCAACAGTTTCTGGATGCCAACCTTCTGATTCGTGAGCCAGGCTCAGGCACCCGCAAGGCTCTTGAGCAGCTCTGCCACCAAAAGCGCCTTACCCTGAAACCCCATATGGAGCTGGGCTCCAATGCTGCCATCAAGCATGGAGTACTGGCAGGCCTGGGGGTAGCCGTGCTACCTAAACTGAGCATCCAGGCCGAACTAAAACTGGGACAGCTGGCTTGCCCGGAGGTGGTGGGATTTCCCCTGCGACGCTCCTGGTGTACGGTTCATCCGGCAGCAAAACACCCAACGCCGGTTATGCGCGCCTTTCTGGAATATGTTCAGACTGCAATGGGTGGGCTTGAGGAACAGGTCTACGGGGAGCCGTTATAAGGCTGGTAAAGGGGAAGCTGGACGAAGCTGGACGAAGCTGGACGAAGCTGGACGAAGCTGAGATCAGTCTTCGTCCAGAATGAAATCGATCAACTGGTCTTCGCTGATCTGATTATCCATCACTTCATACACGCTCAATACTGACGCATTGGCTTCAATCACAGAAGCACGATCACCGGTCAACAAGGGATGCCAGTCGGGCAAATCCTTGCCTTCATGGATCAGGCGGTAGCTGCAGGTCATCGGTAGCCAGTCGAAGTTTTCGACATCTTCCGGCTGCAAGCGAATGCAGGTAGGCACCAGCTCACAGCGTTTTTCGTATTCGGTGCACTGGCAAGTATCGGTATCCAGCAGATGACAGACCACGGTGGTGTAAAACACCTCCTGGGTATCTTCATCTTCTACCTTGTGCAGACAGCAGAGCGCACAACCGTCACAGAGTGATTCCCACTCCTTACGATTCATTTCACGCAACGTCTTACGGCGCCAGAATACTTCCTGAGCCATGCTTAACGTACTCCGGTTTCAGGACGATTCCTGAACAGGTCCAGCATGTACTCTTCCTTCGGAGGCGGCATCTGCAGGTAGTAACCCTTTTCTTCCAGCTCATCCATCAGCTTTTGCGTGTCTTTTACACGTGCCAGTTTGCGATCCGCCTTGAGCGGCATATCCATTACATGCTCCGCTTTGCCGAACATTTCCAGCAACGCCTCAGGCACTCGCTCCAGCTGATCACGTTTATCCACATAAAGGTACATTTCGTCCTTAAGCGGACTTCTGAACACACTGACAATCTTCATTTATTCACTCTTTTCAAACTGTTGGATCTGTTGCAACAGAGCATCCCCGACCAATGATTTGCGCCATCCGGATAAACTCGGGGGCAAATGGTAACGTCCCTGCTCATCACAGGAGCGGATCAGCGCATCCAGATCTCGCTTGCGCAGTAACACTTCGGGCAGGATGTCATGCTTTTCAGCCGACTTGCGCCCGGTCGCTCGTAGCTGTTTAAGACGCTTATTCCAAACATAGTGCAAGGGGCGCTCGATTTCCGCCGGAGGAGCCGCCTGGGCGGACGCTTCTGCCTGCTTTACCAGCGCAAGAATGTCTTCGCCAAACTCTCGAACTATACGGCCACGCTGAACAATTTTGTCCAGCTGGTTAATGGTCTGCGGCAGCTTTTCAGCCACATCCAGTAACACCTGATTACGTAACAAGCGGTTACGCGATAGATCACGCTGACGGCAGGTCCGTTCACGCCATGCCGAGAGATCACGCAGTGCCGCGCGCCGGGTATCATCAAAATGCCAGGCCTGACTGAAGCGCTGGAAATAGACCTCAGGGTCAGCCTCATCCATCTCAGCCACATGCAGGCCCACTTCAGCACACTCTTCTTCAGCCCACACCAGACGCCCTTGCTGCTCCAGCTCCAGACGCTGCATCAATGCCAAAGTCGGAAGATAGGCAACATCAAGCGCAGCATACCGTTCCTGGTTAGGCGTCAGAGGACGCTGCAACCAGTCAGAGGTTGTCTCTTCCTTGTCCAGCTCCACTTCAAGCGCGTGAGCCACCAGCCGGCGCAACCCCATACTGAAGCCCCAACCAGCAAAGGCAGCGCCAATCTGGGTGTCATACAGAGGTGCAGGCAGCACACCATAGCTGTGCCGAAAAAGCTCCAGGTCTTCACTTCCGGCATGCACAACCTTGAGCACTTCAGGATTCGATAACACCTCGGCCAGAGGTGTCAGATCAGCCACTTCCAATGGGTCAATCAGGTAGCAGGCCTCATCGTCCGCTACCTGTATCAACCCGGGGATTGGATAGAAGGTCTCGGTACGCATGAACTCGGTGTCCAGCGCCAGCATCGGTTGCGACTGCCAACGCTCGGCAAAGGCCTTGAGCGCAGCATGATCGCGAATATGAACCGGGCTGGATGCCGCCTTTTCCAGGCGTTTCCAGTCATAGCGTTGCAGCAGATCAGTCATCGCGCCCCCGACGCAAGGATCGACGCCCGGCGAAGGCATGCGCCAGTGTACCGCCGTCGACAAATTCAAGTTCCCCGCCCACAGGTACGCCATGGGCAATGCGGGTGATATTGACCGAGCTCTCATCCAGCTGCTCAGCTATGTAGTGCGCCGTAGCCTCGCCCTCAACCGTGGGGTTGGTCGCCAGAATCAGTTCGGTCACATCGCCGGCCTCTACCAGCTCGAACAAACGATCCAGCCCAAGCTCATCAGGACCGATACCGTCAATCGGCGACAAATGTCCCTTGAGAACGAAGTACAGACCATTAAAGCCACCCGTTTGCTCAACAGCCATCAGGTCTACCGGTGATTCCAGCACGCAAATCACATGGCGGTCGCGGCTACTGTCTTCACAGATGCCACAAACGGGTTGCTCAGACAGGTTACGACAGCGCTCACACTCACCGATGTTTTCAACGGCGGATTCCAGGGCACTGGCCAGATTGACTGCACCCTGACGGTCACGTTCCAACAGATGCAGAGCCATCCGTTGCGCCGACTTGGGCCCAACACCTGGCAACACTCTGAGACTGGTGATCAATTCCTGCAGTAGAGGACTCAAACTCATGATTAGAAAGGCATCTTGAAGCCCGGCGGCATACCCATGCCACTGGTGATTTTGGACATTTTTTCCTGGGTATTCTGCTCAACCTTACGCACGGCATCGTTAATTGCAGCGGCAATCAAGTCTTCCAGAATTTCTTTATCTTCTTCCATCAAGCTGGCATCAATCTCAACCGCTTTAACGTCATGACGACCATTCATGGTGATTTTTACCAGGCCGGCGCCGGACTCGCCGTTGACTTCAGCACGCTGGATCTCTTCCTGCGCCTTCTGCATGTCTTCCTGCATTTTTTGGGCCTGCTTCATCAGGTTCCCCATGCCACCTTTCATCATGGTGCTAATCTCCAACTGTATTAATTAATCGATCGGTCGTATCGACTCATATTCAATTCGGACGCCAAATTGCTGGGCAAGCTCTTTTACCTTGTCGTCATTCTCAATGGAACGGACAGCTTCTGCCTGGCGGGCAATACGCCGACGCTGAGCCAGCTGAGCCGGTGTTTCCTGAGTTTGCGCCCCTTGCTGGAACTCAATTTCCGGCTGGGTGCCCAGAAATTGGACAATGGCAGAGCTGATACGCTCCCTGCGCTCAGCACTGAGCATCGCTTCCTGCTCCCGAGTGTAATGAAAGCAGAGCCGTGCATCCGTATCCACTTCCAGGGACAGGTTACGAGCAATGCTTTCGACCATGCCGCTCAAACCCAGTTCCGGCAGCATGGCTGCCCAACGGTCACCGGTTAAATCCTCATCCGTCACTAATGGGGCCTGGGGCACCGATTTCATCGGCGCAGGTGCCGAAGCTATGGGCGCGGGCGCATCCGGCTTAGGCTCAATTACAGGCATGGATAGGCGCTCGACGGGCGCCGCGGGTTCTTTGAATGTTGTACCGGTGGAACGCTGAGAATTGTTCGCTACCGGCTGCACATTGGAAACGCCAGCCGGTTCAGGCTTTTTTACCGCGCCCTCATCCAAGTCTGGAGGCAAATCCTCCCAGGGTGGTGGCTCGTCCATTGGCGGCGGTGCTGATGGTGCAGCAGACCGAGAAGGAGCCACCTGCTGAGCCTCGACAGGACGCACCTCAGCCTGACGCGTTGCTGCAGGTGTTTCTGTAACCACCGATGCCGCAGAGGTTGCCGGGGCCGGCGCATTAGTCTCAGGTTGACTGGCTGCCACACGCTCATTTGCCAAAGGAGCCGTATCCGCCGGACGGAAGGCCAGCATCCTAAGCAATGCCATCTCCAACCCTTCGCGGGGCTCGGGCACCAGAGGCAGGTCCTTGCGGCCCATCAGCGCGACCTGATAATAAAGCTGCACCTCTTCCGGACGCATCTTCTGTGCCAGCGCCATCACCTGGTCACGATCGCCCAGGCTGTTATCTACGGCAGCCGGATGAACCTGCGCCAGCGCTACTCGATGAAGCAAACTGAGCATGTCACCCAGTACACTGTGATAGTCAGGCGCAAATTCCGACAGAGACTGAACTGCTGCCAGAATCTGCTCCGGGTCACGAGCAGCCAGGTGCTGCATGATTGTGTACACCAGGTGCTGGTCGATCGTACCCAGCATGGCGCGCACTTCTGCTTCACGAACCGCACCGGCACCAAAGGCGATGGCCTGGTCAGTCAGGCTGAGGGCATCGCGCATGGAACCATCGGCGGCACGGGCCAGCAGCCAGAGCGCGGCATCATCCGCTTCAACCTGTTCTTCACCCAGAACAAACCCGAGGTGGCGCTGAATGCGCTCTGCCGTCATGTTTTTGAGATTGAACTGCAGGCAGCGCGACAGCACCGTCATCGGCAGCTTTTGCGGATCGGTGGTCGCCAGCAGGAATTTCACGTGGGGTGGCGGCTCTTCCAGCGTTTTCAACAGCGCGTTGAATGAGCTGGTCGAGAGCATGTGCACCTCGTCTATGAGGTACACCTTGAAGCGGCCATGTGTGGGCGCATACTGCACATTTTCCAGCAGTTCACGAGTGTCTTCCACTTTGGTTCGCGAGGCCGCATCCACTTCGATCAAGTCGACAAAGCGGCCTTCCGCAATTTCGATACAGGCACTGCACTGACCACAGGGCTCGGATGAAACGCCCTGCTCACAGTTCAGTGATTTGGCAAACAAGCGTGCGATAGAGGTTTTACCCACCCCACGCGTACCGGTAAACAGGTAGGCATGATGCAAGCGGTCATCGTCCAGTGCGTTCACCAGTGCCTTGAGCACATGCTCCTGCCCGACCATTTCAGAGAAGCGTTTTGGTCGCCATTTTCGCGCCAGAACCTGATAGCTCATGCTGCCTCGTTCACTATAACCGATACTGTATGCCGATATTTTTAACCGACTTTTTGCCGATAAGTTCGGCCGCAGATAGTAACATGCTTTGCCCGGCGGCGCCCCTGTGTCAGCCGGTCAAAGCAATCCAACTTTGCTTTATAGAGCAAAAGGATTAAAACTTGTTGCAGGTACAGCAGAAAGGCAGGCTTTTCCGTGGCCAAATCACCCAGACAACGCAAGCTCGACCGAATCGACCGTAACATCCTGACCATTTTGCAGCAGGAGGGCAGAATCTCCTACACCGATCTCGCTGAGCGTGTCGGTCTATCGACAACCCCCTGTATGGAAAGGGTCAAACGCCTGGAGCGGGATGGCGTCATTACAGGCTACCGCGCAACGGTTGACCCCGAAATGCTCGATTATCATATGCTGGTATTTGTCGAGATCGCCCTCTCCTACCAGTCACCCGATGCCTTCGACCGCTTCAACCGCGCCGTCAGCACACTGCCCTATATTCTCGAGTGTCATCTGGTATCAGGGGATGCCGACTACCTTCTGAAGGCTCGACTGCACGATATGTCTCAGTATCGCGCACTGCTGGGCGACATGCTGCTAACCCTTCCCGGCGTTAAGAACTCCAAGTCTTACATCGTGATGGAAGAGGTAAAAGAGCGCCACATGTTGCCAGTTGATATGGATTACTAAGAACCTCCCGCTGACTTTGAAACCACGGGCCCCCACATCGCTTTAGATCAATCAAGACCGGCATTACGCTTGCGCCCGACGGCAATCAATGAAACCCTTTGCGAGTTTTCGGACGACAAACAAGGGTTTGAATCTTCATAAGAGAGTTAAGCCTTCAAATAATAAACACTGTCTATGAGGGGTGACCCCCCTGGTCACTGACGGAGATAGAAAAATGGAAGCCTTAGAATCCATCATAGCTGCTATAAACGGGGTCGTTTGGGGCCCACTCATGCTGGTACTGATCCTCGGTGTCGGCCTGTTCCTCTCCATCGGTCTGAAGCTGCTGCCCATCCTTAAATTGGGAACCGGCTTCAAACTGATGTGGAGTGGACGCACCACCGAGTCCGGTGATGAAAAAGAAGGTGAAATCCCGCCGTTCCAGGCGCTGATGACAGCCATGTCTGCTACTGTCGGTACCGGTAATATTGCCGGTGTTGCCACCGCAATTTTCCTGGGCGGTCCCGGTGCCCTGTTCTGGATGTGGATCACCGCCTTGATCGGCATGGCCACCAAATACTCAGAAGCCGTCCTGGCGGTGCGCTACCGTGAGACCGACGAAAACGGTCAACACGTGGGTGGCCCCATGTACTACATCAAAAACGGTCTGGGCAAAAAGTGGACCTGGCTGGGTGTACTCTTCGCCATCTTTGGTGCTTGCGCCGGTTTCGGTATCGGTAACACCGTTCAGTCCAACTCCGTTGCCGATGTGCTCCAGACCAACTTCAGTATTCCTACCTGGGTTAGCGGCCTGATCATGGCGGCTCTGGTCGGGGCAGTGCTGATCGGCGGTATCAAGCGTATCGGCCATGTAGCGGGTGCACTGGTGCCCTTTATGGCGATCTCGTATCTGGTTGCAGGCCTGATTGTGCTGGCGATTAACTCATCCATGCTGCCGCAGGCACTGGATCTGATCTTCACCCACGCCTTCTCTCCCATTGCCGCACAGGGCGGCTTTGCAGGGGCTGCCGTCTGGGCTGCTCTGCGCTTTGGTGTAGCGCGAGGCGTATTCTCTAACGAAGCAGGCCTGGGTTCAGCTCCGATTGCACATGCGGCCGCTCAAACTCATAGCCCTGTTCGTCAGGGTCTGGTCGCCATGCTGGGTACTTTCCTGGATACACTGGTCATCTGCACCATTACGGGTCTGGTCATTGTCAGCTCTGGTGCCTGGACCGGTGGTGAATCGGGCGCCGCCCTGACCAGCCAGGCGTTCGCCACTGCCTTGCCCTCTTTCGGTAACTACCTGGTCGCTATCGCGCTGGCAATCTTCGCCTTCACTACCATTATCGGCTGGTCCTTCTATGGTGAGCGCTGCGTTGAGTTCCTGTTCGGAACCAAGGCAGTGGCTCCCTATCGCGTCGCCTGGATCATCGCCATTCCGCTGGGTGCAACGCTGAGTCTGGACTTTGTCTGGCTGGTCGCTGACACCCTGAATGCCATGATGGCGATACCTAACCTTATCGCTTTGGCCCTGCTGAGCCCGGTGGTATTCAAGCTGACACGCGAATACTTCGAGAAGCACTAAACCCACACCTTGCGGCGGCCATCAGGCCGCTGCCCCCCCTTCTTTAATCCTGGTTTAAGCAATACTCTGGCATACTTGAAACCCTCTAATCACCCACTGAAAGGAACGGAGTGATCGATGGGACTGAAAGGACAGATCAAATCATTGCTGGGTGATGCCCGCGTCAAGCAGATCCAGGATGTCACCGAGCGTGCACTGGAGCAGCACCTTAGCCTGGCTGTCACCGGGTTGAGCCGAAGCGGCAAAACCGTATTTATTACAGCGCTGACTCAACATCTGCTTCATGCCGATAGAGACCGCTCCTTGCCGCTATTTGAAGCCTCGGCTGATGGCCGCCTGCAAGTAGTACGTCTGCTTAACCGCGATACAGAAAATGCCTTTCCGCTGGATGCAGGCCTGACGGCCCTGTCTCAGCAGCCGCCTGCCTGGCCAGAGTCCACCCGCGATCTATCCGTGCTAAAACTGGCTATTCGTTACCGACGCCCGGCAGGACTCAAGCGCCTTTTCGGGGAGCAAGGCACGTTGTATCTGGATTTGATCGATTACCCCGGTGAATGGTTGCTGGACCTGCCACTGTTGAGCATTGATTATCGTGAATGGTGTACACAACAAACCCGGCTATTCGCAACTGAACCCAGGCGCAGTGCAGCTGCCGACTGGGTCCACAAACAGCAACAGATCGACTGGCTTGCGCCTGCCAATCAGGAACAGCTTGATGAGTGTGCATTAGCATTTCGCCAACTGTTGCAGCAATTGCGCCAGCCACCTCAGGCACTCAGTTTGCTCCAGCCGGGGCGGCTCATGTTGTCCGAGGCGTCACTGCCTGAGCGAGATATGCTGCTGTTCCCTGTACTCGACCTCCCCTCAACAGAAACCGAGATTCCGGCCGATTCCGCATGGGCTGAAATGCAGCGCCGCTATACCGCCTACTGCCAACGCTGGGTACGCCCTTTTTATGTGGATCACTTTTCCCGCTTTGATCGTCAGATCATTTTGGCAGACTGCCTGCAAACCCTTAACCGCGGACAGCACTGCTTTGATGATATGCAACTTGCACTCAACACCCTGCTGCAAAGTTTTGATTACGGCCGTTCCAGCTGGTTAAGGCGCCTGTTCAAGCCAAGAATCGACAAAGTGCTGTTCGCCGCAACCAAGGCGGACCACGTGACGGCCAACCAGCACCACAACCTGGACAGGTTTCTGGAACTGATGATTCAGGATGCCCGGCGCGATATGCGCTTTGAAGGTGTGACGACCAGCTGCATGGCGCTGGCTTCGGTCCGCTCGACGGAAGCGGTGCAAGCGCGCCTGGATGGTCAGGTACTCTCCTGCCTGCGCGGACTGCGCAAGGAATCACACGAAGAAGTGGCACTGTTCCCCGGCGAGATACCAACGGATTTGCCCCGCCCTGAGGACTGGAACGAAGACCGTTTCCGCTTCATCGATTTTGCTCCCCGTGCATTGCCACGCGCAGGGCTGAAGCCTGAGCACCACATCCGACTGGATCAGGCACTGGAGAATCTGATTGGAGACCTGCTGCGATGAAAAAACAGGAAAAGGAATGGGTCGACGCCCGCTTTATCACCCCGGAGCAGCTGGAAACTGACACACAAGCCACCAAGGAATACTTGCGAGCACAGGAAGTCCCGCCTGAGCAGACAGAGCCGGAACCTGAGTCCAATTTGCCTGAGGTAGTCACCAGCCCGCGAGTTGCATCCAGACAGCGCAAGGGCAGCAAATTGCTGTATGTCAGTCTGGGCCTGTTATTGACCGCTATCGTCGGTACTGAGCTCTATCGCTTGCTGGATTGGAGCTTCAGCCTTCACCCCATTGCTGGCGGTCTGGTTTCAGCACTGGTGGCTCTGGCTGGTGGTGCGGGTGTCGTGCAATTGCGTCGCGGCCTTAAAGGCCTCAAACAGTTACGTCAAACCGCTCAGCTCAGAGAGCAGGCCCAGGCACTCGCCGAAAGCCATAGTCATGGCAAGTCTGCCAAGCTGCTCAATCAGTTACAGCAGCTGTATCGGGACCATCCGCAATCAGAGCAGATTTTGCAAAGTATCCATGAAGTGGACTCAAGCTATAACGATCAGGAAGTGATTCGCTTTCTGTCCAGACATGCGCTGACCCAGCAGGATCAGCGGGCTCGACGCTGTATTCAACGCCACAGCGTAGAAGCTGGCATGCTGGTAGCGGTCAGCCCCTGGGCCAGTTTCGACATGCTGCTCGCTGGCTGGCGAAACCTGCGCATGCTGAATGAGGTCATGTCGATCTACGGCATCGCCCCCGGCGCCAGTGCTCAAATCAAACTGGTCAAAAGCGTCTTCCACAACATCGCTTTTGCCGGGCTCAGCGAGTTGGCCGTGGATGCAGGCTCAACGCTGCTTGGCGCCAGCCTGACCTCAGGCCTATCGGCACGTGCGGGACAAGGATTGGGGGCCGGACTGTTTACGGCACGTACCGGGTTGATGGCAATGGAGCTGTGCCGTCCACTCCCGGCCGAAGGCAAGAAGCAAACTCAAATGCGGCAGGTTGCGACCGAGCTGATAAAGAACCTGACCCGGTCGGGTCAGGCAGATCAGAACTGAATCTCAGTTTTGCGCAGCCGCTGGTTCAGCGGCCTGACGTTTTTTGTGACCACCCCGCAGGTGATTAACACCGGCTCCGGCGGTACCCGTGCCTTCAAGTGCGAAGGCACGGCCGAAGCCCTTGATGTAACGGCCACTTTGCGGCGTCAGACGAAACAGTTTGAAATCCGACAACTGGCTCAGACCATCGATCCGCTCGCCAAGGCGCTCGGACAAATAACGAACGCCCTCGTGCCAGTCCTCGGTCGCGGTTTCGATCAACTGCGCCTGTACCCTGTAGTTGATTCGTCGTCGTGCAAACAGCTCCTTGGCGCTGTCCTCGTCCTCAATAATCAGCACCGAGGCGATGGGATTAGCCTGCAAGTTAAGTGCGTGCACGGCTATCTCGCTGATCAACACATAGATTTCGCCATCCACAAACGCAAAAGGGGCATAGGAAGCATAGGGCTCTCCCTCCGCAGTCAGCGTCGAAAGCATCAGGCTTCGGCGACCGGCAATAAATTCCGTTACCTCTGAGCCAATTTTTTCTGCCTGTGTCGAATTCGTCATGCTTCTATTCCTGTTGTCGATAAAGCGTCCACACCCTCTTCCCTGATCTCCTGAAAGGCACTGACCTGATGCGCGAACAGGCCTCCCTCTTCATCACGCCCCAGGAAAATTTTGAACATTACCTCACCCTGCTCATTACAGAACACAAAAGCATAGCTTTCACGTCCGCCTCTCAAACTGTCCTGAAAGCGGATTTCGTGCACCTGATCCAGTGCCAGATGCCCTTGGAAGCCTGAGCCTTCAGAGTGCCCTTGGAAGCCTGAGCCTTCAGAGTTGAGGTTATAGTATCCATGACCCTGTGAGCCTTTGGGAAATGAGCCCTTGAATTCAAACACGGAGCCGGCGTGTTGAATAATGGTCATCACCGATCCCCAGTCTGCAATGGTTTCCAACAGGGCTTGTGCAGCAGCGCCCGGCAGCACATCAACTGTTTTGCTCATCTGTGCACTCCTTAAAAGCGATAGGTTGTCGACAGCACGATTTCCCGGCCTGCCTCGTCAAGCGATTCCCAGGCACGTCGATAGTGCTTATCGGCCAGATTATTGATGGTCAAATCGACCGATAGCCCCGGCGCAGCACTCGGCGTCCAGGATGCGTAGATATCCGCCAGTGTATAACCACGATAGCGAGTACCCGAGGTATTTTCTTCATAGTCGGTATGATGCTGGGCACGCGCGTGTTCAAAGCGCACCCCGGCAAGCAATTGATCATTCCAGAAGCCATGACTGATATCGGCCGTGAAGGTATCCGCGGGGATATTGGTCAGATCATCACCGGTTTTCTCATCTTCGCCACGGGTCTGGCCATAGCCCAGCTTGACCTTCAACCCTTCCAGTTGATAGGTACTGCTGACCTCGAAACCTCTCAGGCGCGCTTTATCCACATTCATCCAGGTGGTGTAGCCAGGGTCCATTACGGGGCCAAAAGAAGGCCCAACCACGATCTGCTCAATGAAGTCATCCACCCGGTTTTCAAACACAGCCAGCTGCACGTCCAGGCGATCATCACCGGCCAGATTCACCCAGTGCCCGTTGGCAACCAACTCGGTATTCGCCGCTCGCTCGGCATCCAGGTCAGGATTGGAGACAAAGGTGTTACAGAACCCAGGCCCCATACAGAAGTGAGTACCCGTGGTGTACATCTCTTCTGAGCCAGGCGCCCGGAAAGCCCGCTCATGCCGCAGGGACAGCTGCCCCCAAACCACGGGGTTCCACGTCAGCGCCAGCGCCGGTGAGAAAGCACTGTCAGAACGTGAACCCAACCCTTCAGCATCGGTTTTGAAACGGTCATAACGACCACCCAAACGCGCCGACCAGTCCTCGGTCAGGGCGATATCAGCCTGCAGGAATGCACCCAGCTTATCGGACTCGGCATCCGGCGGAACCGGACGACTATCACCTGTCCGCTGACCACTGAACTCCTCTCGACTTGCATCGACGCCATAGAGAAGTTGTACCTGCCCAAGCGTTGACTGATTACTCAGCATCACGCCATAGGCATCCATGTCAGTACTGTCCCGGCGCTTATCACTCAGACGAAATTCCTCCATCTCGACCTGATTACGCCAAACCGTCAGATTTGCGTTCACCAGTGGAGAATCCGTGTCCAACTGGTACCCCAGGCGCAGGTTACGGGTGCGTGTATCGCGATCCAGCATGAAGTTGCTGGTTGAGTTGGCTACGGCAGCGCCATTGGAAGGGACCTGACCGTCGGTATTAACCTCCAGATAACTCAAATCGAGACGCTGGCCGGAGCCGATATCCCAGCCCAGCTTGGCGATGCCACCACGATCCAGAATTTCAGAGCCTTGCAGCGTCGTCCCATCACCGTGCTCAAGGTTGTTTCCATCCCGGAAAAAGCCTCCCAACAACCAGGTCAGCGCGGCTTCACGCCCCGCCACCGCCGCAACCGATGATTGCAGATCACTGTTGGCGTTGTGGCCGGTGCTGATCAGTCCACCAACGTTTTCACCAATGCTCAGCAGCTCATCAGCACTCAGCGTTTGCTGCGCCACCACACCACCAATAGCGCCCGAGCCCCAGAGAGAGCTGACGGGACCCTTCAATACCTCAACCCGGCTGATCAACTCAGGCGGCAGCAAATAATCCGGCCGGTGCCCTGAATTGTACTCCTGACGCACACCATCCAGTGTTTGCAGCACTCGATTCCCGGACAAGCCTCGAATATTCACCGTCTGATTCAACGGGCGAGCGCCACCGGTCACACTGACATTAGGAATTGACTTAAGCGCATCCGGAACCGACTGTGACTGTAATTGATCCAGTGCCTGACGATCGATAATGCCAACTGCACGACCACTGGCATCAACGCTCTCGCCCATTCGGGCCGCACGGATTGTCACGTCCCTCAACTCATAAAGCGACCTGTCTTCAGCTGCCGCAGGCTCTGCAGCTATTGCCGCTCCCGCAACAACGGCACTCACCGCCAAGGCTAACCCACATCTGAGCACAGGACTGTGCCGACTTACATCACGCTTATGCATTGCCACTCTCACAATCACAGATTTATCACGAAAGACCGCAAGAATAAAAACATACCGCAATTGCAAATACAAACAATTATCAATTATATTCAATGCGAAGAAATTGGCGATGGATTAACCCGCATGCACCCGCACCTGAAAACACTGGCGCTCACCCTAACCTTGATTGCCACCGGCATCAGCACGCAAAACACCCTTGCTGACAACCTGAGAATCATCAGTACTGATGGCGCCTCGACCGAGATGCTACTGGCTATGGGACTTGATCAATCCCTGGTAGCAATTGATGTCACCAGTGTTGTGCCAGACGAATTATCAAGCCTGCCCAGCGTCGGCTATCACCGCGCCCTGTCAGCAGAGGGCCTGATGAGCCTGGACCCGGATGTCATCGTCGGCAGTGAGCACATGGGACCGGTTAGCGTAGTTGAACAGCTGAAAGCAGCAGGCGTAGAGGTCATCCAGCTACCCGCCTCCCAGGATTTGAGCCAACTCAATCTCAATATTCAGCAACTGGCTTCAGCACTGGATGATGGCCAGGCAATCCGGGAACTGACAACCGAACTCAATCGCCAGCAGCAGCAACTGGCACAGCAACAGCTGAACGGCACCAGGGCCGTGTTCATCCTGGCTGCCGAAAATCGCTTGCGCCTTGCAGGCAAAGGCACGACCGGTGATGCGCTGCTGAAACTGATGGGGGCGAGGAACCAGGCCGACTACGATAATTATCGATCCGTTACTGCAGAAGCGCTGCTGGCCCTGCAACCTGAAGTGATCATCATTGCCGGGGAAGGCAGTCAGGCCAGCGCCGAGAGTCTGCTGCAACAGGCCCCCATGTTGTCCCACACACCCGCAGCGAAACAGGGTCACATCATTAGCGCTGACGGGCGCACTCTGGTGGCTGGCATAGGGCCTGGTGCCCTGCGTGAGGCGCTGCGTATTACTGCACTGCTGCAGGAAAACTGAGGTGCGCATCAGCACTTCAACCCTGGCATTTGTGCTGCTGACCGGGCTACTGGCCGGAACAGCTCTGTCAGTTACCACTGGCCCCATGGACTTGCCCAGCACACAAAGCCTGTTGGCCCCTCTGGACCATTTAATGGGGTGGGAGCTGGCTTATCTCGCGGACTACCAACGTGCCGTAATTATGGAGATGCGGGTTCCCAGAACCCTTATGGCAATTCTGACGGGGGCCCTGCTGGCACAGTGCGGTGCGGTTATGCAGGGCCTTTTCCGTAACCCTTTGGCAGATCCCGGCATCATCGGTGTTTCTTCCGGTGCTGCTGTTGGAGCCGTTTGTGCAATTACTCTGGCACCTGCTGCCTGGTTAGCTTGGGCAACACCCGTTGGCGCCTTTCTGGCCGGGTTGATTACGACACTCATGGTGTATGCGCTGGCTCGAACAAGAAACGGTACTTCTATCACCATCCTCTTGCTGGCCGGTGTTGCACTGGCGGCCTTTGCCGGCGCGGCTATCGGTCTTCTGAGCTACTTTGCCAGCGACCAGGACTTGCGCTCGCTCAGCCTCTGGCAGATGGGATCACTCACATCATCGACCCCATCCGGCCGCTGGCTTGCACTCATCATTCTAATGCTTGCGGCTATCCAGTTTCAGCGCCGCTCTCTGGCACTGAATGCCTTGTTATTGGGTGAGTCTGAAGCACGACATTTGGGTATACAGGTGGAAAGGCTCAAGCTTGAACTGATACTGATCACCGCCGTCGCTGTGGGAATAGCCGTCGCCAATACCGGAGTGATCGGTTTTGTAGGTCTGGTTGTGCCCCACATTGTGCGCATGCTGATGGGTCCGGACCATCGTGTACTACTGCCACTGTGCGGCATTTGCGGTGCCTTGATGCTACTGCTGGCCGATACGTTGGCACGTGTTCTGATTCCACCTGCCGAGATCCCGGTAGGCATTATTACCGCTTTGATTGGCGCGCCCTTCTTTGTTGGCTTGCTGGTTCAGCAACGCAGGCTAGGCAGGATTTAATATGTTGAGGGTTGAACAACTTTCCTACCATAGTGGTGACAAACTGCTCCTAAGCATTGACCACCTTGAACTCAATACAGGCGATACGCTTGCAGTTCTCGGCCCCAACGGCGCCGGGAAGTCCACTTTTATGAAAGCCATTTGTGGCGATATCAACAGCGAAGGCAGGATTAGCCTGCATGGCCGAGATATCCGGGATTGGCCCGCAAACCTGTTGGCGCGACATCTGGGCGTGCTGCCTCAATCCAGTCAGCTCACCTTTCCTTTTAAGGCTGTGGAGGTGGTAGAGCTTGGATTGATTCCGCTGAAGCTGTCACGTCCCCAGGCCAAAGCGGAAATTGACAGAGTGATGGCGCTTTGTGATTGCGCACACTTAAAGCAGAGTGCCTTCCCAACTCTCTCTGGCGGAGAAAAGCAGCGTGTTCAACTGGCACGAGTGTTATTACAGCTGAGTCAGGCAGAACAGCCACCTTTACTGTTGCTCGATGAGCCAACCTCAGCACAGGATCTGGGGCACCAGCATTTGATGCTCAGTTTGATGAACAACCTGGCAATGGAAGGCTATGGCATCATCTGCATCCTGCACGACCTCAATCACTGCCTGCACTATTGCCAGCGCTGCCTGATAATAGATAGGGGTCAGATACGTGACCAGGGAGAACCTCAGGAAGTATTGGCAGCAGAACGCATTCAGCAGGTCTGGCACTACCGCCCGGCCTTTGGTCAGCTGGAGGATCGGCGGCCAGTGATGGCTTAATGGCTGGTTTTAGTGCAAGCGGTCGGCCTTCATACGGAAGGCCAACTGCATCAGTTTCTAGTCAGTCCGGCACTTCCTCAACAGAAGCAACAACAGCCGAAGGCAGATCACATAAGGCAGCCAGCGCAGCTTCATGAACAACCTGCGAGCTCAACGCCTGCCCAGTCACCGGAGATGGCAATGCGCGCGTCGCGGTGCAGGATGCCACTACGGTTGGCGTAAATCCCAAAGAGAAAGCGCCACGGGCCGTTGCGTTAACACACATATGGCTCATGAAGCCGGTCAGTATAAGGTTCGTTATACCCGCTTCTTTAAGTATTTCGTCAAGGTTGGTTTGCGTGAAGGAGTTCGGGTAGTTTTTAACGACGACCGCTTCGCCTTCAATCGGAGCAACCGGCTCGGCGATCTGCCCACTGCGATCGCTGATGTCATAGGGCGATCCCGGACCCGCATCGTGCTGAATATGGATGACCGGGCGCCCTGCAGAGCGGAAGCGCGCCAGCAACTTCTGACATTCGATCAACGCTGGCTCAACGCCATCCAGTTGCATAATGCCTTCTCGGTAGGTGTTTTGTGCATCAATGATAATGAGTGCAGATGTGCTGATGGCGCTGGACTGATTACCCAGTCCTACCAGATCTCTTAAAGTATGTGGCTGACTCATAGTTCCCTCTCGTGTATTAGGTACTGCGTCTGACTATTGAGTAAGGCAGCAGTACGGGCTGGATTCCGAGGGCTATTATTGATCGAATCAGAACCCTATACTGGTGTCAAAAATCGCATAAAAGAAGCAAAAAGTGACAGAAAGCAAAATCCATATCGGCATTCTTCATTACCCCGGTGCCATGCTGTCCGCAGTACAAGGGCTGGCCGAGCAATTTCATCTGGCCAATAAGATCTGCCAGCAAAATGGTAAAGAAGCCGCTTTCCAGATCAATTTCTGTGACAGCCAGCAGTTGAGTGCCGACCAGCTGGGCAATCTGCCTCCGCTACACGTGGTCATTCTTCCTCCTTGTCTGGATGATGCCTACTACGCGGCACCCGATCGCGTGTTACTGGAATGGCTCAGGCAGCAATATCAGGCAGGCAGTATTCTTTGCTCGATTTGCGCGGGCGCGTTCATCCTGGCCCAAACAGGACTGCTTAAAGGGCGCAAGGTTACAACCCACTGGGCGCTGGCCGATGAGTTTGCCCGCCGTTTTCCTGATGTGCAGGTCGACATCCAAAAGCTGCTGATCAACGATACCGATATTATTACCGCCGGTGGCCTAATGAGCTGGGTTGACCTGGGGCTGGAGCTTGTGGCGCAATTCACCGACTCACAGATCATGCGCCAACTGGGGAAATATTTAATTGTCGATACAGGGCATCGCGAGCAGAGCTATTACCAAAGCTTTACTCCGCCACTCGATCATGGCGATACAGCAGTGCTCCAGATACAGCATTACCTGCAAGGTCATTTCAGCAACACCATCATGATCAAGGACCTTGCCGAGCAGGCACATTTAACGGAGCGAACCTTTCTGCGACGCTTCGCCAGCGCCACGGGGCTTAAGCCCTTGCAGTACCTGCAGCGCCTGCGAATCAACAAGGCCTGTGAGCTGATCGAGACCAGCTGTCTGTCAGTTGAGCGGATTGCTGAAGAGGTGGGATATGAAGATCTCAGCGCTTTCCGTAAGACCTTCATCAAGATCATGGGTGAAACACCCAAAGAGTTTAAAAAGCGGTTTGTGCGGCAGCCTCTTAATCATTAAGAGCACTACCACTTTGATAGTGGACAGTGCTCAAAATCCTTTTGCCTTATTGTCAGGTCAAAAGAATATCCGGCGTCAGGAAGCCTGGGATTACCGAATAGTCGATTTGATATCCCAAATCTTCTAAAGCCCCGTAGCTCATTTGAGAGAGAACATTGAAGCTGTTGATATAGCCCGTCATGAGCTCGTTAAAGTAGGTTTCTTCATCCCAATGGCCACCAGCAGTTCCTGAACCACCACTGTCTTCAATTACGACGACGGGCTCGTTATACAAGGAGTACGAATAAAAATTGGCCATCGCACCATTGTATTCGTAACTGACGATATCATCGGTAGGCTTCTTGGTTCCGTTGTCATCCACGACCGTAGTCAGCAGCCCCTGATATTCCCACAACGTCCCAAGCCCCAGGCTATGGATCATTTCGTGCAGAACAATATCATCCCAAAGCCCATAGTTGTCATCAAAGAAAGTCGCATCGGCTACATCAAACTCCATTATCGCTGATGCGCTAAGGTCATTCGCGGTCCACACCGAAGTGGGGCCTGCACGCCCCAGAACACCTCCACTACCATCAATATTGATCAAAGAAGCATCAATCGTAATATCGTCGTAACCATCAGGGGCAATATCCGCCGTAATCAGATCACTTAAAAAGTCGGCAGCGGCAATAAAGTCCTCTTTAAGGCTATCTGTCCAGAGATCACCATAAAAATCCAGACGAATATTGAACTCATCGCTGTCATCAACCGTTGGGTCACCACTAATGTAAACATCGGTTATTGCAGGGTCTGTGGTACTGCCTGGATCTGAAGGATCACTGGAAGGAGGTCCCTTTTTCCCACCCTTGGCATCCAGAAGTCCGTTAAACAGGAGGGTTTCGTATTCCAATTGCTGGCTCAGGCCCGTTCCTTGGTGAGAGAGCCCGAATTCAGAGTTGATCAGCTTTTTTGAGTTCATGACAGAACCTATGCGTTGTGACTACAGGGTTGGTCGACTTCGCCTAACATCCTGTATCGGCCAAGCCTGACCACAACTTAACCAGTTTAACGAATAAACCAGTCAGGCTGTTCTGTCAACGAAGGGGGTGCTGGCTCATCAAGTTGCAATGAGCCCTGGGGAAGTTAGCTGACCGTCAGGCTCAATGGGCCTGAAGAATCATATCCGCGCCCTTTTCACCAATCATGATCGACGGTGCATTGGTATTACCGCTAACAAGAAACGGCATGATGGAGGCATCAATCACTCGCAAGCCTTTTATACCTTTAACTCTCAGGCTGGCATCCACCACCGCCATAGGATCGGAATCAGGCCCCATTTTGCAGGTGCCTACCGGGTGGTACTCAGTATCGGCTTTCTCACGGCAGTAGTCTTTTAACTGCTGCATATTGTTGCGATCGAGCTCATACAGCATCTGGCCTCGTACCGAGTCAAATGCTTTGGATTCCATAACATCCAGTGCTAACTGAAGGCCCTTGGCCAGGCGATCCAGATCATCTTCGTTATCGAAGAAGCTAGGATCGATCAACGGCGCCTCCAAAGGATTTGCGGACTTGCAATGAACACTGCCAACACTCTTGGGTCGCAGCAAGGTCGCGTGTACACAGTAGCCATGTCCCAGGTGCAACTTGCGGCTATGGTCATCCACTATACCGGGCAGGAACTCCAACTCGATATCGGCGCAAGGCTCCTCGGGGTCCATCTGAACAAAGGCGACAGACTCGGCGAAGTTACTACTGATAACCCCTGTCCGTTTGCGCTTCCATTCCAACATGCCGGTCAGCATATCCCAACCACCTTTGATGGAGATTCCAAAGGTGCCCGCTTTCTTGATAGCACTGTAAACAGGTACAGCCGTGATGTGGTCCTGCAGGTTTTCACCCACACCCGGCAGCTCATGCTGAACCGGGATACCCAGCCGATCAAGATGCGTTTTACTGCCGATACCACTCAGCTCAAGTATCTGTGGCGACCCGAACGCACCTGCACTAAGCACAACTTCTCTACGTGCTTTAATCTCGACAGACTGCCCTTTTTGTAAAAAACGAACGCCTGTTGCCGTCGTATCCTGCAACAGAATTTTCTCTACATGGGCCTGGGTGATAACCGTCAGGTTGGGACGGCTCAAATTGGGAGTGATATACGCCTTGGCAGCGCTGAAGCGCTCCCCGTTTTTCTGGGTAACCTGATTTAGACGACAACCGATCTGACTCTCGCCATTGACATCTTTGTTATACGGAATTCCGTTCTGCTGACAGGCGTCCAGAAACAGCTTGCTGACAGGACTGGGGCTTCTGAGTTCGGCTACATTCAGTGGCCCGCCGACACCATGGTAGGGATCGTTACGAAAGGTTTCGTTATTCTCGGCCTTAATGAAATAAGGCAAAACGTCTTCATAGCCCCAACCTTCATTACCCAGTGAAGCCCAGTTGTCGTAATCCCACTTATTGGCGCGAATGTACATCATCGCATTGATGGAGCTGGAGCCCCCCATCGTTTTGCCGCGAGGCTGAAAGCCCACACGACCATTCATGCTTTTCTGAGGTACCGTATCGTAATGCCAACTATTGATGCCATTGGGCACCATCGCCGCAACGCCTGCGGGCGCGTGAATCAACACACTCTTGTCTGCTTTACCCGCTTCCAGCAGGCAAACACTGATATTGGGATCTTCACTCAAGCGACTGGCGACAACACAACCCGCACTGCCGCCACCGATGACAATATAATCAAACTCTGAAGCCATGATTCACCAAGCCTTTTTAGCTTAGTGTGCCTTAGGGATGAATAACGACTCTTGTCAGTTCGCGACACGGGTTTAACCCTAGATACCCTCATGGATTAGACATTGGGCTAAAGACATACGCAGTAAAAAAACATACCCAGATCAATCTCTGTGCTTTCAGACACTATGGGCTAATCCCGTCCGCATGCTAGAGTTTCCTGGTAAAGGCCCCCCCCGCCACAGCACAGTACCTTATCCAAATACTTACTTCTCTTCAGGAGTGCTACGCATGCCTCTCGCCCTACGTAATATCCAGGCTATATACCTTGCCTACTTCGGCCGCCCGGCCGATCCTGATGGTTTGGAGTACTGGCAGGGGCAAACTGACCTGACCCAAGTAGCCAACGCCTTTGCCCAGTCGTCCGAATACCGGTCGCTTTTCGCTTCTGAAGACTACTCCCTGCTGGTCAGCAATATTTATGAGAACCTTTACAAGCGTGCGCCCGAAACAGAAGAAATTGGTTATTGGGTCAAGGAACTGAACGACGGCAACATTCAACCTGGCGAAGTTGCACTTGCTATCCTCGAGGGAGCCACTGGCACAGATGCACATACTCTCAAGGCCAAGCTAGACGCTTCTGAAGCTTTTACCGCTGAACTCAATACCGCTACCGCCGCCGCAGCCTATAAGGGTTCAGACTCTGCAGCAAAAGCACGTACCGCCTGGGCCGACATTACTGACGACGTCACATCAACCACAGCCCAAGACAACTTTTCTGCTCTGATTGAAAGCATGCAGGCTCACTGGGTCAATAACGTACAGAAACTGTATGTTGCCTACTATGGACGACCAGCCGACCCTGCAGGCCTCAGTTATTGGGTCGAGCGTGCAATTGAAAGCAACGGTGACTGGGCCAGCATTGCCGAAAGCTTCGCCACCACGCCGGAGTCTCAGGCTCTGTATGGCAACTCTGACCCCGAAACTTTGGTCAATGCCATTTACCTGAACGTACTGGGCCGCGCGCCCGAAGCTGCGGGCAATCAATATTGGATAGACCAGCTCAATCAGGGCACCTTAAGCCCCGGCACACTGGCGCTAGCCGTGGCAAACGATACCCAAAACGCAGATACCAACACACTGACACAGCGGATCGATGCTGCCAAGGCTTTCACGCTACAACTTGAAAGTGCAGATCGTGACGATGACTTCACCAGTTTGACCACCACTGCTGCCGCACGGGAGTGGCTGGCAGGCATAGGTTCAGACCTGGACGACCTCACCGCCGCGATCGCGTCCTTGCCCAGACTGGTCAACACCTTTGTCGATGGCAATGTGCAGGGTACCGTAGTCAATGGGTATATCGCAGGCGCCACCGTATTCATCGACGAGAACGGTGATGGCCTGCTCAACCCCGGCGAAATCAGTGTTCGTTCCGATAATGCTGGCAACTTCCTGTTTCCCGTGGATGCCCCAACGGGAACTGTTATTGCGATGGGTGGCATCAACATCACTACCGGACAGGTCAATACCAGTATTCTCAAAGCCCCAGCTGGAGCTACCACGGTCACCCCGCTGACCAATCTGGTCCAGCAAATGATCGAAAGCGGCTTGGCTGACGGACCTGAAACAGCCGAAGATCTGCTTTTTGGATCACTCGGGCTGCCTAAAGTTGACCTGTCGAGCTTTGATCCGCTCCAAGCAGCCCTCAACGGTACTGACGCGGAAAAAGCCATAGCGATCGAAATCGAGGCAATTACCTCCCAGATTGCCAATACCCTGGCCATAGGCAGCGCCCTGTTGCAGGGAGCAGGCCTTAACCAGCAACAAGCCCAGGCCGCACTGCTCAATGCGCTGAGCCAGACGATGTCCAATGGCAGCCCAGTCGATCTGACCGCGTCGAGTACACTCGAAAACCTGTTACAGCAAGCCGCTATCAACACCAGTCCAACCGTTGCTCAGACAACAGGAGCGATGGTGAATGCCGTCAGCCAGGTGCTTGGAGAGATCAACAGTGCCACCAACGAGGCTGCTCTCAAATTCCTGGACGGCACCACAGAAAACCCTGTCAGCGCTTTGTCTGACATGTTCAAGCTTGCCACGCTGGTGCAAACCCAAGTCACTGAAGTCGTCCAACAAGACACTGGCAGCGGCGATACAGGCACATTGCTCACTCAGTACACTGGCACCAACCTGGTACAAAATGTCGACCCGATTCAGGCTGGCAGCATCACCCCTGACACCCCCACCGATGACGGCACTTCGGTGACCAACGGGACCAGTTCAGGGTCTGGACCGGGCCCCCAACCAGACACAACAGCACCTGCCATTTCTGCCATCGCCATTTCAGGTGCCACCGGAATACAGAACGATACTCTCAACGAAGGTGACGTTGTCAGCATCACCATCACGATGTCAGAAGCCACGGTGGTAGATACGACAGGTGGCACGCCTCAGCTTGCACTTACCATCGACTCTGCAGCGCCAGCCAAACAGGCAACCTATGCCAGTGGCTCGGGCACCAGCAGCCTGGTTTTCACCTACACGATCGAAGCAGGCCTGACAGATTCGAACGGAATCAGTATCGATGCTGATCGCCTCACACTAAGTGGTGGAACACTTAAAGATGCCGCCGGAAATGATGCTGTTCTGACCCACGATGCGGTCGCTGCCAACCCCAGCTATCGGGTTGATACCAGCGCACCCACAGCGAATTTCGGCTCCGCGACCGACGATGTTGGCAGCATAACCGGTGCACTTGCTGGCGGCAGTACCACTGACGATACCGCACTGGTGCTGTCAGGCAGCTGCGAAGCCGATAGCACCGTCAACGTCTACGACGGTACAACACTGCTGGGCGCTGCGACTGTTACAGGAACAAGCTGGAGCTTCACAGCCACGGTTACCGACAGCACGACCTACCAATTCAACGTCAGGGAAACCGATGCGGCTGGCAATATCAGTGCTGCCACGAGCAATTTCACGGTCACCGGTGATACCGCAGCTCCAACGTTGAATTCCAGCACTCCGAGTGACGATGTAACAGGTGTAGCCGTAGGCAACAACCTCACATTGACCTTCAGCGAGAACATAGCGCTGGGCAGCGGTAATATCACCCTGAAGAACCTGTCTGGCGGCTCCGACATTGTCATTGATGTCAGTAGTCATGGCGGCATTTTATCGATCCTGGGCAGCACACTGACGATCAACCCCAGCGCAGATCTTCCAGGTGGGACTGACTATTCCGTTCGGGTTGATAACGGGGCGGTCACCGATATAGCCGGGAATGCCTTTGCCGGGATTTCCGATGACACCACCCTGAATTTCACCACCATCAATGAGGCTCCGGCCATCACGGCAGGGGGGAGTCTCGCCTATACCGAGAATGATAGTGCCACTACGGTAAACAGTAGTCTGACCCTGACCGATGCAGAGGGCGACAACATCACAGGTGCTACGATCACAATCTCGGCCAACTACGCCAACGGCGAAGATACCCTGTCCTTTACTCCCACAGGGTCAATCATTGGCAGTTTTAACGCGGGCACAGGGGTGCTAACGCTTTCAGGTACAGGCACTGCTGCCGAATATCAGACTGCACTGCGCTCGGTCACCTACAACAATACCAGCGATGCTCCATCAACTTCAGCCCGCACAATCAGCTTCGAAGCGACCGATAGTCACGGAGCTACCAGTACCGCCGCCACAACTACGGTAAATGTGGCTGCCGTTAACGACGCGCCTGTCAACACGGTCCCGGCCAATGCTGATCTGGATACAGCCTTTTCAAACACAGCAATGTCGATAGCTGGAGTGTCTATCGCCGACGTGGATGCAGGAAGCGGCACGATGACAGTCGCTCTATCCGCTTCCAACGGCGGCCTGACCGTGTCTCTGGCAGGAGGCGCGTCAGTCAGCACGGGAACCAATGGGACAGGTTCTTTCACGCTAAGCGGAACCGCCAGCCAACTCAATGCCGCACTCTCTACACTCAGTTATAAAAGCAACGATGGGTTCACAGGAACTGACACCATTACGGTCACGACTGACGATGGCAGCAACACTGGCAGTGGTGGCGCAAAGACCGATACGGACAGTTTCCAGGTCGGCGTGATACCCGAAGTATTTATCATCGACAACGCTGATGGTACGGCAGATGATGCCAACTCAGGCAGCGCCGCCAACCCCTTCAATTCCATCGCATCTTTCAATACAAATGCCAGCGATGGCAGCGGCGATTACATCTACATCAAGAATGGAACGGGAACCTACTCCGAAGCGAATGGCCTTACCCTGCTGAATGATCAACAGATCTTCGGCCAGGGACAGACACTGCAATTCACTAACCCGGTGACCGGAGAAGTTGTCACCATCGGCACCGGCGCATCAGGCACAACACCGACTCTCTCAATCACAGGAGCAAGCGCCACGGGTGTTACTCTGGCCCAAGGAAATACCCTGAAGGGCTTTAACCTGGCCACAACGCAGAGCGGCCAAACCGCCATCAAGGATGGAAATGGCACTGTGGGTAACTTATCGATCAATGATATGGATGTTACTGGCACCGGTATGGGCGTAGACATTGATCAGGGCGGCGCGCTAAACGTCAGCTTCGATACGCTATCCTCAACAGGCTCCTCACAACAGGGTGTTCAACTGGCTGGCTCATCGCTTTCAGGCACCTTCAGCGCTACCTCAGGGAGCATCTCGGGATCAGCTAATACTGGCTTTCAGGTTGGTGACGGAAGCGCTGGCAGCGGTGGTACAGCAGCGATCAGTTATGGTGGCACGCTTACACTGAACACTGGTGCTTCTAATGCCATTTCAGCCACTAATATGACGGGCGGCTCCCTTACCTTCAGCGGGAACATGGATCTGGATACCACCAGCGGTACAGGTATTTATCTCAGCAATAACAACTCGGCTATCAACTTTACCGGCTCCCAAATCACCGTCGACACTACCACTTTTGGTACTGGTATAAACATTTCGTCCAACAGCGGCGCTGTTACGTTCAACAATGCGGGCAACGGCCTGGATATCACTACTTCAGACGGCATGGGCCTTACCGCCACAGGAGGCGGCACTCTGAGTATCAGCGGGACCAGCAACAGCATCAACAGTATCAACGCCACAGCGATCAACGTTAACTCTACGACCATTGGCGCCTCAGGGCTGAACTTTGAGAGCATTACATCAAGGGATGCGACCAATGGCATTCTGCTGAACAACACTGGCTCAACGGGCGGATTGACAGTAACGGGAAACGACAGTGCCGATAGCGGCGGCACCATCTCAAACACCAATGGCGATGCCGTCGTCGTAACCAACGGCATTCTTAACCTGTCCTACATGTTGATCCAAAACACCGCTGGTGATGCCATTTATCTGCTCAACCCGGTTGGCAGTAGCACTGTTGGCAACAGCACCATTACGAACTTTGGCACCAGTGGCGGGCTCGCAAACACAAATAATGGTATCCATTGGGTTACTGGTAGCAATACTGGAACCCTGACGATAAACAATACAACCTTCTCATCCGGTACAACGAATCAAGATGGCATATTTGTAGACTCTGCCGGCAGTGGGGCAATGAATTTGACCGTCACCGGATCGACTTTCACCGGTCTACACGGGGATGGTATTCAAGTAACCAGCAGTAACGGGTCCAGCAGCGTGATACGCGCCACCATTGAGGGCTCCAGCTTCAATACTGCCGCAGCCTCAGGTAAAAACGGCATCTTGCTCAGCCCCTCTGACAACGTCACCCTGTACGCTGACGTGAATAGCAATACCTTCTCATCAATCATGCTGGACCCCAACAATAATAATGGTGGCATCAATGTGTCCAATGGAGGCATCGCGGATGCGGATATCACGATAAGGAATAACACCCTGACCGCTGCACAAGGTATTGTCGTTGGAGCCAACGATATTGGCAGTACAACCGACCTGCTGATAGACAACAACAACATCGATAATTTGGCAGTTACATCACAAAATGCCATTTGGGTCGGATATGGCAATCAGGCAACCGGCAATGCAACCCTGTCCAATAACAACATAGGTCAAGGTGGCAATCCGTTGTGGTCAAGTGGAGATGGTAATGCGAGCGCCGTTGTTCTACGAACAGACAATGGAGCCAGCCTGACTTCCGCAATCACCAACAATACTGTAGACGCCAATACCCAATGGTTAGCGCTTGATATTTTGTCCCGTGGCGACATCCTTAATGCGACCCTAACCAACAACGACCTTGACGCTCAAGGTGCCTTTACTCTGGGGGCACTGTATACAGGGACCGATGCAACCGGCACTCTGAACCTTAGCCTTTCCAGTAACAACCTCAACCTGGGTGAGATGTGGTTAGACCAGAGTGGACAACCACTTAACGTTACCCAAGTAAGCCCTGCGGCTATCCAGTCAGACAATAATGTCGGGACTGTCAACGTGCTAGGTTCTCCTACCTACAGTGCTCCCGCCCCATCCACACCCACAACGCCCTCACCGCCTCTACTGCTTGACCCCGGTAGCACTGCTGCCGAGAATATTCGCGCCATCAACGAAGATGAACTGATCGCTGTAATAGAAGCAGCGGCCAACCGCTGGAATGCACAGGAGCTTACCAATGCGCAGCAACAGGCGCTTGGTAACCTCAGCTTTGCACTGGTCGATATGGAGCCAGGTTATTTAGCCGCGGCAGCGCCGGGCCTGATCCTGATCGACAGTGACGCCGGTGGCCAGGGTTGGTTTGTTGACGCAACACCGATGGATGACCTTGAGTTCTCAGTCACTGCTTCTCCCACGCATCTCTATGCAACCGACGGAGCAGCAGCAGAAGGCATCGACCTGTTAACGGCCTTGATGCACGAAATCGGTCACGCACTGGGCTACAGCGACCTGTACGGAAGCAGCCATCAGGATAACCTGATGCACGGCCACTTGAGCACCGGTGAACGCCTGCTGCCTTCGGAAGCCTACACAGAGCTGACCCTGGTCGGCACGGAGCTTGGTGGAATGTGATTGCGCCGCAGGTTGGTCGCTTAGCCTCTCCTGAGGATAGTGCCCCCTTAGGATAGCCAATCCACTGCACTCAACATTAGTGCAGATAGAAAGGGAGATGAGCAGGACTCTGCTCTTCTCCCTTTCATCCTGTATGAATACGGCCTGATACGCGGGTTCAAGAATCAAGCAACGGGAGAAGCCCGAGACGCCAAGGCCTAATGAGAAATTAGTGTAAAAGTAGAAATTGAGCAGGACTTGCCTTGGCACTAAAAGTACTGATTAGAGCACTTGAACGCCATTCGCGAGAATAATCAAAAAAGAAGGAGAAAACAGAAACGAGAAAATAGCGAAGATGCGTGAGATATTGGGTGGCAGCCCCGCCAGCCACATCCCGGCACACGAATCCACCGCTGTGGCTGCTCCCTTCCGGGCCTGACCAGGTTCACGGTTTATCGTTGCGGGAGGACCAACAGGGCTACCATAACGGGCAGAACGCCCTGCCTCTCACAAGACAGGGGCGCAGTATAGGCACCTTAACGGCCAAATGCAAATAGAATCAGGGGATTGCAACGCGTACGGCCAAACCGATCAACACAACTCCGGTCAGCTGTTCGACACGCTTGAGATGACGTCTGAGCCATGCCAACAAACGGGGCTGGGAAAACAGCACCGCTACCAGACTGTACCAGGCGCCATCGACAATCGCTGCGGTCAGTACCATCAACATCTGGTCCTGCCAGATCTGATCGGCGCTAACAAACTGAGAAAACAGCGCCGTAAAAAATACCGCGAGCTTGGGGTTCAGCAAAGAGACCAACATCCCGGAACGGGCAGCGGAAAACAACGACTCATGCGCTGCTTTTTGTGCCTGCAACTCGGGTGTTGCTGCATGGCGCAAAGCGCCAATACCCAACCACACAAGATACGCCGCGCCAGCCCAGGTGATAGCCTGATACACCATTTCATGACGGCTGACCAACAATGCCAACCCCCATACCGTCATTGCAGCCCAGAGCCCCACGCCAAGAGCATGTGCACAGCCTGCAGCGATACCATGACTTCGACTATTACTGACCGTTTGACGCAACACCACAGCCAGGCTCGGACCCGGCGACATGGCGCCCAGAATGCAGATCAGCAAAAGGGATAACCAAAGCATCAGTGACATCGTGTTCTCCTTGCTGGCAAGCCGTACCGACACTGCCAGTTCCATGACAATATGCTATAGTCCGCGCCCAGCATCCAACCGTCAAGCAATGAGGTCGACGACCATGGCAGGCTCTCTACAGGACCAGTTACTGAATGCCGGCCTGGCCTCCAAACAGCAGGCCAAACAGGCAAAGCAGCAGAAGCGAAAAAAAGCCAAGCAACAGAAATCGGGCCAGGCTGTTGATGAACAGCAGAAGCAACGTGAGCAGCTTGAAGCCGCTCGCAAAGAAAAGGCAGCCCGAGATCGTGAGCTCAACCTCCAGCGTCAGCAAGAGCAAGCCGATAAGGCATCCCGTGCCGAAGCGCTGCAGTTGATTGAAGCCCATAAGGTTAGACTGCCCGAGGAAAGCGACTTACGCTACAACTTTGCGCACGGCACCACTATTCGCTATCTATTCGTCGATGCCCGGCAGCTCGAGCAACTGGCACGTGGAATACTGCGCATTGCCTGCCACGAGGGTGTATACACCGTTATTCCTGCCGAAGTTGCTGAACGTATTGAGCAGCGTCAGGCTGATATCATCCTGCCACGTCCCAAGGACGACACCCCGGACGAAGACGATCCGTATGCGGATTATGTCGTTCCGGACGACCTGATGTGGTGAGTCATTGCCGGAGGTCATGCCTCCGGCATCCCTGAGACTGTCATCGTTTGGACACTACTGCTATTCTGAGGCGATATAAGGCCCCGGGCAGGTAGGACACCCATGAGCAGTCTATGCGTCAGCGAACTTGATATTCTTTTGGTTGAGCCCTCAGCCATGCAGCGCAAAATCATTATGCAGCAGCTGCAGGACGAGAAAGTAATGACCATCGACACCGCTTCTAACATGCATGAAGCGCTGGAAAAAATCATTCGCCGCCCACCCGACCTTGTCATCAGTGCCCTCCATTTCGATGACGGTACCGCCGTTAACCTGCTTGGCGCGATTCGACGCCTGCCAAAGCTGGAAGAGCTTCCCTTCATGCTAGTCTCCAGCGAAACCCGCAAGGAGCAACTTGAAATATTCAAGCAGTCTGGCGTGGTTGCCATCTTGCCCAAACCCTTCACTCGCCAGCACCTGGGCTCCGCACTAAACGCAACGCTGGATATCCTTGGCAGTGATGAAATTGAGCTGGAATTTTACGATGTGGAAAGCCTGCGCGTTCTCGTCGTAGATGACAGCCGCATGGCACGCAAGGTTATTCGCCGCGTGCTGAGCAATCTGGGGATTGAGAACTTCTTCGAAGCCTGTGATGGTAGTGAAGCAATAGAGCTTTTGAAGCGGGAAACCGTCGATCTGGTAGTGACTGACTACAACATGCCGGAAGTTAACGGGATAGAACTGGCAGAGCACATCCGTCACTCGGAGTTTCTGGCTCACCTGCCTATTTTGATGGTGACCTCTGAAGCCAACGAAGCCCACCTGAGTCAGGTTGCGCATTCAGGCGTGAATGCGCTCACCGACAAGCCGTTTGAGCCTGAAACGGTCAAACGGCTTTTAGTGCAGCTGCTGAATCAGGATTAGTCTTTCAGCACCATTACTGCATCAACTTCAATATCAGCTGCTTTTGGCAGCGCTTTCACTGCGAAAGCGGCACGGGCCGGATACGGCTCCTGGAAGTAACGGGACATCACTTCATTCACCTGCGCAAAGAAGTCCATGTCAGACAGCAGAATGGTCAACTTCACACACTCATTCAAAGAGCCACCGGCTTCTTCGGTGATTGCTTTAAGGTTTTCAAACACACGTACAGCCTGAGCCTCAAAAGACTCGGTTACCATTTCCATGGTTTCCGGATTCAGCGGAATCTGGCCGGAGATATACACGGTGTTACCCGCTTTAACAGCCTGCGAGTAGGTACCGATAGCGGCAGGCGCTTTTTCCGTATTGATAATGCTGCGGTTAGACATTTTTTCTTCCTGTTAACTATTTACTGAAAAATTCCGTGCGACCCGGCTTTACGCCTGAGCCATTTGTCCATTTGGCTGAGCCCCATTATAACGTGCAACCGACAAACCTTCGGTACTGATCGCCGGTCTTCTGTTGTTGATCAGATCAGTGATGTAACGTGCGGAGCCAAGCGACATGGTCCAGCCAAGCGTACCGTGTCCGGTATTCAGGAACAGCCCCCTGTACTGAGTTTCACCCAAAATCGGGGTACCATCCGGCGTCATTGGACGCAGTCCGGTCCAGAGCTCAGCGGAAGACGGATCGCAGCTGCCGCCAAAGAGATCATTCACCACAAATTCCACGTTGGCACGACGACTATCCGGCGTAGACAGGTCATAGCCTGTCAACTCGGCCGTTCCACCGACACGGATACGATCGCCCAGACGGCTCACTGCAACCTTGTAAGTCTCATCCATCACGGTCGACTCAGGTGCACGTTCAACATCATCAATCGGGATCGTCAGTGAGAAGCCTTTAACCGGGTAGATCGGGAGTTTAATACCCAGAGGGGCCAGCAATGACGGGCTATAGCTACCCAGAGCCACGAGATATGCATCGCCTTTTAGCTCACCCTTAGCAGTCTTAACGCCGACGACCTCACCTTTCTCAACCTGCAGGGACTGAATATCCGTGTTGAAGCGGAACTCCACGCCCAATTCCCGACAGTGCTCGGCCAGTTTTTGGGTGAACTTAAAACAGTCTCCGGTTTCATCACCCGGCAGACGCAAACCACCGACCAGTTTGTCCGCCACATGCTTGAGCGCCGGCTCGTATTTGAAGATCTGCTCCAACGCCAAGGATTCATATGCAACACCGCAGGATTCCAGAATACGGATATCGTTGACCGATGCGGCCTGCTGTTTTTCGCTGCGGAACAGCTGAATCAGACCCTGCGCCCGGTTATCGTACTCAATACCGATTTCCTTACGCAGCTCGATCAGACAATCGCGGCTATATTCGGCAATACGCAGCATGCGCGCCTTGTTTCGCGCATAGGCAGATTCTGTGCAGTTGGCCAGCATCTTGCCCATCCAACCCAACATGACCGGGTCCCAACGAGGAGCAATGCGCAAGGGAGCCAGATCCTGAACCATCCATTTCAGTGCCTTCAGTGGAACACCAGGTGCCGACCAGGGCGCCGAGTAACCCGGGGATATCTGTCCGGCATTGGCAAAGCTGGTTTCGAGCGCCGGCTCTGGCTGACGGTCCACCACGACGACCTCATGACCTGCCTGAGCCAGGTACCATGCAGAGGTCACACCAATAACACCACTTCCGAGCACAACAACGCGCATTTCGACACCTCAATATTCTTATTAATAACAAGAGATGCCACTATTCTTTATCAAAATGGCCGATTTTATTTCGTTATTTTTGATATTTTTTCAGTGTTTTTTTCTGTTAAAAATCACTTTCCAGCCAAATAAAATACCCACAATTTGCAGGCATATGAAATTTAGGACAGACGGACAGACGGACAGACGGACAGACGGACAGACGGACAGACGATTGAATTATTTTGGATTCAGAAGGTAAACGAAAAAGGAGAAAACGAGGTGTAGCGAGGGGATAGGGAGGCCCTAGTCGGCTGCATCAGATGGCCCCCACCTTACTGATACAACTTTTCAGGCCACATTGTGCGCAAGCCGGAATTCAGAATTTCCGTTTTAGCTTCCGCTTTTTCCGAATATAGGCAAGTCACCTGCCGAGATCAAGCGTTTTCTAAAATTTTTCTAACAATTGTTCGACGGTCTGTTGAATTCTCTCAAACGGGATAGGTTTGGGCAGAACCTCTACACCAGGAACGATAGCATCTATTCGTGCCTGAACCGGCGGAACCTCCAGTGCGGTTACGACAAGCAGATGCAGCTGATCCAACAGCCCCTGGCTCTGAATAGCCTCAATCACTTCGAAACCATCGATGTTAGGCAAATTAAGATCAAGTACCAGCAGGTCAGGCTCAAATCGCCCCAGCTCCAACAAGCCACGATAGCCATCCAGAGACTGGCGCAACTCAACCGGCAGCTTCCAATTCCCTATAGTGCGGGCATACAAACGCTGCAACGATTGCTCATCCTCAATCACCTGAATGCGCAGAGGTCGCTTTTCGCCAACCGTTTCCGGCAGCGACTGTTCTTTCTGCACTTCTTCTGCCAGCAGCTTCACATCCTTGAGGCTATACCTGCGATGCCCGCCTGGGGTCTTCCAGCTGGGGATAATGCCCGAATCGGCCCAAAGCTGGACAGTCCTTGGGGTTACCCCTAGCAACTTCGCCGCCGTACTGCTTGTACACAAATCCTGGTCTGTCACTGGAAATTCTCTACGATCAATTGGATCAACCGGGTAATGGTAATCCCTCGTAACACTTTTGCCAAAAATATCAATTTTTTCACACATGACAGAAAGTGCCGAGGCTGCTTATAATTACGTTATAAAGTAACAAATGGAGTTCCAGATGTCCCCCTCCGCTCAAATGCCCGATATTGCCAATGAAAGCTCGCCCGAACGCACCCGACCTTTAAGCTGGGTTGGCATGAGCGGTATCGATCTACCTTGCTCCGTTCTGCTGTTCAATGCCACTCCCAGTCAGGTTCTCTGCAAAGCCAGCCTGCATGTGGATATAGCCAAAGCGGACCAGCGCGGCATCCATATGTCACGCCTGTACCTTGAATTGCAGCAGGCCTTCAAAGAACGATTACTGGGAGCTGACAGCCTGAAACAGCTTTTGGATAGCTGTCTAAGCCATCATGCGGGCATCAGTCGAAGTGCCGTACTTGAGCTTGCTTTTGATCTGCCCGTTCAGCGCTCAGCGCTTCTGAGTGCCAACTCAGGCTGGCATGCCTACCCCATTAACCTCCAGGCATCCCTTGGCCCCGACGGCTTTATATTGGAGCTGGCTACCGCCGTTAAGTACTCATCCACTTGCCCCTGCTCTGCAGCACTTTCTCGACAGTTGCTGGAGCGGGCATTTCAGTCAGACTTTGCCGATCAACAAAACGTAAGCCGAGAAGAAGTGGGTCTTTGGTTGCAGGAAAATGGCAGCCTGGCCACACCGCATAGCCAGCGCAGCACTGCTCAGGTTCGCGTCAAATTAGCCAATCACTGTGCTGAGTTGCCATTGCAAACATTGATCGATCAAATCGAATCTGCCTTAAAAACAGCTGTGCAAACAGCGGTTAAGCGTGAAGACGAACAGGCCTTTGCCGAACTCAACGGCCGTAATCAGATGTTTTGTGAGGACGCTGCGCGACGAACAGCTCATGCACTGGACGAAGATCCGCGATGGCAGGATTTCTGGCTACGTATTGAGCACCACGAAAGCCTGCATGCCCACGATGCTACCGCTGTCAGTGTGAAAGGAGTACCGGGCGGGTACAGCCCTCTTCTGCACCGCTAACGCTCAATCCAGCCCGCTGTCTGAGGTATACTGCACGCCTCTATATCCGAGGTGAAATATGCAACGTCTGGACATGCTTCTTGTGGAGCGCGGGCTGACCGACAGCCGTAGCCGCGCACAGCGACTGATTAAACAGGGCCGCGTGAGGGCGGAACTGGGTCAATGGCAGGTAGTGACCAAGCCAGGCCTGAAGCTTGAGACAGACACTCCCCTGCAAGTAGAAGCCGATATTGAAGACCAGTATGTATCTCGGGGCGCCCTGAAGCTGCTGCATATAATGGAAGCACTTAATATAGACCCCAAGGGGCTGACGGCGATTGATGTCGGCCAGTCCACTGGTGGCTTCACTGATTGCCTGGTGCAGGCCGATATTGCAAAAGTGGTCGGTATCGAAGTTGGCCATGACCAGCTCCACCCGCGTCTGCGCGAAGATAGCCGGGTTATCTGCCTGGAAGGCTATAACGCCCGCACTCTGTCGACCAACCTGCTTGAGCATACGCAGAATCAGCAGGGCTTCGATGTGGCCGTGATGGATGTCTCCTTCATTTCCCAAACCCTGATATTGCCGGGACTGGCCAAACTTATTCGTCCAGACGGCTGGTTGCTGACACTGGTGAAGCCACAGTTTGAAGTGGGGCCAGAACACATAGGTAAAGGCGGCCTGGTCAAGGATGCCACCCTGTATCCCAAGGTGCGCGCACGCATAGAGCAATGCTGCAGGGAACATGGCCTGGAGCCAACTTACTGGGATGAAAGCCCCATTCAAGGCGGCGATGGCAATCGGGAATTCCTGCTGGGTGCGCTTAGGAGCAACTGACCCGCTTCCTCCCTTCCCTACGCTTGCGCCCTTCCTCTCCCTGCCGCACACTGAGGCCTCCGGGAGAGCTTCACGAGAGGACTGAGCATGCGTATCGAAGAGATGCACTTGATAACCCGCAACCTGGAACATGGTGACTACCCCAGGTTGCAGGCCTTGATGGACCAGGTCTATAACGACATTGGAGGCGCCTGGCCAGAGCACACCATAAATAAACTTTGTAATGACTTCCCCGAAGGCCAAATCTGCGTCTTTGACGGGGAAGAGTTGATCGGCATCGCACTCACCGTGCAAGTCCGCTATGACCGTTTCAGCAACCCTCATTCCTATGACGACCTGATCGGTAAGCGAATGACCATCCTCAACGACCCTGAGGGTGATGCACTTTACGGTCTGGATGTGCTCATCCATCCTGATTATCGCGGCTTCCGACTGGGGCGCCGCTTGTACGAGGCTCGTAAGGAGTTATGCCGCCAATACAATCTCAAGGCAATTCTGGCCGGCGGTCGTATTCCCAACTATTACAAACACGCTAAGGAAATGACTGCCAGCGAGTATATCGGCAAGGTCCGCCAGCGTGAGCTTTACGACCCCATCCTGTCATTCCAGCTGTCCAACAATTTTCAGGTTAAGCGCCTGCTGGGCAGCTATCTGCCCGAAGACACCAAGTCCAAAGGATTTGCCACCCTCCTGGAATGGAACAATATCCTGTTTGAGCCAGAAGATACCGTTATCAGCAGCCGCCCTTCACGGGTACGCATAGGTGCCATTCAGTGGCAGATGCGAAGTGTCGATTCGGTGGAAGAACTTCTGCAGCAGGTGGAATACTTTATCGATACCCTGTCTGAGTATCAGAGCGACTTCGCCCTTTTCCCCGAGTTTTTCAATGCTCCCTTGATGGGACTGACCGACCAAACCAGCCAGACAAAAGCGATTCGTTTTCTGGCAGGCTTTACTGAGCGCTTCCGCAGTGAAATGTCGCACCTGGCCGTCAGCTATAACATTAATGTGATCACCGGTTCCATGCCTTTGCTGGAGGGGGACCACCTGTACAACGTCAGCTACCTTTGCCGCCGAGATGGTACAGTTGAAGAGCAGCGCAAACTGCATATTACGCCTCACGAACGCAATGACTGGGTCATCAGAGGCGGTAATCAGTTGAAAGTGTTTGAAACCGACGCGGGTCGAGTCGGCATTCTGATCTGCTATGACGTCGAATTCCCGGAGCTGGCCCGCCTGCTGTCTGATCAGGATATGGACATTCTGTTTGTGCCCTTCTGGACCGATACCAAAAACGGCTACCTGCGTGTCCGTCATTGCGCTCAGGCACGCGCTATCGAAAATGAGTGCTACACGGTGATTTGCGGCAGCGTAGGCAACCTGCCGTCGGTAGAAAGCCTGGATGTGCAATATGCACAGTCTGCTGTGTTTTCACCTTCAGACTTTGCTTTTCCCCATGATGCAGTCATGTCGGAAACGACACCGAATACTGAGATGCTGATGTTTTCTGATCTGGACCTGGATCAGATCCGCGTGATCCGCAACGAAGGTTCGGTAACCAATTTGAAGGACCGTCGCCAGGACTTGTACCGTTTGAAATGGCGTCACGAAATGTAAACAGAAAACCCGCCGGGCCGTGAGGCCGGGCGGGTCAATCTGGAGGGTTGCCCCCTTAGGGGCTGAGCAACTCAGTCGGCCTGACGGCGCAGGAACGCTGGAATATCCAGGAAGTCCATATCGTCAGTGCCGGTTTTCTTCATCGGCTGGCTGTCCTGCACTGAGTCCGCAGCGCTTTCGGTCATATTACGCGGCGTTACCGCAGCTTCATCCGCCTGGCGGTTACGCAGCACGGTTGGCAGCTCCAGCTGGCTGTAATCAGACGGACTCGTCGGAGCTGACGACTTCTGCGCAGAAGAAGAGGATACAGCGCTGGCAGTGGTGCCACCGTTAACCACACGGCTCTCAGCAATGCGAGCACGCTCGAGGCCGGTAGCAACAACAGTCACTTTCAATTCATCGGTCAACTCAGGATCAATAACCGTACCCACAACAACAGTGGCGTCTTCGTGCGCGTAATCTTCTACCAGATCACCCACTTCAGAGAACTCACCCAGGCTTAGATCCAGACCTGCAGTGATGTTAACCAGCACACCGCTGGCACCTTTAAGATCGATATCTTCCAGCAGCGGGCTGTTGATCGCCGCTTCTGCCGCTTCGCGAGCACGGTTTTCGCCGCGAGCAACGCCGGTACCCATCATCGCCATACCCATTTCGGACATAACCGTGCGCACGTCAGCAAAGTCGACGTTGATCATACCCGGACGGATGATCAGGTCAGCAATACCCTGTACAGCACCTTTCAGAACGTCGTTGGCAGTACCGAAGGCACTGACCAGGCTGCAGTTCTTACCCAGAACCGGCAACAGTTTCTCGTTCGGGATGATGATCAGGGAGTCAACATGCTCCTGCAGCTCACGGATACCTTCTTCAGCCACTTTCTTGCGGCGACGGCCTTCAAACGGGAACGGCTTGGTCACAACAGCAACCGTCAGGATGCCCATCTCGCGCGCCACTTCAGCAACGATAGGTGCTGCGCCGGTACCAGTACCACCGCCCATACCGGCAGTAATGAATACCATGTCTGCACCAGACAGTGCACTGGCAATCCGCTCACGGTCTTCCATCGCGGCCTGACGGCCGATTTCCGGGTTGGCACCTGCACCCAGCCCTTTGGTCAGCTCGTTACCAATGTGCAATGCGGTTTTGGCCGACATGTTATTCAGCGCCTGAGCGTCCGTGTTGGCACAGATGAACTCGACGCCTTCAAGGTCAGTTGTCACCATGTGGTTCACGGCATTACCACCACCGCCACCAACACCGACAACCTTGATTACAGCGCTTTCCGGTACGCTATCTACCAGTTCAAACATTTTCTTACCCTCCAGTCGGCTTCGGTCTTGCGTCGAAGTCCTTATTAATCAGAAATTCCCCTGCAGCCAGCCTTTAAATCTGACAAACAGGCCACCCGTACCGGCTTGCTCATGGCCGGTATCGATGAAATCTTCAAGTTCAGTAATGGGCTTGACCGGCCCAAGGTCCTGTTTCGCGTAGTGCAACAAACCAATACTCGTGGCGTAGATCGGATTGCTCAGTTGCTCTTCCATGCCGCGAATACCCTGTGGCTTCGCCAATCTCACCGGCATGTGGAATATTTCCTCGGCCAACTCAACGGCACCTTCCATCTTGGCAGTACCGCCGGTCAACACGATGCCAGCGGCAACCAGATCTTCAAATCCACTGCGGCGCAGTTCAGCCTGAATAAGGCCAAACAGCTCCTCATAGCGAGGTTCAACGACCTCCGCCAGTGCCTGACGTGACAGGTCTCGCGGGGGACGGTCGCCTACACTGGCGACCTTGATCATTTCATCTGCGGCTGCCAACTGTGCCAGCGCGCAGGCATACTTAACCTTGATTTTCTCAGCCTGCTGAGTCGGTGTACGCAGGGCCATTGCGATATCGCTGGTCACCTGATCACCCGCTACCGGTATCACCGCTGTGTGGCGAATAGAGCCACCAGTAAATACCGCAATGTCGGTCGTACCACCGCCGATATCAACAATGCAGACTCCCAGTGCTTTTTCGTCATCCGTCAAAACGGAATAACTGGACGCCAACTGCTCCAACACCACTGCATCCACTTCCAGACCACAGCGACGTACGCACTTTTCAACATTCTGAATAGCATTTGTGGCCCCGGTTACCAGATGAACCTTGGCTTCCAGGCGCACGCCAGACATACCCAGGGGCTCCTTGATGCCTTCCTGGTTATCAATCAGGTATTCCTGAGGCAGGATGTGCAGAATTTGCTGGTCAGCAGGTATAGCGACGGCGCGGGCTGCATCAATGACTCTTTCCAGGTCCTGATCGGTTACTTCACGATCTCGGACCGCAACTATACCGTGCGAGTTATGACTGCTTATATGACTTCCGGCAATGCCGACTGTCACGCCGCGAATTTTACAACCGGCCATTAACTCAGCTTCTTCAATCACACGCTGAATAGAGTTCACAGTTGCTTCGATATTGACCACCACTCCCCGTTTCAAACCGGATGAGGGCTTGGTGCCGACGCCAACAATTTCGATCGTCCCCTGAGGCGTCACCTCGCCAACCAGGCATACCACTTTGGAGGTGCCTATATCGAGGGCTACAACCATGTTGTCTGTTGTCATCATATGCCTGTATCAGTACCGAGTTTCCAGCGGAGTGTATTGCTGATATTTAACGCAAAAAGCAGGCCAACTTTTTTTGAATTTCTCTGCAAGCCCGCCACTTGTTAAGTATCGCTTCATAGTGTTCAAAAAATCAACAACCTTATTGCCACCTATATCGGCAACCTTTTGCCGTTATTTAGCATTTTTCCATGTATTTCAGAGAGATAAATATTGCCGACCTGAATAATTTTGCCGCTAAGGCATGTAAATATTATTTCTTCGCATGTTTTTTATACACAAGATTAGATGCTGAATAACGGTGATTGATCATTTTTTTATTTTGATGAAACAAGGACAAATCAAAACTTGATATTGATTATATGGCACATCAAGTCTTCTCCTTCCGTGAATGCTTTCACATTGCTCTCACGTTCAGTGGGAAACAATCGGTCATATGTTTGAGTCAGGACAGGACACATGACCCAGCCCAATTCAAAATCTCACAGCATCACCCTCTTTAAACCGATGCACCCTGTTACGCTAAGCCTGCTGCTAACCCTGGCCTTATGCCTGTTTTACAATGCCCCTCTGTGGCAGCTTATTTTGGATCAGCCCTATCCCAGTGAAATCAGCCGCTGGCTATTCAGTGCTGCCTTCCTCAGTTTTATGGCTGCCATTATCCAACTCGTTCTGGGTTCTCTGGCCTGGCCTCGCCTGATCAAGCCTCTGGCCATCTTCCTGTTGCTGAGCGCAGCTGCTGTAAACTATTTCATGGAAACCTATGGCGTAGTGGTCGATAAGACCATGGTGCAGAACCTGTTCGAGACGGACACAGCTGAAGCCTCTGACTTGATGAGTTCCGGCATGCTGATACACCTGTTGCTGAAAGGTATACTGCCCTCTGCACTGGTATTGCTTATCCCGGTCAAGCGGCCAGCCTTGAAGGCACAACTGGGCGCCCAGGGAATTAGCCTGCTCTGTGCCATGACGTTGATCGGCCTGAATGCAGCAGCACTTAACAAGGACTATGCCTCACTGTTTCGTAACCACCGTGAAGTTCGAAATTTGGCCGTTCCGTCCAACTATCTTTATTACACAAGCCGCTACCTGTCGGGTGCCTATGAACAGGTACAGTATGAATTCCAGACCTTGGGTACAGATGCCGCCCTTTCACATAAGGGCACTGGCAAACCGGATTTGTTAGTCGTTGTGCTGGGCGAAACAGCCCGCAGCCAGAACTTTGCCCTCAATGGCTATGCTGCTGATACCAATCCTGAACTCTCACAGCGACCGGTCGTCAGCTTCAGTGACGTTGAGTCCTGCGGAACCAGCACGGCAGTGTCAGTACCCTGCATGTTTTCCCTGATGACAAGGGATACCTATAAAGACGATAGAGCCCCTTACCAAAGCAACGTGCTGGATGTACTTCAGCAGGCAGGGGTCCGTCTGTTGTGGCGTGATAATAATTCAGGCTGCAAGGGCGTATGTGAGCGCATACCCAATGAAAGTGCCCAGCAGTTCAATCCTGAACGTGATTGCTCCAGAGAAGAGTGTTATGACAGTCAAATGCTAAACGGACTGAAAGACTGGCTGTCCCAAAGTAAAGAAGCAACCCTCATAGTGCTGCACCAGAAAGGCAGCCATGGTCCGGCCTACTACAAGCGGGTTCCACCGGAGTTCGAATACTTTACTCCGGCCTGCAGCAGCAATGAATTACAGAGCTGCTCCCGCGAGGAGATCACCCATGCCTATGACAACAGCATTCGCTATACCGATCATTTCGTAAATCAGGTTATCAGCTTCCTGCAACAGCAGAGCCGGGATTACAACACCGCCATGCTCTACATTTCTGACCATGGGGAGTCTTTGGGCGAAAACAACATCTACCTGCATGGCATGCCCTGGGTACTTGCTCCGGACGAACAGAAGAAGGTCCCACTTATCAGCTGGCTATCGGATGACTACCAGCAGGCACACCAGTTGTCGCTTCCCTGCTTGCAGGTACAAAAGGACAAGCCTTTAAGCCATGACTACCTGACACATTCCCTAATGGGACTGATGGGCGTCAAAACCGAGATATACGACAATAGCCTGGACCTTTATGGTTCATGCCGTGGCACTCTTACTTCAGACAAGGCCTCGATAGCACAGGTAACCGATAACCAAACACCAGGTAGCTAGGCTTTCTGGAAACACACTTCGACAACAAAACGCCCGCTTTCTGTCCAATAATGAAAGTGGGCATTTGCTTTTTCACACAACTGCTCGACGATCAGCAGACCATATCCGAAATGATCTTCTTCCTTTATCGGCGATTGATCAGAGCCAGCAACAGGATTACTTACCCGGATCAAACTTTCACTCACCTCCAACAGCACACCGGTATCACCGTGATCCAGTGCGTTTCGCAGCAAATTATCCAGCATCACTGAAAGCACAAAAGGATGTATATTCCACTTCCAGTCATGGCCCTTACACTTGAACTGAATATCCGCCAAGGCTGGCGTCAACTGCTGTAATTGCTCAAGAATGGCCTTAACCCCCTTACGATCAACCGACTGCGATCCCCCCCTGTCTTCCCGCGATAACCACAGAAATGAGCTGGTCAGGTTTTCCATCCGATCAACCGCAAGCTCCATTCGCAATAAGGCTTTATGGTGCAATGGGCTTTCCGCCATCTCTTTCATCAACGCCAATGTACTTGTCAGCGTCATGAGAGGCGTTCTCAGCTCGTGGCTGGCAAAGCGGGTAAAGTTCTGCTCCCGTTGAATAAATGATTGAGTACGCGCCAGCAGATGCGAGAACTGACGACTTAGCTCGCCAACTTCATCACTGCGTTGCAAAGGCTCAAGTTCAGGGGACTCAGGACTCACATTGGCGATACTCAGGGTTAACTGCCTCAAGGGTACTGTCTGCTTCCACAGTAACCACAGGGTTAACCCCATGGCACCCAGCGTAAACAGCAACACGCCCCCAGCAACAACTATCGCCTCCAGCACTTCTGACTCTTCCTGCTCAAAGAGATTTTCGATTGCCGGAAGGTAGACGGCGTACTGTTGCCGAGTACCTGGCAAGTCACGCACCATGACCGCAGCCCCCTCCTCCAAAGGATAGATACCAGCCCCTGAAATATCCGGCCAAGTATCCGGCCAACTATCCTTCGCCATGTACAAACGGATACCGGGCAACAGCTCAAGGGTTTGGGGTGACAGATCGCCCTTCACAACCTGATCGGTGCGTTCACCAATGAACTCCTGCAAGCGTGAACGTTGCTGATCCTCAAGCTCCTCCACATAATGCCACCCGGCCAGCCAGTAAAGGCTGGTCAGGATCATGGTGGATAAACCGACGGTGAGAATAATCCGGGTAGAAAATCTCACTGGATTTCCTCCGGCAAAGCCAGACAAATACCGCGACCACGCAGGGTGTGCAGCAAGGGGTAGGAAAAGGGTTTATCCAACTGACTTCTAAGTTGGTACAACAAGGATCTCAAGGCATCGCTGTCAGGCGGCTCACCGCCCCAGATTGCCTGTTCAAGCTCACTGCGACTCACCACCCTGGGCGCACGCGCCAGCAGATAACGCAGCAATTGAAACGACTGCGGCATCAAATGAAGACGCTGACCATCACGCCGCACCTGTTGCAGCTCCACATCCAGCTCCAGAGGGCCGTGGCGCAGTACACGTACTTGTTGTCGAGACACTCGCTGACTCAATGCCAGTACTCGGCAGACCAGTTCGTCCATGGCGAAGGGTTTCACCAGGTAATCATCGGTACCGGCCTGAAAGCCACGCACCTTGTCATCCAGTGTATCCAGTGCTGTCAGCATCAAGACAGGGGTTGTAACGCCCTCCGCACGCAATTGCTGGCAAAGCTCCAACCCACTCAAACGCGGCATACGAATATCCAGAATCAACACATCGTATCGATTTTGCTGGCAAAGACTTAAGGCCTGCTTGCCATCTCTCGCGCAATCGACCTCGATCCCGCGCCACTCCAGAAAATCGGTAATGCCCTGCTGGATGCCCGGATCATCTTCCGCCAGTAACACCGTCAGCGCTGTCATAGCCCCTGTCCCCCGCCAATGCAGACCTGATCATAGCCTGCTCGGGAGAACGACGCAGCAGGCGTGGTGCCAATAAGGCGCACACGCTCCAGCAAATAACCAGACTCCATAAATCATGGGACAAGAAATGAGCCCCTCTCAATTGCTGAGCAAAACCAAATACAAGCCCAAGCAGACTCACCATCATCAGGATATGGCGGCGTGATTTTGGCCAGTATTCAGCCGCCACGAAATAGAGTGCAAACCAGGCATAACCGGCACTGGCATGCCCCGCCGGAAAACAGGCACCTTCACCGGGTGAAAAGAGCTGCTGCACCAAAGGGACGTAAGGCCTCTCTCCACCCAGTAGCTGCAGACTCCAGGGGCAGGCAACACCTGACAGCTGTTTACCCAAGGATACGACCCCGGCCGCCAATATCGGCGCACAGGCCAAGTAAGCCCAAAGGTTGCGACTTGGGCGAAGGGAATCCATGACGAAACTGAGCAAAAACGCCAGATTACAGCCCAGCGCCAACATTACGCTCAACTCGCGACCGCCGTTATGAATCACAGAAGATAATATCCAGTTGTCCTTCAGTGACCAATGGCCACCTTCTTGAGCAAATAACCAATGAGCCCAAATGAAGTCGACATTAAACAGGCTGATAATGCCCTGGAGGGCAAGGGCCAAAAGGAATACAGGCAAGACGGAGCGCATACCGCCAGGGGCAGCAATCGGGGTGGTGTGCATCATGTGAACTCCCAGGACGAAAAACCTGATTCTGGCCTTCGTCCTGTGAGTTCAAGGTGAAAATGACTAGCTTTTAGTCGTGTCCAACAAGTGATCTGGCGTAAAGGCAACCGCGAAGCTGCCCCAACGGCGACCATTTACATACATCGGAATTGAAAGCGAGTTCAGAATTTCGCCGGTGTCACGAATAAATGTCTGCAGCAGGAAAGGCGCATCATGATTTGCTCGGCGCAGCTCTGCACGACTGCCGTCATACATGCGACGATGACGACTCAGGGCGTTGTCGGTGTCAAAGTTACCGGTCATCGGCTGGGATACTTTGGTGATATGTGCCGGGCAATAGCTGTTCAAGTCGAAACCTGACGCAATCATAAACGCGGGGATTTCACTCACACACTGGTCATACAAGGGCTGAACCCGGCGCGTGAATACATCAACATACCTGGTATCGAACTTGGCTGGCTCCTGGCCCGGATTGGTACGGACATAACGGGTATCAAACAGATCCACACCTTCAGCTGCCAGCGCTTCCATCTCTTTCTCAACACGGCTGGCCCATTTCTGAGCGCCTTTGAGCATGTTTTCAAAGCCGCCATAACCAATGGTAAAACGAGACAGCAGCGCCTGCATCTCTTCGGTAGCAGAGTCCAGATCACGTGAATGCCTGCCCGAAATCTCCATTTCACTGCGGATATCATCCGCCAACTGGGTAATCTCGGACACCTGTTCATGGCTGTGCTTGTTGGTGTAGGACAGCTCTTCGATCGCTGCGCTGATCTCGCCCAGCTGACCATTCAGTGCCTCAAAGTCCTGCACCATCTGTGCAAAGCGCTCACTGGTTTGAGACATGAAACTATCGGTTTCAGAGACGCCCTGCATAATCACTTCAGCACCGCTACGGGTGCTATCGACCAGGGACACCATTTCATTGACCTTGGCATCGATCTCAACCGTAGCGGCATTCACTTTCTGTGACAGAGTACGTACTTCATCGGCTACGACGGCAAAACCGCGCCCGGCTTCACCTGCTCGAGCGGCCTCAATCGAGGCGTTCAGTGCCAGCAAGTTGGTTTGTTCCGAGAACCCCTGTACCAGTGAAAGAATGTCGATAATGCTGGCCGAGTTAGTAGCCAACTGCTCCACAACCTGCTGAAACGATTGCACCTGAGACTCGATATCCGCCACCTGTCGACTGACACGGGACAACTCACCACTGGCATTACGTACTTCGGAGAGGTTATGACTATTGCGCTCGGAGATACTCAAAGTGTTGGCTGCTATGCCGTCAATGGCCTCGGTAGATTCCTGACTTGCCTGAAAGACGGCCTGAGCCTTATCGACCTGAGTGGTCGCTGACTTTTCAGCCGCCATTACCACCATCTGCAGATGGGCAGCACTCAGGGATACCTTGACGCTGCGCTCACGGGTATCAGCAATCATCTGCTTCAAAGTGGAGGAAAAGTCGTTATAGCTGTTCGCCATCTGCGAAATTTCATCGTGTGTATGGGCAGGCAGAGTTGCGGAAATATCCCCATCACGATTACGCACAGCCCCCAGCACTTCAGTCATGCTGGAGATCGGGTGCAAGAACAGGTGACGCATAAACAAGAGGGCAAAGATTGCAGCCCCAAGGGTCAACAACAGCATCACACCTGCCAGCAAGACAGTCATGTCCGCCAGCTCCATCAATCGTGTACCGGCTTCTGTCACCTCCGGCAGCAGGGTGTTCAGCTCCAGCAACGATCTGTAGATCCAGATACTGACACCGACCATCACCAGGCTAGGCAAGATCAGGAACACAACATTACCGAGAATCTTGCGAGTCAGGGTATTAAAAAAGGTTTTCTCTATCGTTCGGTAAAGACTCATCGGGCTGTCTCTTATTTTTAGCTGACACAACTATAGCCATGTAATCCTTCATAGAATCTATAGTTGCAGACACGCTCTAAAGAGTAATGCTGATTACGTCTCCTAACAACTGGTATTGATACAAAGTTGTCGCAGAAATATTACAAACTGTAACAAGTGTTTACATTTTGCCAATTCAGCTTTTTCCCCCCCGAAACAGCAAACGCGGGACTACCAGTACCAGTAGAGCAAGCCGATGGATACGAGCACCAACGGCATCATCAGCATCAACGTTTTGAAGTCACCCAGCAAGCGCTGCAGAACGACTACATGTATCAGCGGGAAGGTTACAAACAGGCAGCTTACCGGAATCCACCAGTCCAGATGACGCACACCAAACGCCAATGCACCCACCAGAGTCAAAGCGCCCAGGTTACCGGCCATGATAACGGCAACCTGACCATTTCGTGTCTGCATGAAGGCAGGGCGTTTTTCTTCCGGCAGCTTGTTCAGGGCACCGGCACTGAGGGCGGCCGCCATGGAGACCACACCAGTGGCCAAAAACAGATACAGGGCTTGATACATGTTTATCTCCTTAAATTGTTGCCGATTGTAAAAGATCGCTCCGACAAGGGATATCCCTTCGCCGGGTTCAGCAACGTTTTGATATGTCTGCAAAACCCTCACAGGTACCAGGCAACAATCCCGCATTTAAGGGGTTAGATGGATTGATACATGCCACGGCATCAGCAGAGGAGCGATTAAGTGTTAAAATGCGGCTTTTAGAATCGATGTACCGAGACAACATCATGCCCGACTTTCTCGTTGACGAAGCGATTGAAGACTACGCGTTTATCAATACCAGTGCAGAACCTGAGCTGCTGCAGGAACTAATCGACCAGACCAACCTCAATATGGGCTGGCCCCAGAAGCTGTCCGGTCGCCTGGTTGGCCGCACACTGAAAATGCTGACCGCCCTGACTCAGCCCAAAACGGCATTGGAGATCGGCATGTTTACCGGCTACTCCGCCCTGTCGATTGCCGAAGGCATGCCCCAGGACGGGCGCCTGATCTGCTGTGAGACCAACCCGCGCGCCATCGATTTTGCGCAAAGCTTTTTCGACCGCAGTGAGCATGGCCATAAGATCGAAGTCATCTTCGGTCGTGCGCTGGAGACTATCGAAAAGCTGGATCTGGAACTGGACTTCACCTTTATCGATGCCGATAAGCGCAACTATCTGAACTACTATGAGCGCGTGAAGGAGATGACCCGACCAGGCGGCCTGATCGTACTGGACAACGTGCTCTGGTCAGGCAAAGTGCTACAGCCGGAGTCCGAAATCGACGATATTCTGGTTGAAACTAACCAGCGCATTGCTCAAGACCCGGACGTTGAAAACGTATTTCTCACCCTGCGTGACGGGCTCAACGTGGTACGAAAACTTCCCTGATTGCGCAATGGAGGCCGCAGGATGCGAAAATGGCTGGCTGGACTGCTACTGATCACCGCCCTGCTGCCTCTGCTGGCCTGGTTTACCCTGCCCTGGACGGGCCAGTATTTATTGCGTGAGTGGCTACTGGAGCAGGGCTTTACCGCACCGGCACTGATCCTGGGTCACCCTTCGTGGAACCGTTTCACCATCGACCATATCACCGTATCGCGCCAGCAGGACGGCCAGACACTAAGCCTTGACGCTCAGAACATACAGCTCAGTTTTGACCCGCGTGCATTACTTCGGGGGCAGATAAAAGAGCTTCGCATCGACCAGGTACAGCTATCCCTGAGTGGTGAGCGCAACACGCCTTCCGAAGACCCCCTAAGTGAAGACGCGCCTGATCGTACAACCCTACATACGGACACACTGGACCTGAGCACACTGGAGCCCGGCCAATGGTTCCGCTTTGCACCCTCTGATCGTCTGGTCATTGCCCAGCTGAAACTGGATCTCGCACTGGACCAACATCGCCATTGGAAAGCCAGCGGCAACATCGATATTGAACCAGAGCTGCTGCAAACCCGACTGGCTCTACAGCACAAAGAGGCCCCCCTGGGCTACCTGGATATGAGCCTGACGCCTAACCGCGAACTCGGCATTCAACTCACTGATCAGCAAAAGCGGATCATTCAAGGTCAGTATCTGCTTGCACCGGGACAAGAGCATTGGCAGATAAACACCCAACAGGCCCTGAACCTTACCGCCTTGAAAGCCTGGTTACCCAAGCTAGGTCTGAACTTGCCAGACGCAACCGCCCCCCTCGACGGAAATATAGCGCTTGGCGCCGACGTTACCCTGCCAACGCAGTTACCCTTAGACCCCAAAGCGATGCTGGACAGTATTCAACTGACATACACCCTCGATGCTCAAGTTGCACATGCCAAACACAGCACGTTTCAGTCCGCCAAGATTGGCCTGAACGCTTCAGGCGCACTTTCGTCTGAGCGACTCAGCGTCAATTTAAAGAACACCAAACTGCAGGTACAGCAGCCACTGGGCCAGCTCATCGATACAGAGCTTTCGACCGACGGCGAACTGCAACTGAACCTGATCAACCGGGATCTAACCTTCAAGGGCCAGCTCAACTCCCCTATGTTCCCGGCCACACTGAGTCTGAGTGCCAAAGGCAACGCCGATGCCCTTAGAGGACGCATTAACTTCAGTCTTCCCTCTGTGGGACTCAAACAAACGATGGCGCTCTATCGTCCCTGGCTGCCCACTGACCTCAAACCACTAGAACTGCATCAAGGCAACGCCGAAGTGAGTGGCTGGCTGGCCGTCAATCACAGTGACTGGCATCTGAAACTCACGCCACAGATCAGCAATGTGAACTTGAGCTGGAACAAAAACACGCGGGTAGAAGGGCTTTCACTTCAAACGGAGCTGGAGGTAAACCAGCGCCTGCAACTGAACGGCCGAGGCTCGCTGGAGATTGATCATACTGACTCAGGTCTGCGGATCTTCGGCCCACAACTGGATTTCAATTATGAAGGTCGTCTGCCGGATCAAGTGATGCTATCGCTCTCGCCATTCAGCCTCTCTGTGCTTGATGGCATCATTGCTCTGCCCGCCATGCGCTTCAACCCTGCGCATCCTGTGGTCGCAACACGTGTCGCCGTCGCCGCCCTGGACCTGCAAGACATTTTGGCCCTGTATCCACAGGAGGGGCTCTACGGCAGTGGAGTGCTGGGTGGTGAGCTGCCCATTCGTATCGATGGCAACCAGGTCGAGATCAACAACGGCAAGCTTTTGAGTTCAGCTGAAGGCGGTATCATCCGCTATAAGCCCACACCCGAGATCGCTCTCATGGGGGCACAAAATCCTGGCGTGAAGCTGGCCTTGGGCGCGCTGACAGACCTGCGATTCGAACTGTTGGACCTGAGTCTGGACTACTCACCTAATGGCGACACTCTGTTTCGCGCCCGCCTTAAGGGCCACAACCCGGACTGGCAACAAGGACGCCCGATTGACCTCAACCTCAATATCGAAGAGAACCTGCTTGACCTCTGGCGCACCCTCCAGTTGACTGACAGGATAACCGACAGCATCGACCGCCGCTTCCAACACTGATTCTGTCGTTCTTGAATTATTCAGGTATTCTTGGGTCAAATGGATCTGGATATTGCTACTGACATTGGAAGGTACACCATGCCTCGCTTTCTGTTGCCACTGACACTGCCTGCGTTACTTTTGGTACTCGCCGGCTGTACCCCCACCGTGCAGGTTGCGGCTCCTTCCGAGCCCATTACCATCAACCTGAACGTCAAAATCAAGCATGAAATACTGGTAAAGGTCGACCGCGAAATCGACAACATGCTTGATGAAAACAGCGATCTTTTCTGAGGTACCGACCATGAAACTTCGTATCCCTCGAGTAGTTGCCGGTGTTTTTCTGGCACTGATTGTCAGCCTGCCCGCCTACGCCTTGTCACTGGATGATGCCAAGCAACAAGGCCTTGTCGGTGAGCGTGCTACCGGCTATCTGGGCATAGTGACCGGCTCCCCCTCTGCGGACCTGAAACGCATGGTTGACGAGATCAACCAGAAACGCCGTAGCCTTTATCTGGACTCTGCCAACAAAGCAGGTGTTGCGATCGACATCATGGAAATGCGCACCGGGCAGCGGCTGCAGGAACGCGCGCCAGCCGGTGAATATATCCAGGACCAAAACGGACAGTGGCAGCGTAAATAATGCGGTTTCAAAACTACTGGAGCATCGGTGCGCTGATGCTCTTGCCTGCTGTCGCCCAGGCTCAGGCTGAGACAAAGCCGGCGGCCAAAAGCCAGGACCGCTGGACCACAAACCTCTACTTTGAAAACGACCTGTTTCGGGAAACCGACCAGCAGTACACCAATGGTGTGCGCGCTTCCTGGGTTTCACCGGAGATTGACAATTTCATCGATGACTCGCGCCTGCCTGGCTGGATCCGAGGCGCCAACCGCTGGTTAAGCCCTCTGGACCCCGAGCCCATTCATCTGGGGGATGATGTCAGTCGACGCCTGATCTTCACGTTGGGCCAGCAGATTTACACGCCTCAAGACCGTGATCGCACCACTCTGGACCCTGATGACCGACCCTACGCCGGTTGGCTCTACGCGGGTTTCGGGTTTCATACCCAGACTCGGGATCGCATGAACTCGTTTGAAGCCAACCTCGGCATGATCGGTCCAGCCTCGATGGCCCAGGAAGCCCAGGACTTTATTCACGACCTGCGTGGCTTTGAGAAATTCAAAGGCTGGGATAACCAGCTCAAGAATGAATTCGGTATCCAGCTGATTTATGAGCACAAATATCGCTGGATACGCGCTCCCATCGCCGCAGGCTGGGAACAGGAAGTTCTACTGCACGCCGGCGGCAGCCTTGGTAACGTGGCCACCTATGTGAACGGGGGCTTCGAGTATCGACTCGGTTATCGGCTGCCCTATGACTTTGGCACCTCTGCCCTGCGCCCCGGTGGGGACAACAGCGTCCCGCGACAGGGTGATCCACGCTTGAAGATCCAGCAGTGGGGGATACATGCGTTCGCATCAGTGGATGCGCGCTACATGGCGCATGATATTTTCCTGGATGGTAATACCTGGCGAGAAAGCCACAGTGTGGATCGAATTCCCGGAGTGGCCGATGCCGCTTTTGGCATTGCGGCAACTTACGAACGCTGGAAATTATCCTATGCTCGTATTTATCGAACGCGCCAATTTGAACAGCAGCCGGGAAGTCACAATTTCGGCTCTTTGGCCCTCAGCTACACATTTTAGTGCAGCGCCGCTTACGTAGCAGGGGGGTCTTTGTTATATTGGCCCCATATAAAAAGCCCTATAAAAAAAGTGACCATGACCGATACTACCGCGTTCAGAATCCTTTTGGTTGACGATAGTCGCATCGCCCGCCTGACCATGAAACACATTCTTCAGTCTTTGGACATGTCACTGACACTGCTGGAAGCAGGCTCTGCGGATGAAGCCGAAACCGTTCTCAGTACAGAGACCGCAGACATCGCACTGATCGACTTCAATATGCCGGGCCGTGACGGTCTGGAGTTGGCTGGTGCCATCTCTGAGCACTATCCTCAGATACGTATGGCATTGGTTACCGCTAATATTCAGGATGCCTTGGCCCAGCGGGCACGTGACCTGGGTATGGCCTTTCTTCCCAAACCAGCCTCTGCAGAACAGCTTGAGGCGTTTATTCGACAGGACACCTGAATGGACCTCTTCAGCCCGGACGAACATGACCTGATTGTAGAATTGATGAACCTGGGTGTCGGACGAGCAGCCTATGCTCTCTCCCAGCTGGTCAATGACGAAGTGTTACTGTCGGTTCCGCGGTTGGAGTTCATCTCCGTTCCTGAAGCACAAGAAGCCTTTCGCAAGGACCTGCCTCCCTTTCTGGCAGGCGTCCTGCAGGATTTCGAAGGCTTTATCAGTGGACGCGCTGCCTTGCTGTTCCCGGAAGCGAGAAGCCTGGAGCTGGTCAATGCCATGATCGGCGAAGAGCTGTCCGCCGATGAAATTACGGAGCTGGAGCAGGAAACCCTGGCAGAGCTTGGCAACATTCTGCTTAACCACTGCCTTGCGACCCTGGCCAACCAGCTTAAGCAGCAGGTTAAAACCGATATTCCACGTGCATTCAACAGTAGCTCCAGCGAACTATCCAGCAACCTGAACCTTTCTGTCAGCGACTCCAGCAATACACTGGTCATGTTGGTCCAGATCGATTTCAGCCTCAGGCACAACGCCCTGCGCGGCTATCTGGCATTTGTGATCGACTTGCAATCCGCTGACAGCTTCCTGCTCGCGTTGAGGGAATATCTTGCCGAACTCATCTGACGCTCCCCCTTGCCTGTCCACAATCTTGGACAATATTGACTGTACCGAACTTCTGCACAGCCTGGACGGCGGTGTACTGCTACTGGACCGACAGTGCCGCATCATATTTTGCAACCGGTGGATTGCTCAGCACATCGGCCTGTCAGAAAAGGATGTTGTGGGTAATACCCTCGCGCAGCTGTTCCCAGGTCTGCTTCCCCCGGCGCTGCAAGGCGCTATTGAGGACGCCTGCCTGAATCGTATGGGGCGCCTGCTGTCCTATCAGCTGCACAAACGCCTGTTGCCACTCAAGCACCGCAACAGCAAAGGGGAGCTGGGCCCTCTGCACCAGTCCATTTTGTTGCGACCACTGAACCAGAGCGACCTGACGCTGGTACAAGTTCAGGACATCACGAATGCGGTGAAGCGCGAACAACACCTGCGCGCCAGCGAACGTGTGTTGCGTCTGGAACGCAAAGTGCTGGAATCCATCGCCACTGGCGACAATATGGACGACGTGCTGGCTGAAATTTGCTCAACCATCGAGCGCCTGATCCCGAATACCCATAGCGCTGTTTTACTTTTGAATGAAGATAACAAATCGCTTTCGGTTCGATCTGCGCCCAGCCTGCCGCCTCAATTTATGCAGCGCAGTCAAGGCTTGTCCATAGGGCCCGGCGGCGCTACGTGCATCCAATCCATTCAGCACCGCGGGTTGGTTGTCAGTCCAAACCTGATGGAGGACGATGCCTGGAAGCCTCTTCTGGATGAGGTAAAAAATACCAGCATCCGTGCCTGCTGGTCACAACCTATCCTCGCAGCCTATGACGAAGCTCTGGGCGCGCTGGCCTGCTACCCTCAACAACCGTCTGCACCATCGGAAACCGACAAACTGCTGCTTCAGCGCATGTCCAATCTTGCGGCCATAACGCTCGAACGACATAAACGCATTGAGCGCATCCGTTTCCTTGCCATGCATGACCCGCTGACAGGGCTACCGAATCGCAGTCTGCTGAACGAATTGCTGGGGCGTAACCTGCGTCGTGCGCACCGGGAAGGCAACAAATTTGCCCTTATGTTTATTGACCTGGATGGTTTCAAGGATATCAATGACCAGCATGGTCATGATGCCGGCGACGACCTGCTTTCAATTCTGTCAGGTCGAATGACTGATCAACTTAGAGGCACCGATACCTGTGCACGCATCGGCGGCGACGAATTCGTGGTGATGCTTGAAACTGTTCAGTCCAATCAGGCGGTTGAGTCGGTGGCGCAGAAAATTCTGACGGCCATGAGTTCACCGGTACAGCGTGGCCAGATGACCTTGAAGGTCTCGGCTTCGATCGGAATAGCGATCTATCCCAATGACGGTACCAGTGCCGATGCTTTGCTGACACAGGCGGATGATGCCATGTACAAAGCGAAAGCCATGGGTAAAAACTGCTGGCAGTGTGCAGAACCTAACATCTCGAAAAGCTAGAGTTAGCACCCTGACCTCATCGGTTAGAGGTCTGTATGCCTGGCATTTTCAGCTATTACTTTCCCGCCCGAGTCTTACTCATGCAGGGAAATTCCCGTTCATATTGTTTTGTCTGGCTCCAATCAGTACCACTTCCTGCTAAAATAACGGCCATTTGATGAACAACTCGGGATTCCAACCATATGAGTCAACAGAGCCTGTCGCCGCTGCACACCCTTGAGCAGCAGGATGCCTTCATCAGCCGCCATATCGGGCCGTCTTCCGATGAAGTGGCTGCCATGCTGGAAACGCTTGGCGTTGATAGCCTGGATGCGCTGATCAACGAAACCGTTCCCGGCAGCATCATGGTCGAGCAGCCTATTCCCCTGCCCGGCCCCAAGACCGAGCAGCAGGCACTGGCCGAACTCAAAGGCATTGCACAGCAAAACCAGCTGAAACGCTCCCTGATTGGCATGGGTTACGCCGATACGCTGGTACCCAACGTTATTCTTCGCAACGTGTTGGAAAATCCGGGTTGGTACACCGCCTACACCCCTTATCAGCCTGAAGTTTCTCAAGGCCGCCTGGAAGCAATTCTCAACTTCCAGCAGGCTATTCTGGACCTGACCGGTCTGGATCTGGCCAACGCCTCTCTGCTGGATGAAGCCACTGCGGCCGCTGAAGCCATGACGCTGTGTAAGCGCATGAGCAAAGCCAAAAAGGCAAATGCATTCCTGGTTGATGAACAACTGCACCCGCAGACAATCAGCGTTATCCTGACACGTGCCGAGCCCCTGGGTTATGACGTGATCGTCGGCGACGTAGAAACTCTGATCGATGAGCACGAAGCCTTTGGTGTTGTGGTTCAATACCCCGGCACTCAGGGCAATATTCGCAACTTTGAACCGTTGATCGAAAAAGCCCACGGCAAGAAAGCCCTGGTGTGCGCAGCTGCTGACCTGATGAGCCTGGTACTGCTGAAATCACCGGGCGAGATGGGTGCTGATGTTGTATTCGGTTCCGCCCAGCGCTTTGGTGTACCCATGGGTTACGGTGGCCCACACGCTGCATTCTTCGCTACCCGTGATGACTACAAGCGCTCGGTACCGGGTCGTATCATCGGCGTTTCCGTCGACACCCGCGGCAACCCGGCGCTGCGCATGGCGATGCAGACGCGTGAGCAGCATATCCGCCGTGAGAAAGCGACGTCCAACATCTGTACCGCTCAGGTGCTGCTGGCCAACATGGCGTCCTTCTATACCGTCTACCACGGTCCTCAGGGCCTGAAGACCATCGCCAGTCGAATCCACCGCCTGACCGACCTGCTGGCTGCCGGCCTGAAACAGAAAGGTCTGGCACTGGCTCACGACAGCTGGTTCGATACTCTGACCATCAATGCCGGTACCAAGCGTGACAGCCTGATCCAGTCCGCACTGGAAGCGGGTTTCAACCTGCGCAAACAGGGCGATGATCAAATCGGCATCACCCTGGATGAACGCACCGACCGTGCTGAAATCGAAGCACTCTGGACTGCACTACTGGGTACAGACCACGGTCTGTCGCTGGAAACACTGGATGCAGAACTGGTTGCACAGGGCTCCAACAGCATTCCGGCTGAACTGCTGCGTACCTCTGACATCCTGACACATCCGGTATTCAACGAGTATCACAGCGAAACCGAGATGCTGCGCTACCTCAAGCGCCTGGAAAACAAGGACTTGTCACTGGCTCACAGCATGATCGCCCTTGGTTCCTGCACCATGAAACTCAACGCCACTGCCGAGATGATCCCGGTCACCTGGCCTGAGTTTGGTGCCCTGCACCCCTTCGCGCCAATTGATCAGGCGCAGGGTTACAAAACCATGATCGACTCTCTCGAAGAGATGCTGAAAGCCATCACCGGCTTTGATGCCATCTGCATGCAGCCGAACTCCGGCGCTCAGGGTGAGTATGCCGGCCTGCTGGCGATCCGTTACTACCATCAGTCGCAGAATCAGGGTCACCGCAACATCTGCCTGATCCCGACGTCTGCGCACGGTACCAACCCGGCTTCAGCGGCACTGGCAGGCATGAAAGTGGTTCTGGTGGGCTGTGATGAACAGGGTAACGTGGATATCGACGATCTGCGCAGCAAAGCAGAACAGCACGCTTCTGACCTGTCCTGCCTGATGATCACCTACCCGTCCACCCACGGGGTGTACGAAGAAGGTATCCGCGAAATCTGTGACATCATCCACCAGCACGGTGGCCAGGTATACATGGATGGTGCCAACCTGAACGCTCAGGTAGCGATCACGCGTCCGGCCGACATCGGTGCCGACGTATCGCACATGAACCTGCACAAAACCTTCTGCATCCCGCACGGCGGAGGCGGCCCAGGCATGGGCCCAATCGGCGTTAAGGCACACCTGGCACCGTTTGTCGCCAACCACCCGGTGGTGGGTATTGAAGGCCCGAACCCTGAAAACGGTGCGGTCTCTGCAGCACCCTGGGGCAGCGCCAGCATTCTGCCGATCAGCTGGGTATACATCGCACTGATGGGAGGCGAAGGCCTGCGCAAGGCAACCGAGGTCGCAATCCTCAACGCCAACTACCTGGCCAAGAAACTGGGTGAGCATTACCCGGTTCTTTACTCAGGTCGTAATGGTCGCGTAGCGCACGAATGTATCATCGACATTCGCCCGCTGAAGGAAGCATCCGGTATTACCGAAGAAGATGTGGCCAAACGCCTGATGGACTTCGGCTTCCACGCCCCGACCATGTCCTTCCCGGTACCGGGCACCCTAATGATCGAGCCGACCGAGTCCGAGTCCAAAGCCGAGCTGGATCGTTTCATTGAAGCGATGGTACAGATTCGTCAGGAGATCGCGCTGGTGGAAGCCGGTGAACTAGACGCGGAGAATAACCCGCTGAAGAACGCACCGCACACCCAGGCCGATATCATCGACGCCGAGTGGAACCGTCCTTACAGCCGTGAGCAGGCGGCCTTCCCGACTGCCTGGATGAAGCAGTCCAAGCTGTGGCCAACGGTTAACCGTATCGATAACGTGTACGGCGACCGTAACCTGTACTGCAGCTGCGTCCCGGTTGAAGCGTACGCTGAAGACTGATCGCGTCTAAGACAAACCCCGCGCCTGTATGAAACCATACACAGGCGCGGGGTTTCTTATTTAGAGCTCTTACCAGCGAACTACAAAGCAATCCTGCTTATGCGCCTGCAGTGATTCACAAAGGCCTGTGGCTTCACTTCGCCCAGCAAAGGCACCAACCCAAATCTTGTAACTGCCCTTATCCCGCAAGAAATTAACGCGCGGCCTGAACTCACCCAGCACTTCAGACTGCTTGGCAGCAACCTTCCTGGCAAATGACTCGGCACCAGCCTCATCATTTACCGAAGCCAGCTGAACGTAATAACCGGCAGGAAAACCTTCCGTATCGCTAGCAACAGCTTCAGGTCCCGGCTCATTAACTGGAGTTTGGCTTAGCTCGGCACTTCCACTCGTCTGTCCAGCATCATGCTCAGACAGAGCAACTACCTGCTCTGAAGAGGCCGTGGCAGCGTTGTTACGCTGATCAACCAGTGTTTCCGTCTCAGGCACTTGCTGAACTTCAGCAGCAACCGCCGACAAAGTGTCATCAGCCCGCTCTGCCGGTGAGGAAGTTTCTGCCTGTACATCAGCCAGATCAGGCTTGGACTCTGATACATTCTCGGCAGACTCGACGCTAACAGGTAATGTGTCGATCTGAGGCCCCGGCTCAACAGCATCTTGAGCGACCTGTATCCCCATCTCGGATTTCAGTTCGCTTATCCTCTTTGCCAACGCACGCTTATCCACTTCAAACTGCTCTTCCATCTTTGGAAGCACCTGATCAGCCCGGGGATCACCATTCTCCTGTGCGATATGCATCCAGGCACTGGCCTCCAGAGGATTGGGGCCAGCATGTTTCAGGTACAGAATGGATAGTTGATATTGAGCACGAGCATGTCCCTGACGCGCCGCCTGATTCCACCAATACAGGGTTTTATCCAGATCCACTTCACCCGGCATAAAGTAATGAAGCCGTCCCAGTAATACCTGTGCCTCGACATGCCCCTGCTCAGCAGACTGCATTAGCAGTGACTTGGCCTGTGCGAGATCTTTGGGAACACCCTCACCCATCATGAAAGCAGCACCCTTCTGGTAGCTGGTTTCAGCCTCGGTAGATACGGCACTGACCGCGGACAACGGCACACTCGACGACAACAAGAAGATACTCAGGCAGGCAGCCCAGGGGCGGACAGCTAGCAGGCGGATCATGGACACTACTACTCCAAATATTCAGGTTGTAGCAAGGCTAACAGAACAGATACGCCAAGGTGAATGTAAAACCTGAAAATGGAATGAATTGAAACGCTTAGCTCAAATCAAGAGGTTGTTTTGGTTTTCACAAGCGACAGTTTTGCATCCACCACACTTGAATCTGACGCCAATAAGTCTACTAGCCCTGTTCGAGGTTGGTAACCATTCACCAACGACTGTAACAGCTCGCGTAACGCTCGTGCATCACCTCGCGCACAACAGCCCTGGATCTCCATCAAAACCGGCTCCAGCTGCGTCCAGGCTATCGACTCTTCCTCGGCACGCATGATCATCGGATGTTCAGTCTGACTGACGTTTTCACCAATCAATAACTCTTCGTAGAGTTTCTCGCCGGGCCGGAGACCTGTGAACTTAATTTCAATATCACCATCAGGATGCTGGTCATCCCGCACACTTAGTCCTGCCAACACAGTCATGTCCCGCGCCAGATCAGCAATGCGCACGGGGCTTCCCATATCCAGCACAAAGACATCACCACCAGACCCCATGGAGCCCGCCTGCAGAACCAAAGATGCGGCCTCCGGAATGGTCATGAAATAACGCGTAATCTCGGGATGAGTAACGGTTAGAGGCCCGCCTTGTTCTATCTGACGGCGAAAGAGGGGAATGACTGAGCCGGATGAGCCCAGCACGTTACCAAAGCGGACCATGACAAAACGCGTATCCGATCCTGATACGGTCTGGCTAAGGGCTTGAAGTACCAGTTCAGCAGCACGTTTGCTGGCCCCCATCACATTGGTGGGTCGCACAGCCTTGTCGGTAGACACAAGCACAAAGCGATCCACTCCGGCCTCAATTGCAGCAGAAGCCGTTGCCCAGGTACCCATAATATTGTTACGCACACCCGCCGCAACATTGAACTCCACCATGGGTACATGCTTGTAGGCAGCTGCATGATATACGGTATTCACACCAAACCGGCGCATCGCCTGGAGTAAGTGCTCCCTATCCGTCACACTGCCCAGTATCGGCACCAAATCCACATCGAGTTCATTCTGTGCGATAAGCTGCTGTAATTCCGCCTCAATGCTATAGAGAGCAAATTCAGACAGCTCAAACAGCACCAGGGTTGAGGGCTGCTGAAGAACAATCTGACGGCACAACTCGGAACCAATAGAGCCTCCAGCCCCCGTCACCAAGACCACACGCCCATAAATACAGGCCCCGAGCAGCTCAGGTACAGGCTCTACGGCATCGCGCCCCAAGAGATCCACCACATCCACTTCTCGGATATCTCGAACGCTGATATCACCCGTCGCCAACTCGGATACCCCTGGCAGCACTTTCACGGCGACAGGATAAAAACTGACACGATCAACCAGGCGACGACGCTCGGTACGACTCAGCGAAGAAATTGACAACAACACGGAGTTCACACCAAAACGTTCAATCAAAGCCGGCAGTTCTTCAGGTGCATGAACCCGCAGCCCTGCGATCTCGGTACCTTGCTTCTGAGGATCATCATCGACAAAGCACACAGGCTGCAAATCTCGAGCGGAAATAAGCGCAGAGGCCATTTGTGCACCCGCCTCACCTGCGCCATAAAGCACTACAACTTCCTGCTTGGCAATGCGCTGACGCCCCTGAGTGATTCGATGAATCAGCCAACGCGCATACAGGCGACTACCGGCAATAAGGGTTAAAGCGATAAAGCCATAGATAAAGAATACGGAGCGAGGCGCTGGCACATCCAGCAGGGTCAAAACAGCGACCCAGATCAGCACAGACAGAACGACCGCTTTAAATGAAATCCAGAGCGTCATGTGCCCCATATAGCGGATGACAGCGCGGTATAACCCCAGCTTTGCCATCACCGGAACCGATACCAATGGAACCAGCAAACAAGGCAGCCAAAACTTTTCCATGGGCTCGATAATGTCGCCAAGGCGCAATGACAGCGCCATCCAGCAAGCCATAAAGAGCATCACATAGTCAGATGCAACGACGCACAACTGTTTAGTACGTCGAGGAGCCTGGAGAAAAGTTCGAAGTAGTGAGTCCAACATCGGTGCCATGTCTCAAAAACAAAAAGGGTAATCACCTTTGAAAACTAAGATATCACACTATGGGTCGCGCTATTCCCAGCGAGAAGCCAATGAGCCCAAGGCCTCGTAAAAGGCCCGCTCACTCTTGCGCAAGTGCCGCGCGGATGGAACCCAATAACTAAGAGTATCGAGATCATCCCTTAGAGCCAGGTAATGAGTGGGTGCAGGGATTGGTTTCAAACCTGCAGCCTTGAAATGGTTCATCGCCCTGTTCATGTGAGATGCTGAAGTTACCAAGACCAGAACAGCCTCCTCTCCAAGCAAATCTGCGGCCGCACGGGCTTCTTCACCTGTATCACGGGGTGCCGTAAGCGCGTGGATACTACCTTCAGGTACACCCAGTTGCCGAGCAAGTGACTCATACCCCAAAGCCATGGAGGGGACCTCAGGCCTACGATCAGTACCACTGACAATCAAGAGAGTATCGGGAGCCTGATTCCATAAACGCAGCCCTTCAGCCAAACGATTAACAGCAGAATCCGATAGCTGTCCGGTTACAGGCCAAGGCTGATTCGGTTGATACCCCGCACCTAACACCATCACAGCCTCTGGCCTGGCGTCTACCGGCCAATCATACAAAGGAGGATGGGCAGACTCGAAACCAACCAATAATCGATCTGCAACTGGCGCCCAGCTTAGCAGCGTCAAAAAGATCACGGCCAAACTAATACAGAAACGACCTACAGTACGCTTCCACCCCAGCATAAGCCCCAAAAAAAACAGCCCCAGACACAGGGGCATAGGCATCATTAACTGAGCGACCAGTATCTTTAATACTGTGTAGAAATCCAGATCCATAGCCAACTAATCCCTCAGGCTGCCAATGAATGCTCAGTCCTTGATGCGATCACCCGTTCCCTTGCCTGTTACGGTCAGGACGATATAACGAAAATAGTTCACCAGGCTCATCTGCCTGATCATTTGGGCATCAACCTCTGCCAAGTATTCAGGCGTCGACATATCGATACCGTTCACCTGCGCCAACCCGGTTATGCCTGGACGCACTTCAAAGACGCCCTGCTGCTGACGCGCAGCGGTAAGCTCCGTTTGGTTAAACAAACCAGGGCGTGGGCCAACCAGACTCATTTCACCTTTAAGCACGTTCCACAGTTGGGGCAGCTCATCCAGTTTTGTACGTCGCAAGAAACGTCCAAATGACGTCACGCTGGAAGCGCTGGCGAGATGGGTCGCTACAGAAGCAGTATCAACAGCCATGGTTCTGAATTTAACCAACGTAAAAGGTTTCTGATGACGCCCTACCCTCTCCTGACGAAATAACGGAGAGCCAGTATCCAAAAGCCCGGCGACCAGCAGAAGAAGCAAGACAGGTGCACCGATAACAAGGCCGAAAAGCGACAAAACAATATCCAGCAAACGAATCAAATTAACTACCCAACAGGTAAAGAGAAGTGACGAGAAAGCATGAACCTTATACGTGAATCTCACGAAACTAAAGCCTCATAAACAGTCACAAGCGGAATCATTCAAAGCAACGCTTCATACCTTCTTCAAAGGTATAAGGCGGCTGCCAACCCAGCAACGTTTTGGTCTCGCTGATATCAACTTGAAGAGAGCCCAGCACCTTTTCAGCCATGGCTTTTTTACCAATCAGGCTTGCGCTTGCCCATAGCAGCGACTCAGGTACAGGAATGAGCCTGGAGGGTTTACCCATACCTTCAGCTATACCACGCAAAATCTGGGTCGTTGACACATCCTCGTCATCACCAGCCATGATCACACGATTTGCCGCCGCGGGGTGGTCAATACAGACGCGAATCAAATCTACCAGGTTGTCTAATCCCACAAGCGTGCGACGATTATGCACAGCCCCCAAGGGCAAAGGCACGCCCTTTTCAACCCAACGAACAAGACGTCCAAAGTTTCCCGGCGCGTTTGGGCCATACACCAGAGGTGGGCGGATGATCACCACTTCCATGCCGGTTTGCTCAGCAATCTGCATAAGGCCCTGCTCGGCTTCCCATTTTGACTGAGCATAGGGCTCAATTGGGTTAGGTATGTCATACGGAGTGAATGGAGCAGAGTTGCTAACACCGTTGACGCCAATGGAGCTTAGGAAGATGAAACGTTTAACACCTGCTTCAGCGGCTTGGCGCGCGAGGTTCAGAGTGCCATCTACATTCACGGTACGGAACGAACACAAAGCTTCGGGCTTGGAGGTGTGGGCCTTGCCAGCTGTATGAATAATACAGGAGACACGCACCAAAGATTCTGACCATGAAATTTCAGGAGTAGACGTTGTTACATAGACTCCATCACACTGCTCTCTTGAAACCCCTTTACCGCGGACAGCCTTCAAGACTTCAAGGCCAAAGCCTTCAAGAAAGGAACATAGAAAGCCGCCTATAAACCCAGTAGCTCCGGTAACCAAGATAGTCATATTATTTTATTCAACATATCACTTGATAGCAGGCTTTCAAAGTATTTAATGGTCTTACTTAGCCCAGTATCTAAATCGACCATTGGCTCCCAACCTAACTTATTTTTAGCAAGCGTTATATCAGGACGTCTTTGTTTAGGGTCATCCTGTGGAAGCGGCCTAATTATTATATTAGAGCTAGAATTAGTTAATTCAATGACTTTTCGAGCCAAGTCAATAATCTCAAATTCAGTTGGATTACCAACATTAAGAGGCCCTGTAAAACCCTTATCGGTAGCCATCAGGCTCACAAATGCATTTATCATATCATCGACATAGCAGAAGCTTCGTGTTTGGTGACCATCCCCATAGATAGTTATGTCTTCGGACTTTAAGGCCTGTACTATGAAGTTACTTACCACGCGCCCATCATTGGGGTGCATTCTTGGGCCATAGGTGTTGAATATACGAGCAACTTTAATGTCGAGGCCATGTTGACGGTGGTAGTCAAAGAATAAGGTTTCCGCGCATCTTTTACCTTCGTCATAACAAGAGCGAACACCAATTGGGTTTACTTTGCCCCAATAGTCTTCTGTTTGAGGATGAACTTCAGGATCACCGTACACTTCACTAGTTGATGCTTGGAAAATTCTTGCATTAAGCCTTTTGGCAAGCCCAAGCATATTGATTGAGCCATGAACACTAGTCTTAGTTGTTTGAACAGGATCATTCTGGTAGTGAATGGGAGAAGCAGGACATGCAAGATTATAGATATGGTCAGCTTCTACATACAAAGGGAAAGTTACATCATGTCGACAAACTTCAAAATATGGATTAGAAAGAAGGTGAGCAATATTTGCCTTTCTACCTGTATAAAAATTGTCGACACAAAGTACATCATGTCCTTCTTTCAAAAGCCGCTCACATAAATGTGACCCTAAAAATCCAGCACCTCCAGTAACAACGATTCTCATTACATATTACCTTTCACATATCTAAAGTAGAAACCACCAATAACATGGCTAAGAGTAAGGAAAAAAGCTTTTATGTACGATCCTTTATTCAAACTTTTGTGGACCATAAAAACCTTCTTCATCATTTTTATTTTTGATGCTGATATCTGGCCTTCACAGATACGATAAAAGACCAATGGATTATCGATCTTAACACAATTGATACCTGACTTTAGTATCCGAATCCAGGCATCATAATCTTCAACAGCCTTGTATTCTGGAGATTCATTAAAACAAAACTCTTTAATTATTTCTTTTGATACGACTACAGAAGATGTAGGAACCCTGGAACGAACGCACTGTTTAAAGTAATTTACATCCGTCAGAGAAAAGTCAGTGTACTTATGAAACACTATTCTTGACTCATCACGAAAGTCTTCAATTCGGGTACAACAAAAAAAATACTGAGGATCGTTAACAACACTAATCTGCTGAGTTAGCTTTTCCGGGTGCCATAAATCATCAGAATCACAAAAGGCGACTAAATCGAAGCTAGCTTGCGAAACTCCTATATTTCTGGGGCCCGCAGGCCCTCCCATATTGCGATTAAGCCGAACAGATCTGATACGACTGTCTTCTTTGGAAAGTCTATCCACTATAGATAAAGTACTATCAGTCGAGCAATCATCTACAACTATGAGCTCCCATTTTTTAAAAGACTGATTTATAATAGACTCTATCGATGCTTTAATATATCTTTCTGCATTGTATGCAGGCATCACTATAGAAACCTTAATCATATATTACAAATCACCTCTTTTAAAAATACCTCTAAGCCCATCGACCCATCTAAAAGCAAAGCGGCGCTTAATATTTTTTTCTTCTAGAGAAAAGTTTTCAGAATATTTAATTAATGACTCCCAATCCTTACTTAATATCTTACTTATAACCAAATCCTCATAATGAGATGAAATCTCAAAGCCGTCATCATCCGCCAAAACCTCACCGGTACTAATCATTCTTTCAATTATGGTAGGGTCAGCGCCTTCAAAGTATTTATACTTGGTAGTTTTTAATGCTCGAACATAATTAACGAATTGTGGCAATCTATTAGAGCTAGAGTAAACAAACCTTAATGTTTTTCTTATTACATCTACTGGATCTATATCTATCAACTCTCCACAAGCATTCATATCATTTATCGATTTGAATGTCGTTACAAAACCTGCATTCTCATAAGTTGAAGAACCAAGGCATATTATTTGTTTACCACAAGCACCAGCCTCAACAGCAGAACTACTTCCATTAAGTACAACAATATCAGCTTGCTGGATCAAGTCATATGTACTTCTTGTATCATCACTTTCTATAAGATAGATGCCACGTTTTCTTGCCCAGTTCTGATAATGTAACTTTGACTTATCTCCTGATACTTTACCAATATTTTCAGACCAGTTCGGGTGGCATCTTACAACGACCTGCTGTGGCGAAATATTAAAAACCTCTAATAAATTTTCGAGGGCAATGGTATTATCTTCCCATTCCGACTTCCAGTCTGGATGTTCAGAAAACTCATTTCTGCTACTCGGAAGTACCAAAACTCGCTTGCCGGGATAAGCAATAGGCCACTCAGTCTCTTTAGGTTTTTTGTTATAAAGACGCCATTCAAGAGTATTTTTTTGAAGAAACCTCTCAGCCAAAAGCTTTGCGGCTTTTTTTGACTGATTAAAAGTAAGGAACTTATCTTTGAAAGAGCCAACAATATAATTATTTGCTTTCAGAGATAAGCAATTGAATCCTGGGTTTAATAGTAGCCCATCACCAAACCAAGTTCTCTCATGTGTGATAAATGGGATCTTTTTATCTGAACAGGCAGTAATTACTGCATTTGTCATATCAATACGGCCATTAAAAACTATCACCGCATCTAAACTTCTATTTTCTATCCAATTTCGAACGCTTTCGTATGTTGAAGCAACACCATGCCTGAGAAGAGACCGAGTTTTAACCACCTCTGCATTATTCCATTCAGAATTAACCTCTATTCGGTGGAGAGTGCAGGAACTCGAAAAACTAATATCATCAAGAAATTCATGAGGATATATACAAATAGCATTCCGAACCTTGTCTATGTTAATACTTTTATAAGTTCTAACACCACCCAGCATACACTGACTACATTCTTTTAGTTTAGAAGTACCCTTGAGTGATCGCGAGTAACAATTTTCATATAATCCATCACAAGTAAGAAAATATGATTCATGCCCTGCTCCTTCCATTAAATTTGAAAGATATATAAGGTGCTCAACATGAGGTCTGAAGGAATATATATTTACATAACCAATTTTCATATACCGCTCTTAAAAGCCATAATTTAACAGTAAAAAAACTAAGCTCACCTTCTGCCAATCACTTTTGCTGGACACCCAGCTACTACCGTATTATCAGGTACATCTTTAGTCACTACAGTATTTGCTCCGATTATGCTTCCCCTTCCAATGGTTACACCTGGGCATATAACGGAATTTACACCCAACCAGCAGTCCGGCCCTATTTCAACTGCCTTATCAAGCATCATAAGACCACTATCGCTTGTTGAAATTATTCTTTCTTGTTCTCTTATAGTTTTATTAGGTATTTCTCTAAAAGGATGGGTTCCAGATGAAATAAAAACATTGGGAGCAAGAATACAACCCTCTCCAATGTTCACATTACCATTAATAGAGCATCCTCTTTGAATCGTTGTTCCTTCTTCAATTAGAATCATACCTTCAGTTTCAAAAAACATATTACTTGAAACCTAAACATTTCCACCTAATTTAACACAACCTTTTGCAATCGTACGAACTATGGTACCCGAGCCGAGTTTGACGCCTTTTTCAAATAAAAATCAATCAATATTCCCATCTAGAACACATGAGGGATTTATTCTTATTTTCCTTAAAAAAATATAGAAAAACAAAAAACCATAGAATATGGTGCGCCTAAAAATTTTCATTTCCTAAAGCACCTTACAGCCATAAAAAACACAAATAAATAATTAAATAATGCCACAATAAAACCAAGCAAAGTAACTCTTAAAAGAGCATCTTGCTCTGTAATAAAAAAGACCCACCAGAAAAAAAACCCTACCAAAGTTACAGTAAGCTTTAATATAAGCAACTTAACCTCTTCCCGTACAACAATTAAATAGCTTGTATAAAAATCCGAAACAGCCATAGCGCTTATTATAAATAAGTATGGCAATATTCTGATCGACTCTGCATATTGCATCCAAAGATTATTAATTATTAACTGAGTGATCCAGTATGCAGGAAATGAAATAACTATACCTAATAATAGTAATGCAGAACTTAAGCGGAAAACATAACGAAAAGCTTCTAACTTACCCTTCTCAGCATAAGCCCTAACTAAAACAGTATAAAAAAATGAATTAATAACTGCTTGAACTGAGTAAGCAGAAATCAAAATAATCCCAGCAAAAGAGTAGTAAGAAAAGGATTTAGAATCCAAGTACAACACCCCATACCAGCGATCTATATTTGCGCATAGATAACCCGTTATAGAAACCAGCATTAATGCAAAGGACGCATTAAAGTCAATATCTTTAATTTTCTTTAATGCGATTATAGAAATACCTAATAATCCCAGCTTATCTTTAGATAAAAAAACATACATTATAGCAAGAGATGTCAACGTATTAATAAAGAATTCAGATAGTATTACAAACTTTGCGCTTGAATAGCTTGCACACATTATAGAAACAAAAATTACTACAATGATTGACCTACTCAAGTTTTGATAGCTGTACCTTTTATTTTGTTCAAAGCTCTTACTCTCCATCGTTGCTATCAAAAAAAGCTGCTGAGAAAAACCATGAAATAGCGCAGTAATAATTTCATTGTCAGTTAAGCCTGCAAAGTTCGGGCTAGATAGCGTTACAAAAACAAGTATTAATAAAACCAGTATTGTAATAAAAACATTCTGTAATACCAAAACTCTACCTATTCTTACTCTTTCTCGTAAGAAAAAAACAGGAAGCTCTCTTTGTAAACTGTAATGGTAACCAAAAGCACCTATAGTGCAAAATGCACTTGAAATCACCATAACTGCAGAGTAGTAAGCAAACTCAGCGGGTACAACAAAGAATGAAACAATCAATGGCTTAAACATCATAATCGCCATTGATATAGTAATTATTGTGTAGTTTCTAAAAATAACTATATCCTAACAAATATTATTTAGTTTGCTTTTGTCTCTAATATCACTAGCAACCCCATAGTCAAAAAGCCCATACTGTAGCTGCAATATAAGTCTAGGATTTTTACAGGAGTACTTCCTTTATGGATAGAGTATGTGTCTTCGGCAAACCCAATACCGGCCTTACCATAAACCTCCAGTATATTATCAGAACCATAATAGCTCTTATTTCTTCATCAGAGTATATTTTTGTCTTAAAACTATCACCCCATTTCTTTGGGGGCGATTTTTTCATAGAACTTTTTACAAAAAATTCCCACCATCGTTTTCCTCTACATTTGTTATATGAAAAATTTCAGAAACTTAAAATCATCTATATCTCTGTGATAAAGATGTGCATGGCGATTTTTGTCTTCCTCTGAAGCGTTTACCGGAAAAGTCCACCATAAGTTAGCACCAACGAATGATGCTTTGGAGCCTAGATACCCTCTAACTACATTGAAAATAAATGGATCATTTGCGATTTCATTTATACATAATTTTTGACTGAACGTTGAAATACTGTGCTACAAGAACTTCTTTTCCTGTAAATTTTTCTATTTCTTTTTTATTATCTACTAAAAACCCTTTATTCTCATCTCGATCTGCACATACAGCGTTTTCTTTTGCATAGTCAAGTATTGAATCAATAGTAGTATTTGGAAGCTCTAGCCCAAAACAAATTCCATCATTTTTTAATTTCTCAAGAAAATCCTGGCTATTAAGCTCACTTTTTATTAAAGATTCACCTTCAATCATTTCTAAATCAGTGCCCCCCCTAATCATTGCTACTAATTTTCGCACCAGATTAAATCTAGCAAGTCATCGCATAGCTCTGTAGCTTTAATCGTTCATACATTAATCCTTAATATTTAATCACTTTATTTCTTTTACTGTAGTGCTATGAACCAGAACTTAGCTAAATTTTAATTTAGCTGTTCAAAACCATGCGCATTTTTATCCTTTTCAGAAAGCAGCAGCTCATCTTGGTTATTTATTTTCCAATTAATATTGAGAGTCTCATCGTTCCATCGAATTGAGCGCTCATATTCAGGTGCATAATAGTCTGTGCACTTATAATGTAAATCAGCCATCTCACTTTTGACGATGAAGCCATGCGCAAAACCTTGGGGAATCCACAGCATTCGGCAATTGAATTCCGATAGATACTCACCAATCCATTGACCGAAGGTCGCTGAGTCAGGGCGCAAATCAACCGCAACATCGAATACCTCACCTCTTGATACCCTTACTAACTTTCCTTGAGGCTGCTTTACTTGATAGTGGAGCCCTCGTAAGGTGTTCTTAACCGATCGGCTGTGGTTATCCTGAACAAAATTTACTCCTATGCCAGCATCAATAAAATCACGCTCGTTCCATGACTCCATAAAGAATCCGCGTTCATCTTCAAACACCTTTGGCTCAATAATTTTTACGTCGGCTATTTTGGTATCAATAACATTCATGTTAGTTATTTGACTGTCCTGACCAGTTTTCTTAGGTAATCACCATAGCTATTGCTTCTAAGTTTTTCAGCTTCAGCCAATACATCATCTGCTTCTATAAAACCCATACGGAAAGCAATCTCCTCCAGGCACGCGATTTTAAGCCCTTGGCGTTTTTCTAAAGTTTCGATAAAGCTGCTTGCTTCATAGAGCGAGTCAATCGTTCCTGTATCCAGCCAAGCATAACCGCGGCCAAGCACCTCAACATTGAGCTCCCCTCGTTCAAGATAAGCCTGATTCACACTGGTGATTTCTAACTCCCCTCTCTCACTGGGACGAGTCTGCTTTGCGATTTCGACTACGTTGTTGTCATAAAAATAAAGTCCCGTCACTGCATAATCTGACTTTGGATGCTCAGGTTTTTCCTCTATCGATATCGCCCGTTGATTCTCATCAAACTCAACTACACCAAATCGCTGAGGCTCAGTTACTTGGTAGCTGAATACCGTTGCACCACTGGTACGTTCCGCTGCAGTTTGAAGCAACTTGGTTAAACCCTGGCCATAATAAATGTTGTCACCGAGCACCAAACACACACTGTCAGGACCGATGAAAGATTCACCAATAATAAAAGCTTGTGCAAGGCCTTCAGGGTTAGGCTGAATCGCATACGAAAGCTCAACCCCCCACTGGTTTCCATCACCTAACAGGCGCTGGAAACTCATTTGGTCCTCAGCTGTCGTAATGACCAGAATCTCGCGAATACCCGATAGCATCAGAATAGAAAGCGGGTAGTAAATCATTGGCTTATCGTACACCGGTACCAGTTGCTTGGAGATACCTCTCGTAATCGGATACAGCCTTGTTCCAGACCCTCCAGCAAGTACGATGCCTTTCATTTACTTCTCCAGATATTCATTAAGAGTCAATTCAAGCTCTCTTTCCCAGCTTGGTAACTCTATATTCAACGCTTTTTCCAGCTTGGTAACAGACATACGTGAATTCAGTGGTCGCTTTGCCGATGTGATGTACTCAGCCGATGAAATGGCATGGGTATTTTTAGGTTGCAAGATCAGCTCTTCACCGGCATCACGTGCCAGTTTCAGAATTGTCACTGCAAAACGATGCCAACTCACATGCCCCCTGGAAGCCAAGTGATATAACCCTGACTCCAATTGACGATGCACTGCCATTGCAGTTATCTGAGCAACCAGTCGTGCAGCAGTTGGTGAGCCAACCTGGTCGGCTACAACATTCATTCGGGCTTTATTTTTCGCAAGGTCCAAAATTGTTTTCATGAAGTTACTGCCGCGAGCACTATAAATCCAACTGGCGCGAAAGATCAGATACTTACAGCCACTTTGTTGTATAGCCTCATCACCTTCAAGCTTGGTTTTTCCATATACGCTAAGAGGGTCAGCGATACTGCTTTCCTGCCACTGAGACGTGCCTTTACCCGAATACACGTAATCACTGCTGTAGTGAACCAGCATCAATTCATACGAGGCTGCATGCTGGGCCAGTTGTCTTGGAAGGTCAGTATTCATTCTTCTTGCGGCTTCAAGGTTCTCTTCGGCTTCATCAACAGACGTCCAGGCAGCAGCGTTTACTATCAGGTCAATATCGAGGCTATGCAGGAAGGAGGTAACCGCAGCTTCGTCCATCAGATCCAGTTTGTCGCGTCCCGGAGCTGTAATATCACCCAGTAATGAAAGGGCACGGTGTAACTCAAAACCTACCTGGCCAGTAGCCCCCAAGAGCAATATATTCATGAGTAATATCTCTCTTGCTCATGCTGGTAGGATCCATTTTGTACCCGCTGAAGCCACCCCTGATTATCGAGATACCACTGAACAGTCTTGTGAATGCCAGAATCGAATGACTCTTCAGGCTGCCATCCTAGTTCACGCTGTATTTTACTGGCATCGACCGCATAGCGACGATCATGGCCCGGGCGATCCGGTACATGCTCGATCAAGTCACAATACTTACTGACCCTATTTTTCGTTATGAAATTGGAGTTTTCACAGGGAGGGAGTAACTGTTGCAAACGGTCACATACTGTCTTGACTACATCAATGTTCAATTGTTCGTTGTGGCCACCAATGTTATAAGTTTCTCCAGCTTTCCCCTCAGTTATAACCGCATATAGGGCCCTGGCATGATCCTCTACATACAACCAGTCTCGTATTTGGTCTCCAGCACCAAACACAGGCAAGGGCTTTCCAGATAATGCATTGTAGATTACCAGCGGGATTAATTTTTCCGGAAACTGGTATGGTCCATAGTTGTTTGAACTGTTTGTTATCAATACAGGCAAGCCATAAGTACGCATCCATGCCCGTACCAAATGATCAGCGCTTGCCTTGCTCGCTGAGTAGGGACTGCTGGGTGCGTAGGGGGTTGTTTCGGTAAATAAACTCTTACAATTCACCCATGGAGCGGTCGGATTCGGTAAATCACCATAAACTTCATCTGTTGAAATATGGTGAAAACGAAAACCTTGTTTCCGGTGAGTATCCAGACTATTCCAATAGTTTCGAGCAACTTCCAGGAGTGTATAAGTGCCCAATACATTTGTTTCAATAAAGGTAGCGGGCCCTTCAATTGATCGATCGACGTGACTTTCAGCGGCCAGATGCATGACTACATCGGGTTGATTTTGAACAAATACACGTTCAAGCTCGACCTTGTTGCAAATATCAATACGCTCAAAAACGTAGCGACCCGAGCCTGCCACTTCACTTAGATTTTCCAAGTTTCCGGCATAGGTCAGCTTGTCGACATTTATCACACTATCGCGCGTATTCCGGACAACGTAACGGATGACAGCTGATCCAATAAAGCCTGCCCCGCCTGTCACAAGAATTTTCATTTAGACAAATACAGCCTCTCAATCAGTGTACTTTTGGCAGTGAAACTTCCATGAACCAACCTGACTTGGGGCCTTTCACCACCTATGCCTTCAACAAATTCAACCAGATCCCTCTGATCCGCATGAGCCGAATACCCGCCAATAGTCCCAACCCTTGCTCGAATATCGATTTTTACGTCATCTAACCAGACATAACCACCTTCCGGCCCGTAACGTTGAATATCCCGCCCGGGAGTCCCCTCTGCCTGATACCCTACGAACAGAACATCGTGGCGCGGATCGGACAACATGGCTTTCAGATAATTTACAATTCGTCCGGCGTTACACATTCCACTTCCAGCAATGACTATGGCTGGACGTCCGCTACTAGCCAAATATTGCACCATTTTCAGATGGTCTTCGTGGCTATCTATTGTCAGCAATTGATCAAAGGCCAAAGGGCGTCGCCCCTGTGCAAGACGTCCCTGCGCTTCTTCATCCCAGAAGGGTTTCATCTCTCGGTACGCCTTTGTGAAACGGCTTGCTAAGGGTGAGTCCAGTATGACCGGAAGCTGAACGTCTTCAGCTTCAGAATTACACTTACTTTTAAGAGAGTCGTCTTCAAGTAGCTCTTCTAGTTCGTACAGTAGCTCTTGAGTACGACCTATACTGAACGCAGGTATCAGAACTGTGCCTTTATTTTCCAGCGCTCGATTAATTGCTGCTTTCAATCGGTCGATACGTGTTTCTCTATCTTCGTGTATCCGGTCGCCATAGGTACTTTCCAGCACCAGGACATCCGCTTTTTCTGGCGGCTTTGGCGGAGGCAGTAATGGTGTGTTACGAGAGCCCAAGTCACCCGAGAAAACTATTCGGGTGTTCTTCTCATGATTCGTTAAATCCAATTCAACATAGGCGGATCCAAGGATATGACCCGCACGCTGTAAACGCAGTGTCAGTTTACAGCCTCCTTGCTCAATCAGGTTAAACCACTGACCATAGGGAAGAGCTATGACCTGTTCTGCCACCCGCTTCAGGTACGGCTCTACATGTTTACTCTCGCGGCTTATTCCCAGCTTAAATGCATCCTCCAACACCAATGGCAACAACTGCGCCGAGGGCTGGCTACAGATAATGGGGCCTTTAAACCCTGCAGCAAGCAAGCCTGGTATACGCCCTACATGATCGATATGTACATGCGTAACGATTAGTGCATGTATACCCTTTACCGTAAAACCCAAGTGCTGTGCATGAACTTCAGGATCGGCTTCAGCCCCCTGAAAAAGCCCGCAGTCAACCAGAATACTGTTTTTTTCATCAATCTTAAGTTGATGACAAGATCCGGTCACACCATCCTTGGCGCCGTGATGTTCAATTGCCATAAACGGCATCATTGCCTCCTGTGCTTCCCTGCTGACACGCTACCGCCCGAAGGTTGCTCGGGCGATCCTCAATACCCTTGGGTTCCAGTATAGTTACACTCATCCTGAGCATACGTAGCCGCTCGCGTTGTAAAAGCAGCATAGGCCGATGATACTGATACACGGACTGAATGTAAGCAGTCGCCATGGCCTAACCGGCTCAGATCAATATAATTGTAGATAACTGATTGTTAAGGAAACACTGTGGCTGACTTCAAGTGGTATCTGGTTCAGTCCAAGCCCGGGCAAAGCGAACGAGCTGCACAAGAGCTTGAAAATCAGGGCTACGAAGTGTTTTTTCCAACAATTGAAGTAGAGAAGATAAAGAAGGGTCACAGAGTTCATCAAACCGAGCCCATGTTTCCGGGGTATGTGTTTATTGAACTGTCCGAGCTGAGCAGTAACTGGCGCCCCATTCGTTCGACACGCGGGGTTTTACGCCTGGTCAGTTTCGGCAATAAACCTGCTGTAGTTCCTGACGAGGTTGTTGAGCAACTGCGTGTACAAAAACGTTTGGAGCCAACTACGACATCCTTGACACCGGATCAGCCCATTCGCCTTGAAGACGGCCCCTTCAAGCACCTTAATGCCATCTTCATCGAGTACGATGGCGAGCAACGTGCCTTTCTGCTCCTGGAGCTACTGGGCAAATGGCAGCGACTTTCTGTTCCGCTAGCACACATCCGCGGCGCCTGACACACTGAGGGAAAGAGTATGAGCGACGATATCAGCCAGCATATAGACCAACTCATTCGTCAGGATGAAGACACGCCGCCAACTTCGGTTCCCGAAGCATTTGACGATTTAGAACCCGAGCAAATAGCGCTTCTGCTTGAATCTTTGCCCATCGACAAGCGTGAGAATGCGTGGCTTCAGGTCTCAGCTGAACTCCAGGCCGATGTACTCGTCGCCATGCGTGCGGAACCACGCGAGAGCCTGCTGCGCACCTTCGACAGTGAAGCGCTGGATCAGCTGACTTCTAACCTGGACGCCGAGAACCTGATCGAGCTGGCAGAATCACTACCGGACGAAGTAGTCGATATTGCACTGGCGCGCATGGACCAGCGTCAGCGTACCTATTACGAGCAAACTGCAAGCTATGAAGAGAATCAAATCGGCCGCTATGTTGATCATAATCTTCTGATCCTTCCAAACAACAGCCGTGTACGTGACGCCTTGCGCCTGCTTAGACGTAAAGTGCCCGAGTACACAGAGCACGTCTGGTTGATTGACCGAAAGGGGCACTTGGCAGGTGTCGTGCCAATTGCCGGGCTATTCAATGCGCGCGAACATCAGCCCCTGGTTGAGCTGTGCTGTGAGGAATTTGAGATCCTTCCTGCAGAAATGGGGCTGAAAGAAGCCACTGACCATTTTGAGTCAGCGGCTGTATTTGCCCTACCGGTTGTTTCAGAAGACGGAATCCTGCTTGGCCGTATGACTCAGCGACTTGCCATGGAGATCTTGCATGAGACCTATGAAGCTCAGCTAATGGCAAGCGCGGGCTTGGATGAAGAGGAAGACTTGTTTGCCCCGGTAATGCGCAGCTCGCGACGCCGGGCAACCTGGCTGGGTATAAACCTGTTGACAGCATTTTTGGCTTCTTGGGCGATTGGCTTGTTTGAAGGCACCTTGCAAGAGGTGGTTGCGCTGGCTGTTTTGATGCCGGTAGTTGCATCCATGGGCGGTATAGCCGGTAGTCAGACGCTAACCCTGATCATCCGCGGCCTGGCCTTGGGACAGATCACTACATCCAATGTTATGCCCCTTCTGAAAAAAGAACTCAGTGTGGGTGGCCTCAATGGCGTACTCTGGGCTGTAGTGATAGGGATCGTTGCATCCATCTGGTTCGATAGTGCGGCTATCGGCCTGGTGATAGGCATGGCGATTGTGATCAATATTGCTGCAGCGGCTTTGTCTGGGGTCCTGATTCCAGTGTTGCTGGAAAGGCTTAAGATTGACCCTGCTCTTTCAGGCTCTGTAATCCTTACCACCGTTACCGATGTGGTTGGATTTGTAGCGTTTTTGGGGTTGGGGACGTTGGTCTTGCTGTAAACTTGAAGTGCAAATTCATTTTTGAACGCTTCAATCTCTTTAATGATTAACTTTGCATGCTCTAATTTCTACAGGGATATATAATAGTGGAAAAGACTTTTCTTTTTATTGTTGGACTAATTTCGTTTGTCCCCTTAGTTTTCCTTCCTAACACAGGACAAGATGCGCTTCTCATTCCGTTCAACATTTTCCTTTGGGAAGCCGCTGCAACATCTATTTTTTTTGCCACTTTGTTTGTTTACAAAAACAAAATAGCCATTTATCCAAAGTGGTCACTACTTTTAATATCAGCCCCTCTTTTCTTGATAGCAGGCAGTATTTTAAATGAAATTCCTTACGCTCATGATACTTCGTTTAGACTCATAGCAATCATATTTGGCCTACTTTTTTTTATGTCTTTGTTTCAGTTCCAAGCATCAAGGAGAACTATTGATAATGCAATTTACATCATTCTCACTGGCTCAGTGTTGAATGCACTAATCAGTTTTCTTCAAATGCTGCCAGGGCGAATATTACTCGGCATTATTCCTCACCCCCTTGAAGCTCATGCAGCAGGCGTTTTCATGCAAGCGAATATTCTCGCATCTAGCATGGCAACAACGATTATTTTAGCCTTTTATCAAATATCTTCTCCAGGATTCCCTAACAGAACAGTTTTAATAAAAGCCTTATGCTTCATCTCAATTTTCACAGCCTCAACTATTCTTATCTCAACTGGGTCACGGATAGGCATCCTTGGCATTTTAATGAGCTTCCCCCTGCTGCTGATTTCTCGCTATACTTTTTTCAAGCTAAGAAAAGTCGTTTTCTCATCAGCAGTTATCGCTCTGCTATCTGGTTTATTGACAGGGTTACTGCTGAGTGATGGAGCCTTAAAAGCTTATTCTAAAATTGAAAAACTTGCCTCAGCAGGTAGCGAGATACGCCTACACATATACAAAATCAGCTGGGAGTTTTTTTCCGAAAAACCATTTTTTGGTCATGGTATTGGTAGCTTTAATTCTAAATTTCATGAGTATGCTTCCGCTTATATGCAGGATTTTGGAGGTGCTCCACTATTAGGTTTTTCAAAATTCACCCATCCACACAATGAAATTTTACTTTGGGCTGTAGAAGGTGGCATTACGGCCTTACTGGGTTTAATTATAATCACTGTAGCCATTTTACTCCAAATCAAGAAAATTGGGCTTCAACGTGGAGGCGCTCTTTTTTCAATTTTAATCCCAATATCGCTGCATACGCAAACCGAGCTACCTTTCTACTCATCTAACTACCACTGGCTGATTTTTATATTTATCTTATTTCTCACATTCAAGCCTTTTAACAAAGAAAAAAAGCTAGGGTCACCTTCTTATATTTTCCCATTTATCGGTATTATAATATTCATATTAGCAATCTATTTCCTCTCATCCACTCTAAAAGTATCAAGAGATATTAACGGCCACATACTATTCAACGAGACTAGTGAGGCCGATCTTAAATCTGCAGAAAGCAATCTATACTTCGGCCCACTAGCAATTCAAATTAACAAAAGAATATCTTTATACAATGACTTAAACAACGGAACAAAGTCAGGAACAATTTCATATATCACATGGGCAGAACGAAATATTGGGAACTCTCCTCCTCCACTAGTTTTCCACGACCTTGCATTAGCTTATAACCACGTAGGCATGAAAGTAAGGGCACTCAAAACCTTAAAAAAAGGATTGTCACTTTATCCCAAACACCCAGCTATCTTACGCGCTAAAAGTATTATTAAGGCACATAAAGAAAATGCCATTGAGAAAGTCCTCGATGATATTATTTTACCAAACAAAAGCAGGTACCATTATCCAATGGGTAGGCCCTAAAGCAGAGTACCTAGACTAAAGGTCTCACCAGCACTATCCACTACCAGCTCGGTGCTATGCTTGTGCTCTTTGATCCGCGCAAACTCCACCAGCTGGTAAAACAGGTTTCGGCCAATTCTGCCTTCCATGCCAAACCGAACCATCAAGTATGGTCGTGGCTCTTTCGTTTTGGGGTCTGTTTCGACTCTAATTGGGTGCTCTGCATCAGCTCGCACTCGGTCACCTGTTGATGTTGTAAACACCATCTCGGGCCCCTTTTCGCCCACCTCATGCTCGACTTGAATGACTTGAAAAGGTGCGTCTTCAACCTGAATACCGACCTTTTCCACAGGCGTCTTCAAAAAGTACTTATCGCCCTCTTTCCACAAGACACGAGAGAACATGCGAACCATGGCTTCTCTCCCAATAGGCGACCCTTCGTAGTACCACTGCCCATCACGTGCAATACGCATGTCAATATCGCCACAGAAATCTGGATCCCATTTTTCAAGTGGCGGAATCCCAGTGCCATCCGGTACTTCGCGCTCTATATTGGATGGATTAAAGCTACCGCTCATAGCAACCTCTCATGATCGAAACAACACTGACATGAACATCCCTCAGTTCGATAGAAGAAGATTTCATCATGCCATCGAATTAAATGAATATAATTCACTCATTACAGAACACCAAACGAAGGAAACGGAATACCATGAACGACTCCCTGCAACAAAAATTTGCTGATCCTCACCGCAGTGTCTGCTTTGTCGGGACAACTCCGCCTAAAGCCAGCACCGAGGACATGCAGATGCGGGAGATCGCTGACCGTTTGCTCGCCCGACTGGAAACTCTCGAATACGATGGCCTTATTGTTTATGACATTCAGGACGAAAGCAGTCGAATTGAAAAGCCACGCCCGTTTCCATTCATGGAAACACGTGACCCACGCGAGTATTCCAAGTTGCTAAGCGGCTTGAATAGCAAACCCACTATCACCTACAAGAGTGTGGCACAGAAAGATAAAGCCGACTTTGATACTTGGCTGGAAGAAGCCTGGACCAAGTATGGGCTTCACAACCTGGTGCTTGTTGGCAGCCCTTCGTCTGAAGGTGAAATCAAGCTATCACTGAATGATGCCTACGCCGCACTTCAGAGTCACGATAAACCATTTCATCTGGGTGGTGTAACCATCGCTGAGCGTCATGCAGTGAAAGGAAACGAACACGAACGCCTGCTTTCAAAATCAGTTAATGGGTGCGAGTTTTTTGTCTCTCAAGCTGTATATAACGCTCAAGCAACCATTGATTTGCTAACTTCTTATGCTCGTAGTTGCCGAGATCAGGGCATTACCCCCAAGAGAATCATTCTGACTTTCACACCTTGCGGCAGCGCCAAGACATTAGAATTCATGGAGTGGCTGGGAATTTCGGTACCAGAAGCAACCAAATACCGCATTCTTGATTCTGAAAAGCCCTTGGCCGAGTCGGTACGCATTTGCCAGAACAATCTAGAACAGATTCTGGATGCCTGCTTGCCGCTTGGGCTCCCGATTGGCCTTAATATTGAGAGCTTGACCAACCGGAAAGCAGAGATTGACGCTTCTATACAGCTGTATCAGCTGCTCAAGGCGACTCTTGATCTGCGATTGGCAGAACGCCACCTTCAGCAAGCTTAATAATTATTTGGCACCCGCCAGAAGTTCATCTCTGGTGCGTGCCAACTCTCGATAACGGTCAGCTTCCCAAATCAACAGCTTTCGTTCGAAATCAACTTCAAACTTCACTTCAGACAGAATATCCATGCCCAACAGCCCGTCATATTCTTGGGTTGTCTCTGGCTCAATGACCAATACATCCGCATTGGAGCGTTTAATTGGGCCGAAAGACATGGAGTTGAGTGTTACCACCCCTGCAGGCAATTTAGCGCCTCCAACAACGGTGGCAAAGCCCGAATGCTTGGGTATGGCACCCAATGTTCTAATTGAGTTTCTGTAAACCAGAGTATGTGAAGCTCCCGTATCCAAAATCAGTGCAGCACTGACAGTACGGTTCAGGTATTTAAGTATGACGGGGACTCGGACACTGTTGTTTTCGATTACAACAGGCTGCTCCAGCTTTTTCATATCAGCTTCAACTTGAGCCAGCTTGGTATCGCCTGTTTTGCCACTGCCCTCAGGGCTACTAGACTCTGGGAGGGTTGAACCCTTTGCTTGCTCAGCAGCACTCACCTTGGAAGCCGGCTCTTTCCGTATTTCCAGTTGATCACGGAACTCTGGAGGTACCTGACTCATTCGGTCGACAAAGATTTTGCGGCCTTTGTCATCGACATAATGATAAACATCAGCCAGCACCGGCTGAGCAACCAATGCAAACAATATCCCGGCTACTTTTAACTTCATCCCTGTACTCCGTATCTTAACCACCTGATAACTTCACAGTGTACCCTTCAGATTCAAGCGCCTCTTTCAAGGTTACACGGTGATCACCCTGGATCTCTATAATTCCATCCTTAACCGAACCGCCAGTTCCACAACGCTGCTTCAGCTTTTTTGCCAGCATTTTTAGATCAGGCTCAGTTAGGGGGATTCCTTGAATGGTTGTCACCCCTTTGCCTTTCCGGCCACTGGTTTCTCTGCGAATTCGGACGACGCCATCAAGGCTTGCAATTCTTGCCTGTTCATCAAGTTCATCGCAACGACACTGACTCTGCGGCTCTCCACAGTCTGGACATTGCCGTCCAGACTCCGTGGAATAGACTAACCCGCTTAACTGATCTCTCAAACTGGACATTCAATCACACCAACTTATATCTTCGGTTACTTTAGCACCAACCACTAGAATGCTGACCGACCAGGATCAGGTTACAGCCCTGTTCCACCAATTTGTTTGGCCAAGTATGACGCATAGTTATCGGTCATGCCCGAGATAAAGTCCAACACCCTCCTGTATGCAAAATACAACGACTCGCCTTCTGATGGTGCATGAATGCCCATTAACCGCAAAATCTTTTGGGCGCGATAGCCAAGGGGCTGGATATTTACGCGGCTCTGCTCAAACACCGCATCACAGAAGGCATCCAGCAGGATTCCCAGAGTGGTATAGGCGCCCACCTCCAGTTCAGCCTTTCGGGTATCGGGAAAAACTCTCTGCCGGGCAACTTGCTTCGCCATCAGAATTCCTTCACACACGAGCGGATCACCGTCCAGAAGAAGCTCGCCTTGATACTCTCCAGCCATGATGCTTTTATAGTGGGCTCGAAAAGCATCAACAACCGAGTTCACCATGTTTTCCATGGCCTTGCCACGCAAAGCCGATATCTTTCGTCGGGCTGACGCTTCAGTTGAGAAGATTTTGTCTTCAAACTCAAGATCGCCACACATTAAAAGAAGAATGCTTTTGACGTCTTCAAAACAGAGAATATTCAACTCAATGGCATCTTCCAGGTCCATAATGGCGTAACAAATATCATCGGCGGCCTCCATTAAGAAGGCTAAGGGGTGCCTTGACCAATGGTTATCTTCCACACGAACCAGCCCCAGATCCCGGCCCAAAGCATTGAGTATTTCCAATTCAGATTCAAAAGCACTGAACTTTCCTTGTTTTCGACCTTGTTGAACACCCCAAGGGTATTTCAAAAGCACACCTAACGTAGGGTATGTCAGCCGTAACCCCCCGTCATACAGGTGGTTTTCGATTCTTGTCACAACCCTGAAGCCCTGGGCATTGCCCTCAAACATTTGCAGATCCGTAAGCTGTGATGGTGCCAAACTGGTAAATCGCGGATCACCCCTGTGTCTCTGAAACCAATCGCGAATGGCATATTCACCAGCATGGCCAAACGGGGGATTACCAATATCATGAGCAAGGCAGGCCGCCTGAACAATCAGCCCCACATCATGAGAGGACGCCCAAGCCGGTAACTCGCCGGCAATCATCTCTCCAACCCTGATACCCAGACTTCGGCCAAGGCTCCCAACCTCTATTGAATGCGTAAGGCGGGTGTGGACATGATCGTTCAACGAAAAGGGGTGTACTTGTGTTTTGCGACCTAATCTTCTGAATGCACTGGAAAAAATAATACGGTCATGGTCTTTGTGGAAGTGGCTGCGCCCCATTTCTTCCTCAGGCTCACCTTCATGACCATAACGCCAAGTTGTCAATAACCGAGACCAGTGCATGTGGTGCTTGTAAGTCGTCATGGGAACGTCACCTTGGATGCTCAATATCAGGCTTCAACTGACATGGCTCAACAGATTATCAACTCACTCACTGCATAAAAACTATTAAGCTATAGTGAATGGAGTGCTTAAAAATATTAGTCACTAAAAACATACAGTTATGAAGCTTTCGGTTACTCGCTTGCTCGAAGGGCCAATCTGAACGATGATGGCATTTTGGCTAGGGCAAGTGAAATTTACCCTAATTATTTTTAGTCGGGCGCAATTATAAAAAAGGAAACAGAGATGAGATTATCAAAGAAATCAGATAGCTATGAAAAGGGCTTTACCCTGATTGAAGTGATGGTCGTAGTTGTCATTATAGGGATACTTGCCGCCATCGCCCTTCCAGCCTATCAAGGCTACCTGCAAAAAGGCAGACGAGCTGATGCAACTTCAGCATTGATGAGCATCCAGGCGGCCCAGGAAAAGCACCGAATTAGTAATACGACCTACTCGTCAACTATAGCGTCATTGCCAAACGCTTCGTCAACATCCACCGAGGGCTACTATAATCTAGCTGTAACGGCTGCAAATGCGACAAGCTACACAGTGACAGCAAGCGCTACCGGCGCCCAGACCAAGGATACTGATTGCCCAACCATTACGCTCACAATGAGCGCAGGCAATACAACAAAAACTCCCGCAGATTGCTGGAGGCGTTAAGACCATGATCAAGCCACAAGACTTTTCGAGTACCAGGTATATGTCTGGTGTGACCATTATCGAAATCATGATTGTCGTGGTAATTCTCGGCATTCTAGCCACTATAGCGGTACCTTCTTACAACGACTCCATAGACAAGCAACGACTGAAGTCAGCAGCTGAAGCCACACTAGCAGACATTCGCTGGGCAAGAAGTGAATCAATCAAACGTAATGTCCAAGTACGCACTACGTTCAGTACTGGTGCAAATTGGAGCTTTACCGTTATCCCAGATACAAACGAAGATGGTAGTTTTTCCGAGTCCTCTATTCGCACAGCAAATAATGATGACTACTCAACTATCAGTCTGAGCAATGCCGCATTTGCTGGCGGGGTCTCCTACAGTACATTTGATCCAGTAAGGGGTACCTCTCTTAACAATGGTAGCCTTACACTGACTTCAGCACGCGGTTTCACGGCAACAATTACAATCAGCACCCTTGGACGCACAAGGATTTGTGGCTTTGGAGGGTATGAAGCATGCTAACCCCAATGAAACGCCAGTCTGGCCTAACCCTAATAGAACTTCTAATCGGGATGTTAGTAGGCCTTGTTGTTCTAGGTGCAGCAACAGCAGCATTTTTGACTTCTTCGGGAGCTCAAACAGACAACCTTAATCTGGCGCGCCTTAATCAGGATATGCGAGCCATGATGGATATCATGACACGTGACATCCGCCGCTCAGGTTACGTCACCTCAGATCCCGTAACCTACGGTGCTCAACTTCGCTCCAATCCATTTTACGCAGTTGACAAGGATGTACAGGTACTGGATTCAGGCAGCTGCATTACATACAGCTACAACGCCGATTCAGATACGCCTCCCGCTGTTGATGACAATGAACATTTTGGCTTTAGGCTTAGCAATAACGGCGAGTTGGAAATGCGCAGCTCAGGTACCACAAATACCTCCTGTACCAATGGAACATGGGAAACAATTACTGAGCCGGAAATCCAGGTTACAGCTCTGAGTTTTACCCTGAACAGCAATGAACTCAATGTAACCAGTATGGTTACTGATACGGACGGCAATGGCGTTGTTGACGGTGATACTGGTGGCGCAGTGGCTGATGCTGGCAATGACCTGTGTGACATAAATGAGGTATGTAACACCTGCATAACAGGCCAATCTTGCCTATATGTTCGTTCCGTTACGATCAGCCTGAGCGGCCAGCTACGTGATGATGCTTCGGTAAGCCAAACAATTACCCAGCGTGTTCGCCTTCGCAATGACAAATTCATAGAGAACCTGCCTTAAGTGCAGGTGGAGTTAATACCATGATCAAGCAGCCTCAAGCCCTGCTCCCCAGAAGACAACAAGGTATGGCAACACTTTTCATTGTCATCGTGTTAGTCATCATCATGGCAGGTATGGCATTAACAGTTTCAAGGACCGGTATCCAAGAGCAGCGGATGACTGCAAACGACGTCCGCGCTAGAGAGGTTCACGAAGCTGCACAGGCCGGGATGGAATACGCCAAAGCATGGGCCAATAAACACAACCTCCCGGACGGGGAGCTTACGTGTGCCCCGGGCTCACTGCCGACCGGCTGCCCTACAGCCATAAACAGCATATCCGGTGCCACTAGTGGCGAAACCTACACCTACAGTGTAATTTTCGATAAGACCAGCAGCTCTGTACTGGTGAGTGCAACGGCCTGGAGCGCAAATGACAATAGCATTACCGCGTCTACAGAATCACATGTCAAACAATCCCCAATTCAACTTTGGGGCACAGGCGCCAACACACCTCCACCCTGGGTTTTGGCCGGATGTATTACCACCGCCCCCACTGGCACACCGGATTCCTATGTTCTTAACCACGATGACACCGTTGCTATTAGCGGCACATCCTCGGATCCAGCCTGCATTCCACAAGGGCATTTGGATGTAAGTAGCTGGGATGATACTAACGACAACGGCGTACAGGACCCAGGTGAAACCACAGGCGGTAGCGCCTTCACAGTGGATACGTTCCCAGGCTGCCCTAGTACCAGTTGCGCCTGGAACAACGCTTTTGAAATGCCACTCCCCGATGCTATTCAACTGGCTACGGATGCAGGTAATGAATTTACCTCAAATATCCCCTGTGGCGCACCAGATTCTGATAAGCCCTATGTGTACTTAGTGAACAACAGTGGCAATGTTAATAGCGGCGCCATAATAGGTAGCTGCTCAGGGGTTGGAGTGGATGATAAGACCATTGGCACGCCAAGCACCCCAGTTATACTGATTGTACGCGACTCATACGGCTGTCCAAGTTTTAACGGTACCGTTACCATTTACGGAATTGTTTATTACGAGTCAACCACCGCATGCGCAGCTAACGGTTGGGGCGGGGCCACCATCTACGGCTCTGTCATTTGGGAAGGTGATGTAGACAAGCCCAACGCGAACTCAAAATTCATCGAAACAGATTATGAGGACTTGGGCGGGCTGGATGATGTTTTCAACATAGGGATTGACTATGCGACCAGCATTCCCGGAACCTGGAAGGATTACTGACATGCATGCAAGACCCATCCACTATCAAAAAGGTATTTCGCTTATTGAGGCCTTGATAGCAGCTCTGATTCTAGCAGTTGCGGTCTTGGCCATTACAGGCCTTCAGGTTAATACCCTAACCGATAGCGGACAAAGCCGTGTAAGCACCCACGCTCTCAACTTTGCTGAAGAAAAAATCGAAGAGCTTAGGGATTTTTCACGGTTTGATGTGTATTCGGCATTTGCAAACGGAAGCGACACACAGGTTTCATCTAATGCAACCTTAAGCCGAAACTGGTCTATAAGCGCCTGCCCCAACTCAGCAACCTGCAAACAAGCACAGGTAACGGTTACTTGGAGTGATACTACAGGTACTCAGCAACAAGTGGTTCTGACATCGTATATCAGCGAAGAAGATCCCGTTAGAGGCGGCGCAGCTCTTTTGGAGTTTTAACCCCTTTTCAGCACCCTGAAAAGGAAAAGGCGCTTATTCTCAAGCGCCTTTTTACTTTCAGATCGTGACAAACTGGAGCGTGACGCTATCTCCATCAACCTCGATAGTTACCGAGAAGTATTTATTCTTACCATTGGGGGAAGTAACGTTAACCGTTCCATTTTTGCTTGCACTACTCCACGTAACAGTTCCCAGAGTTGCGCCATCAACAGAAACATTGTCTGAGTCAAATTTGGAAGTTCCTGTGATTGAAAAGGTTATGCTAACTGTACTTTTCCTGGGAACCTCACATACCTGAGTCACACAGTCTGAAGCACTGCCTGTGACCTCAACACTGCCTGATGAGCCATCATCCTCATCAGTTGAATTATCACTACCGCTATCACCTGCCCCACCTCCCGTACTACCACCAGTATCGCCACCAGTCGAATTATCAGGGCCACTAGAGTCACTGGAGTCTTGCCCACCATCTGAATTTGAATCGGTACCAGTATCTCCTGTGTTACCATTACTTCCCCCACCGGTGCTGCCACCACCAGCTACTGCTGCAAGAAGGACCTTCCCAGACCGCACAGGATCAGCTTGATCAATATAGGAAGTTAGCTGAACATTCTGGTTGTTACCTTCTGAATCCACCCAGACAACCTGGACTTGAGCCGTAATGTAGCCACCATTATCTGTAACAGTCCAACTGCGCGACAGCTGTACGTTTGCAGCATTTAGAGTGTCATTACCCGCCGTGAGACTATCGAACAAATCCTGACGGCTGAAATCTCGCATTTCTTCCAGTTTCTCCGAGGCCGCATTGAGTGCATGGGTCGTGATACGATTTTCCCCGCTATCGGACAGCATACGAGTCTGCAAGCCACTTAACGCCAATATCACTACTGACAGCAATAATGCACTAACCAGCGCCTCGATCAGAGAAAAGCCCTGCTGATGAAGCATTTTCATTTTTTTATTCATCAGAAATCCTTCCAGGTGCCAGGGATGGTTGTGCTGTAGTCAAGGAATACATTGGGCGCTGTAGTACCGCCACTGTTCCAGTCGATAATATCAGCGTTAGCTGTAACCTTGGTAATGTCACCCTCGACCACTACAGAACCATAAATAGTTGCGTTACCCCAGCCATGCTTGTTGGAGCATGCCGAGTTACCAAAATAGACAATTCCGTATATAACTGGCCCACCGTTAATCTTGGGGCACTCATTCGGAATAATAATAACGACCGGGTTTGTAGCCGTGCCATAGGATGCATGAATATGGCTACTACTATCCCAAAGGAAGAATGACCCACTACCGGCCGAAGGCTGACTCGGCAACCCCGCAGAAGCCAAGTAGCCAGCGGTCTGGGCCTGAGCAATTGCACTGCTAAGCGAGACTGAAAAGACATGATCCCATGCGGGGGTAGCCGTTGTAGGGAAAGTTTCACCAACAACACTTCCCAACTCTGGGTCAGAGCCTTTTTTATTATATTTCCCCGTCTCGATACTACCTGCAGAGGCAACATTTGAGTTATAGAGAATTGCTGGGTCGGGTGGTGCACCCGTATCAATGACTGGATTACCTGTCACACCAGACATGGATCCATTTACAACGATAGGGGGTGGAAAGGTCGGGTCGTTAAGCATACTTACCTGAGCAACCCAGTCTTCGACTTGTGCTCGGGTATTATCCGAGTTTGCAGCAGATGAGGTAATCTGAATATTCCCATCAGCATCCACAGCAAAATCGATCGAAAGCGTATAAGTTTCTCCAGATGTTGTACCGGTAATTGAGGGCAATACCGGACACCCAGAGCCGCCCGGACAATTTAAATTAGCGGTTACCGCCGAACTATCCGTCCAGGCCTTCGCAAACGCCAGCCCAGCCTCTGCAGCCTCAAGCGCTTCACGGGCACGGATATCATTGCCCGTCATTTTCTGCTCAACCAGAACAGGTTTAGACACTGAGAGAGCGATTATGGCCATGACCAAAGAGAGAACGACGACCACAAACAGCACAGCCACCCCTCCCTGCTTTCCAGGAAGATGGTCATGGGTGGGTATATTTTTATTTAACACCTCAACTCTAATTACTCGCATATTCCCTCCGTGGTTTCACAAAGTAAAATCAATTAAAAATTTGGCATCATAAAGACATGCAAGAGCAAAAGTAGAGAAAGGCTGAGATGTAGGTGTACGGCTTATTTAGCCATATGTCATCACCATGGAGTGAGACAACGGTCCAATCAGTTCAGGACACAAGAAGTATTTGCGTTCAGGTTACACAGGGTCCCTCTATCTCCGGGTGCTACCGGTACGGCGCTGATAGAGGCATTCAAGCTTAATCCTGAAGCATCAGTTATGGACACACACGAAGAAGGACTCGGTGACGGAACCGAGACAGTACCCTCTGTCAGGGCAACAAAGGCACTCATCGTATAGCCTTTAGCTTCAGCCAAACAAGCTGCATTTGCAGATTTTGCCATGTACGAAACATATGCAGGAATGGCGATCGAAGCAAGGACTCCAATTATAGCCACTACCACCATGAGCTCTATGAGGGTAAATCCCGAATGTCTGTAATTGTTCATTGCACCACCACTGTGCAAACCAAACAAAAGGTGGCCTTGTATTTAACTCAAGACCACCGGCCAGTTAAACTTTTCACTACCTGGCAGAGAACTACTTATATTACTGTGTACAGGTACCGTTAGTGCCACAAGTAATAGCTGTACCTTTGTAGCCATTGGTAACAGATACTGTGAAACCAGGGAAAGAACCGCTTGCGGCAGGAGCACCACAGTTAGCGGAGAACGTCATAGACGGCACGGACGCAAAAGTACTGGCACCTTCAGAATATGCCACCTGTGCTGAGTTCGCATAGCCTTTAGCTTCAGCCAGGCAAGCAGCATCACGACTCTTCTTAACGTAATCCTGATATGCCGGCAGGGCGATAGCAGCCAAGATACCGATAATCGCAACAACGATCATCAATTCGATCAGGGTGAAACCCTTCTGATTCATCTGTTTTTTCATGGTTTTACTCTCCAGCGAGTTAAAATTGTTGCAAAGCATGGGTTGGCGCACATCCTGTCAGCAGCCCATAGGTGCATACTAGGCCAGCTCAAGTCCCGATGTCCAGCCTGAACACAAACTGAACGACAATTCAGCTTGAGCTTAGTCAATAAACTGCACATTTGACAACCTGAGTTTACACTCCTGATGCGGCTGTGCTTTTATTGCATTACTATACGGCTTTAATTGTATCGACTCTGTTACACGGCTACAGGAGTTCCGGTGTCTCAAGGTATGCACCCCCTTACAGGTCTGGCCAAGCGGCTGGTAAACGATGGTGTTTTCTCGGCTGAGGTAGCACAGGACGCAGTCGCTCAAGCCCGAGAAGCCAACCTGCCTTTTATCAGCTACATCATTTCAAATAGGCTGATTAGTTCCCATCGGGCGGCTCAAGCAGCCTCAGAGGAGTTCGGGTACCCGCTGTTTGACCTGGATGCACTGGGTGACGATATTCTACCCAAGGGTATCATTTCCGAAGCGTTGATTACGAAGCACCGCGTGTTACCGCTTTTACATCGCGATAACAGGCTCTTTATCGCAATTATTGACCCCACAAACATCCAGGCACTGGATGAAATCAAGTTCCACACCGGCATCACTACCGAGCCAGTTATTGTCGAAGAGGATAAACTCCATGCTCACCTTGAGCGCTATCTCGACAATGCCACCGATGCGATGGAAGAGCTTGAGGATACCGATCTCGATAATATTGAACTTCCTGAAGACCAGGCTGCAGCCAGTGAAAAAGAGACCGCCGAAGAGGCGGCTAACGATACACCCATCGTCCGTTTCATCAATAAGGTGCTATTGGACGCGATTAAGAAAGGCGCTTCAGATATTCACTTCGAACCCTATGAGAAAACCTACCGAGTACGCTGCCGTATTGACGGCATGTTGCAAGAAGTTCACCGCCCTCCTTTGAACCTCGCTACTCGGTTAGCAGCGCGCTTGAAGGTCATGTCTCGGATGGATATTTCCGAACGTCGCATTCCTCAGGATGGCCGAATCAAACTCAAGGTTTCCACAAAGCGCTCTATCGACTTTCGTGTGAATACCTTGCCCACACTTTGGGGCGAAAAAATTGTATTGCGCATATTGGACCCCAGTAGTGCCAAGATGGGCGTGGAGGCACTGGGTTTTGAGCAGGACCAGAAAAAGGCCTACCTAACTACTCTGGAACAGCCGCAAGGCATGATTTTGGTTACAGGCCCTACCGGCTCAGGTAAGACAGTAACCCTTTATACTGGCCTGAATATACTGAATACTGAAGAGCGCAACATTTCTACTGCAGAAGATCCGGTAGAGATTAACCTTGAAGGTGTTAATCAGGTACATGTTAACCCCAAGGTCGGCCTCACATTCGCAGAAGCGCTTAGATCCTTCTTGCGTCAGGACCCTGACGTAGTCATGGTGGGTGAGATTCGAGACCTGGAAACCGCCGAGATTGCCATCAAGGCAGCACAGACCGGCCATATGGTACTGTCAACCTTGCACACCAATAGTGCGCCTGAAACGCTCACACGTATGCGCAACATGGGTGTGCCATCATTCAATATTGCCACCTCGGTCAGTCTAATCATTGCACAGCGACTGGCCCGTAGGCTGTGTGAGTCATGCAAAATACCCGCTGAGATACCAGAACCTGCCTTGATTGAGGAAGGCTTTACTCCAGACCAAATCCCTCAGCTACAGTTATTTGAAGCAAACCATGACGGCTGTAAGAAATGCAATAGAGGTTACAAAGGGCGCGTCGGTATTTATGAGATGCTCCAAATGAGCGCTGAAATTGCAGAGTGTATTATGGAGAACGGCAATTCCATTGATATTCTTCGAACTGCCGAGAAGCAAGGGTTCAGAACCCTTCGCAAATCAGGCCTCCTCAAGGTAGCGGCAGGCGTAACCAGTTTGGAAGAAATGAACCGGGTAATCAAAACCTGACAGGGATAGAGCATGGCAACCACTGCAGCAAAAAAAGCCCCTAAAAAAACGACTTTCGTTTGGCAAGGCAAAGACAAAAGCGGCAATATCAGTAAGGGCAAAATTGATGCCGAGAACATCGCTGCGGCAAAGGCTTTGCTTCGAAAGCAAGGAATTAACCCGGGTAAGCTGGGAAAAGAACGTGTTTCCATGTTCAGCTCCAAGCATAAGCCTATAAAGCCAGTAGATATTGCTTTCTTCATCCGCCAGGAAGCCACCATGATGAAAGCAGGTGTTCCGCTGCTTCAAGGCTTGGAAATCGTGGCCGAAGGTGCCGAAAAAGTTAAGTTGAAAAACCTTGTTACCGAAGTCAAAAATGATGTCAACTCAGGCAGCGACCTTTCACAAGCACTGAGCAAACACCCTGAGCACTTTGATGACTTGGTTTGTTCGCTGGTTCATGCTGGCGAGCAATCAGGCGCCCTCGAGACCATGCTGGACCGTATAGCCACCTACAAAGAGAAAGTAGAGTCGCTTAAGAAAAAAATCAAAAAGGCTTTAACCTACCCAATAGCCGTTATTGTGGTTGGCGTCATCGTATCTGCAATTTTGCTGGTTAAGGTTGTACCTCAATTTGAATCTGTCTTCAGTAGTTTTGGTGCAGACCTTCCGGCTTTCACAAAGTGGGTTATAGGCCTATCCGAGTGGGCTCAGGAATGGTGGTTTGTAGGCTTGATAGCTGCTGTTGCTGCGGCCTTTTCTTTCGCGAAAGCTCGCCAAAAATCACAAAGATTCTCCAACTTTGTTGATAGGACTGTGCTTAAAATACCCGCGATCGGAGTTATCCTCCACAAAGCAGCCATAGCGCGATTTGCCCGAACTCTGGCAACGACTTTCGCCGCAGGCGTCCCTCTTGTAGAAGCACTTGATTCTGCTGCAGGAGCTGCCGGTAATATCGTCTACGAAAATGCCATCATACAAATCCGAAACGGGGTATCCACGGGGCAATCCCTTCAAAGCGCTACGAATATGACGGGTGTATTCCCAACCATGACCGTACAGATGATAGCCATCGGTGAAGAAGCCGGTTCTTTGGATATGATGCTCGACAAGGTTGCCAGCTTCTATGAAGAGGAAGTCGACAACGCGGTTGATAACCTTTCCAGCCTGCTTGAGCCCATGATCATGGTGGTATTGGGTACACTTGTCGGCGGCCTGGTAATCGCTATGTACCTGCCAATCTTCCAGCTGGGTCAGGTTGTCGGTTAATGCTCGAATTACTTCAAACCTCATTGCCTGTGGCGGTGGGGTTCGCACTTTTATTATCCTTGTTAGTCGGCAGTTTCCTTAACGTCGTCATTTACCGCCTTCCCGTCATGATGCAACGGGAGTGGGATGCATACCTTCAATCTGAAGTAAGTAATAAATCCTCAGTGCCTGCTGAAACCGATTCAACAGAGGAGCCTGAAGAAGCCTTCAACCTGATGACCCCAGGCTCCCGCTGCGGCAGCTGCGGACACCAGATTCAGTGGTATGAGAATATTCCGGTTATCAGCTGGTTGTTCCTGCGCGGTCGCTGTAGCAGCTGTGGCACGGGCATCTCTTTCCGCTACCCATTTGTTGAGCTATTGACAGGTTTGAGCAGCGCCTGGCTGGTATGGCACTTCGGCTTCACTCTTGAAGCGGGTTTGCTGGTTCTGCTGACCTGGGCGTTGATTACGCTCACCTTCATTGACCTGGACCATCAACTTCTGCCGGACTCCATCACTCTGCCGCTAGTGTGGATGGGGCTTCTGATCAACACTCAGGAAGTGTTTACGTCGCTTGAAAGCGCGGTCATAGGTGCTGCTGCTGGATACCTGGTGCTATGGAGTGTCTATTGGCTGTTTAAGCTGCTGACAGGCAAGGAAGGCATGGGCTATGGTGACTTCAAACTGCTCGCCGCGATTGGTGCCTGGGGTGGTTTTCAGATTCTTCCGTTGGTGATTTTGCTGTCCTCTGTTGTAGGTGTAGTGCTCGCCTTTGCCCTGATTGCATTTCGCCGTCATGAGGCGCAGAATCCTCTTCCCTTTGGCCCCTACCTGGCTATCGCTGGCTGGATTGCGATGGTATGGGGTGACTCAATCATATCCGCATATCTGGGGAGCTTTTGATGCTGGTTGCAGGACTCACTGGTGGTATTGGCTGCGGTAAAAGTACCGCTTCCGAGTGTTTTATTGCCTTGGGAATTCCGGTGATTGATGCCGACCTGGTTGCACGCCAAGTGGTTGAGCCCGGTAGTGAGGCTCTCACCAAGATAGCGGCCCGCTTTGGTGAGCACCTGATCAAGCCTGATGGCACCCTGGATCGAGCCGCATTAAGACGCATTGTGTTCGATAAGGAACGGGAGCGTAACTGGCTGGAAGCCCTGCTGCATCCGCTGATCCGTGAACAAATCATGGACACTCTGGAGCAGCTTGATGCCGATGGACACCCCTATGCGATTCTGTCTTCACCCTTACTGCTTGAAACTGACCAGCACCTGTTGATCAGTCAGGTCATTGTGGTAGACGTACCTGAGTCGACCCAGATTGAGCGTACTATTCAACGTGACGGCGTCGATGAAAACCAGGTTCGTCAAATTCTCGCTGCGCAAATGAATCGAGAGGAGCGCCTGGAGCAGGCCGACTTCGTGCTGGATAACAATGGATCGCCCGAACAGCTTAAAGAAGCGGTAGCCGCACTGCACCCCCAGCTACTGAAAATTGCCGCCGAGGAGGACGCAGCCGATGACTAAACCACGTCTGGTCAAGTGCCCTCAGTGCGAAACTCCAACGCCGTACTCCGAAACAAACAAGTGGCGCCCGTTCTGCTCAGAACGCTGCCGCATGATCGACCTGGGCGAGTGGGCAAGCGAGGGGTACCAGATTGCGGCAGAGCCCTCTTTGGACGAGTTCAGCTCAGGCATGATGCCTGAAGAGCAGGGTTTTACCCCTACTCGTCACTGATCCTTACTGCCCCTGATTGTAATCGTCCAAAGCCGCCTTTCGAGCGGCTTTGTAGTCAATTATCGGCGCTGGCCGACCGTATCGCTGCCCTGCCCCCGGCTTATGCCTTTCCTTGGGCTGCAAATGCCTTAGCTCAGGTAACCACTGGGCGATGAATTCGCCATTTGGATCAAATTTTTCGCTCTGTAATTGTGGATTGAAGATACGAAAGTATGGCGCAGCATCAGCACCGATTGAGGCACTCCAGGCCCATCCGCCAAGATTAGACGCAAAGTCCCCATCGATCAGTCGGGACATGAAGTAGGCCTCCCCTTCCCGCCAATCGATTCGCAGCAACTTTGTTAAAAAGCTGGCCACAATCATGCGCAGACGGTTATGCATCCACCCTGTACTGTTGAGCTGTTTCATGGCGGCATCGACAATGGGAAAGCCTGTTTCGCCCTCTTGCCAAGCTTTCAGATGAACATCATTTTTCACCCAGGTAATACGTGCTGCAACTTCAGGCCTGAAGGGCTCATAGCGGCTCTGACCGGGGAAGCTGACCAGCAGATGGCGGTAGAATTCGCGCCAAACCAACTCATTAAGCCAGGTACTCTGCAGCCAGGACTCACCCTGACTCGTAGTCTTTAAGGCTGCCAAACATTGTCGCGCGGAGACCGCGCCTACAGTCAGGGCTGGTGAGAGACCAGACGTACCATTTCTGGACGGGAAGTCTCTTAAACGCTGGTAATCCGGCTCCTGCTCATGAATAAAGCGAGTCAGATGCTCCAATAGGCGGCCATCATCCACAGGGTACTCAACCGCCTCCCCAGCGTTCTTTACGCCAACCAACTGGGGGGCGCCCTTACAGTCGGGCTCAGTTCCGTGCTGGCCAAACGGGGACGGCAAAGGCTCATGCTCCATGCCCAGGAGTTGCTTCTGCCAAGCCTTGCTGAACGGTGTAAACACCTTAAAGGGGGTTCCAGAGCCTGTTAGCACCTGTCCAGGTGGCACTATGACATCGCCGTGATATCCCAATGCTTCAACCCCAACAGCATTCAGGGCAGCACAGACGGCTCTGTCACGGTTTTGTTCATTCAGTGGGTATTCGTAATTGAAGTGAAGTGCCCTTGCCTTGTGCTGGCGAGCCAGATCGAGCAAAGCTGGGGCACAATCCTCGAATCGACTTAGCTCAAGTTTGACCAGATGCACACCGGACTTATTGAGCTGCTGCCCAAGCCAATTAAGACGGTCCATCCAAAGCGTAATTCTGGCTTCAGACTCATTATGTTCAGCCCATTGTTCAGGCGTCAGGCAAACAACGGCTGTAACAGCTTCTCCAGTTGAGCAGGCATTAAAAAGCGCCGGATTATCAATCAGGCGCAGATCGTTACGAAACCAGACCAGTTGCATTCAGATGTAATTCCTCAGTCCCAACTCATGTGGATGTGGATTGAAGTAGGTTTGAGAGCGGATGTACTCGGAGCCATGACGCTTCACGTAATGCTTCAGTAGCGTCAACGGAACAACCAAATGCACCTGTTCGCGACGGTATTGTTCGATCGCATCCAGGATCTCCTGCCGGATGTCGCTGTCGCACTCTTTTTTCAGGTAACCCAAAATGTGCATCAATACATTGGTATGAGATTTACGGCTTGCCTTGTGCTCCATGTGGAGCATAAAGCGCTCAATATAGTGGCGCTTTACCTCCTCCAGGGGCTTGTCATGAGCCTCAGCCAAATAACGACCCAGCTCCCTGTAGCCTTCATAGTGGTGCGCCATCAGAAGGTATTTCTGACGACTGTGGAACTGCAGAATGTCGTGGTAGCTGGCATCCGGCTCCACCGACCTTTTCCAGTCATCGTAGGCAAACACACGGGCGATAAAATTTTCCCGCAGAACGGCATCGTTCATGCGGGCCTCTTCCTCTAAAGGCAGCAGTGGATTCGCTTCCCGCAACGCTCTGACAAAGACTCCCTGATCAGCATGATGAGGCACACCGTTAGGGTGGTACACCTTCACCCGCTCCATACCGCAGCTGGGTGAGCCTTTCATCAAAATGAAGCCTCTAAGGTGCTCATGCTTACGGGCGAAGTCAGTACCTACTCGCAACAAGTCATCCGTAACATCCAGTTCAGGTGTCTTGGTGCCACGCGCTTGTGGATGTTCACCTTCAAGGCCTACCAGACGAATTGGATCACGGGGGATGCCCAAACCTATTGCCACTTCGGGACAGAAGGTTTCAAAGCTGAAGCAGTCATCCAGCACTCCCAGGCAGTAACGAGAGCGCTTGTGTCCCCCGTTATAGCGCACCTGCTGCCCGGTGAGGCAGGCACTGATGCCTACTGGAATTTTTTGCTCAGGTAAGGTGGATTCCATAGTGATTCCTTAAAGGCCAATAAACGGCTGAACCAAGCGACCAAAGAGCCCTGTGAACTTGAGCGGTGCATCAGTTGCGATCAGGCAGATACAGTCTTCATCCGTATCAACCAGTGGCTGGTGTTCCATTTCACCGTCCAGATCCGCCACATCACCTCTGCGAAAGCGCCCTACTTCATCGGAGTAAGACCCACTTAATATCAGAGTCAGTTCGTTACCGGTATGCGTGTGGTGCGGTACAGCCACTCCCGGTGAAATACGCAGCAGGCGAGTCGCCCCAGGGCCACCCAGGTCCAGATCAACCTGACGAACTCCATAGCCGATGCGTTTCCAGGGCAGCTCATCAAGCGAAGATCCAACCAGATCAGCCAAGGGCTCAGGCATCTGCCCTTTACCCAAGTCACTCGTATTCGCGTTCTTGTGTCTGTTAGGGCTGAACTCCTGCTCGGGCTCATCCAGCCGTGCCAGAACCGCGTTCAAGGCACTGTCTTGAATTTGGACGGGCTTGATATCGTTGAGCAAGGCGCCACCTACAGCGTCTGTCTCATCGACACGCCCTCGGCAGTGCTCGCACCAATGCAAATGGCATGCAACCAATAACGCCATACCCTGGGGTAAGGTACCTGCGGAATAGGCCATCAGGGTTGCGTCGTCAAAATGATGGCTAATATTCACTCGTCTTCTCCCCAGTAAGCCTTGAGCTTACTGAACGCCAATCTAAGTCTGGATTTAACACTACCAAGCGGTATTCCGAGCTGGTCGGCAATTTCCGAATGGCTTTTACCTTCGTAATACGACAGATGCAGCACCTGTGCCTGAGCCTCAGGCAAAGTCGCGATGGCTTCTTGCATGCGTTCAGAAATAACTGAATGCTCCCCCATGTCACGACCGTCCGGATCAGGCTCCTCCTCCGGGAGTTCGTAAAGCTGAACCTTATCTCGGCGCATGCGATCAATGCTTTGATTTCGCGCCAGCGTAAAAATCCATGTGCTGGCACTGGCCTTGCTACGGTTGAATAAATGCGCCTTTCGCCAAACCAGCAGCATGGCCTCCTGCATCACTTCTTCTGCTGTGGCATCGACCATGCCCAGTCGCAGCAAATATGCTTTGACACGAGGGGCGAAGTGGCCAAATAAGCGTGCAAATTCTGTTTTGTCCCGCGTCTCAGCAAGGCGAGTGAGGCAGGCGCTCCAATCATCACGCACCTGTTTTCTCCTCTGCTCTGATGTCATGCTATGCGGGTTAATAGCGGCAGCGTTCACATCGCCTCCTCCGGCATCGTTTTTCTGCATCCATCCTCCATACGCACGAATGACAACAAGTGGATCATTTAAGGGTACTCATATCTTTAGCGTACAGGATTGAACCTGTCGATGATCCATATCGACCTTTCAATGCGTAATGCTCGCAAAAGGATATAACGAGTGACTTCACTATGAGTGTACAGGCCATTAAACCTCTCAACATCGCTATTATCGGCTCGGGTATTTCCGGGTTGTCTGCGGCCTGGCTGTTAAACAAACAGCATCGCGTAACGCTGTTTGAAAAGGATGACCGCCTTGGGGGACATGCCAACACGGTTGACGTCACTACTTTTGACTCCGCTCTGGCCGTCGATACAGGCTTCATCGTCTACAACCCGGTCAACTACCCCAACCTGGTTCGATTCTTCGAAGAGCTGGGCGTAGCAACTACCGAAACCGACATGTCGTTTGGCGTTTCGATCAACAGAGGTGAGCTGGAGTACAGCGGCTGCGGTTTAAAGGGGCTGTTTGCCCAAAAAAGCAACTTGTTGCGACCTGGCTACTGGAAACTGCTTTCCGACTTGCTGCGCTTCTACCGAGAAGCTCCAGAGCTGATGGAAGACCCTGTTACTCAGTCTCAAACACTGGGGCAGATGCTTAAGCAAAGAGGTTACGGCAAGGCATTTATTCACCAGCACCTGATTCCGATGGGTGCGGCCATCTGGTCAACGCCAGCTGACCAGATGTTGGAATACCCAGCCCTGACCTTCCTGCGCTTTTGCCAGAATCATGGCCTGGTCCAGCTTAAAGACCGTCCTCAATGGCGGACGGTCAAAGGCGGTAGTCGAGAATACGTACAACGCATTGCCGATGAATTGGGTACCGGTGTACGTCTCAACAGCCGGATTCACAAAATCCACCGCATTGATGGCAAACCCGTCGTAGAGTTTTTACATGGCGGGAGAGAGGCATTTGATCACGTAATCCTGGCCTGCCATGCAGATCAAGCGCTGGAACTTTTGAGTTCACCTACGGAAGAGGAACAGCAGCTGCTGAGTTGTTTCCCCTACCAACGCAACCGTGCCTTGCTGCACACGGATGAACGCCTGATGCCGGCACGTACAGCCGCCTGGGCAAGCTGGAACTACCTAAGCGATACCCAAAAGGATACACGGACGCCATCAGATATCTCCGTCACCTACTGGATGAACCGCCTGCAGCACCTGCCGGAATCCAGCCCTCTGTTCGTGACACTCAATCCAACGATTGAGCCGCAAAAGGGTAAAATTCTGCGCAGTTTTCTGTATGACCACCCGGTTTTCAATCTGGACTCGATTGCAGCCCAGTCCTCGCTGTGGTCATTGCAGGGGCGTCAGAACACCTGGTTCTGTGGTGCCTACTTTGGCTATGGATTTCACGAGGATGGTCTGCAGTCAGGTCTGGCCGTTGCTGAACAACTGGGCGGCCAGCGTCGCCCCTGGACTCTGGAAGAGCCTAACAACCGTATCCATGTCAGCTCCGCCTACAAACCCAATGCGCACTGGATTCCGGAGGCGGTGGCATGAGCCATTCTTGCTTGTACGCCGGTCAGGTGATGCATCACCGGTTTAAGCCCAAACGACATAGGTTTATCTACCGTGTCTGTTCGATGCTGCTGGACCTGGAAGAACTTGAGGGACTTGATAAGAGACTGAAGTTCTTCTCGGTGAACCGCTTCAACCTGTTTTCATTTCATGTGCGTGACCATGGTGATGGCAGCGACCGCCCTTTGCTGGAGCAGGTACGTGACACTCTTCGCAGCCAGGGATTGAATCTGGGCAAAGGGGCTGTGCGACTGCTTTGTTACCCTCGCCTGCTGGGCTACGTATTTAATCCCCTAAGCGTGTACTACTGCTACGACGAACAGGGTGAGCTGGGCGCCATCCTCTATGAGGTCAGTAACACCTTCAATCAAAAACACCGATACCTGATTCCAGTTTCAGATCAGAGCGAGTCTTTGATTCGCCAGCGCTGCCCGAAAATGTTTTATGTTTCCCCCTTTATTGGCATGGACGCCTGCTATCACTTCCGTATGCGTGCTCCCGAAGAGCAGATCGCCGTCTGCATTCGCGAAACCGATAACGAAGGTGCATTGCTGCACGCCAGCTTTACCGGTCACAAGCAGCCATTGAGCGACAAAAGCCTGCTCCGTACCTTTTTCAAATATCCATTGATGACTCTCAAGGTGATTGCCGGCATCCATTGGGAAGCCTTGCGTCTCTGGCGCAAGAAGGTCCCCTTGCAGCCAAGACCTGCACCTCCTGCCTCAAACACCACCTTGGTCACCAACCAGAGGGAAACGTCACATGAAACCATCTGACTATCGTAGCCTCAATCAGGCTGACCTCCTGCCCAACACCGGCTGGTTCAACCGTTGGTGTCTGGACACTCTGCTCAAACACCTGCCTGCTCTCAAGTACGGCATCCTGCATCTGGAGCTTCCTTCCGGACAAGTGCTGCAATTTGGTGAGCCTCGCGAGGGTGAACCCAGAGTCGATATCAGACTCAACAACTATCGCGCACTAAGGCGCATTCTTCGTGGCGGGGCTATCGGCTGGTCTGAAGGCTACATGGAGGGCGATTGGGATTGTGCCGACCTGGTAGCGTTAATGCGCTGGGGCTTGGGCAATGAACAGCAGCTCAGCAGTTTAAGCCAAGGCCATTGGTGGTTGCGCGCCCTTAATCGTGTGCGCCACCTGCGTCGAGCCAATACACGACAGGGCTCACGTCGCAATATTGCCTATCACTATGACCTGGGCAATGACTTTTATTCGCTCTGGCTCGATCCCAGCATGACCTACTCCGCTGCTCTTTACCCCGAAGGATCTGAGCGCCAGGGTATGACAGCGCTGCATCAGGCGCAGCTCAACAAGTACCGTAGCATCTGCGAAATGCTGGAGTTGAAACCGGGTCAGCGCATTCTGGAAATAGGCTGTGGCTGGGGTGGTTTTGCGGAACTGGCCGCACGTGAGTTCGATGTTGAAGTGCATGGCGTTACCCTCTCCACCGAGCAGCTGCAGTTTGCCCGCCAGCGTATCGAACGTGCCGGGTTGAATGAGCTTTGCCGGTTTACCCTGACCGACTATCGCGACCTGCAGGAGCAATACGACCACGTCGTTTCAATCGAGATGTTCGAGGCGGTCGGCGAAGAAAACTGGTCCACTTACTTCTCTCAGGTTGAGCGCTGCCTTAAGCCCGGTGGCCGGGCTGTTCTGCAGGTCATCAGCATTGAAGAGGCTCGATTCGAGCGTTACCGCAGCAGCGCGGACTTTATTCAAACCTATATTTTCCCCGGCGGCATGCTGCCCAGCCCCGAACGTCTGAGAAAGGCAATTTCTGAAACCAGCCTGAGCCTGTGTCAGGAGCATACTTTCGGAGTGGACTACGCCGATACATTGCGCGAGTGGCGACACAGCTTTATTGAACAGTGGCCACGCATTCAGGCACAAGGCTTTGATGAGCGATTCAGACGCATGTGGCTCTATTACCTGGCCTACTGCGAAGGCGGATTTCGCCAAGGGAGTATCGATGTCGGCTTTTATATGCTGTCGCGATAAATAGCCTTGCCGTATGCCAATACTGGAAATAATTGAGGGGATACCTCATGTGGATCAAACACCTGTCTTTAACTCTGGTATTTCTTACACTGATCACAGGTTGCTCTGGCATGAACAATAACTCACAGACCTTGCTCGGTCCTACACTGCAAATCGAAGAGTACTTCGACGGCAAGGTGTATGCCTGGGGTATTTTCGAAGACCGATTTGGGAAACTCAGGCGGCAGTTTCAGGTCGAGATCGATGGAAACTGGGATGGGCAACAGCTGGTACTCGACGAGCGGTTTCTCTATGCGGACGGCGAAGAGGACCGCCGAGTTTGGACGATCAAGCCTCAAGGCGATGGACGCTATTCAGGCCAGGCTGGTGATATCCTGGGCCAAGCCGAGGGTACCCACTCAGGAAACAGCCTTAACTGGCGCTATCAGATGGAGTTGAAAGTGGGTGATGGCAGCTGGAAGGTGCGCTTCAATGACTGGATGTACCTTCAACCCGGCAACGTCATGGTCAATCGGGCCAAAGTCAGCAAATGGGGCATAACTCTTGGCACCGTGACACTCTTCTTTGTGACTGGCGACCAGTTCAAGCAAGCACCTTTCACCCTGTAAGCTGTAGCCGTTTATCAGAGCCACCACAGCTATTAGTGCCTCTGCGGAAAGTTGATTTACCGGGTTAATCAGAACTCGAGATGCGCCGATGAATTTTTCGCAGTATTCGGCCCACCAAGGGTAGTTGAAGATAGATGGGTGCACTATCCCAGTAGTCAAGGTGCTCCAGCACCCGACCTTGAGCATCCAGTCGAATACGAGAACAGCCTTCCACGTCCAGCGTGCCAATGACGGGCAACTGAGCACTGAACTGCCACCTGAGCCAACCTGAGTCACTTGCCTGATGCCAAACCACATCCCTAAGACAAAACTCAGGCCGACCTGCACGCTCAAACATATCCATCAGTAAATGCCGCAAAGCATCAGTTCCCTTAATATCATTGAAGGGATCGCGAAAGTGTACGTGCTCGTTAACCAGATCGCAGAGGGAATCAACGGTATCAGGCGTCAGTTCAGCAAAAGTCCGTGCATAGGCATCCAGGGCAGCCTGTGTCATAAACCAGTTCCTCGTTTGACCAAACGAAAGTACAACCAGTCAGGCAAGAAACTCAGCAGAGCCATTGAGGTTGCAAACAGCCTGGGGAAACGAATTTCGAAACGGCTGGACTGCAGCCCTTTGACGATTGCTTCGGCAGCATTTTCCGGCGAGATCAATTGAGGCATTGCAAAGGTATTCCTGTCGGTCAGAGGCGTTTTAACAAAGCCCGGATTGATTACTTGCAGCCGCACGCCTGAGCCAGCCAATTCTACCTGCAAGGCTTCACAGGCGTTAATCAACGCAGCTTTGCTTGCCCCATAGGCCGCGGCAGTCGGTAGTCCACGATATCCGGCCAAGGACGCGGTACATGCCACCTGTCCCAAACCTCTGGCGCGCATCAGCGGCAAGACTGTCTCTAACCCGGCTATAACGGCAAAGTAATTAATCTCCATCAATGAACGACAGCTGTCCAGATTCAGCTGATCCAGCGGCATCTCGATATGATTTCCGGCATTCAGGATGACCAGATCCGGCAGATCCCAATGCTGCTGAATGTCTGCCACCGCCCGCTCATAGGCGCCTGGCTCAGTCACATCCATACATAATGGCCAGATACGTCCGTCATAGCCTTGAGCACGGGCCTCTTCAACGACCGACTCAAGTATATTCATACGCCGTCCAGTGATCACCACATCACAGCCCCGGCGGGCGAGTAAAAGCGCCGTTGATCGTCCAATTCCTGTACCCGCTCCCGTGATCCAGACCCGTCGCCAAGGCAGTTTGGTTTTACTCACAGGCCCGAATCCTTCTGCCCTTGGAGTTCAGGAGACATCCAGATACGAACACGACTTCCATCACGCGCATCAAACTCCATCCCCAACCAACGCTGATTGCTGTCATACCAGCTTGTGGTATTGCCCAGCTCACCGCCAAGCCGATAACGGTGTGCCAACATCGTCTTGGCTCCAATTTGAACCATCTCTTCTGATTCCAGCGAAACATCCAGTGAACTGACGCTCCCTGTCAGGGTATTTATCAGTCGATCCTGCCGCATCAAATCGGGGTGCCAGTGATTGCTGGTCAGCAAATATCGCCCCAGATAAGCCGAAGCGTCATCTTTCAAATCACGATAAAGACCATCATTCCTTCGCCTGAAATGATATTCGGAGATCTTTCCGTCATCATCGATACGGACATTCATTCGCTCCAGTTGCTGCCTGCCTTTCCAGTACTCCTGCGCCAGATATCTGAACTCATAATCAAACACGGCCAGATAGCTGAACTGGAGCTGCATCTCGACATCAACCTTAAACCCATCCTGCTGCCAGGGCATGAACCTTAAGCGATAGGTACCTATGTTTGCTCCCCTTCGCTCTACGGTATATGTCGCCTCCTCTCCGTAGAGACTGATCGGATCCATGGCTTTGACGGGCATGGCAAGTGCCAGCAACAGTACAACGAGTAAACCGTTACGCATAAAAAAACCCTCCAGCCCCACTACGCAGATAAACGCGCAGTGGTTCAGGAGGGTTTAATTCATAAGCGGCCTGATCAGGTTTTGAAGCGGCCAACAAGATTCGTCAGATGGCGCTCCAGCTCACTCATGCCGCTTGCCGTACCGGCAAGTTCTTCCGCATTGCGAGTCGCTTTATCAGCGATATCAGCAATCTGCTGCACACTTTTGCTGATCTCATCCGCCACCGCCGTCTGTTCTTCGGCCGCACTGGCAATTTGGGTATTCATCTCGGTAATGGTGCTAACCGAGTAAGTGATTTGCTGCAGTGAGCCTCGCGCCACATCCGCACGGGCGATGGTTTCATCACTCTGTGACTGCGAAGTATGCATTTCCTTAACTGCCTGCTGGGCGCCGGATTGAAGGTTTTCAATCATCCGCTGAATCTCATCCGTGCTCTGCTGTGTACGGGTCGCCAAAGTACGCACTTCATCTGCTACAACGGAGAAGCCGCGCCCCTGCTCACCGGCACGGGCCGCCTCTATGGCGGCATTGAGCGCCAGCAAGTTGGTTTGTTCGGCAATATCGCGAATCACATTTGCCACAGAACCGATCTGACTCACGCTGGAGTCCAGGGACCCTACCACCTCGGCAGAACGGTTCACATTTTCAGCCAGGCGATTGATGGACTCGATGGTCTGATCAACGTTGCTCTGGCCACTCAGGGATTCATTATCTGCTTCGCGCGCGGCTTCGGCAGCCTGAGCCGCACTGCCCGCGACCTGCTGAACCGCCGCTGCCATCTGATGTACCGCCGCTGCCGCCTGAGAAGTTTCCCCCTTCTGCGTGTGAGCATCCTGATGGGTTTCAGTCACAACTCGGCGCATGGATTCGGTAGAGTGCCCCAGGGATTCAACACCGTGTTTAACTTCCTGAACCAGTTGCTGGATCTTTTCTACAAAATCATTGAAGCCTCGGGCTACATCCCCTACTTCATCCTGAGTCTCTACCGGCAAGCGGTGCGTCAGGTCGCCCTCACCCTGAGCAATATCCTGCAATGCAGCAGCCGTTTGCTGCAGAGGGCGCGTCATACGTTGTGCCAGAACCGAACTGATAACAGCAACAACACCGAGCAGCGCCAACGCTGACAAACCAATCAGCCCAAGTGTTGCGTTGATCGCTTCATTGATCTCGGCTTTGGCCTCAGCAACTGCCACATCGATATCATCGATATAAAAACCGGTACCGATAATCCACTTCCAATCACCCGGCATGGTTGCGGTATAACTCAGTTTGGGCGAAGGACGGGAGGCCCCCGGTTTGGACCAGGCATATTCAACATAACCCGAGCCATCTTTAGCCGCTCTGATCATTTCACGGATAAATGCAAAGCCGTTGGCGTCTTTTACATCCAGTGTCGTTTTACCGATTTGTGCCGCGCTGGCACCATGAACGATAGTGACGCCTTCTGCGTTATAACCGAAGAAATAACCATCAGAGCCATATTCCATGCCATTCAGGATACTCACCGCCTGCGCCTGGCGCTGAGCCAGATCACCATTGGCTGTCTGCAGAGGCTTTACCGCACTCATCGCCTGCTGAACGTAGTTTCTCAGCTCAGCCTGTTTGGCGTGCATCATATCGGTACGGATTCGATCAATTTCTACATCGCCCATTGTCTGCATTTCAATGCGCACAACGAGCATGATGGTTGCTACGACAACAACCAGCGGAAGCAAAGTCAGCAACAGAAGCTTGGTTCTGAGCTTAAATCCAAACATGGGGGCTTTTCCTTAATGTAAAGAAGTCCTGACATAGATCATTGCATTGTATCTAATCAGAGTCGGTTTTATAACTTCCGCATGTCACAAAAGGTCAACCATTGCTGATAACAATAAAAATGCCCCTGTCCACACACCTTCTCTAAAAGGCTACGGACAGGGGCATTTGTCAACTTACTGACTGAAGCGAGGTATCAGGTCCTGAAACGTGATACCAGGGTATTCAGATGTTTCTCAAGCTCGCTCATACTGGTTGCCGTTCCAGCCAGCTCTTCAGCATTCTGCGTAGCCTGGTCTGCAATATCGGCAATCTGCTGCACGCTCTTGCTGATTTCATCGGCCACTGCGGTTTGCTCTTCAGCGGCACTGGCAATCTGAGTGTTCATCTCCGTGATCGTACTTACCGAGTGTGTAATCTGCTGCAGAGAGCTACGGGCATTATCGGCACGCTCGATGGTTTCACGACTTTGGTTCTGTGAGCTTTCCATTTCACGTACCGCCTGCTGGGCACCAGACTGCAGGCTCTCGATCATGCGCTGAATCTCATCCGTGCTCTGCTGGGTACGGTTTGCCAGTGTTCGTACTTCGTCTGCCACCACTGAGAAACCACGCCCCTGCTCACCGGCACGCGCCGCCTCAATCGCCGCATTCAAAGCCAGCAGGTTGGTCTGCTCGGCAATCTCACGAATCACATTCACGACAGTGCCGATTTGATCGACACTGGTATCCAGTGAGCCAACAACCCCAGCCGAACGGTTTACATCGTCTACCAAGCGATTGATGGAATCGATGGTCTGTTCAACAACCTGCTGGCCGCTGACGGATTCACTATCCGCTTCACGGGCAGCGCCTGCCGCCTGGGCTGCACTGCCTGCGACCTGCTGTACGGCCGCGGCCATTTCGTGAATGGCTGCCGCTGCCTGAGAGGTTTCACCTTTCTGAGTATGAGCATCCTGATGCGCACGAGTAACCACATTACGCATGGACTCTGTCGACTGGCCTAGTGACTGGATACCACGCTGCACCTCAATAATCAGCTGCTGAATTTTCTCTACAAACTGATTGAAGTTGTTGGCCACTTCACCCACTTCATCACGGGTATCCACCGCCAAGCGCTTGGTTAGATCCCCTTCCCCCTCGGAAATATCCTTGAGTGCCGCCGCCGTCTGTTTCAACGGACGAACGATACGCTGGGCCACCCACACACATACAAGGGCAACCACTATGATCAAGGCCAGTGAAGACAGAGCAATCAGCAGCAGCGTGGAGTTAATACCTTCTTTGATATCGGCCTCTTTCTGTGCCACCGCCATATCAATATCATCGATATAGAAGCCAGTGCCCACCGCCCAATTAAAGGCAGGCAACATCAGGGTATAACTGAGCTTGGGAGCCTGACCGCCGCCGGGCTTGGCCCAAACGTATTCGAGATAGCCTCGACCACTACGTGCAGCATCAATCAACTCTTTAACCACCATCAGACCATTCGGGTCTTTAGCCCCAGTCATATCGGTTCCGATCAGCTTTGGATTAGCGCCATGCGCGGTGTTCACCCCGTTCATGTCATAGGCAAACATATATCCATCAGCACCAAATCGGATAGCCGTCAAAATAGCGGTAGCACCCTCACGCTTTTCTGCATCAGATAATGCGCTATCTTCCAGTAAGGGCTTCAGTGCAGTTAAGGACTGTTCAACGTAATTTTTCAGCTCCAGTTGTTTTGCAGCCATCATATCCTCACGGATACGTTGGACTTCCAAATCCCCCATCGCCACCATTTCCATACGGACGATCAGCATCACTGCCGTCACCACAACAAGCAGTGGCAGCAGGGCTAGCATTAGCAGTTTTGGCGTCAGCTTTAGTCCGGACATCGCAGTACCCTTGTTCATTGTAATAAGTATATTGGGAGTATAGCGCTCAACCGCAGAGTTTTAATATTAGCAATTACTGAAGCCCTTTAATTCAAAGGTACTTTTTAGCTATTAATGGATTGATGTCATAGAGGAGGATCAATGGAGGGGAGAGCAGGCAGAAACTGTATTGACTTGATTGGTTTACTCGCAAAGCGAGCCCCCACTAGCAGAATGTGTAGGCGCTCGCTCAACGTGATGTATTAGAACATGTGCAGGCCGCCGTTGATGGAGAAGTCAGCGCCTGTAATGTAGGAAGAATCATCTTCCGCCAGGAAAGTTACGATACGACCGATTTCATCCGGCTCACCCAAACGACCTACCGGAATCGATTTGGCAATCTTTTCCAGCACTGCGTCGTCGATCTTGGCAACCATCGGTGTCAGCACATATCCCGGAGATACCGTGTTAACCGTTACACCCTTGGAAGCCACTTCCTGCGCAAGTGCCTTGGTGAAACCGTGAATACCGGCTTTTGCAGCAGAATAGTTGGTCTGACCGAACTGGCCTTTTTGGGCGTTAACAGAGGAGATATTGATGATACGACCGAAACCGTTTTCGATCATCGGATTAATGACCAGTCGGGTCATATGGAACATGGAGTCCAGGTTAGCGGTCAACACTTCATCCCACTGTTCCCAGCTCATTTTCTTGAACTGACCATCGCGCGTAATCCCCGCATTATTGATCAGCACATCGATATTCTGGCCTGTCAGTTCCTTTACGGTTGCAATGCAGGCTTCACAGGACTGAGCGTCTGTAACATCACCATACGCAACATCGATTTCATAACCTGCCTCGCGCTGCTTCTCCTGCCATGCCTTTGCTTTTTCATGATTGCCGCCACTGTTATAGCCAGCAACAACATGAAAACCGGCATTGACCAGTTTGCGACAGATAGCTTCACCCAGGCCACCAGTACCACCGGTTACCAATGCGACTCGTTTGCTCATATCTTGCATCCCTTTACACGTTCTATTTATTGGCCCCGCTCACAATGAGCAAGACGGTCTAGCGATGTACAAAGTGCTTATTATGATGTCGTTAACGATGTAACTGATTCGAGCATAGCCCATTAAGGATTTCAGTAGTATTACTTAGATTTACCGGAGATAGCCATACCTTTTAGCAGGATATTTTGGCTTTTTTACGCGACAGCTTTTTCAGGTAACTGCGAATCCAGACACTGGCCATCAGGGCTGTCAGCGCATTGGCAATGACCAACGCAACAAACATCCCCTTGAGTTCAAACCAGTAATTGCCCAGCCAGGCCAGGGGAACATAGAGGATAAACAGCCTGAACAGACTGATACGCATCGCACGCATTGGCTGATGCAATGCATTGAAAGAAGAAGCGCTCAGGAAGGTTGTAGCCTGGAAGCCAAAACCTGCAGGGACAATCACCAGCCACAGCTGCAACCAGCGTGTTACCTCTTCATCATCACTGAACAGGCGAGACACAGGCCCCGAGACAGCAACGAGAACGGCAAAAATAACCAGCTGCCACACCAGCGCAAAACGCACAGCGCCACGATAGGCCGCGCCCACACGTTCCAGCTTTTTCGCGCCCAGGTTCTGGCTGATGAAGGGTGGCAAAGTCATGGACAGCGCCAGACAGACCAGCAGCGACAGGGATTCTATACGAGCACCCGCTCCGAACGCCGCCACCGCTTCGGCACCATGCACTGCTACCATTGCGGTCAGGATACCGTTCGCCAGCGGCGTCATCATGTTCGACAAGGCAGCCGGCAGGCTGATCGACAGCACCTTGCGCCAGTTATCCACCATTTCCCCGAATTTTGGCCACTGTAAAACCAGCATTCCTTTGCGATGGTACAGCAGATGCAGCGCCAGTAGCGTCGTGGTCGCCCAGGCGATCACACTGGCAATCGCCGCGCCCTGAATACCCAGTGCAGGTATGGGTCCCCAGCCGAAAATCAGCAGCGGGTCCAGAATGACATTCAACAGGGAGGAGATCAGCATGATACTGGCCGAAAGCCGGGTATCGCCTGAAGACCTGAAGGTACTGTTGCATACCGTGTTGAGTACCAGAAACACGGCGCCAGCAAACCAGACTTCCATATAGGCATCGATGAGCGGCATCAGCTCAGGCGCTGCGCCCATCAAACGGAATACCGGATCGGTCAGGAATTGCCCGCCAATGCCGACCACCACCATTAGCAACACCGTTAGCAGCAGGTTATCCGTTGCCAATCGGGCCGCACCTTCAGCGGTACCACTGCCAATCAAACGAGCCAGTGTCGCCGACGTCCCTATCCCCAAACCGATGGCCAGACTGACTACCGAAAATGACACCGGGAAGGTAAAAGCCAATGCTGCCATAGGCTCGGTACCCAACTGGGCAACGAACCAGATATCCACCAGATTGAACAGCATCAGACTGACGATGCCGAACATCATCGGTACGGTCATTCGTACCAGTGTCGGTCGAATAGGGTCATTAAGCAGGTCTGGCCGAGGGGACATGCAACTCCTGAAGAGTGGTTGAGTGTGCGTGCAGGAAAAGGCCAAGAGTGTAACAGAAAAGTACCAATCAAAATGGCCAGCGCTGTTAAATGAACATTCTCCTCTGTGCTATGACTTGAAATATACCAGTGCCACCCACATGATGTGTAATGAACATTACAAATACTTTGGAGTAACCGATGCCAACCCTGTTTGATTCCTTGCAGGCCGGTGCCCTGCAGCTGCGCAACCGTGTTGTTATGGCCCCTCTAACCCGTTGCCGCGCAGAAGCTGACCGCGTTCCCGGTGACCTGATGGTCGAATATTACCGCCAGCGCGCCAATGCAGGCCTGATTATTTCCGAAGCCACTTCAATCATGCCGATGGCGGTTGGCTACCCCGACACGCCGGGAATCTGGTCTGATGCCCAGATCGAGGGCTGGAAAAAGGTTACCGATGCTGTTCACGCAGAAGGCGGTCTGATCGTACTTCAGCTCTGGCATGTGGGCCGTATTTCACATCCGGACTACCTCAATGGTGAGCTGCCGGTAGCTCCAAGCGCTATTCAGCCAGCGGGCCACGTCAGCCTGATCCGCCCCAAGACACCTTTTGTAACGCCACGCGCACTGGACACCGACGAGATTCCGGCCATTATCGAGGCGTACCGCAAGGGTGCTGAAAATGCCAAGAAAGCAGGCTTTGACGGCGTCGAAATTCACGGTGCCAACGGCTACCTGCTGGAGCAGTTCCTGCTGGATGGCACTAACAAGCGCACCGACCAATACGGCGGTCCTTTGGAAAACCGTGCCCGTTTGATGCTGGAAGTCACCGACGCCGTTGTATCCGTCTGGGGCGCTGACCGTGTCGGCATGCACCTGTCCCCGCGTGCGGATTCGCATGATGTCAGCTGCAGCAACCGTGAAGAGACCTACGGTTACATTGCCGAAGAATTGGGCAAACGCGGACTGGCCTTTATCTGTACACGCGAGCATGTTGCGGATGACAGCATCAGCCCACTGTTGAAAGAAAAGTTTGGTGGCGTCTACATCGCCAACGAAGCCTTTAGCGCCGAGGCAGCACAAGGCTATGTAGCTGAAGGCAAGGCGGATGCCGTTGCCTTTGGCAAGCCCTACATTGCCAACCCCGATCTGGCCGACCGCATCGAAAAAGGCGTTGAGTGGAACGAACAGGACCCCAGCACCTTCTATGCCTCAACAGCAGAAGGCTACACCGACTATCCGACCATGGATTAACCGATAATTGATTAGGCAATACGGCGCCCCTCGCAGAGGGGCGTTTAACTAGATGGATTGAGCATGCTGGCTGACACCAATCTCAGGCGGGTCAGCTTCAATCACCAAATCACCCCGCGCAAACACCCGACAAGCCAACACCTGCCCTTGTGCCTGCTGCTCTTCAGACACCCAGGCGCGGCTCATGCGCTTACTGAAATACTCACCTTCCAGAACCCTGATACGGCATTTGCCACAGCCACCGCCACGACAGCCCACATCGATCAGCCGCTGCCCTGCCCGCTCCATGGCAACCAGAACACTGACATCTTCCGCCGCATTAAACGCACCAGCATCATCTTTCAACGCGACCTGATGGGTTAGGGGTTGGACATCCGGTTCCAAATGAACTCCAGACACATTAGATGCAACATTGGAAACACTCTTGGAAACACCGGAACCCTGGGAACATTGATTATTGTTATTCATGTTTAACCCTTTTACCGCCTGCCGATCAGCACGCAGGCTTCACACATAGACTCCCTGAGAATCATCGTTGCTCAGCTCCGCACCCGCCAGCACTCAGGCCGGGAATTTAATATCCCAATAGCGGGCGCTTTGTTTTTCAGTCTTCCAGAGCGCTTCTCAGGCGCCTTGCATCAGAGCCGTTTCCAGCCATTGCGCCAGCGACAACAGATGATCATCCTCCTGGGGGCGACCAACCAGCTGAATGCCCAAAGGCAGCCCTGCAGCATCCTGCTGGCCCGGCACATTCACCACCGGCAAACCCATGGCCTGCCAGGGACGACTCATGTGCGGCGCACCGGTTTTGCCATGACCCAGTGGCGCCACACCCGGTGCTGCCGGGGCAAGAATGGCATCCACATCAGCATAGACCTCCCAGAGTTTTGCCGCCGTATCGGCTGCTGCCTTCAGGGAGTGCAAATACTCAGCTCGGCTCAGCGCCAAGCCACTGTCGATCAGCTCGGCCAAGGGTTCACTCAGCAGGTCCGGTGATGCGGATTCAATCGCCAGGTTACGTGCAACTTCGTATGACATGATCGCCTGATGATGAGCCACCATCTGATCAAGCTTCAGTCCCTTAGCATCGCCATCATCGAGGCGAATGACCTCAACTCCTTTTGCCAGGAGTCCCTGCTCCAAGCGAGCAATGGCCGCCGTCATATCCGCATCGCAGTCACCAAACTCGGTGCCGGAGACAATCAGAATACGAGCAGGTTTGGCGACCTCGCCTGTTCCAGCCACATCTTTGGCACGCAACAGGATAGAACGCATCAACGCGACGTCTTCAACGCGACGGGCCAGAATACCCAAGGAGTCCAGCGACTGGCCCAATGGCTGGATGCCACGCAATGAAAACGCACCACGAGTGCCCACATACCCCACAGTACCGCAGTAGGCGGCCGGACGAATCACCGAGGCAGCGGTCTGGGAACCCAGTGCCAGCGGCACCATGGCGTCGGCAACCGCTGCGGCCGAACCGCTGGAAGAACCTCCCGGCGTTCGCGCCAGATCACGCGGGTTATGGGTTTTGCCCGGTTTGAAATAGGCAAACTCGGTGGTCACGGTTTTGCCCAGTACTATGCCACCGGCCTGACGAATCAGCGCTACACAGCTGGCGTCATCCACCGGCTGGCGACCCTCATGAATGGGCGAGCCCATTTCGGTCGGCATATCCGCCGTATCGATAATGTCCTTGATACCGATGGGCAAGCCTCTCAGCGGGCTCTGCTCATAGAACGCCTGATTATTTCGGTACAGCTCCAGATACTGCTCACGGGTCAGGTTGTACTGCCAGGCCCCCACCTGAGCCTCACGGGCTTCGATACGGTCAAAACAGGCATTGATATAGTCCACAGCCGTAAAGGTCTGCGCCTTGATGCCGTCCAGTGCCTGCTTAAGCCCCAGCGCATTCAAGGAAGTGTTCAAAGTTGATTCGGTATTCATATCCAGTTTCCTACAATCAAAATAACGCAGAAGCTGCCAAGCGTTGTACTGCCCGGCTTAGTCCAGCATCCACAGGGCCAATGATGGAAAGAGTGCTACCAGCAACAGGGTTAAAATCTGTAGCGCAACAAAGGGCATCGCGCCTTTGTATATTTCCAGCATGCTTATCTCGCGCGTGGCATTACGCAGGTAGAACAGCGCCATCCCGACTGGCGGCGTGAGGAATGAGGTTTGCAGACAAAGCGCCATCAGAATAGCCACCCAAACCGGCTCAAAACCGAAACCGGTCAGTATTGGCATCACCAGCGGCGCCACAATCAGCACAATTTCCATCCAATCCAGAAAGAAGCCCAACAGGAAGATCACCAGAATCACCAGCGCCAGCACACCTTCAGGGCTGAACGGCAAGGCATAGAGTGCGCTCTCGATCACCTCATCACCGCCGTAACCACGCAGCACCACCGAGAAGCAGGAGGCACCGAAGATCAGCGCATATAAAAAGGCCACCGTGCGACCCGTCTGATAGCTCACCTGACGCAGATCTTCCCAGGTCAGTCGCTTTGACATCCAGGCCAGCGCCGTTGCACCTGCCGCGCCTATGCCCGAGGCTTCAGTCGGTGAAGCGATACCGGCCAGAATGGACCCCAACACCGCAATCACCAGCAGCAAAGGCGCAAACAGGGCTCCCACCATTTCACGCAGGACACCCCAGGTACTTACGCCTTCATTTTCGGTTCTGGTTGCAGGCATCGACTGCGGACACAACCAGGCATACGCCAGCAAGAACAGCACGAAACAACAGGCCAACAGCAGACCGGGCAGAATGGCCCCCATGAACAGATCACCGACCGGAATCCGCAGCTGATCCCCCATCACCACCAGCATGATAGACGGCGGCACCAGAATCCCCAGACACCCGGTTGCCCCCACAGTACCGGCGCTCAGCCAGCGTGCGTAACCGGATTGCAGCATGGTGGGTAGCGCAATGGTCGCCAGCAATACCACTGATGCACCGACAATGCCGGTGGAAGCGGCCAGCACTACACCAATCAACACCACGGCGATGGCCAGACCGCCCGGGGCCGGTCCCAGCACACGACGCATGGACAGAATCAGGCGCTCGGCAATGCCGGAGCGATCCAGCATGTAGCCCATGAAGATAAACATGGACATGGGAATCAGCGAGTAACTTGAGAGCGTGTCGAAGATTCGGTTAGACACAAAGCCGATCATGCGCAGCTCGGCCACGTCGGCTATTTCAAAGGGAGCCAAGACACTTCCCAAGGCAGCAAAGAGAACACCCACGCCGCCGAGTACAAAGGCCACCGGGAAGCCGGAAAACAGAATCAGCATGAAGCTGCCGAATAACAGAAAGACAAAGAGTGCATCCATGACAAGATCCTAAGCAGCGCGCTTTGAGGCCAGACGGCCAAGACAAGACAACAGCAACGCAAAACCCTGCAACATCAACAGCGTCATACCCGCCGCCATGATGCCTTTGATGACATAACGCGCCGGCAGGCCCGAAGGCATGGGTGAGCCTTCCTTGAGTTCCCAGGAATAGGCTGCCAGTTTCCAGGCATGCCAGGTCACCAGTCCGGTGAACGGCATAAACAGCAAGAGAAGACCAAACAGATTGACCCAGTCACGCCCCCTGGGGCTCAACCGGTTATAGAACGGATCGACGCGCACATGCTCATTGGTCTGTAGCGCAAAGGCCAGACAGCACATGACCACAGTGGCATTGAGATGCCATTGCAGCTCTTCCAGCTCAATCAGGCCGATATTGAACACATAGCGCAGCAGTACATTGACCAGAATGGTCAGGACCAGCAACGGCAGGATGAGTGCACCTGTCTTGCCCACCAGAATGGACAGACGCTCGATGTGGGCAGCCAGAGTGTGGACAGACATAAAAGACCTCCGCAGTAATGGGGCGAACAGTGCCCGCCCCGTGTGTGCTTACTGTGACTTGTGGGTGCTCCAGAGAGCAGCCTTGCCACGATAAGCCTGCAGAGAGTCCCAGACCCGCTTGAAGTCGGCATCCGCAGCCGCCTGCTCAGCCATCACCTCATCCGTGGCGTCACGGAACACCTGCATCACGCCTTCAGGGAAGGAACGAATCTCGGTGCCTGCAGCCTTGAACTTGGCAATCGCCTCAGCATTGGGCAGTGTGGTCGAAGTGATCGACCAGATGTGCGTCTCGCGGCAGGTATCTTCGATCAATGCGCGCTGGGCATCATCCATCGCATCCCATTTGCGCTTGTTGATGATCAGCTCGTTAATCGCTGCAGGCTGATGCCAGCCCGGCAAGTAGTAGTACTTGGCCACTTTCTCGAAGCCCATGGCCGCATCAATGGCCGGCATGGAGAACTCGGTACCGTCAATGACGCCTCGCTCCAGGTTGGGATAGATATCCCCGCCACTGAGCAGCACCACCGATGCACCGGCTTTCTTCATGACCTCACCGGCCAGACCCGCAAAGCGGATCTTTTTGCCCTTGAGATCTTCAGCACTGTTTATTTCGAAGGTGTACCAGCCACCCGCTTCCGAATCCATCAGACCGCAGGGAACCGGCACCACGCCCTGCTTGGCATAGATTTCACGCCAGATATCCAGGCCACCACCGTTGTAGAGCCAGCCCAGATAATCCATGGCATCAGGACCGAAGGGTACGCCACCAAATAGCTGTACCGCCGGGAAACGACCTGCCACGTAAAGTGGTGAGGTGTAACCGGCATCCAGACTGCCCTGCTGAACCGCATCAAAGATTTGCAGAGGCGGCACCAGCTTGCCCGCCGAGTAGAGCTTCACCTTCAGATTACCGGCACCCTTGGCGTTGATACGCTCGGCAAAGTGCTCAGCATTCTGACCACTGGCCGGCAGCGTCAGCGGCCAGGCGCTCTGGACATCCATGGAGACCTTGGCGGCCTGTGCACTTCCCATCCACACGGTAGCCGCTACTGCGACACTCAACACGTTCATCTTCATGATGGTTCTCCCTGATTAAGCGTCTCAGGCCGTCAGTTTTTCCTGCAGCAGCGAGAGGCTTTGCTTGAGTACATGTTGTTGCTCGGTACTGAGTACAGACATGAGCTTTTGCTCATGCTCGATGGCCCGATCCAGCAGTTTAGCTGCCAGCTCCTGGCCCTTTTCTGTCAAACGGAAGCCTTCATCCCCCACCAGCAGCAGACCTTTTTCCTGCAACCAGTCACCGGTATCGGCCAACTCCTTCGGCGGCTGAGATACAAAACGTCCCACCTTTTCAGCCGACATCACTTCGCCTTCCGACAACAGGGTCAACACACGCCACTCTTCAGCCGTGATACCGAAATGGCTCAACTGTGGATAAAAGTCGGCGGTGTAGGCATTGAGGGTCTGACGCAACTGGAACAGCAGGTAATCACCCAGGAATCCCCGTGCTTCCAGAGACTCCGCCGGCGGCAAAGTCGCCGGATGGGACTCAGGTACTGCATAGCGGCCGTTGTGGAACACCAGTGAACCGACGTTATCCTGATAGTGATATTCGGTTACCTCACCCACGATAATGAAGTGGTCGCCACCCTCGTAGACTTCCCAGGTGTTGCAGGCAAACCAGGCCGCCGTATCCGGCAACAGAGGCGCACCATTGATGCAGTCGGTGGTGTCTACGTTGGCAAACTTGTCCTCACCACGGCGTGCGAAGTTATTGGACAGGTCCACCTGATCACTGCGCAGCACGTTGATGGCAAATCCCTTGCCCTTGGTAAAGGCGTTCAGGCTCAGCGCACCCTTGTCGATGCTCCAGAGCACAAGTGCCGGGTCAATGGACAGCGTGTTAAAGCTGCTGGCCGTCATACCGATGGGATTTCCTTCGGCATCACGAGTCGTAATTACCGTGACGCCGGTCGGAAACTTGCCCAAAGCACGGCGGAAGTCCTTGGGATCAAAAGACATGGGATTCTCCAAATCAGGTCAGTGCAGTCAGGAAGCGCTCGTTGAGCTGGCGGTCATGGTAGAAAATCGCCTTGCCCAACTTGTCCGCATCCCAGGTGATCGGTTCGTGGTCCGGGTAGAAGTAGTCACCACCACAGAACACCTCGTTACGGTTACCGGACGGATCAAAGAAGTAGATTGTCTGGCCGTGGGTGATGCCGTGGCGGGTAGGACCGATATCGATGGAGGTATCGGTCATGGAGATCAGGTCACCGGCACGCAGTACGTCTTCCCAGGTTTCCAGGAAGAAAGAGGCATGGTGGAATTTGTTCGGCTCAGGATGATCGATAAAGGCGATGTCGTGGGCCTTCATGCTGACGGTCAGGAACTGCGCCACGCGCTTGCCATCTGGCGTCATCACCTGCTCGCACAGGTCGAAGCCCAGTACATCACGGAACAGTGCCAGCGTTTTATCCAGCTCGGGTCCGTACAGCAGGCAGTGGTCAAAACGCTGTGCTTTCATGCCCTTGAGGTCACGCGGCCAGGCTTCGGGGTTGTGATTACCGACGCCGTAACGACCGGTCTGCTCCTTGGAGGCGAACAGCTCGAATGAGTGGCCAGTCGGTGCCTTGAAGCGGATACGACGACCGCAGTCTTTCAGCTCGCCAGCCGCCACTTCTTCAACATCAACACCGTACGCCAGCAGTTCCTGCTGCAGCAGATCCAGCACTTCTTCGTTCAGGCACTTGAAGGCCATGAAGTCCATGCCCGGCTCATCAGCTTCGCGCAGCACAACGGAGAACTTGTCCACTTCGGTCCAGGCCTTGAGGTAGACACGGCCCTGATCATCACGATCAGTCTCGATCAAACCCATCAAATCGACATAGTGGTTAACTGCTTCATCCAGATCCAGCACACGAATCTGAACATGTCCGGGACGCATTACACCTTTTTTCATTGGATTACCTCTGCATTATTTTTATGGTTGCTTGCATGTGTTGCAGGTAAAAACGGGTCTACTCTGGCAGCCCTGAGGCTGCCGTTTCAGATTTAAAGCACCTTCTCTTTACCAGAGCCGCTTAGCCCACTGCGTTAGGCAGCATCAGGGACAAAGACGGGATGGTGATGATCAGTACCAGACGTACGATGTCAGCCATCCAGAACGGGGTTACACCGCGGAAAATGGTCGACAGTTTCACGTCAGGAATAACACCGCGCAGCACGAATACGTTCATACCCACCGGCGGAGTGATCAGGCTGATTTCGGTTACAACTACCACCAGAATGCCGAACCAGATCAGGTCAAAGCCCATGGCCTCGACCATCGGGTAGAACACCGGCACGGTGAGCAAAATCATCGACATGCTTTCCAGCACGCAGCCCAGCAGCAGGTACACGGCTACCAAAATCAGAATCACCATGAAGGGGCTGAAACCGGACTCCAGTACCCAGTCTTTCAACGTCATCGGCATACCGGTGAGGTTGATGAAGTTGGAGAAGATCACGGCACCAATCACCAGGAAGAACAGCATCGCAGTGGTACGCGCTGCACCGGTCAAAGAGCGTTTGAACATGGTCATGCTCAGCTTGCCGCTGAACAGGGCAATCAGGAACGCACCCGAAGCGCCTATACCCGCCGCCTCTGTGGGGGTGAAGATACCCGCGTAGATGCCACCCATGACGATGATGAAGATCAGGTTGATACCCCAAACCCCTTTCATCGACAGCAGACGCTCTTTCCAGGTGGAGCGCTTGCCAGCTGGACCGCTTTCAGGCTTGAGACGAACGGTGAATACCACCGCCAGCATGTACAGAATGACGCCGATCAGACCCGGCAGCAGACCGGCAATAAACAGTTTGCCGATATCGCTTTCTGTCATCAGACCGTAAATAACCAGGATTACGCTGGGCGGAATTAGAATGCCCAGAGTGCCGCCCGCTGCAATAGCGCCGGTCGCAAGGCTGTCGGAGTACTTGTACTCACGCATGGAGGGCATAGCTACCTTGGACATGGTCGCGGCTGTCGCCATGGAGCTGCCGCATACGGCAGAAAAAGCGCCGCAGGACACGACGGTGGCCAGCGCCAGACCACCCTTGAAGTGACCCAAAAAGGCATTGGCCGCGCGGTAGAGTTCCTTCGACATACCGGACTCGGTAATCAGGTTACCCATCAGCAGGAACAGGGGTACCACCGACAGCCCGTAGGCCAGACCGGTATCAAAGGCGGTGGACGCAATCATGTTCAGCGCCGTATCCCAGCCACGCGGATTGCCATAGGTCACCTGCTGCACCAGCGCAAAGCCGACCACACCGACAATACCCATGGCGATCCCCAGCGGGACTCGGGCCAGAATCAGCACCATCAGTGCTGCAAAGCCGATCAGACTTGCCTCCATTACTGCTCTCCTCTCGAAGTGTTTACAGGCGTGGCCTTGCCAGGCCGGTCTGTCAGCAGTTTCAACGCCGTTGCCAGTGCCGCTACCGATGTCGTCACCGCCATCAGAAATGCCAGCCAGGCATAGGGAATCTGCAATACCGCCGTTGTATCTTCATAACGGAGCACCTTGAAGGCGTGCTCCCAGAGCATCCAGGCGAAGATGCTGAAGGCCAGTACATTGATGACGCCGATCATCCAGTACTGGACCACTTTGGTGCGCGGGCTGAGTCGGTAGTCGAGGATATCCACAGCAATATGGCCACCCTCCGCCGTAATCAGCGGCAATCCCAGAAAGATCACCGCTGCCAGCATCAACTCCGTCACCTCAAACGCTCCGGTTACCGGTGCCGAGAACAGGTAGCGCCCCAGTACGTCGACCAGTGTCAGCGCCATCATCAAGAACATGACAATGGCGGCTGTCGCACTGAGGATCGTTTTGAGGACCGTCTCGCCACGCGCCAGCCAACCTGAGTCTTGTGTGCGTGTTGCGTTCATCATCACCTCAGCGAGTCTGAGCTACGTCCAGCTGCTGGCTCTGGGTACGGAAGGCTTCCAGTGCAGCCTTGCCATCAACACCCAACTGCTCAGCTGTTTTCAGCCATTCAGCTTCCATCGGAGCACTGGCATTGCGGATTTCGGTCAGGAATGCTTCATTGGCAGTAACAACTTCGTTGCCATTCGCCTTGATCGCTTCCAGACCCTTGGCATCCTGGGCGTCCCACATTTTGCCGGCCAGGTGAGCAAAGGCTTCACCGGATACAGACTCGATCGCTTTCTGATCTTCTTCCGGCAGATCGGCAAAACGATCACGGTTCATGACCAGGAAGAAGCTGAAGTTGTACAGACCGTTCGGCACCAGAGTGGTATGCGTGGTCTTGTCCTGGATATTGAAGGCAGGAACGGATTCCAGCGGGAACAGGGTGCCATCAGCAACGCCGCTGGAAACCAGTTCGTAGGTGCTGGAAGAAGGTTTCTGCAGAGTAACCGCGCCCAGCTCGGTGGCGATATCGTTCATGATGCCGCCGCCCACTCGCAGCTTCAGGCCTTTGAGGTCGCTGGACGCATTAACGGTGCGCTTGCTGTTGTGGATATGACCGGGGCCATGCGTGAACAGACCCAGGAGTTTGACGTCCTTGTGTTCACCGGCCGGTTTCAGGTAATCGTTGTAAACATTCCAATAAGCAACGGAGGTGGCTTCCGCGCTGTTTCCCCCAAACGGGAATTCGACCATCTTGTACAGCTTGAAACGACCCGGTGTGTAACCGTGCGCGCTGTAGGTGATGTCGGCCTGACCCTCACGGGCGATGTCGTAATGGACCTTGGGGTGACCCAGTGCAGACGGCAGCATGATGATCTTGACGCGACCATCGGTAGCCGTTTCCACACTGTCAATCCAGGGCTGCATGACATCCTTCACCAGCGGGTGGCCCGAAGGCAGCCAGGATGACATGGTCAGACGCGTTTCAGCCTGAGAAGTGGTGGCTAGAAGTGCAATAGTTGCAGTCGCTGCAACTCGGAGAATCGTTTTCATTGTTGTGTCTCCCGTTGGGGTTTTTATCCGGTTTAAACCGGTTTGTGCCCCGACAGCCTGCGCCGGGGCATCAGGTCTGCTAAATCAAATATCGATCACCAGCCGGCTGGTTTTCGCGCGTGAACAACAGAGCGCGATCTGGTCGTTGTCTTCTTTTTCCTCATCCGTCAGGAAGTGATCTCGATGGTCGGGAGTACCTTCGCTGACATCACAGATGCAGGTACCGCACACGCCCTCTTCACAGGACATGAGCACCTTCACACCCGCTGCTTTCAACGCTGAGGCGATGCTCTCGTTCGGGCCCACCTGAACAGTGACATCACTGGCTTCGGCGTAGACTTCAAACGCCTCACCGCTGATATCAACTTCAGCATTGAAGTATTCGAAATGGATCTGTTTTTCCGGCAGGCCTGCGGCCTTGCCCTGCTCGATCACCCAGTCCATGAAGCCGCTTGGGCCACAAACATAGAGGTGGGTGCCGGGGCGTGCAGACGCCAGCGCTTTCGGATCTATGCGGTTGGCTTCACCGGCATCGTCGAAATGCAGCGCCAGACAATCACCAAACTCGCGCTCCAGTTCTTCCAGAAACGCGGCTTTACTCTGGCTGCGGCTGCAGTAATGCAATTCAAAGGATTTGCCTGCCGCCTTGAGGGCATAGGCCATGGCGATCATCGGGGTGATACCGATACCGCCACCAATCAAAAGGCTGTGTTCGGCATCCATATCCAGCGGAAAGTGGTTGCGCGGCGCACTGATCTGCACAGCAGCACCGGCTTTCAGCTCGGCATGAATCTGGCGCGAACCGCCACGGGACTCCGGGTCATTGAGGATACCCAGACGGTAGGTTGTCTCGCCCGGTGCATTGCTCAGCGAGTACTGGCGGATCAGCTCAGGACCAACCACCACGTCGATATGAGCACCGGCTTCAAATGCCGGCAGTGCGCTGCCGTCAGTCGCCGAAATTTCAAAAACCGCGATTTCGTCGGTCTGATCATCACGGCGGGTGATGGTCGCGTTAATAAGAGTGTTATCGATATTACTGGTCATAGGTATTGCCTCAGCGCATGAACAGGCCGCCATTGATGTCCCAGGTCGTGCCAGTGGCAAAGGCCGCTTCCGGCTTCGCCAGCTGCACCACCATGTCGCCGATAAAGTCGGCATCGCCCAGCTGGCCCACCGGAATAGCACCCAACAGCGTGGGCAGACGCTCTTCCGGCACCAGGGCTTTCACCATGGGCGAGTCAATCGGGCCGGGGGCGATGGCGTTTACGGTCACGCCCCGACTGGCCAATTCTTTGGCGAACACTTTGGTGAGTGTCAGGATGCCGCCCTTGGAGGCCGCATAGTGAGCACCTGTAGAGGTGCCACCGTTCTGGCCTGCCAGGGAGGACATGTTGATGATGCGGCCGTAGCCCTGATCAGCCATGTACTGACCGATCACCTGACAACCCACAAAGGTGCCGCCCAGATTGATATTGACGATGTCGTTAAACTCTTCGGCCGAGATTTCCATCACCGGTGTGGCACGGGTCACGGCCGCGTTGTTCACCAGCACATGCAACTCCCCCCAGCGCTCCAGCACCTGGGTCAGCGCAATCTGGAAATCCGCCTTGTAAGCCACATTGAGTGCTGCAGCCATGGCCGTTTCACCATTGGCATCCAGCTCTGCAGCAGCCTGCTCCGCCGCTTCCAGGTTGATATCGCTGAGCACTACCTTGTAACCGGCCTCATGCAGGCGTTTGGCAATGTGATTGCCCAGGCCTTGGGCGGCGCCAGTGACCAGTGCTACCTGAGTCTGTGCTGATGTCGACATGGTCGGTCTCCTTAGAAGATGAAGCTGACAGTGCGCAGGAAGCCGTCGGCGTGAAGCAATTTCACGACTTTCTGTTCCAGCTTGAAGCCGCCTTCAACCGGCTTCAGGGTGTATTCCACGTTGGCCGGGTAGGTCACCAGTTTGCCGTGGCGCAGCTCATTCAGGGTCATGGCACAACGTGCGATAACCACGTCATCCCCGGACTCCAGTACACGCACACGGGACATCATGCGTACGGTGTTACCCACCGACAGCGCCGATACGGATTCACCGTTTTCCAGACGCGCCACACGCATGCGACGCATATCGGCATCATCCAGCGCCAGGTTCAGAGTGTTCAGGTAGTCGGTTTCATGCAGGTCCGCCGGCACGATGTACAGGCCGGAATCGGTCCACAGCGACAGCCATTCCTGATAGCCCTTGTGGTCCAGCAGGTCCGCTTCGTAGCCGATGAATTCAGTGACCTGAGCCAGCAGTTGAGTGTTGGATTTCATGCTTATTTCTCCTCAGCTGTACCGGCGGCTGCCATCATTTTCTTGTACTGGCGGTAAGCACCGCGCATACCGGTTTCGGAGCACACCGCACCGGCCACATTGCCGTCTTTGGATTCATGCAGGTTGTTCAAACCACGGTTCACCAGAATCCAGCCATCGCTGCCGGCCATGGAACCTTTCTGCACACGCTCCCAGGCTTCACCGTCATCCGGCGTACCGAAGCCCATCGGGCCCTGGAAGTGTTCATGCAGACGCATACGCTTACGGTTGAAGGCATCAGGCGCACCCTCGCCACCCAGGGCTACGTGCTGAATCTCGGTTTCACCCACGCTGACCGGACGCAGTACGCGGAAGAACGCCATGGAGCAGGACACGTTCGGGAACAGGTTCAGGTTGAAGCCGGTACCGTGCGCCGCACGAACCAGTTTCTTCACTTCATCTTCGGACTTGCCTTCATCACGCAGTGCCTGCGCCAGGCTGGCAAAGCGCTCAGGAATCGGCTGATCCAGATCTTCTTCCAGATCCACCAGCTGCGGGATCATGACCATTACGCTATGGCCATTACCCAGGTCTTCAACGAAGCCTTCGCCGTCCAGGAAGTCGAAGATGTCTGCGGTCGCGTCGTCCAGAGAGCTTACGAACGACTTGTGTACGATCGGGAAGTGGTAAGCATCAGTGGTGTTTTCCAGCTGGATTTTCCAGTTACCCGGGAAGTTGAAACGGTGTTCGCCCAGGACTTTCAGCGGGTAGCCACCGCCCTGTTTCATGAACAGGTCGATCCATTTTTTGGCGGCGCCCAGGAAGTCTTCCAGCGGCTCGATATCGCTGTTGAAGGTGGCAAACACCAGACCCTGATAGGTTTCAACGCGCAGGCTTTCCAGCGGCATGTCTTTCTTGTCGAAAACGCCTTCGTACTCTTCCGGCTTCGGCAGTGCACGCAGACTGCCGTCCAGGCCGTAGCCCCAGCCATGGTACGGGCAGGTGAACGCCTTGGTCTTGCCTTTGCGCGCTTCGCAGACGGTAGCGCCACGGTGACGGCAACGGTTCTGCAGCACATGCAGATTCATTTTGCGGTCACGGCTCAGGATCACCGGCTGACGACCGATGTATGCAGTCTTGAAGCTGCCGGCTTCCGGCACTTCACTTTCATGACCCACAAATACCCAGGTGTTGTTGAAGACTTTATCCAGCTCTTCTTCGAAGATTTCCGGGTTGGAGTAGAGGTCCTTGTGGATACGCCCCTCTTCCACCATCTCAGCCGCTTTCAGGCTGAGGTTCTGCATTTCGATCAATTCACTCATGGTCTAGCTCTCTTTGTTCATTCACGGCCGCTTTAGCTGATGCGGCGGCGCTTATTCTTCTTCGGGAACCGGCAGTGGCTGCGGGTTATCCCAGGGCGTGTCCACCGGGCGATTAAAGCGACTGGTGGTGCAGAAATGGGCAATCTTCCAGCGCCCGTCTTCCTGACGGAATTGCACATTCAGCAGCGCACTGCTGAGCTGGGAGCGGCCATCTGCGAATGTTGCGGTTTGCAACAGCACCCAGCTGCCTTCGGCTTCGGTTTCGTTGTTCACACATACTTTTTCCGAGGTCAGAAAGTGCACGTTGAGGGCGAAATGAGCCGGTGGCTGGGTGTACTTCTCAAACATCGCCCGCACCGATTCCCGACCCTCGCGACGACCGAAGGTGGCGGCATAACGCTTGCCCTTGCCTTCCCAGATGGCGTCTTCAGTGAACAGCGCCATCAGCGGGTCCAGGTCAAAGCCTTCATCCAGGTAGTCACACAGCTGCATGTATTCATGCAGGCAGGCACTGATCTCCCGGGCGGCCTCAAGGGCGTTGACGCGCTGACGCAGCTGTTCAAGTTCGCTCATCAGAGATTCCTCAGGCACGCTGCACAATCAGTTCGCGACCGATACGTGCTTCCACTTTGGCGTAGCGCCACAGCTTGTAAGGACCAGCGCCCACTTCGGTAGAGCGGAACAGGTTGCAGCAGGCGCACACGGTGTCGTAGTCCTTCACATCCGCCAGCAGATAGGTGGTCCAGGGGTAACCGTTGGACGGGCCAACCATGCTCTGGTCGTCATCCATGTTGCCGATCACCTCAACACCCTCCATGTCGTGGATGCCGTTCCACATTTCACCGAATGCGGCCCATACATCGAGCTGCTCTTCACGCGGTGCATCCATGAAGTTCTGGTTGATGCCCATGCAAAACAGGACGCGCAAGGCTTTGGAATCACTCATGGTGTATCTCCTTTTTATTGTGCAATTAGAGGTAACCCGGCAACGGGTCGTGACCGAAGAACATGGCGCCGGCATTCTTGAGGGTGATAGCCCCCATAAAGGCATGCTGGGTCGCCATCATGGAGTCACGCAGGATGCGAGACAGCGGATGGTCGTTGTAGGTACTGGTCATGCCAGCCACCTGATAGGCGATGCGGATCGCTTCGGCACATTCATGCGCCAGATTGGTCGTCGCCAGGCGTACCAGATTGATCTGATCGCGGCTTGGGTCCTGACCGTCCAGAATGCTGTTCCAGGCGTCTTCAGTGGCTTCGTAGAAGAACGCGCGAGACGCACGCACCTTGGCTTCAGCCTTGGCAATTTCGATCTGAACGTATTCACGCTCACCCAGGTTCGGCGCACCGGTGACAGACTTGCGGCCTGCCGCCATGCCCTGCACCACATCCAGTGCTTCACGGGCCAGACCAGCAGTAGTGACAGACAGCACCTGAGCGGCGAACGCCAGCGAGGGGTAACGGAAGAACTTGGATTCGATATTGGGTTTGCCGCCGCGAACGAAGGTCCACTCCTCGGGCACAAACACCTCTTCAACCACCAGATCGTGACTGCCGGTACCGACCATGCCGATCACATCCCAGTTAGGTTCGATACGCACCTTGTCAGCCGGCATGACAGCCATGCGCGGCAGAGGCTGATCATCATCGGGCATGATGCCAACACCGATCAGGGATGCGCCCATGCAGCCGCTGCCAAACTTCCAGGTGCCGTTGACGATAAAGCCGCCATCAACCTTGCGGGCAGGCTGGGTCGGGAAGATACCGCCGGCAAATACGATATTGGGGGTGTCGGACCAGACCTGATCAATCGTCTGGGGAGGGAGAGCCGCCAGATAAGCCGGGTTCATGCCAAAGCTGGCAACCCAACCGGCAGAGCCGTCAGCCGCAGCCATCGCTTCGATCATCTGGAGGAATTCCATTGGGCTGCGCTCATCACCGCCCAGGGCTTTGGGGACCATCGCCCGGTACACACCGATATCCTTGAAGGATTCAATGATGTCCTGAGAGATAAACTTCTGGTCTTCAAACTCCTGACGGCGCTTGCGGACCTCATCGAGCAGGGCGTTAAAAACGGTCTCCCCGCCCCAAAGGGACTTATCGATCTGATAACCAGGCATATCGCTCGGCTCCCGTGCTGTCTTTATTGTTCTTTGACGTCGCTGAGGTCGTGCTTCCGACCGGAGGAACACTGCAACCTGTGCAATTTCCTAACCGGTTTCTACAGAAGCCTGCGCCTCAAACCTTGGAAAAAGAATTTCACTTATCACTTGATTCGTCAACTAAATTCAAACGACTTTTTTCGTGATCTATGACATTGAATCGCGCGATATGGCTGACATACACCAAAACAAAACAGAAGACAAAGTTCAGCGAAAAATCTCATAAAATCGATAAAAATACGCTATTTTCAACAAAATAAACAAATCAACACACATCGATCAATTTTCTAAAGCAGCGTGTCAAATGCATATTTGATATTCAAAGATCCCATTAATGCACACCAAAAACAGCATCAAAATGGGGCATAAAATTCATTTTTGCACCAAGTGTTTTCACTCTTACAACGAAAGATATATACTTTCCAGATCAAGTATTCGCCACACTAGGCAGCCAAGGCCGGAGACCACCTCTTCCGATGAGTAGCTCGAAAAGTAAAACTGATATGTACGACCCTCTCAGCGATAGCTTTCAGCGTAGTGAGTTTCCGTTTTACTGGGTTGCACAGCTGAACGCGCTTTACACACGCGAGATGGAGCGCCTGTTGAAGCAGGTGGATATGGACATTCCGCGCTGGCGAATCACCATGATCCTGCTGGAGCACTCCGAACTGAGTATTTCGGAGATTGCCGATCATGCCGTGGCCAAACTCCCGACCACCACCAAGATTCTGTACCGCATGCGGGATGAAGGACTGGTGTCCCTGAAAACCTCACCCGACGATGGCCGTGTGACGCTGGTTTCATTGACCGACAAAGGTCTGGAGCGCCTGCAGGAAATTCGCGGCTCCGTCAGCCAACTGTTTCGCAAAGGCTTTAAAGGCCTGACATCCGCACAGATTCACCGCACCAATATGCTGCTGGCCAAGCTGTACGACAACCTCGCCAACGCCTCCGACTGAACAGACAAAAAAAGCCCCGGTAAAACCGGGGCAAAATTACTGTTGAAGAAAGGAGCTGCGCGTTTAGCGGCCAGAAGAACGCATGTTCTGCACGCTGAACTTGTCCACCGGGCTTAGCTCAGGATCCACAATCCCCTTGAACTGTCCTGTGGTGCAGTGATTGGCCTGAATATCGACCATGGTGAAAGAGTCATCGATGGAAACACCGGTGCCCTTGTTAACCGGCAGGTGATGATCCGGGTGGGACTGACCGATGGTCCAGCTCTTCCACATATCGCCCTTGCGGTCGTAGGTGATGTTGCGTGGAATGATGAAGGTCTGCGCATCCATATAGTGCTCACGCTTGCTGATCGGATGGTTAGGATCGACAGGCTCGGACTCAACCACATACACCTTACGCAGCTGCCAGGTGATCTCCGGGAAACAGCCACCTTTGCCACCGAAGGCAATTACCTGATAACCATCGTCATCCTGATGCGTTTCCGTATCCAGCGCCATGTCGTTGTGGTTATACATCGGCATCAGCAGCTGCTTGGTGCCCTTGTAGGTCCACTTCATATCCGAGATTCGACCGTTGTAACCCTCGAAATCCTCGATCATGACATCGGTGCCCAAGAAGGCATCGGTGGTCTGGCCGGATGACAGGCGACGTACCCGGCGCTGGAAGCCCAGATAGAGGTAGGCGTTATCCACCTTGGTGTCATCCTCGAAGCGGTGGATCAGCAGCTGAGTGTTCTTAACATCAAACGGCTCCAGCACCTGCACATAGATGCCACGGAACAGCTCGGACGGATTGGGCGTAATCGCCGGGTAAGGCTCCTGAGAAGTACGGTGAGTAAAGTTCAGGAAGTGGAAGTTCATCTTGATGGTCCGCTCTTTATTGCCGGACTCCATATCACGCATGGTCCAGTAGAACGGCATGATGGCGGCCGAGTCACCCCAGTTGTAGCCATACTTGTAGTTCCACGCCAGCTTCTCCCCTGCCCGCGGGTCATCCAGGGATGGTTCTGCCGGGAATGGACGACCGGCAACCGTGGCGGAGATTTCGCCATGCTCGGCGCCCAGCTGCACATCACCGGAATACTTGCGGGTGGCTTCGATATAACTCGGGTGCAGAGCGAAGTCAGTGGTTTCGCCCACCTTGACCTCGGTATCACCGTTCTTCACAAACATGTACATGGCCGGGTCGAGCACGTCCTTGAACTGCTCCACATTGCCCTGATTGATCACCATGCCGGCTTTCAGGCCGGAGAACTCAGGCGTGCCCTTGGCATAGGGGAAGAAGGATGACTGAATGGTCTCTTCTGATACCTCGGCCGCCTGAGCACTGGTCGCCAACGTCAGCGCGATAGCGGCGGACAGTAGTGTTTTCTTCAGCATAATTATTGTCCTTATTATCTCTCTTAATCGAAACGGGGTTATCAGAAGCTGTAACGAACGGTGAGCTGGAGTTCGTCTTCATCGTTGGCCACACCGATGGGGCCATTGGTGAAGCGAGCCAGGGGTTCATACTGCGGTGAGGAATCGCCAAAGGCCCCCGCTACACCCCAAGGGAAGCGCTCGTTGCCGCCAGTCTTGAAGTTCAGGCCCAGGTTGAACATCCAGTGGTTATCCGGTGTCCAGGAGATGCTGGGCGCATACACGGTGGATTCAGCCGCGAAGTCATGCGCCACAATCAGCTGCGGACTCAGGCGGTTGTTCTTGTAGAAGCCCTTGAACAGTACCGTGGCGATCCAGTTGTCTTCGTCGTTGGGCATGTCCGCTTCATGTTCGAGGATGTGCTCACCGAACAGCTGAGTGGAAAGCAGGAAGGCACTGCGCGTACCCAGCTCGGGTATGATGATGTTCTTGTCGAAACCGATTACGTAACGCAGCATGTCGGTTTCCTTGTGACCGTTAAGGTCACGCGGCATCTCTTCGCCTTCGGTGTAGGCCAGCTCCAGACGCCAGACCGCATCCATGTTCATGGAGTAGTAATCGACGGAGCCACCCAGCAGGTTCACCCGCGGGAACTTGATGTCAAACACACCATCCACCGCAGGCACGCCAGCGCCGGGCGCAAGCTCGCGGAAATGCAGCGACGGCAGTTGCTGACGATAGGTCAGCGCGTTCAGCGAAAAGGTTGCATCACCGTATACGCCCTCCCACTTCATCCCCAGCTGGGTGTTAGCCAAGCTCCATTCAGGATCTTCAACATCATGAATAATCGGCACCGGCTGGCTGTAGGGGCCATTCGGAATCAGCTGCAGATTGGCTGAGGAGGAGAAGAAGCAGCCCGCATCCAGAATCCGGTAGGACTGACCGCAGGTACCCAGATTGTTGGGACGGAACTTGTCGAAGTTCCACACCAGCGAGAGGTTGGAATCGTCAAAGACGCTGTTGGGGCCCATGCGCCACTCGGCCGTCAGCATCCACTGCGGGATACGAATATCTTCCAGCTCGTCATAGATGTTGTGACGGGAGTAATCCACCGGGTTGATCACATCCAGCACACGGAACAGATCAGTCTTGCCCCAGACCACCTGCTGTTTACCGAGACGGAAACTGAGCACATCGCCATTCCCCAGCTCCTTATCGGCACTCAGATAGAGTTCGCGGATGAAATCAAGCTGATCATTAAAGTCGGGAAAACGGGCATCATTCTCGTCATGATCCATATACCCGTCCAGGTTGTTACACAGGGTCGGATCGTTTTCACAGGGGAAGGAGACGCCGGGATTCAGCACCGCTGTCGAGGTATCCCGGCCATGCCAGTTCTGACCCAGATAGGCGTGCTGGGCACCCTTGCCGAACTCGTCATCGTTCAGGTCATACACACCGTCGTAGGTGCCACGCAGCACACCGTTGAGCTGGAGGACACGGAAGGTATCGGATTGAAACTTGGTCTCGAACTCCGCCTGCCCGGTGTTTCGGAACTTGGAGATGCCTACACCATCACGGTAGTAGGTCGCGTTCTCGACGAAGCCCGCCCAGGTGGTTTCGGCTGCCGCTGCAGGCAGGGCAATGCCTGTACCCAGTGCTGCAGCAACGCCCAGTGCGAGATGATTGAATGTCGTTGTTATTGTTTTCGACATGGATCTGGCCTCTTTTGGTTTAAGCCTTGGTTGTCATGACAAGGGAAGACTCGGCTTCCGGTTCTTTTTGGGACTCTTTATCAACAGCACCCTGCCCGACCGGATGAGCACCCGATGCATCGGCATCGGCGTGGATCACACCGTCTTCGTCGACATAGGCCGCGCAGATAAACTTGGGTTTGAACACCAGCACCCAGCTGGGCACCAGCAACATGGCAGCGGCGCCGTTCAGCACCACCATGACGATCAGCAGCAGTGCCGCCTCTGCCTGGAAGCGCAGATCGGACAGCACCACCCACATGACGATGCCGGCGATCAGGGTGATGGCGGTGAAGCTGACCGCCAGACCGGTGGTGCGGATGGCACGGCGCACCGACGCATGCAGATCACCCAGCGCCACCATCTCGGAACGGATGCGGTCCATCATGTAGATCGAGTAGTCGATGCCGATACCCACGCCCACGGCGATAATCGGCACGGTATTGGAGTTGATGCCCATGCCGCTCAGGCCCATGTAGGCGTAGGTCAGCGTGGTGGCGAACAGCATGGCACCGAACATCATGGTTCCGGCCATGATCGAGGTATAGAAGAAGGTGACCATGAAGAAGATCAACAGGAACACCAGCGGCAGCACCCAAAGGTTGGTCTCGAACGCCGCTTCGTTCTGTGAGGCGATGACACCGATGGTGCCACCAGCCAGACGGATGGTCAGACCTTCCACCTTGCCTTCATTCTCGGCAATCCACTGTTTGGCAGTATGAATAGCGCGGCGGATGGTCTCGCCCTGATGATCCTTGTAATAGAACACCAGGTTGGCCACACGCTCGTCGCTGTCGATGAACTCCTTCAGTGCGCCCGGAATCGGGTTGGACATCATGTAGGTGAACATCAGGCCACCGGCGTAAAGCGGATCATCCGGAATCTGGGCCCAGCGCGGGTCATTGTTGTGCAGCAGACGGTTAACCTGCTTCACCAGATCGGGAATGCCCTTGGCACCGCCGACACCCGGATCAAGCAGCATATGACGTTCCAGATCGGCCAGCGCCTTGAGCACTTCCGGTCGTTTGATACCGCCCTTCTCGTCTGTTTCCGCGACGATGTACATCTCCTCGGAACCCGGGAAGCTGTCATTGATCGCCTTGGACGAACGGTTGTAGTCGTGACCCTGATAGAGGATCGGTGAGCCCGGCTCGGATTCGCCGATCACCACATGGGAGGAGAAGTAGAAGCCGCCGCAGAGCAGCAGCGCGGCAATGCCCAGTGCCCTCTTCGCCGCCTTCTCGCCGCTGATCAGGTCGGCACAGACATAGCCCACATTGCGGAACAGGTTGTGCTTGATGGCTGTGTTCTTCGGCTTGGGCAGCACCGACAGCAGCAGCGGCACCGCCAGCAACACGGTGATGATAATGCTCAGCGCCCAGATAGAGGCGTAGTGCGCCAGCTTGGTGTTGAGCGGGATGGAGCCGATGGCGATCAGCAGCAGGCCGATGGCATCGGAGACGACACCCAGGCTGCCGGGACGGAACAGGCTCTCGAAGGTCAGTCGCGCCGCCTGATGGTGGTCATCATGGGTGTTCAGTTCCAGATAGTAGCGTTCCACCAACTGGATACCGTGCGACATGGCACGGGCCGAGATCAGGAAGGGAATTACCAGGCTCAGCGGGTCCAGGTTGTAGCCGAACATGGAGATGATGCCGATACCCCAGATCGAGGAGACGATCACCCCCGCCAGCGGGATAAAGATGCCGTAGGCCTTGCGGAAATAGAACACCAGCAGCGACAGCATGATCAGTGCGGTGAACAGGAAGATCTCGATGATCTGATCCAGATACTGATAGGCCCAGCCCACCAGCATGGGCTGACCGGTCACGTGGATTTTCACGCCGTTAGCCGCTTCCAGCTCACGCATCTGCTGGATATGTTCGTAGGTCGCAGCGTAGTCGAGCTTGCCCTCGATCAGCTGCGCCTTGACCAGTGCCATATGCAGATCGGGGCTTACCAGAGGCCCCAGCACGCGCGGGTCGGCGCCTACATCCTTGCGCAGCTGATCCAGCTGAGAGGCGCTAAGGTCAGTATGCTCAGGATTGTAATAAGGCTCGGAGTTGACGTTGCCTTCAGGCGTCAGCCACACCTTGCGCGAGTTGCGGTGGGTCACACTGGTGACCAGGTTATGGTCCACACCTGGCAGCGAGTCCACCGACTGGGTAATGCGGTGAATCCGCGCCAGCGCCTCGTTGTCGAAGATATCGTGCTCGGTGAACTCGACACCGACAATGATGACGTTGGCACCACCAAAGGATTCCTTGATGTCGTTATGCAGCTCGATATAGGGATGCGTCTGCGGCAGCAGATCGGCAAAGTCCGAGTACATTTTCACGCCGGGAATCTGGGCAGCAAACCAGATCGTCGCCAGCAGAATCAGGGAGAGAATGAATTTGGGATAGTTGAACAGCTTCTGATCGAGGCTGTGCAACCAGTGCGTCGCCTTGTGGGCACTGGCAGATCGTTTATCCATGATAGAACCGTCGTATTGTTATTGTTGGATCGGTAGAGAGACGAGCGTGCCGTTACCACCGGCAACCAACAGCTCACCACTGCCCTGCTCAGCGCCCGAACGCAGCCAGACCGGCATCGAGGGCGCTGCAACCAGCTCCCAGCGTTCAGCTGTGCGGGACAAAAGGGTGCCGTTTTCACCCAGCGCAAAGAGTCCGGCCGAGGTATCGGTAATCCCGTACAGCGGCGCCGCAACCGGTGTGCTTTCCGCCTGCCAGCTCTCGCCTGCATCGGCGGTGTGCATCACCATGCCATCCAGCCCGACAACCCAGCCCTGCTCGCGGGTACGGAAGTAAGCCGCCTGGGGATAAAAGTCGTTGGGGATGTATTCGAGAGGCTGCCAGTTCTGGCCCGCATCATCGCTGCGAACAACCAGCCCGAACTCACCCATGACATAGGCGGTTGAGTCATTCAGGAACTGGATCGAGGTCAGCATTGCGTCTTCATTAAGACTGGACTCCGTCCAATTCTCACCCTGGTCATGGCTGACCATCAGGGTGGAGAAGCTGCCCACAGCCCAGTAGCTGCCATCGGGTGCGCAGGTTGCGTCCAGCAGGTTTTCCGTGGTGGGAAGGTCGGATTTGCGCCACTGACGGGCGTCGGCATCACTTATCCACAGCTGGCGCTCAAAGCTCAGTGCGATGAACGTCCCGTCGGGACAGCTATTCACATCGATCAGATTGGGTGCGCCATCCAGAGTCAGTCGCTGCCAGGCGGTATTGGCATCAGTACGTGTCAGCACCAGACCTGAACTGCCCACCGCGACCTGAGCGCGATCAGTCAGCGCCAAAGACAGTATCTGATCGGTACGACGTATGGATTTATCCAGCTCCTGCTCAACCCCCGACAGGTTCAACGGGGCCTCACAGGCGGTAAGAAGAAATGCACATCCCGCCAACATCAGCGCCTTCGAAAGGCGATGGGGTTGAGGGCCAGCATTCGAGTGCGACAGGCGTGCAGGCACGCAACTGCCGATGGAGTGTTCTGCTTGTGGTTTCATCATTTGTTGTTCTTCTGGATGAATGGGCACGAGTGTTCGGCTTCACCCTGATAGAGCAACGGCTGTGCCAGAATTGATCTGACGCGTTTTAAAGACTGTTTACTGCTTATTAAACAGATAGTTAGAGAATAAATAAGACATTCGGGCGTGTTTTAGCTTAAGCAGCACCTGAGCAGATCATCAAAAATGATTGATCAAATCATCAAAGACCGAAGGGGTATTTGCGCAAATCATGAAGGCAGGAGATGAAGGTCGTTAGCATGAAGCATGAGCGGAGAGGCGAATTGTATGAAGGCTCCTGAAGGTAGATCCAAAAGTCGCCTTGCCTAAGCTTTTACGAAGCAGCAAGATGGCGCCCACTGGTTATCTCAAACAAGGAGGTCTTGTGATACCCGCTCTCAAATTTACCCTGAAACGCTGGCTCGCTTATTCAGCCATAACCTTGTTGCTTCTCGTCATTCTGGATCACGTCAGTTCAAGCGGTGACGATTACTCGGTCTTGTATAAAGTGTTGCTTTCCTTTGGGCTCTGGACTCTGTATGCACCACGCTGGTTTTTTCCCTATTACCTGGCCTACAGGCAACAGCAGCATCAAAACCGTTATACGGTAAGACTGGAGGGACTTTCGCCCCATGATACCGCTCGGTTCCTTTATCACCCGTCTCTGACAATGCGCCTCACCCCGCTCGTATGCGGTCTGGTCTCGGCAATTCTATGCATGCAAATTTGGTCATTGCTGGGGGACTACCAACAGGCAGGTGATCATGACAACAATTGGCTCATGCTGGCTCTGGCCGTTTCAGCGCTGGTGAGCCTTGCAATGGCAGCCCTCTTCATTCGCCTTTGGCATGTCGCCCTGTCAGGCCCCGGCGTCATTGTGGTGAGCCCAGACACAATCACTGCACCGCCCGGCTTTATGTCCGTGCATACCGAACAGCTGCGCATCCAGTCGATTCAGCAGGTGGAGTGCAGCAAGCGGACCCTCAAGATAAGCGGTCGTGGCCTCATACTGACGATCAGGAAGGATGGAATGTTGAACGAAGTGGAATTCGAGAAGCTGGCCAACCTGCTGCGTACCCGCAAGTTTCAGCTGAGTGGATCGGTGGACTGGTAATAGCCCGCTCTCCTTACCAACCCTTCAGGCAGGTTTCCCTTGGTGAATACGGTCGATCACCGAGCAAAGATGATCGACCTTCCAGGGAGCGAGCTGTTCATATGTATGAAGCATTTAAATGAAGCACGATAGCGATAAAGATCAAAACCTGGAACCGCAGGGCGACGATGAAATCAGGATAAGCCTGTTCTTCCTCCTTTTTCCCAGATTTACGTTTATGGCCATTTTCACACAAATCCTTTTGTGCGCCGCCGTATCCGTTTGGTTAGGGGGTGCCCTTTTCTTCAACTCCCCAGAAGCCTTCATAGAAAACTATATGCTGGTTTACTTTTCGGCAGGTTTTCAAATAGCTGTTGTTAGCTTCTTTTTGGTCAAGACCGTTCGCTACGAAAAGAAGTATCGCACGTACCTGAGCAATTCAGCTTTACTCTACAGTTTTATATTTCTTGCACTCGCTGTGCGTACCATCGCCTTGGGTGAGCCGGGTGTTTTGTGGCATTTAGCCTGGGCAGTTGTAAGCGCTTGGGCATGGTATTTCTATCAATCAACCATGATGGGCAGGTTACTGGATAGCATTGCGCTTCGTTATCAAATCATACATGGCTCCAATCCATATGAGGATTTGGCCAGATATAAAATGAGGAAGAAGAAAAAGAAGTAGAGTCGAGAGGAAAGACAGCGCCTCCCTCTCAAACCGGCTTAATCGCAGTTGGCAGGAAGGGCTTTTAAGATAAAAGCCCTTTAGCAGAATCAGGTCAACGCCGTCAGGAAACGCTCATTCAACTGGCGGTCATGGTAGAAGATCGCCTTGCCCAGTTTATCGGCATCCCAGGTTACCGGTTCATGGTCCGGGTAGTGGTAGTCGCCGCCGCAGAACACTTCGGTGCGGTTGCCGGAGGGGTCGAAGAAGTAGATGGTCTTGCCATGCGTGAGACCGTGGCGGGTCGGGCCGATGTCGATGGAGGTATCGGTCATGGAGATCAGGTCTGCCGCGCGCAGTACGTCTTCCCAGGTTTCCAGGAAGAATGAGGCGTGGTGGAATTTGCCCGGCTCGGGATGATCGATGAATGCCACGTCATGGGCTTTCATGCTGGCGGTCAGGAACTGTGCCACACGCTTGCCGTCCGGGGTCATCACCTGTTCGGCCAGATCAAAGCCCAGCACATCGCGGAACAGTTCCAGCGTGCGGTCCAGATCGGTGCCGTACAGCAGGCAGTGGTCGAAGCGGGTCGCTTTTATACCCTGCAGTCCTCGCGGCCAGGCTTCAGGGTTATGGTTGCCTACGCCCCATTTGCCGGTCTGCTGTTTAGTGGCATAGAGTTCAAAGTCATGACCACTGGGCGCGGTGAAGCGCAGTCGACGGCCACAGTCCTTGAGTTCGTCTGCCGGGATCTCATCCACCGTGCAACCGAAGGCCTTGAGGTCTTCGTGCAAACGATCCAGCATCTCTTCATTCAGGCACTTGAAGCCCATGAAATCCATGCCCGCCTGATCCGCTTCGCGAAGCACAACAGAGAACTTGTCGACTTCGGTCCAGCCTTTCAGATAGACGCGGCCCTGATCATCGCAATCCACTTCAATCAGGCCCAGCAGATCAACATAGTGTTTGAGGGCTTCTTCCATATCCAGCACACGGATTTGCACGTGTCCGGGACGCATTACACCTTTTTTCATTCTCTTCACCTTTTATTGTTCTATTAGAGTTCTGCTGCACTTGGGCCTGGCTTGCACGCTTCGGCCTCAGATTCCTGTACGCCTTAGATCCGCTTGAACAGGGCAGATCGGGTCTGCTCTTCGGCGCCATCGGCGGCGGTCAGGAAGCGCTCCATATGGATATCGCGCTCAAACAGGCGGCCCTGCATCAGCGCCGTAATGGCCGCATCGATCATGGGAGGAGGTCCACAAAGGTAAGCCTTATGACCGCTGAAATGATTGTCGAAGTACTTGATCGCCGCCTCGTGTACGAAGCCTTTAAAGCCCGTCCAGTTTTCCTCTTCCAGCGGCTCGTTCAGGGCCGGGATGTAGTGGAAGTTGTCGTGCTCCTGATCCAGCGCTTCAAAGAGTTCACGGTTGTAGAGTTCAGCCACATTGCGCGCGCCCTGGAACAGGTAGATCTCACGCTTATCGCCCTCTTCCAGCATGTCGAGGATCATTGACTGGGGACTGGACAGCCCCGAGCCACCGGCGATAAAGATCGCGCCCTGCTCGTCGGACTTGCGGACAAAGAACTGACCGTAGGGACCGGATACATCCAGCGTATCCCCCACTTGCAGGCTCTCATGCAGCCAGGTGGTACCGGCACCGTTGGGCACCAGTCGCACATGCAGTTCCAGCGTGCGGCTGTCGGAGGGTTTGTTGGCGATGGAAAAGGCACGCGTACCTTCAACGCCCGGAATGCGCAGGTTGACGTACTGGCCCGCCTGGAACTCCATTTCGCCGTCCAGCTCGAAGGTGATGCCCTTGATGGTCGGCGACAGCTCAACGATATCGGTCACAGTGCCGACGAAGTCGCGCACGGAATAACCGGCAAAGTCCGGGTCCACATCAATATCGGCTTCAATCACCAAGTCGGATTCGGGAATAGCGCAGCAGGCCAGTATCTTGCCTTCGTCACGCTCCATATCCATCAGCGCGAACGGCGAGGCATTGCCCAGGTCCACATCACCTTCGACTACCTGACATTTGCAGGTAGCGCAGGTGCCATGGCCACAGGCGAACGGCAGCCAAACACCCTGGCGCAAGGCCGCATCCAGAATGGTTTGGCCCTCTTCAACCTCGATCACATCGCCGGTGGGTTCTACGGTCACTTCGTAAGTCATAAGGCTCTCCTCAACTCAGACGCCGGCGCCCTGATACCCCTTGAGTTCAGGGGTCTGGAAACGCAACAGGGATTTATGGCCAATTCCCTGATCTTTGAAAGCAACGTCCAGCTGCGGCTCGAACGGCTGGCCGTCCAGCAGCCAGGTCGTCGTGTTCCAATCAATCTGATCCCACTCGGGGTGCAGTGAGAAAGCTTCCGGCATCACCTCTTCAAGTAGAGTACGAAACGGCGTTTCCGGCGGCAGCGGGTAGGCAAAGGCGGCGCAGAACATCAGGTGATGGTCCCAGCCCACATACACGATCTGGTTGCCGTGGAAGTTCTCGACACGGTCTTTGATATCGCCGACGTAGTCCGGCGTAATGGCTTGTACTGGCATTGTTCTTATCCTCAGATCCGGGGCCAACCAGCAGTCAGCCCCTCTCTTGTATTGTTCAGAGTGTCAGGTGAAAACGGGGTGGCTTATGCCACTCCCTTCCATTTCTTCCACCGCTCCTCATCGGGGGAGCCTTTGATGTCCATGTTGTCCACGCCAACATTCATCTGGTAGTAGTCGCGCAGGATGTCCTCGACACCCGGACCACCACAGTTGCCCTGGAAGATCTGGTGCACCGGCAGCCAGGACTGAACAAACTTCTCCGGCTCATCGTCGAAGATGTCCTTACAGCCGTCAGAGCAGAAGTGATAGCGGTCGCCCTTATAGACGGAATCGCGGTAGCAAACCTGAGTCGGATCACTCATCTCGGTGAAGCCCATCGGGATCTGGCAGGTGGTACACAGCTGCGGCAGTGCCTTGGTGTAGAAACGCTCGCCCTTGGCTTCCATCTCCTTGGCCAGTTCCCAGCGCGGGCGGTAGTACTTGTCGAAGGTGTCCGGGTACTTCTCGCTCAGCCAATCCAGCTCTTCGTCGGTCGGAATCCAGGTGTGGAAACCGGCAGCGTGGCCATGGGTGTAGAAGATCCACCAGGCCTGATGCGACACGTGTTCCTTTTCCTTCTCGATGGTTTCGGCGTACTTGGGCATGCGGATCCCGTAACGCGCCAGATCCTTGAACAGCGCACCACCGGCTTCCTCGAAGTACACCTCCCAGGCTTCCTTCCAGCTCATCACCTTGTTGGGCAGCATGTAGTCCATCATCATCGATACGATGGTGAGCAGACGGGTGCCACGCCAGAACCACTTGTCGATCCACTTCTGCACGATCGGCACATTGTCTTCATGCTGTTCCAGCAGGAACTTGATCACTTCCAGACCCAGCGTCATGTGGCGCGCTTCATCGGACTGCGCCGAGAAACCGAAGGTCACGGTCGCCATGTCACCGTTGTAGGCCGCGCCGGACATGAAGGGCACGAACAGCAGGTTGGTCAGCACGTATTCGAAGCTGAAGCCGATCGCCACCATGAACTCGAACGGACCCGCCGCGCGGGCATCGTTGAAGAAGGACTTGGGCACGGACAGGTACCAGACGCGGTCGTGCATGTGCGACCAGTCCTGCAGACCGTCGAAGAACTTGTTGTAGTGGCTCATGGCATGAACCTGCGTCTGCACGTGGCGCAGTTCATCAATCGACTGCATCTGGCAGGCTACGCGGGCACCGACACCGCCAAACTGACGACCGGTGTGGGCAAAGCCCTGGAACGCCTGATATTCCAGCGGCGACACGCCGGTCAGGAAGATCTTTAGCGCGTTCACGTAGCGCGGATCAGAGATGTTCAGCTGGCCGTTGTTCTGGGCGAAGGCATCGAAGATCGCATACAGCTTGCGCTCTTTCTCAGCCTGATATTTCCAGTACGCATCCATGGTCAAACGGAAGGGGTCTTCCCACTTGGACCAGTCGGTAATCTTGATCCCTTCGAACTCTTCGAACGGGAACGCCTTGCTGCGATCCTGGTAGGAGAAGTCCCAGTCCAGATCACGGGTCAACAGGCGGTATTTATCTTTGATGTTGAGTTTCTTGGCTGCCATCGGGTTCACCTTATTGTTATTCGTTCCAGGTCAGCGTCAGCTGATCGTCGTCTTCGTCCACGTTGCCACCGAGGGTGATCAGGTTGATGTGCAGCTCCTGCACATCCCAGTCACGGCCCATCTTTTCCTCAACGGTTTCACGCTTCACGGCGAGGTAGTTTTCCGCTTCGATGCGGATCATCGCGGGCATGTGGATCACGGTCGCTTCGGGGTTGTCTTCTTCGACTGCTTCAACGATGTAGCGGGATTCGTCGTTATCCTGCAGAGCGATATACACTTTGGACATGAGGCTGATTCCTTATTGTTGGCGGCGCTGATTACTTGATACCGGCTTTGGCGACACGCTTGTCCAGCTGCGCCAGAGACTCATTGAGGGCATCGCCTCCCAGCATCGCCTCGGCCAGCGGCGCCAGCGCTTCGGCGGCCTTGCCGCGCCATTTCTCGATCCACTGCGTCAACAGCGCCTTGTTCTCGTCGGACTCGGTCACAGCGGTTTTCAGCACCGCATCAATCCAGCGCGTCGCGTCCTTGTCCCACAGCTGCATGAACTCGGTCAGCATGGCGACATCCTGAGCGCCGGCATCGCAGAGCTTCTGATCGAACTGGCGATACACCAGATCGGTGATCAGGGCATCCATCACCAGGTTCTGCGCCAGCATCACCTCGAACCAGTCTTCAGTAACCAGTGTTTCTTCACACAGGGCACGCAGCCCCTGCCAGATATCCGCGTCCAGCCACTGCTGCTTGGCTTCGGCCAGGGCATCACCGCTGTTGCCATCCAGAATCAGACCGATACGCGACAGGTACTGCGCCATGCCCAGTCGATCCATACCGTTGAACAACAGCGCCTGGGTAATCGCAGTGCCGTAGCCATAGGCCGCGCCGTACATGTTGTTCAGGTTGGCGGTGTGCTCCACATGGCGCAGCGGTACCAGGAAACGAATCACCTCGGCACGGGCATCCTCACTGAGGAAACGCGCCAGATCGCGCTTTTCGAAGAAGGCGTAATTGCTCTCGGCCACTTCCTGCATCTTGGCGCGCTGCTGCACGTAGGCGCCGTAGTAGAACTGGCGTGGGTCTTTGAACGCATACCAGTCGCTCATCACGATGGCGGTACGACGCGTATCGTTCAGCTCCAGGTCGGGCTGCCACAGCGGGCGGTAGTGGAAGTTGGTCTCAGACTGGAGGTCGTAGGTCGCCTCCTGATAGCGGGTCGCCGGCTTGTCACCGAAACGACGCTCCACGTTGGCGTAGGTGTTGCGGACCGGTTCCATCGTGGCGGTTTTGATTTCAATACTCATCGATCTATTCCCAGGCTGCGATTGTTGTTATTCGGAAGCGCGGCTGTGGTTGTGCGACATCAGCGTCTCTTCGCCGTAACGCCACTTTTCCATCTCGGCATCTACGGCTTGGATCTGCGCGTCGGTCATGGGCACCACATCGTTACTGGCGCAGAAAGCCTCGAAGGCCCCCTGAGGCATCACCAGCTCGACAAACAGGGAGGGATCACCAATGGCAAAATCGAATTCGACAAAGCGGGCATCCGGTTCACTGCGGACACGGATGTATTTGGTCAAACGATCAAAACTCTGCCGTTTCGGCAGGTCATCGTTGCTGTTGTGCAGTCTGAGTTTTGTCATTGTTATCCTCTGCTCATCAACGCAAGTTCACCCAGCACTAGAGCAACCCGCGTGCCAAAGCGGGATTCAGGAAACATAAAATCTCAGGAAAAAATTCGTAACTGACTGATTTTAAATAACTAAAATTAGTTCAGTTTGCACCTATGGGGATCAAATCGGTACAAGGCCCACCACAGCCGTGCCCATCACGAGCTGATCAAATGGTGAAAAATCCGGGGAATTTATTGATCAAATGATGAGAACGTTGAATTTTTAACCAGATCGAATGATTAGACTTTAGTCTCATATATTAGAGTTTCACTTCCAAACGGCAGCCAAATGCTCCAACAATAAAAAGAGACACACTGATCAAAAAACGCTCAGTAAGTGATCCACATAACAACTCATAAAAAACAGCCGGTATAAAAACAACTATGGCTAACACGCAGACACTCGAGTTTCCGGGCAGCAGCGACCTGTTGTCTCAGATACGGTTTGAGAGCGACCAGGGAAAGGTCTGGCTCAATGAACAACGCATGCTGCTGATCCATTCCAGCGTCATGGGGTTACTGCGCAAGGAGCTGATTCAAACCCTGGGCATCGAACGCGCCAAAGGCTTCCTGATGCGCTTTGGCTACCACTCCGGGTGGAAGGATGCCGAGCTGGTCGACAAGATCCGACCGGATATGTCAGCAGAGGATGCCTTCTTCGTCGGCCCTCAGCTGCACTGCATCAAAGGGATGGTAAATGTAAAACCCGTTTCTCTGGATTTAGACATTAATAGCGGCAAATTCGATGCAGAGTTCGACTGGTTCGACTCATACGAGGCCGATGTGCATATGCAGGATTTCGGCCCTGCCGAAGAGCCCATCTGCTGGACACTGATCGGCTATGCCAGCGGCTACACCACCTACTTTATGGGCCGCAATATCATCTTCAAGGAAAGCACCTGTGCCGGTATGGGCCATGACCATTGTCATATCCATGGCCGCCCTGCGGATGAATGGGAAGACCAGGCCGAACTGGAACGATACCTGCTGCCCGACCCCATTGCCGATGAACTCTTTGGTTTGCAAAGCGAGCTAAGTGAACTGAGAGACAGCTTCCGCAGCAGTGACCAAAGCGACGACCTGCTGTTCAATTCAGTAGGCCAGTCCGGCGCTTTCAAAAACGTGTGCCAGATGATTCGACGCGCCTCCTCCAGCAAGGTCACCGTCCTGCTGCAGGGCGAAACCGGCGTGGGTAAGGAAGTGGTCGCCAAGGGGCTGCACCAAAGCTCAGACCGCGCCGACAAACCCTTCGTCGCCGTCAACTGTGCCTGTATTCCGCCAGACCTGATCGAAGCCGAGTTGTTCGGCGTCGAGAAAGGCGCCTATACCGGCGCGACCCAATCCCGAGAAGGCAAATTCGAACGCGCCCATGGCGGCACCATCTTCCTGGACGAAGTGGTCGAACTCTCCCCCCGTGCCCAGGCCAGTCTGCTCAGGGTTTTGCAGGAAAGCGAAATGGAGCGCGTGGGTGATACCCGCACCCGCCGCATCGATGTACGTGTAGTAGCCGCCGCCAACGAAGATCTGGAGCAGGCCGTCAGCGACGGCAAGTTCCGCGCCGACCTCTTCTTCCGGCTAAACGTTTACCCGGTGCATATCCCCCCGCTACGCGACCGTACCGAGGATATACCGCTGCTGATCAACCACTTCCTCAAGAAGTACCACACGCTCTACAACAAGCGCACACTGGGCGTATCTGACAAGGCGATGCAGGCACTGATGCATTACAAATGGCCCGGCAATATTCGTGAACTGGAAAACATGATCGAACGGGGCGTGATTCTGACCGACAACAATCACACCATCGATCTGGATGCTTTCTTCCCGTCCCTGTCCGAGCCGACTCACCCGCTCAACAGCATTAACCGTCAGGGCGTACTGGCGCAGCAGATTGCCAACCGTCAGCCCACAGAAGAGCTTTCGCAGTCAGACCTCTGTGAGCAATTGCTCGATAACGAGTTCAGCCTGGAGAAGATGGAAGAACAACTGATTCGAAGCGCGATGGAGCGAGCAGATGGCAATGTGTCTCAGGCTGCTCGTCTGTTGGGAATGACCCGGCCGCAGTTGGCTTACAGGTTGAAGAAGCTGGAAACGGATGAGGTTGTTTCTTGAGGGTGGCATAACCTGATGGGCTGCCAGTAGCATTAAAAACCCCGCCATCAGGCGGGGTGAAAACATGTTTAAGCTATTTCGCTTTAAGTTGAATAGCGCATCAAATGTTTTGTGTGAATTTTCATCAACACTTTACTTCAGGCTCTTGAGCACCGTATCAAAATCAGCTTTACGTACACTAATTTCAGACCAAACGGACTCTTCTTTTTCTGAAGCCAGGAAGATAGTACTGAAGTTATCCGTGTGTACTAAAAATCCAAACAAGCTATCTTTGATATCCAATAATTCTGGCTTTCTACTGACTTTTCCGGCCTCTTTGAATCCACTTTTAAGAGCGTCAATAGACGTTATCGATTTGTCCTCATTATGAACTCTCTTAATACGCCCTAGAAGCTGACCTTCCTTGAAAATTAGAATTTCGTTGTCTGAAAAATCCAAAGTATCGAAGGAAGATCCGAATACTACACTCACGCCCTTAAGAGGCTTGAAAGTTACCGGCGTCTGGGTCGCACAGCCAGATAGCAACACGACAAGAAGGGCAAGAAATATTCGATAGTGTATCAATTTATTTCCACTCGTACCCAAACCTTATATATTCCCTTTTTTAGCCATACCTTCATACTGCTTTCTTGCCAAAAACCCATAGGACAAAAGCAACACCAAAAAATATAGAACAGAAACAAACATAAATATTCCCAGGAGAACAAAGATGTTTATCGAATTAACAAAATCAATAATTAGAGCCAGCTGACCAAAAATTATGGCAAATATGCCTAGCAATAGAAACGATACTATCCAAGATGCTAGTAACGACATGAGAACAAGATTATATTTTTCTTCTTTATTAGGTGGTCGTTTGTTATCTTTAATAAACTTAATAGCAACAAACATGGCAGAACCAATAATTGCCCCCACTGACATACCTGAGTTTGACTCAATTTCAAAAAAAGCAAAGAATAACTCAGCGCCTAATAAGATTAAGAAATGCAAAATCCCATACAAAATAACATACTTTCCTATTTTTACTTGATTTTCCATTTTAAACATCCTTGTTTTATCTGACTTTGATAGTAAGTAATTTTAACGGTATGAATCCGACCATATATAAAAACCAAAAATACTTTGTGCCCCCCCTTTGAATCCTGATAAAAAATCATAATAGGCCTGACATTTATTCTCTAAAAAAGACTATCAAACTTTATTAAAGCTTATAGAAAATGATTGCGTATAGATAAGAGGCTCCAGCCAGTACAGCGACTGATTCTTGTCAGCCGGAGAAGCAGGCAAAAAAGTGAAGCTTGAGAGGCAAACTGCATCTGACAATCCTTTTCAAAATGCTGAGCACTATCTTACGCGGGCTAATCAGACGCATGGCACTCCTTGTGCTAGGTCAAACTACTATATCCAGCTAAAGGACTGGTGACTACTCAACCTAAGTTGATGACCTTACTGTAGCCGTATTTCTACAGAGAAGGCCAAAGCCAGCTCTCTGTAGATGAACGGTATGGATGCCTTCGTCCCTCCCCGTCCGAACCGACCCACCTCCAAACAGCATTAACCTTCTGGACTAATTGGCACAGCAAATCGGCAACCGTCAGCCCACGGATGAGCGATCGCAGTCAGATCAGTGAACAGTTGCTCAATAACGAGTTCAGCCTGGAAAAGAAGGAAGAACAGCTGATTCGCAGTGCGATGGAGCGAGCTGATGGCAATGAATCTCATGCTGCCCGTTTGTTGGACATGAAACGACCGCAGTTGGCTTACAGGTTGAAGAAGCTGGAGACGGATGAGGTTGTTTCTTCAGGGTGGCAGAAGATTGATCGGCCTGCTTTTTTTGTAGTTATACCCCGCCGACTGGCGGGGTGAGTCCACCTAACTCTAGAAGGGTTCTACTGTTTGTGGGTAAATCGGATAGCTAACACTCAAAGCAACGACGTTTTTAGCGTCCGTCGACTTCATTTGTTAGGATATTTACTCAACGGCACCACAGTCTCTACACTTGCGTTTTCCTTGAGCTTTAACTTCATGGCCCATAATACTAATCCAGTTATGTGACTCTCTACCTAGCTGCTCATCCCCACATCTTTTGCATTTTTCTATAACTCTGCAGCTAGAGTCTTTACCATTTTTCTCATACTGGTGAATAATTTTTTGCTCATGATGATCACAATGGATACATTTTCGTATTGAATCACATGGATTATTCATACTACTATTCGAGTATTTCCAATCTGAAAATTTATGATTTTTCTTTGTGACATATTCGTTGCAATCTGGGCATGTTTTCTCTAAATAACACTGAGGCTTTCCTTCTATGTGAGAATATTCACCGGCATGCCAACCTGTCATGCATTTCGCTGAAGCAGCAACACTTTTAACTTTATCCCAAAATCCCATTAACATAATCCTTTATCTTTAAATTATTGAATAAATGTATCTCTTGCAACATTACCAATCGTATTTGTTGTGATTGAGTCAAAGCCACCGCCAATCAGCCCTCCAACCAAAGGGACCGCTTTACCTAGATTAATAACACCTTTCTCCCCGAACTTGGTAACAAGCCTGAATCCAACCTTTTGGTTAATGGCAGTAATTGTTTTCCCAGAAATAGACTTGATCATATTAGTTGTAAGCTTGCTTCCAATCGTAATTCCTGCACCTTTCAGAATGTCCTTGGCAGAATTTCCAGTAAGGCACACATAGACCAATGATTTTACTTGATCGTCTTGCACATCATGCCCACCCATATAGGCAATAGCAGCAATCATTCTGATTTGTACATAAAGCACACTTGTTACATTTGCTGGTAGTGTTACAGGCATAGTGATAATTCCACCTAAACCTGACAAAAACCCAGATGTTCCCGCTTTTGTATTTTGCCAGCGTATCAAAGAGTTTGCTTGTTCTATTCTACAATCCCCTTTTCTCATATAGCTCTCGGCAAGCTCTTGCGCTGAATCTAACCCTGGAACTCCGTTAACTGCCTTTTCATATCCCCAGTCCAAAACCGACATAATTTTACTGTGAGTTATTTCCTTGCTCATAACCTGTATCTCCTTGAAAGCTGCTCCTACCACCAAGCCTAATCTAACCACCACAAATACAAAACTTAACGATGGAATAGAAAGAGCCAAGCGTTGGGATTCACTCTTAAGCACTTTTTAGTGCTTTATCCCCTTCCATTTTCCCCAGTTTTTTTAAGGACTTTTGACTCTCAAATGGAAGTTCAATGCGCCCTAGCGCATCCCATGACTTGAAAAAAACATACTTTTTTATTGTGTCATAAAAGACAATACCGGAGCTTGAACTAGTTACCATGCTTATTCGCTCGAAATTATTATCCAACTTGACTCGGACGTTGTTTTCCACATAGTTCCCACGTCCAATCCCTATAGATAAAGCCACGAACATAACAATAATTCCCAATTTTGCCATCATGAAGCGCATCGATGTTTTCTTCATTTCTGTATTGATGGTGATAGTTGGAACAGCAAAAATAATCGAATGATTAAATACTGAAATTTTCCTAAGCTTTTTCTCTTGATATTCTTCACCAATGAACCTTAGATACAAATATGAGACGAGAACGAAAACTAGTAACGAAATAAATAAAAAAATAAAAGAATTTCTTAAACCGATATAAAAAATACTAAATATAAATACAGTTGATACAGTCCTAAATGTACGTTTTTCAAAAAATTGCCAAAATAGCAAGCGCATACTTCGTGGAAATCCCGTTAGATCTAAACCTGATTTTTTACTTACGATACCAAGAAACTCTTCCTGTGCAACAATTTGTTGTAGTAGCACCATAACGATTGAAGTAATAGCTAAAGCTCCAACATAATGCAATGAGAGAACTAAAACATGCTTAGTAACCGAGCTGGCATCAACTAGGGATAACACATTGATATCAAAGTAGTAAATGTAGGTTAAAAAGTTTGCTGATAACGCAGCCAACGTAAGAATTACAGCATCTACTAAGCCGTTGATACTCATATACCGAAAGATAGTTTTGGTTTTTTTTATTAATTTTTCTGACATATTTCCTCGATACTCGTGTAATGCCTTACGCCTGATTTAGGGGCCGCAGCTGCGTAGCAGCGGAGATCCCAGCCCGCTTGCGGCGACTACAATTAATTGTTATAGCTACTGTGCATAGGCACACAAGATGATTTCGTCAGCACCTATAGTTAACGGGAGCAGGCCTAACTTTTCTAGTGAGTTGAGCAGTTGTTGACTACATGCATCATCTTTATACACCACGCCTGTCCTTGGGTCCCGTAACTGCTGGAATCGAGCAATTCTTAACTCACTAGTTTCCTTATAGAAAATAGGCCCTCCGGCAAGACAACCATCTCCCAGATACTCTTCATGAAGAATTGGTGATTTGACCTCCTGGGGTCGGGAAAACTTCCCCTCCCAGACCGTCGAAAATCTTATTTCCACATTGGTTTGGGCTATAAGATAAAGCACCTCACGCCACTTAGTGTTATTCATAAGCGAAACACTAAAGTTACGCACCTTATCGTCCAATTTCACTCTATATTCTTCTGGACCCATACTAAAACTCAGTAGCTATAACGCCACAAGCAGGGGCGCGAGTTTACGAGCGTCCCGCTGCCTTGCCTTGTTAAGCATTTATTTGGTGAAGTACTCACTCAGCACCTCCCCGGTTTTGTAATCGATTTCGTGATTCCAGCCACTAAACGAGCCGGCGTGCACCTTGCCGTTTGAAATATAGATATCTTGAATTTGATCTAGGCCCGAGCCTTGTTTAGGAGAGAGGCGCCAAACCAATCGCAAATTCTTGAAGGCCAGCAGCTCCGATGCGTAAGGTTTAGGTGCCTTCGCATTATCTAGTAGCACCAAGTGATAACCCTCGTATAAGAGCTCCCACCTTCGAAGGCCATCAGTATCGCGATACTCTGATATTTCCATATGCTTAACAGCCCATTTATGAGGTCTTCTACCTCATAATAACTATTAACAGATATACCTTTTAATTTTAAACCAGTGACATAACTAATTAATAATAACTAATCTCTAGCAATGCCCTAAAAAAGGTAAAACCCTACGCACAAGGAAAGCCAGACGGGTACTTCTGTATGAGCGTAAGTTCAGAAAGAAACGAGAGATAGAACCAGAAAGGTGCAACAACCCCAACATCCCTTGTCTTCTGCTGAACACTACCCCTCGCGAGTCAAACAACCGCGTGGTTTCCCTTGTGCTAGATAACCCAACTATAGCCAGCTGTTGCCCTGCTGGCTACTCAACCTAAGTACATTTCGTTGCTGTAACCCTACAGAAATAAAAAACCCCGCCAATGGCGGGGTAAAAAAGGAAACAACAATAAAACAAGACATGATCACACTGGGGCTAGCGCCCCAGTTTTTTGGCCGATTGGCCTCCAATGCCAAAGTGCTGCTTGGGCATTTCGTCAATCAGCACGCGCACACTTTCCACTGGCGCGTCCAGTGAGCGAGCAATCGCCATGGTGACCTCTTCGATCAGGCGCTCCTTCTGCTCGTCGGTGCGCCCTTCCATGATGTGGATATTTGCGATTGGCATCTGTGCTCTCCTTACTTAAGCAAACTCAGACGAACTTGCCGGTGATGCTGCCCAGGCCCTGGTAACGAACGGTGAAGGCATCACCCTTGTTCACCTGTACCGCAGCCGTGATAGCACCGATCATGATGAAGGAGCCTGCCGGCAGGCTTTCACCGCGCTCGCCCAGCATGTTGGCCAGCATGGCCACAGAAGCAGCCGGGTGGCCCAGTACAGCGGCACCTGCGCCGGTCTGTACCACTTCACCGTTAATTTCCATCACGACACCGATGTTTTTCAGATCGATGTCAGCGATGTCGGCCATGTTGCCACCGGTCATGAAACGGGTGGAGGAAGAGTTGTCGGCTATAACGCTCTTCAGGTCGAATTTGAAGTCCTTGTAGCGGGAGTCGATCACTTCCACTGCCGGCATTACAAAGTCGGTAGCACGCAGTACATCACCGATATGAACCCCCGGCCCTTTGAGTTCGTCTTTCAGTACGAACGCCAGTTCGGCTTCGATCTTCGGGTGGATCAGCTCGTCATGCTTGATCTCGCCACCTTCAGGCACGCTGAAGTAGTCGGCCAGGAAGCCGTAGCACGGCTGCTCAACACCCATCTGTGCCATTTTGGCCCAGGATGTCAGACCCATTTTCATACCGACGATCTTATGACCGCGCTCTTCCTTGCGGCGACGGATTTCCCACTGGATGTCGAAGGCATCTTTGTAGGTCATCTGCGGGAAGTCGTCGGTGATCTTGGTGATCTCGTAAGCTTCCAGCTCGGCGTTTTCGCAGTGGATCGCCAGCTCTTCAATCTGGGATTGGGTCAGCTTGTTTTCGTATGCTTCAGCCATTAGATCAGCCCCTTTTCTTTCGCCATGGTCAGTGCCAGGTCTTCAATCATGTCTTCCTGACCACCCACGGTACCGCGGCGACCAAGCTCTACCAGAATGTCACGGGCCTGAATGCCGTACTTCTTCTCCGCACGCTGAGCGAACAGCAGGAAGGAGGAGTAAACACCGGCGTAGCCCAGCGTCAGTGCATCGCGGTCAACGCGGATCGGCTGATCCATGATCGGGAAGACACGGTCTTCGGCCACATCCATGATCTTGTACAGATCGATACCGGTTTCGACGCCCATGCGATCCAGTACGGCGCAGAACACTTCCAGCGGCGTGTTACCGGCACCGGCACCCAGGCCAGCAACGGAACCGTCGACACGCGCTGCACCGGCTTCAATCGCTGCCAGTGAGTTGGCGATCGCCATGCCCATGTTGTGGTGACCGTGGAAACCGATCTCGACGCTGCTCGGCAGTTCGGCGCGCAGCAGGCCGATCTTGGCAGTCACTTCGTCCGGCAGCATGTAGCCGGCAGAGTCAGTGGCGTAGATGCAGTTGGCGCCGTAGCTGACCATCAGTTTGGCCTGCTCCAGGATTTTCTCCGGGCTGACCATGTGGGCCATCATCAGGAAGCCGACGGTGTCCATTTCCATTTTGGCGGCCATGCCGATGTGCTGCTCGGATACGTCAGCTTCGGTGCAGTGTGTGGCCACACGGATGGTGGATACGCCGCAGTCTTTCGCCATTTTCAGGTGATCGACGGTACCGATACCCGGCAACAGCAGTGCAGAGATCTTGGCGTTTTTCATTTTGGGCACGACGGCGTTGAGGTATTCCTCATCGGTGTGCGCCGGGAAGCCGTAGTTCACGGATGCACCGCCCAGACCGTCACCGTGGGTGACTTCGATCAGCGGCATGCCCGCTTCGTCCATGCCGGTCGCGATGTTGACCATCTCGTCCAGGCTGATCTGGTGACGCTTGGCGTGCATACCGTCACGCAGAGACATGTCGTGCAGCGTGACTTTTTTACCGTTCAGGTTCATATCGTAATCCTCCGTTAGCCACGCTCAGGCAAGGTGATGGCGCCGTTGGCCGCTTCTTCAGCGAACATTTCGGCAGTGCGCAGACCGGCCGCGGTCATGATGTCCAGGTTGCCGGCATATTTGGGCAGGAAGTCGCCCAGGCCTTCTACTTCCATGAAGCAGGAGACGCGGTTGCCGTCGAACACAGGGCCGTTCACCAGGCGGTAACCCGGTACGTATTTCTGCACTTCCTTCACCATGGCATGCACGGATTCGGTGATGGCGGCCTGATCCGGCTCACCTTCGGTCAGGCAGTGGATGGTGTCACGCATGATCAACGGCGGCTCAGCCGGGTTGATGATGATGATCGCCTTGCCTTTCTTGGCGCCGCCCACTTTTTCCACAGCGCCAGCGGTGGTGCGGGTGAATTCGTCGATGTTCTGACGGGTGCCCGGACCTACAGAGCGGGAGGATACAGTGGCGATGATTTCACCGTACTCAACCGGCTGTACGCGGGAGACAGCAGCGACCATCGGGATCGTCGCCTGGCCACCACAGGTCACCATGTTGACGTTCATTTCCAGGTTCTTGGCATGGTCAGCCAGGTTCACCGGAGGTACGCAGTAAGGACCGACAGCCGCAGGCGTCAGGTCGATCATGATCACGCCCAGCTCGTTCAGCTTGCGGCTGTTTTCAGCGTGCACGTAGGCGGAGGTCGCATCGAAGGCTACGCGGATGTCGTCTTCGATCACGTGGGGCAGCAGACCGTCTACGCCGGTGGCGCAGGTTTTGATACCCATCTCTTCGGCACGTTTGAGGCCTTCGGAGGTCGGGTCGATACCCACCATCCAGACCGGCTCGATCCACTCGGAGCGTTTCATCTTCATCAGCAGGTCGGTGCCGATGTTACCCGGGCCGATGATGGCCGCTTTCAGTTTCTTGCTCATTCTTCTTATCCTGTAATCAACTTGGGCTGATCAGACAAAACGGACAGACGCGCTGCCGATGCCACCGATGCTTACGCTCATGAAGTCACCGGCTTTGACCGGCTCCAGCGGCACCAGAGAACCGGACAGAATCACTTCGCCAGCCTTCAGCGGGATACCGAACTGACCCAGAGTGTTGGCCAGCCAGGTCACACAGTTCACCGGGCTACCCAGTGCAGCAGCGCCAGCGCCGGTGCTGATGATGGAACCGTTCTTTTCAACCACCATGCCGCAGGTCGCCAGATCGACCTTGCGCGGATCAACGGCGCGGTCACCCAGTACGAACAGACCGCAGGAGGCGTTGTCTGCCACGGTGTCCTGGATCTTGATCTGCCAGTTTTCGATACGGGAATCGACCACTTCGAAGCACGGCAGGACGCAATCGGTCGCCGCCAGAACATCAGCAGCAGTGATGCCAGGACCCATGAGGTCTTTTTTCAGGATGAAGGCGATTTCACCTTCGGCTTTCGGCTGCATCAGGCGGTCAGAGATCGGCATCTCTTCACCCTGGCTGAACGCCATTTTGTCGGTGAGGTAACCGAAGTCCGGCTGACCCACACCCAGCATGGTCTGCACCGCCTTGGAGGTCAGGCCGATCTTCTTGCCGATGATCTTTTCACCGGCTTCAATGCGACGCTCCAACATGCGCAGTGAGATGTTGTAGGCATCTTCGATGGTGATGTCGCTGAAACGCTCGGTCAGCGGACGTACCGGCGTGCGTTCCAGCATCGCCGTGTACAGCTCGTCACCACATTGTTGAATCAGTTGCTTGTCCATCGTCTGTCCTCAGAGCTTGATGCAGATATTCTTGGTTTCGGTGTAGAACTCGAGGCCGTGTACGCCACCTTCGCGGCCGATACCGGACTGCTTGGCACCACCGAAGGAGGTGCGCAGATCACGCAGGAACCAGGAGTTAACCCAGGCCAGACCCACTTCCATCTGCTCGGCTACGCGAACGGCACGGGCAGAGTTTTCGGTCCAGATGGCGCATGCCAGGCCGTAGTCGGTGTCGTTGGCCAGCTCGATCACTTCTTCTTCGGTGTCGAACGGACGGATGTGGCAGCAAGGGCCAAAGATCTCTTCGCGGATAACGCGCGCATCGTCGGACAGACCGGTCCAGATAGTCGGCTCGATCCAGGCGCCGCCGTTCAGCTCTTCGCCCATATCCGGGATGCCGCCACCGATCTCAACGGTTGCACCTTCTTCACGGGCCAGGTCGTAGTAGTACTTAACCTTCTCGCGGTGCTCCAGGCTGACCAGCGGGCCAAAGTTGGCTTCCTTGTCTTCCGGGCGACCCAGCTTCAGCTTGGCCACTTCTTCCTTCATGCGGGACAGGAATTTCTCGAAGATCGGACGCTCGACGTAAACACGCTCAGTGCCGAGGCAGACCTGACCGCAGTTCACGAATGCAGAACGCATGGTGCCTTCAACCGCTTTCTCGATATCACAGTCAGCAAAGACGATGCCCGGGTTCTTGCCGCCACACTCCATGGAGATGTTGCGCAGGCCCACGGAGGCAGCACGCATGATCGCTTCGCCGGTACGGGTCTCACCGGTGAAGGTGATCGCATCAACCAGCTTGTGCGTGGTCAGGAATTCACCGGCAGAGTTTGGACCGAAACCGTGTACCACGTTGAATACACCGGCCGGTACGCCACACTCGTTCATCACTTCGCCCAGCAGCGTGGTGGTGGCCGGCGTTTCTTCGGACGGCTTGACCACTACGGTGTTACCACAGGCCAGCGCCGGACCGACCTTGAAGGTCATCAACAGCAGCGGCAGGTTCCACGGGGAAATAACGGCGATCACGCCTTTCGGGGTGCGGTGACCCACGTTCAAGGCACCCTTGCCGTCCGGCGTATCCATGCGGAAGCCTTCGGTCGGGTGGTTGGCCAGAGTCTCGGAGAATGCTTTGAAGTTGGCAGCGCCACGGGGGATGTCGATGTGGCTGGCGATGGAGCGCGGCTTGCCGGTATCACGGCACTCGGCTTCCAGGAACTCTTCGAAACGCTCGTTGATGCGGTCGGCAACACGGTTCAGCATGTCGGTACGCTGCGCCTGGGTCATCTTGCCCCAAGGGCCTTTCAGGGCCGCCTTGGCAGCACGTACTGCCGCATCAACTTCCGCTTCACCGGCTTCATGCACTGTGCCGATCAAACTGTTATCTACCGGGCAACGGTTTTCGAAGGTCTTGCCGCTGGCAGAGGCCACGTACTCGCCGTTGATAAAATGCTTGAACTCTTTCATGGCTCACCTTGATCAAATTCGGCCAATCAGGATCTGGGGCCGATCGTTTTATTGTTGGGTCACATGGGAGCTCTCTCTTTGAGAGCTGCCTGAAAAGTTGAAATCCAGTATAGCGTTGCAAAAACGGGATGAAACACGCAAAAACGGGGGCTGGAGATTCCAAAAACGAGAATAGAGGTGGGTTTGGCGCGGTTTCAAGACGGAAATGCCGTCGCAATCTGTTAGCCGTCTGAAATGAGACCCGTAAACGCCGAAAGCCAGAAACGAAAAAGCCCGAGGAAGGGGTCCCGGGCTTTCTCGTTTTTCGTGAAGAGGCGTTTTAGAACTTGTACATCGCCATCACTTCAAGCTGCTGGCCAGCAGCACGTGTGCTGTGCGTTGCAACGTTCTGGTCACGCCACTCGATGCCGAAGTCCAGACCCGGCAGGTAGTTGTACACCAGGTTCACGTGGCTGATTTCCAGCGTGTCTTCAGCACCAGCAGAAGTTTCGTCGGCTTCAATCTGTGCATAACGCATACCGCCGGTCAGCTTATCGCTGAAGCGGTGAGAAATACCGACCGCAACACCGGTGGTTTTGATCAGATCACCGTTTGCATTGGCATCAACCGAAGGACGCAGGCTCGGGTGCCATGCACCGCCATAACCGAAACCGGAATATACGCCCTGACCTTCACCCACATAACCATTCAAATGCAGTGCGGTTGCACCCAGTGAATATTTACCCGCATAAATAACGGAAAGACCCAATTCTGAATCTTCGGAATTATTGGTCACATTGCTTTTGGCAACATCACGACCGGCCAGTGCAATACTCGCACCATGGCCACCTTCAAAACGCTTGGCGTAATTAACAACGAAGTCCGGATAATCAGCATCTTCGTTTACAGGATCCTGCAGGGTAAAACGGAAGTCGCCCATCTGATAATGCATGACCAGATCAGGACGTACCACGCCGCCATTACCGGCCGCGTTGCCTTTACCGGCGTTAAAGAAGTCTAGGAAAGGTACATCAAAAGGCACGTAGGCGTAGAACTGGCCGTTCCAGGTCTGACCCACTGTCAGGTTGTCCACTTTCAGGAAGGCATGACGCAGACGCCAGTCATAGGTGGAATCAGTAGCGTTACCGCCGTAGAAGTCGCCTTCTACAAAGCCCATCAGCTTATGACCACTTACATCTCGCTTGGCGCTGAAGTTGATACGTGACTGACGAGCCGTACCATCAAAGTCACCGTCGCCATTATCAGGGTTGGAAAAACGTCCTTCAGCTTTTACATAACCGCCCACACTGAACTGAGTGCCGTTAAATTCACCAAGATCCAGAGCCTGAGCGCTAGTAGAAATACCCGCAGCGATAACCGCCAGGGCCAAACCGTTTTTAAGTGCCATAAGGTAAATCCTTACTTCCAGTAATTGAGTGCAGCAAGTTGCTGATTTTTTATTTTTAGATTCATCAGACTCGCTATTTAAATTAATAGCTATCTGATAGGCGCACCCAGTATAACCACGCAAAACGGGCTAAGAATCATCGATTAATGGCCGATTAAGTTTCCAATATTGGAATACTATTCCAGCAAATAGACCACAAATAAAACAGGGCCTTTGATCACTCAAAGGCCCTGTTTTCAACTGCCGATATGGCGCTTAAGAGCGACTGTATTCGCGCCTTTGCTGCGATTTTTCCAGTCCTCGTTTGAGGGCATATACCGCCCCTCCCAACACTACACCCCAGAACGCCGATCCCACGCCCCAGATGCTGACACCTGAGGCTGTTGCCATGAAGGTAATCAGTGAGGCATCCAGATTGTCTTTATCTTCCAACGCCGAGCTGAGGCTGTTACTGATCGCCCCGAGCAGTGCCAGTCCGGCAATAATCGCGATCATCTCGGTAGGAAAGCTGGTGAAGAACAGCACGATGCTGCCGGCAAAAATGCCGCCAATCAGGTAGAACACACCATTCGCGACACCGGCGATATACCGTTTATCCGGGTCTTCGTGGGCATCTGGACTGGTACAGATCGAAGCCGTTATCGCTGCGATCACCGTGGTGATCCCGCCAAAGAAAGCGGTCGGTATGGAGACCAGCGACAGCAGAGTGATAATCGGGCGCGAAGAAAAGGCATAACCCGAGGCTTTGAGAATGGCGAACCCCGGCAGGAATTGCCCGGTCAAGCTGACAATGACCAGCGGCAGCGCCAGCCCCAGGGTCGAGCTCCAGCTCCATTCAGGCACGATCAGTTCAGGCGTTGCCAAGCGCCATTCGAGTTGTCCCAGATTGGCATCCAGTGCCGTCAACGACAACACCACACCCAGGCCCACCATCAAAACCAGAAAATAGGCGCGGCTGACCTGCTTGAACAGCACAAAGCCCAGAATCATCACGGCAGTCACCAGAGGTACGGATTCGAGCGCTCGAAAGGCTCCCAGCCCGAAGTCGAACAGTATCCCCGCCATCATGGCAGCTGCCACACCGCGTGGGATCATATGCACGACCCGATCAAACAAACCGGTGATGCCGATCAGGAAGATGATCACCGCAGCCGTTATATAGGCCGCTACCGCTTCATTGATCGAGAGTTCCGGGAACAGGGTCACCAGCAAGACCGTGCCCGGTGCCGACCAGGCTGTAATGACCGGAATGCGGAACCAGACGCTGAGTACGATGCCGGTTACCGCCGCCCCAATGGAGATAGCCCAAACCCAGGAGGTCATCATCTCGGTGGAGATGCCTGCATTCTGGGCCGCCTGAAAGAAGATCGCCAAGGGGCCGGAGTACGACACCAGTACTGCCATCAGTCCGGCAATCAACGTCGAGATGGAAAGATCCTTCAACATGAAGCCCCCTTATGCCAGCTCGGCAATCCCTTTCACTTCCAGAAAGTAGCCAGGCGCGCCACACAGAGAGGCCGCGCCAATGGCCGTCCAGGCCGGGAAGCAGCCCTTCATGTAACGATCACGCACCTGCATGTACAACGGCAGATCGCGCATATCGGTGTGATAGCTGGTGACCTCGACCAGATTGGCAAAGCTGCCCCCGGCCTCATCCAAAATGCGTTTCAGGTTCTCGAACACCTGCACAAACTGGGCTTCTTTTTCGGCCACCAGTTCGCGCTGGTCGTTGCGACCTATCTGCCCCGCGATATAAAGCCGTGTATCCACCAGCACCGCTGGCGCGTAGCCGATCTCATCACGGATGAATTCCATTCCTTCAGGCACGATTATTGTTTTTGTTGCCATGATTTTGTCCTCAGCATAGAAAGAAGCCACGATGGCATAAGGCAACCACCGGGCTGGGGGTTTTCGGTGCGAAACGCGCTAACGCCTGAGCGCCTAAACGTCTAAACGTCTAAACGTAAAAAGCAGGGCTCTGCCCTGCTTGCTGCTGTAGTGCTGGTTAGCCCAGATCACCGCCACCGACCGGTAGCACCGTTCCGGTGATATAGGAGGCCTCATCCGAAGCCAGGAACAGGATCGCATTGGCCTGTTCTTCCGGCTGGCTATAGCGTTTCATGAACGTGGAGTCGATGGTTTGATCGACGATGGTCTGGTACCAGGCCTTTTCCTGCTCGCTCATGGTTTCGGTATTGCGAGGGATACGGCGTTCACCCACATCGGTGCCGCCCGGTGCCACAGCGTTCACACGGATACCGTGTTGAGCATTTTCAAATGCCATACAGGCTGTCATCGCATTAACGCCACCCTTGGCTGCGGCATAGGGCACACGATTCAGTCCACGTGTCGCGATGGACGACACATTGACGATCACCCCTGATTGCTGGCTCTGCATCGGCTTGAGCACCGCATGGCAGCACCAGAGGGTCGGGAACAGGGAGCGGCGTACTTCGGCTTCGATCTGATCCTCTTCGTAGGCTTCATAGGGCTTCGCCCAAATCGTGCCGCCCACGTTGTTGACCAGAATATCGATGCGGCCAAAGTGCTCGATACAAGCGTCCGCCACTCGGCAGCATTCGGGATATTTCTCCAGATCTGCCGTGACCACTTCTACCCGGCTCGCCCCGGCCGCTTCAGCTTCCTGAGCAACTTCGTAGACGATATCGGAGCGATCAACCAGCAACAGGTAAGCTTTCTCGGCCGCCATCTGCAGCGCTACCGCACGACCAATCCCCTGCGCAGCACCGGTCACGATCGCAACCTTGTTTTCAAAACGTTCGGTTCTCATGGCGCGTCCTTACTTGCTGGCAGCAAATTTTTCGTAGTGGAAACTGGCGGGCTGGATGTTCTTGTCCTGCATATAGCCATTCACCGCTTCCACCATGGGAGGGGGACCACAGAGATAGATATCCACATCGCCATCGTTCAGATGGGCAGGTTCGATATGGTGGGTGACATAGCCCTTCTGCGGCCAGCTGCTCTCTTCAGACGCCACGCAGGCGCTGAAAGTGAAGTTGTCGATGGCGCTGGCAAAGGCCTCAAGCTTGCCCAGCTCTACCAGGTCGACATCATGAGTCACGCCATAGATCAGGTGGACCGGGTAATCGCTGCCCTCGCGCTGGATTTTTTCCAGCATCGCCATGAACGGCGCCAGCCCTGTGCCACCCGCCAGCATGAGAACTGGACGCTTCACATCACGCAGATAGAAGCTACCGAAGGGGCCACGCAGCACCAGCTGATCACCCACCTTAGCCTGATCGACCATATAGGTGCTCATCAAACCGTCCGGCACCACACGGATCAGGAAGGACACCGACTCATCGGCCTCATTGACCATGGAGCTGAACGAGTAGGCACGCGATTGATCGGTGCCCGGCACCTGAACATTCACATACTGTCCCGGCAGGAAGTGCATGGCACGCACCTGATCGCTGGCCACGGTGAAGGAAAGCGTGGATTCGGACAGCCGATCAATCTTGGTCAGCTGGGCATGCACATCCGCCTGTTGGCTGCGTACGCAAACTTCGGAAGACGCCGGTACGGTCACCACACAATCCGACTCCGGCACCATGCAGCAGGTCAGCACAAACTGCTGCTCGGCTTCCTGGTCTGAGAGTGCATCATCGATGTACCCATCCATCTCGTACTGGCCGGATTCGCAATGGCATTTGCAGGTTCCGCAAGCTCCATCGCGGCAATCCAGCGGGATATTCAGACCCGAGCGATAGGCGGCATCGGCGACGGTTTCCATCGGCAGTGTGGAGATGAAGCGCGTGACTCCATCTTCAAAATTCAGGGCTACTTTATACATGGCGTGCTACCTCGGCCCCTTGCTGGGGTATCAAGCGGATACCCCGGGGACACTTGTTATTGGCTGTGGATCGATCAGAGGTGGTAGATATCCACCACGTGATGGATGTAATCGTTCTTCAGGATGATCTTCTTGCGCTTGATCTTGAGACTGCCGTCATCCGCGCGGACCAGCGTGACAAAGGCGGTACCGAAATAGGTATCCACGCTGTTGTAACGCACGCTGTTGGTAAGCCAGCTGTAACGGACGTCTGCATCACCGGCAGACGCGGTCAGCACTTCCAGATTGCTCAGCATGTGCTGGGTGCGCGGCTCCGGCAGTGAACTGGCGCTGGAGCGATCCGTTTTGATGCGGAACACGCGGTCTTCCAGACCATCACGGCGACCGTAGTAGATCAGTGAAATCTCCGAATGGGGGTCAACGGTCAGTTCACCGTCCACGTCCCAGCTGGGCACCCAGTACTCGGCGTCCTTGTCGTAATGCTCCAGCCAGGTGTCGTATTCCTTGTCATCCAGGCAACGCTGTTCAGAGTGCAGAAAGTTACGGATTTCTTCATAGCTGATGGTCATGGCTTACTCTCCTTTCTCTGCCTGCTGTTTGCGTGCCACGTCGGACAGCACTTTCTGCCAGTAGTGGTGCTGCACAATGTAGAGGCCTTCGTCCTCCACCTTCTCGCCACTCATTACCGGGAACAGGTTGAGCTTTTTGGCATCCTCGTCCTGACCTTCAATCCAGTGCTCGGCACCGCGGCACATGTCATTCCAGGGCAGCTTGATCCCCTTGAAACCTTCCTGACAGGCGCGGAACTCTTCCAGGTCATCAGGCGTCGCCATACCGGAGGCGTTGAAGAAATCTTCGTACTGGCGGATACGGTGGGCACGCGCCTCGGCACTTTCCCCTTTGGGGGCGATGCAGTAGATGGTGACTTCGGTTTTATCCACAGCAATGGGACGGAAGTGACGAATCTGCGAGCTGAACTGGTCCATCAGGAACACGTTCGGGTACAGGCAGAGGTTACGCAGGTTGCCGATCATCCAGTCGGCACGGTCTTCACCGTACTCGGCTACCAGCTCATCACGGCGCTCAAACAAGGGACGGTCTTCCGGGTTCGGCCAGCGCATCCACAGCAGAATGTGACCATGCTCAAAGGCGTAGAAACCGCCCTTCTGCTTGTTCCAGGTGGAGGCATCCATCGCCTTCACATCATCCATCGACATACCGGCCTTACGGCGAGCCGTGGTGGCAACGTAGTTCCAGTGCGTGGCCGACACATGGTAGCCGTCGGCACCGTTTTCGGCCTGCAGCTTCCAGTTGGCGTCGTACACGTAGGTAGAGGAACCGCGCACCACTTCGAGACCTTCCTGCGACTGATCCACGATCATGTCGATAATCTTGGCCGCTTCGCCCAGATGTTCGGTCAGCGGTTTCACATCATCGTTCAGCGAACCGAACAGGAAGCCGCGGTAGTTCTCCATGCGTACCTTTTTCAGGTTATGGGAACCATCACAGTTGAAGGAGTCCGGGTAACCGGCATCGTTGGGGTCCTTGACCTTCACCAGCTTGCCGGAGTTGTTGAAGCTCCAGCCGTGGAAGGGGCAAGTGAAGACGGCTTTGTTGTCTTTCTTCTTACGGCAGAGAACAGCACCGCGATGGCTGCAGGCGTTGATGAAGCAGTTCAGTTCATCTTCTTTATTGCGGGTAATAACCACCGGCTGGCGACCAATGTAGGTCGTGAAGTAGTCATTCTTGTTCGCAACCTGGCTTTCGTGTGCCAGATAGATCCAGTTACCTTCGAAGATGTGCTCCATCTCCAGCTCGAACAGCTCAGGATCGGTAAACATGTCACGACGGCCGCGATAAAGACCCTGCTCTTTATCCACCTCCATCATGCCGCCCACTTTGGCGATCAGATTATCTTGCATTGCGATGCCCTCCTTATTGTTTGATCCCAGAGTAGAGGGCAAGGGCAAGGCTCACTATCCAGCTTTTGCCATTCTTTATCCCATATGTGCAGAGGGTGTATTTGCAGTTTTTGGACATATCGAAAAAGAAAAAACGCCGTCATACGACGGCGTAAAAGTTTCGACTACGGACAAGGCAGTCGAGTGCAGCACAATGATGTGAAATCAGGTCAGTGCGGTCAGGAAGCGCTCGTTGAGCTGGCGATCATGATAGAAAATCGCCTTGCCCAGCTTGTCCGCATCCCAGGTGATCGGTTCGTGATCGGGGTAGAAATAATCACCGCCACAGAAGACTTCGTTGCGGTTACCTGAGGGGTCGAAGAAGTAGATTGTCTGGCCGTGGGTGATGCCATGACGGGTAGGACCGATATCGATGGAGGTATCGGTCATGGAGATCAGATCACCGGCGCGCAGCACGTCTTCCCAGGTTTCCAGGAAGAAGGAGGCGTGGTGGAATTTGCCCGGTTCGGGGTGATCGATAAAGGCGATGTCGTGCGCCTTCATGCTGACGGTCAGGAACTGGGCCACACGCTTGCCATCCGGTGTCATCACCTGCTCGCACAGATCAAAGCCCAACACATCACGGAAGAGTGCGTAGGTCTCATCCAGATTGGGGCCGTACAGCAGGCAGTGGTCAAAACGTTGTGCCTTCATCCCCTTAAGGTCGCGCGGCCAGGCTTCGGGGTTGTGATTTCCGACGCCGTAGCGACCGGTCTGCACCTTGTCAGCGAAGAGCTCAAAAAAGTGGCCGGTCGGCGCCTGAAAACGGACACGACGACCGCAATCCTTGAGCTCACCGGCTTCGATCTGCTCGACTTCACAGCCATAGCCAACCAACTCGCCCTGCAACTGTTCCAGCACGGCATCGTTGAGCACCTTGAAACTCATGAAATCCATGCCCGGCTCATCGGCCTCACGCAGCACGACCGAGAACTTGTCCACTTCGGTCCAGGCTTTGAGATAAACGCGGCCCTGAGCATCACGGTCGGTTTCGATCAGCCCCATCAGCTCCACGTAGTGGTTGAGCGCTTCATCCATATCCAGCACACGGATCTGAACATGTCCGGGACGCATTACACCCTTCTTCATAAGCCACCTCTTGTTGTTATAGCTCGTGTATCCATTGTGGCGGACCCTTATCCAACCACCGTGTTAGCGACTATTACAGGCTGGCAAGAGGGGTTAAATCCGGTGGGTGCAAGCTTTATCCATTCACTGCACATTCTACTGTTGCAGTTTTTGGACAGAGGTCTGCACCAGACGGCTATTGATACGAGGCGGGGTTCTTTCTAATCAACGGACCATAAAAATAATGTACAAATGAGAGGTCCAACATGTTCAAGTCCAACTCACTGCGCAATGCCGTGGTTGCCGGTCTGGCGACCCTCACTCTCAGTTCTTCCGTGCTGGCCAACAACGAACCGATCAAGGTCGGCATGATGCTGCCGTTCAGTGGTGTCTATGGTGCGCTGGGCGATGCTACCCGTAACGGCCTGAAAATGGCGCTGCAGGAGCAGGCGTCGACTCTGCACGGCCGCAAGATCGAGTTCATCGAGATCGATACCGAAGCGCGCCCGGAACGTGCACCTGAAATCGCCTCGTCGTTGCTCGACAACAGCAAGGCCGACTTCATCATCGGCCCGGTGCACTCCGGTGTCGCCATGGGCATGCTGAAGGTGCTGCGTGGCAAGGATACGGTGATGATTGTACCGAACGCGGGTGCAGGCCCCGTGACCGGCCCTCTCTGTGCACCCAACGTATTCCGTACCTCCTTCTCGTCCTGGCAGCCTTCATACCCGATGGGCAAGGTCGCACTGGATAAGGGCTACAAGAAAGTCGTCACCATGAGCTGGAACTACGGCATGGGCAAAGAGAGCCTGGACGCCTTCGAAGAATCCTTCACCGCAGGCGGTGGTGAAGTGGTTAAGAAGATTCTGGTCCCCTTCCCGAAAACCGAGTTCCAGGCTTACCTGTCTGAAATTGCGTCCATCAATCCTGATGCGGTGTTCGTGTTCTTCGCCGGCGGCGGCGCGGTCAAGTTCGTTAAGGATTACGACGCACTGGGCCTGAAAGGCAAGATTCCGCTGCTCGGCTCAGGTTTCCTCACCGAGGGCACACTGGAAGCCCAGGGCGCCTCGTCTGAAGGCGTGCTGACCACCCTCCACTATGCCGACACGCTGGATAACGAACTGAATACCCAGTTCCGCAGTGCCTATAAACAGCAGTTCGGCAAAGCCTCCGACATTTACGCCGTACAGGGTTACGACACCGGCCTGATGATCGCCTCGGCGGTAAATCAACTGGGCGGTGATATTTCCGATCAGCAGGCACTGATCAAGGCGCTGGAAACGACCACCGTCCGCAGCCCTCGCGGCGACTTCACTTTCTCCCAGGCCCATAACCCGGTGCAGAACATCTATCTGCGAACCGTGGAAAACGGCGAGAACAAGGTCGTTGAAATCGCGGCACCTGCGCTGGCCGACCCGGCTCGCGGCTGCAAGCTCTGATCCAATGCCGGGCGGGCGCCTGCCTGCCCGGCTGATTCAAACCAACTGATCACTCCGGGTTCCGTCATGGATACGTCTCTATTTTTAGTGCAGTTGATCAACGGCTTGCAGTACGGTCTGCTGCTGTTTCTGATCGCTTCGGGCCTGACGCTGGTGTTCGGCGTCATGGGCATTCTCAATCTGGCACACGGCTCCATGTACATGGTCGGTGCCTATCTCGCATGGTATTTCGTAGAACATACGGGCAGTTTCGGCGTCAGTGCCATCATCTCGGCGATTATCGCGCTGCTGATCGGCATTCTGGTTGAACGCACCCTGATCAGACAGCTGTACAAGCGCAACCATCTGGATCAGGTGCTGCTGACCATCGGCATGATCTTCGTCTTCAATGCCCTGCAAGGCATTCTCTGGGGTAACGATCCGCTCGGTGTTGCCGTGCCCGGCGTGCTGTCCAGCGCCATTCCGGTAACAGATGTTCTTGAATACCCGGTCTACCGCATCTTTGTCGCCCTGCTATGCGTGGCTATCGCCGCGGTGATGTATTTCATGATCAATAAGACCCGTCTGGGCATGCTGATCCGGGCCGGTGAATCCAACCGCGAGATGGTGGAGTGCCTGGGTATCGATATCCGCAAGCTCTACACCATCGTATTCGCCATTGGCGTGATGCTGGCGGCGGTGGCCGGTGTGGTGGCGGCGCCCATGTCGTCGATTGTGCCGGGTATGGGTGAGCATATTTTGATCACCTGCTTTGTTGTCGTGGTGATTGGCGGAATGGGCTCGATCAAGGGTGCCTTTGTCGCGGCACTGCTGGTGGGTCTAGTGGACACCTTCGCGTCGGTGCTGGTCCCCCAGCTGTCGAGCATGATGATCTACATCCTGATGGCGTTCATTTTGCTGCTCAAACCTCAGGGTTTGTTCTCTTCCTGATTCGGAGTCCGTGCCATGCTTTTCAATAAACGAACCGAACGTTTCTTTATCTGGGTGTTTTTCCCGCTGGCGTTGTTGATGCCGCTGTTTCTGTCCGAAAACACCTTCTTCGTCAGCAAACTCACCAGCATCATGATCTTTGCCCTGTTTGTGATGTCGCTGGATTATCTGGTCGGCCGCTGTGGTCTGATCACCCTGGGTCATGCCATGTTTTATGGTCTGGGTGGCTACCTGTTCTGGATGATCGCACCGGAATATGAAGCGGTTAACTTCTGGGTCTACACCTTCTATATCTGCATGATTGCAGCCGCTATCGCACTGGTCATCGGCTTTCTGGTGCTGCGCACCAGCGGCATTTACATGATCATGATTACCCTCGCCTTCGCGCAGATGGCGTTCTATTTCTTCTCCGACTCCATCGAGTTCGGCGGTAACGACGGCCTGTTCATCTACGTGAAGCCGGAAACCAGCATCTTCGGACTTAACTTCTTCAATCTGGATGACCCCGTTCACTTCTACTACCTGTGCCTGCTGTCCCTGTTCAACACGCTGGTGTTCTTCCGCCTGCTGATTCGCTCCCGTTTCGGACGTGTGGTGGATGCCATCCATGAGAACCCGGGTCGTACTACCGCGCTGGGCTACAACATCTTTCTGTTCCGTCTGCTGAGCTATGTAATCGCTTCAGCACTGGGGGCTTACGCCGGCTATCTGTTCACTCTGCAGTATGGTTTCGTCAATCCGTCCATGCTGGCCTGGACCACGTCCGGTTCGGCACTGGTGATGTCGATTCTGGGCGGCATGGGCTCTATCTACGGCGCCATTCTGGGCACCTTCGTATATGAAGGCCTGCATTATGTGCTCGAACATATGACCGAACATTGGATGCTGTTTATGGGCGCTCTGATCATCACCATGGTGATGGTGTTCAAGCACGGCATTGCCGGTTACATGGAAAAACTGCTGGAGAAACGCACATGAATACCCAAGTCTCGCTGGACCTTCAGGTCATGCTGGAAACCCAGGGCCTGTGCAAATACTGGGATGGACTCAAGGCACTGGACGATATCTCGCTGCAGTTTTTCGACAAGCAACTGCACGGCATTGTCGGCCCCAACGGCGCGGGTAAAAGCACCCTGTTGAACATGCTGTGCGGCCACTACAAACCCACCCACGGCAGCATTCTGCACAAGGGTGAAGCGATCGAAGCGATCAAGCCCTGGGCCTTTGCCCGTCGCGGCATCGGGCGCAGCTTTCAGAAAACCAATATCTACCCGGGAGCAACCTGCCTGGAAAACTGTTGCGTCGCCGTCCAGCGCCGCATGGGCGGAAATTTCAACTTCCTGCGCTCACGCTACACCCAGAAAGTGCTGGATGAAATTGCCACCGAAGCACTGGAAAAAGTGGGTCTGAGCGATCGCCGTGACGTAATCGCCTCACAAATCAGCTACGGCGAGCAGCGCCAGCTGGAAATCGCCATGGTGCTGGCGACCTCGCCGGAAGTACTGCTGCTGGATGAACCCATGGCGGGCATGGGACACGAAGAGTCCCAGCTGATTATCCAGCTGCTGAAAAAGCTGAGACGGGAGTACTGCATCGTGCTGGTGGAACATGACATGGATGCCGTGTTCGAACTGTCGGATCAGCTGACCGTCATGGTCGATGGCCAGCACCTGACAACCGGCAGCGTAGAACAGGTGCGCGACGATCCACGCGTGAAAGAGGCCTATCTGGGACAGGGCGACGAGGTATTCTGAGATGACAAAACTACTGGATGTAAAAGGCCTGCACACCTACTACGACGAGAGCCACATACTGCATGGAGTGAGTTTCAGCATCGAGCCAGGCCAGGCGGTGAGCTTGATGGGTCGAAACGGTATGGGCAAAACCACGACGCTGAAATCCATTCTCGGACTGGTGCAGCCCCGCAGTGGCCATGTGGTGTTCAACGGTGAAGAGATCAGCAGCCTGCCGACCTGGCAGCGCATGCGCAAGGATATCGCCTACGTGCCCGAAGGGCGTGGCATGTTTCACAACCTCACGGTGAAAGAGCACCTTGAGATGGCCGCGCGCCCCAATCAGAAAGGCGAGCAGAACTGGACCTGTGAACGGGTACTGGATACCTTCCCGCGCCTGCAGGAGCGGCTGACCAATCTGGGCACCCAGCTGTCCGGTGGCGAACAGCAGATGCTGGCCATTGGCCGTGCGCTGGTGACCAACCCCGAACTGCTGATCCTGGATGAGGCCACCGAAGGTCTGGCACCACTGATCCGTAAGGAGATCTGGGATGTGATCCGCACCATCAAGGCCAGTGGTATCTCGACCCTGATTGTGGATAAAAACATTCAGGTGCTGAAAGAGCTCTGCGATCAGCACATCGTACTGGTCAAGGGACAGGTGGTGTTCAGCGCCAGCTCAAGCCAACTGATGCAGAGCCTGGACGAAGTTGAATCCTATCTGGGCGTCTAAACCTGAGCTGCCGCATCAAACGGACCTGATCACAGCTGTTGGGGGTTCTGCCTTCTCATTGGTAGAATCCCCTATACGACACAGCGTTAATGGATGCCACAGCATGTCTGACGAGACAGAAAAAGCGGTTGATGTTCCACGCCAGGGAATAGGTTCACTGGAAATAGGCCTGCGTATTCTCGACACCCTGGCCGAAACCGCCAAGCCACTTACCCTCAAGAATCTATCGGACCGACTGGGCCTTTCCCCCAGCCGCCTGCACAAGTACATGGTCAGTCTGGTGCGCACCGGCTATATCGCTCAGGACAATGGCTACGGCTATGTTCTGGGAAAATCCAGCCTCACCCTCGGGGTTGCGGCGCTGAGCCGGATTGATCCCATACAGTCGGCTTTTAACGCGATCGAACAGCTCAACCGTGAAACCGACAAGACGGTATCCATTACAGTGTGGAATGGCCACGCGCCTCTGGTGATCAAGTGGCTGGACGCCAGCCAGCCGGTGGCCGTCAATGTTCGCCTGGGAATGGAGCTGTCGCCCTTTTATTCGGTATCCGGTCGTCTTTTTCTGGCCAGCCTGCCGGACCTGCGACGCGACCAGATCCTGGATGAATTCTACGCCAACCCGCCCGCCCTGCCCCGTTACGCGGGACAAACACTGGATCGCGAAGCCTTTACCGCGCATCTGGAACAGGTCCGGGCAGATAATCTCTGTTCTTTCTACGGCGACTTCCTGCCCGATATCAATGTGGTCGGCAGTGCCATCAAGGACATCAACGGCAATATCTCATCGGTGGTCAGTCTGATGGGACTCAATGGCGATACGGATGTGCGGCCCGGCTGCCCGCTGGCAGACAGGGTACTCGCCTGTGCTCAGCAGGTAACCGAGGAGATTTGCGGTCAGCCAGCACCGAACGCCTCTTGAGGCCGGTGCCGGGCAGTGGCTGAACAGCGCTGGCGCAGCGTTTCGGAAGGCAGCTCGCCAAACATCTTGCGGTAGTCTGACGAGAAACGCCCGAGGTGGGTAAAACCATAATCCAGCGCCACTTCGGTCACGTTACGGATTGCGGGATTATGTTTCAGATCTTCTCTCAGACTCTTCAGCTTTGACTGTTTGATGAACAGCTTCGGCGTCACATTGAAGTACTTCGCGAACAGGTTATAGACGGTACGGACGCTGACATTACCGGCCTGCGCCAGCACTTCAACACTCAAATCATCGCGGATATTCGCTTCAATGTACGTTAACAGGTGGGTAAAGCTGCGGTCGTGGATATGCCGCTCGCCGCCGGAACCGGCATTGCTGTCGAATTGCTGCAGCAGCTTGCGGATCAGAATGTCGCGGTAAGGCAGCTGCAGATGACTCAGGTCCAGCTCGGTTTCATTGGCTTCCAGCAACAGAGCATCAAGCAGACGCATAAAGCCCATGGAGTGCTCAAGCTCGATCACTCGGCGCTCAAAGCGTACACCCACTCTTGGCACCAGACCTGACTGCTCAAGGCAGGCCTCGCGCACCAGTTCTTCCGGCACCTTCACAATCACTTTTTCGCAGTCGCTGGAATAGCTCAGATCAATCCTTTCACCCGGATTCATCATCAAGGCCTGCCCCCGCTGCAAGCGCAGTCGCTGATCATCAAAATGCCAGCGGCACTCGCCCCGCGTTACCACCTGAAAATGATAGATCCCCTGCAGTTCAGGGCAGCGAACCTGAACATCATCCCCATAACTGATCGAGGAAAGGCCGATGCCTGCGAAATCGCGATACTTGAGCTGGGATGCCGGACGGCGGCTTCGATTCAGATCACTGAACTCTAGCCGATGCTGGCCTACATGACGGTTTACATAGTCGGATACTTCAAGCGGATGCGCCTGATCGAAGACCACCGCATTACTGAGCACATTGGTGAACATAGCCGTACCGTTAGTTTTTTTGTAATTATTGTTAACGGATTCATTATAGTTAAACTAAGCTTGGGTGCAATGGTTGTTTTTTGTTCAAGGGCGTCCTTGCCCTTCATAGCATTTTTTATAACTCTGCCTCCCTCCATCCCAATCCAAAACAGGAAGAAAGAACAAGAGTCACCCTCCCCAGATGTCATAGGCAATACCGTTTGCGATCCCCCCAGCTACATTGACCTGATTCTCGGCACTCTCGCTGAACCCAACCAACACCTCTGCCCGACCTCTTGCACCCGACTCCAATTCATTCAACCACCAGAGATAACCATCACCATCGGGAGAACGATCCAAGACGTTGTTATAGAGGGCTGTCAGAAAGTCATCATTTGTAGGGTTGGCTCCGTAAAGTGACTGGAACTCCGCACTGTATAAAAATCCGCTCGCTGCGGACTCCAGGCTAACGCCCTTGTCCATGGCATCTATCCAGTAACCGAGACCTGCAGTATCCGGCGTACGATCAAGGGCGGCTTTATAGAGCCGATAGGCCTGTCCGGCAATTCCTTCACGATCGAAGGCCAAAGCACCGTCATCGAAATGGAGGCGTTCAAAGTTGGATAACCGGTCGACACGACCATTGGAGCTGAGGGTTAACAAAGTTTCGGTCTCTTGCACAGTCACCGAAGCCTTGGACCCGGAAACAATAAAGGTATCGCAGCCATCACCGGCATCGATCGTTTCCGACGTAGCGAGATCACGATATACATCTCCACGCGCACGCGCTGCAAAATCGACTTGCGGGATCGAATTTGCTTCGATTTCATACACGTTGGTGCTATTGGCATCCGATTGTACGGATACAAGGGAGAGTGTTTTCCCATTCCAGACAAGACTGGACAACCCTGCCAGCCACTGCTGGTCTTCAGGGACCACATCAGACACCAGCAAGACTGAAAACAAGCCCTCTCCATTGCCCAGCCATGCAAGGGGGACATCGTAGGGAGTAGCGCCCCCTTGGTAGGATTCAACCACTATATCCGCAAGGCCATCTCCGTTTATGTCACGAAAACTCAGGTTCGACATCCAGATACCGGATCCGGATATGGCTCCCTCCACAGAGGTGCCGGACACATCCGTAAAGTGGCCTGAACCATCATTTTCCAGCACTTGGAGATACCAGTTTCCGCCGTAAGGCTCCGCAGTATGGCCCGCCATAATGAGATCCCGATCGCCATCCCCATCGATATCGCCGCCAAGGATTTCGGTCAATAAACCGTTGGAGCCTACTTCCGGGTGCTCAGGCAATTCAATAACCGCCTGATCGGTAAATCCCTGGCCGGTATTTATAAAGATTTTGTTACGAGCGTCTGGCTGGGTTAAGCCAGGTCTTTCCCGTCCGGTCACCAGGTCACTGAGTCCATCACCGTTTACATCCACCAGCCCCAGCCAATGGTAACGCTCGTGTTGGTAAGTATCGGTGCCAACCGAAGAGGCAGGCATCACGTCTGTACTCAGAATGAAAAGTCCCTGACCATCGTTAATCAAGGCATAGGGGCTGGTTTTATTGTTTCCATACTGGGCATTGGCAACCAGATCCAGGTCACCGTCGCCATCCAGATCACCGCTCGCGGTGCCATGAACAAAGTCGATCAGGTTAGGCAGATTGCTGCTTGCAGCTGCCATAGCTCCGTTAGCCTGCAAGTACAGAAAGTTCTGTTCGCCTGCCGCCTCTCCATCATCATATCCACTGGCACCCACATAAAGATCAAGATAACCATCCCCATTGAAATCGGCGAATTCATAGTCACTGGAATGCACCGATGCATGGCCGGCCAGGACGCTCATCTGATACTGGTTGCCGTTATCGGTAAAGACATAGGCGGGACGAGCAATGTTCTCTGAGCGCCCCGGAAAGGCGCCACCGAATAGAATGAAGTCCATCGCCCCGTCATTGTTCAGGTCAGCGAATGCGAGTTCATGTGCGTAAGGAATGTCGGGCGTGGTATAGCGCGTAAAACTGACGGAAGAAAAAGACCCTTTAGATCGCAAGCCCATAGCGCAGCCTCACTGCAAACTTATCCAAAGGTCAAAATTATAACTTTCTTAAAGGCTGTCAATTGAGAATATCGGTGTGGCGGAGTTTAGTGGCGGCACCCTCAGGGAGAATGCCTTCATTTTTCTGCTCTCGGCTCTTTTTTATCTCTTGGCCGCTCAGGAGCGCCCTTGCGCCTGAGCCACCTTGTCCATCACAAACTCAATAAGTGCACGTGTTTTCGCCGGCAGGTTTTCACGGTGTGGATAAAGCATGTGCATGGTACGACCTTCCATGGACCAGTCAGGGAGTAACTGCACCAGCTCCCCGCTTTCCAGCAGGTCAGCCACCACATAGCGCGGCATGCAACAGGCGCCCAAATTCTGCTTGACGGCATCAACCGCAAAGCCGATTTCATCCGTGCGCAGGTGGGCGTGAGGCGTGAAGGTAACGGCATGGCCGTCTGGGCCATGAAAGCGCCAGAACGCAGAGCGCTTGAGCACGACCAGAGGCAATTCTGACAAGTCCTCAGGGCATTTGGGCTGAGGGTGACGCTGCAGCAACCCCGGAGACGCAACCACCACCATTTCGGTTTCCATCAGCGGACGCGAAATCCAGTCATTCAGTGTCACTTTGCCCAAGCGGAAGGCGATATCAATGCTGTTTTTGACCAGGTCTTCGTTCTGGTTACTGAGGAACATTTCCACGCTGACGCGTGGATTGATCTCCATGAATTCAAACACCCAGGGCTTCACGTAGTGATGGCCCAAGGTCAGAGGCGCGGTGATTTTGATATCACCCGACAGGGAGGAAAGTTCCGAGTTCACATCTTCGGAACGGGTTTCCAGCTCGGTCATAACCGGCGACAGGCTGTTGAAAAACCGCTGTCCAGACTCTGTCAGTCCGAATTTTTTCGAGCTGCGATGCACCAGTTTGTAACCCAGTTGCTGCTCAAAAGCCTGAAGACGGCGCGACAGGGTCGAGGTTGGAATATCCAGATAGCGAGCGGCGGCAACCAGACTGCCCTTTTCAACCACCTTGATGAAATAGTAAAGATCCTGATAATTCATATTATTATTCTCAAAAATGGAATCATACCTTCCCGCCGATCCTGTAGATAAATATCCACGCTGGCCTATATTAGTCAACCACAAGTCAGTAACTATCGGCAACTACTCAACTCAGTTCCGGAAATTCTTATTTCGATTCGCTTAGCCTTCAGGGGCCCCATGATGCCAGAAACAGAATCTATGCAATCACAGGACGCTGCGGTTACCGTGGTGGTTTCACGCCGTGTCAGCAAGGGTCAGGAAGAGCGATTCGAGCAGCTAAGCAGTGAGATGACGCGCCGAGCCTCCAGCTACGCCGGTTATCAGGGCGCGAACCTGTTTCGCCCGGCTAATGCCAACGACCCGGAATACCGCATCATTTTCAAATTCGCGGATGCAGCGTCGCTGGAAGCCTGGCAAGCCTCTTCCGAGCGCGCCGAGATTCTGGAGCAGATCGAGCCACTACTGGTCAGCCCGAGTAAGGTTGAGACCCTTTCCGGCATCGTGAACTGGTTTACGCTACCGGGGCACAACCCGGTTAAGCCGCCACCCAAGGCCAGGATGACCTTCGTCAGCTGGCTGGCGCTCTACCCCACTGTCACGCTGATCTTCTTCCTGTTCGGTGATCTGTTGGCGCAAGTGCCGCTGCTATTGCGCACAATGATTGTGACGGCAGTCGTGATGGTTGCCATGTCGTATGTGCTGATGCCCCGATTTACCCGCTGGTTTGCCTTCTGGCTGTTCCCTAAACATGAACAGAACGAACGCTGAGCCCATTTACAGAATTCAGGACCCTTCATGACTTTGAAACTGACCGTCGTCGATCAATCCCCCGTTCAGGGCTTGCCCAACGACGTTTCTCCAGTGGCGATCAGTGTTGATCTGGCACGAGCCTGCGATCAGCTTGGCTATCATCGCTATTGGCTGGCGGAACATCACAACAGCGCGAACTTTGCCGGTCCCTGCCCCGAGATTTTAATCGGTCATATCGCCAGCCAGACGCAAAATATTCGTGTCGGCAGTGGCGGGGTCATGCTGACCCACTACAGCCCGTACAAGGTGGCCGAGCAATTCAGCATGCTGGAAACCCTGCACCCGGGCCGCATCGACCTGGGGATTGGCCGCGCACCCGGTGGTGATGCTCTGGCGTCCCAGGCATTGGCTTACCCCGCTCAACCGGGGCTGGAAGACTACGCGGAACAAGCCTGGTTGCTGCAACATCTGCTGCACAAGGATCTACCTGCTAACCATCCATACAGCAGCCTGATGGTGATGCCCGGACAACCCGCCATTCCTCAAACCTGGATGCTCGGTTCCAGCGGAGGCAGCGCAGGTCTTGCCGGTCAGGTTGGCATGAAAATGTGTCTGGCGCTGTTTATCAGCCCGGAGCCTGCACCTCCCAGCGTCATCACGGAATACAAACGCGCCTGGGACGCCGCCGGGCACCAGGGCCAGCCCGAGGCCAGCATTGCAGTGGCAGCTTTGTGTGCCGATAGCCGAGAAGAGGCCGAATACTTGGCCTCACCCGCTGTTTACTGGAAGGTCATGGCGTTCCGTCAAGGAGTACGTGAGGTGGTTAAACACCCGGATGAAGCTTTGCGCCTGAAAGAAAAGCTCAGCCCATCGGACAAGGCATTTTTCGATGCAGTGCTGAACTCGATGATTCTGGGGTCTGCTGATGAATGTGCCGAGCAGATCCACAGAGTGGCAGACCAGTACAACTCCAATGAGGTCGGCATCGTGACCGTTACTCATGACTATAAGGACCGTTTAGGCAGCTATGAAAGGCTCGCCAAAAGGATGCTATGATCGGCGCTTTTGCACGGCGCGGTACGCACAGTGAACCTGATTCTGCTCAACATCTCCGACTTTATCGGCCCTCATCAAGTGCGCCTGAGCGACCGACGTTTCCATCATATGCGCGGCGTTCATCAGGCTCAGCTGGGGGAGTCGTTTAAGGTCGGCGTGCTTAACGGCCTGATCGGCCAGGGTCAGGTCACTGCGCTGACTGATACCTATGTAGAGTTGCAGGTGCGGCTCGACCTGGCACCTCCCAAACCCTTGCCGCTGCAACTGATCATGGCGCTGCCACGGCCGAAGATGCTGAAACGTACGTTGGAGACAGCCGCTACTCTGGGGGTTAAAGATCTCTGGTTGATCAATTCCTACCGGGTCGACAAGAGCTATTGGTCGACCCCTATTCTCAAAGTAGACAAAACCCTCGAGCACCTTCTGCTGGGACTGGAGCAGGCGGGAGATACACGTCTGCCCCGTGTTCATCTGCGAAAACGCTTTAAGCCGTTTGTAGAAGACGAACTGCCAGCACTGGCTCGGAATACTCGCGCACTGGTGGCACATCCTTATGAAGCTCACCCGTGCCCGGCCCCCGAAGCCACACCAACCACTCTGGCGATAGGCCCTGAAGGCGGCTTTATCGCCTATGAGGTGGAAAAGCTGCAACAGGCCGGATTGCAGAGCATCCACCTGGGTCCACGCATCCTTCGCGTCGAGACCGCTGTTCCGGTTCTCCTGTCCCGTCTCTTTCCGCTACAACTCTGATCTGAAGCAAGGTATAGCCGCTTTTAAGCTCTATATAATTCACTGATCTATTCTGAAAACAAGAATCAGATGCACTACCATTGACATAAGAAGCCAAACTAATAACAATTCGCATTAAGTTTTTAAGATCATTTACCGGGGAGCAACCCGGGATATGGAGACCCTGATGACCGCAAAAAAAGTACTACTGGCTGGTTTGGCTCTTTCCACCTTCGGCAGCATCGCGCAGGCAGCTGATGAAGTGAACATCTACTCCTACCGTCAGGAGTTTTTGATCAAGCCGCTGCTTGAAGCTTTTACCGCTGAAACCGGTATCAAGGCCAATGTCATTTTCTCCAAAAAAGGTCTGCTTGAGCGTCTGGAGCATGAAGGCGCCAACTCCCCGGCTGACGTACTGCTGACCTCTGATGTGGGCCCGCTGTACGACGCGGTTCAGCGTGATCTGGTCGCTCCGATCGACAGCGACATCATCGACGCCAACGTACCGGCTCACTACCGTGCGAAGGACGATCTCTGGGTCGGTCTGACTGCACGTTCACGCATCATCTACGCGTCCAAGGATCGCGTCGCTGAGGGTGAAATCAAGACTTACGAAGATCTGGCTGATCCGAAATGGAAAGGCCGTATCTGTACCCGTAGCGGCAAGCATTCCTACAACCTGTCTTTGATCGGTTCGATCATCGAGCATGACGGTGCCGAGCAGGCCGAGCAGTGGCTGAGCGCGGTTAAGGACAACCTGGCACGTCACCCTCAGGGTAACGACCGTGCGCAGGTAAAAGCCGTGAAAGAAGGCCAGTGTGACCTGGCTTTGGGTAACACCTACTACTACGGCAAAATGCTGACCAACGAGAAAGAGCCTGAGCAGATTGAATGGGCCAACTCCGTTAACCTGGTGTTCCCGAACCAGGATGACCGCGGTGCCCATATGAGCATCTCCGGCGCAGCACTGGCTAAGCACGCTCCGCATCCGGAAGCAGCCATCAAGCTGATCGAGTTCCTGACCAGCGAGAAGGCTCAGAAGATGTACGCTGAAGTTAACTACGAGTTCCCGGTACGTCCTGGCATCGAGTGGTCTGACCTGCTGAAAGAGCATATGGGCGAATTCAAGGCTGACGACGTTAACCTGGGTGACGTGGTTAAACACCGCGCTGAAGCATCTCGCCTGGTTGACAAGGTCGGCTTCGACAACTGATTTGTTGTTGAATAATCGACACATGCACACTGAAACGGTAGTCTTCCCGGCTACCGTTTTTGTGCGTGTTACAGAACCATGAACGACCTCACCGCTATCGCCACTCCACCAAAGATCGATACCCGTCAGCCTCGCCGCCTGATGCCGGGCTGGTACTCCGTCGCTTGGGGCAGTGCCATTCTGGTGATGTTGCCGGTGTTGTCCGTTTTCTGGCTGGCACTGTTTCCCACCGAAAACATCTGGCCACACCTTGTTGATACGGTTCTGCCGGTCTATGTCAAAACGACCCTGCTGTTGCTGGCTGGTGTGGGGACACTCTCCGCCGTCATTGGTGTCGGCACCGCCTGGCTGGTGACCATGTGCAACTTCCCGGGCCGACGGATCTTTGAATGGGCACTGCTGCTGCCCTTTGCCATGCCGGCCTACCTGATCGCCTATCTGTATACCGATCTGCTGGAGTACGCCGGGCCACTACAAACGCTGTTACGCGATACCTTTGGCTGGCAAACGGCCCGAGAATATTGGTTCCCTGAAATTCGCAGCCTGGGCGGCGCCATCTGGATGCTGACGCTGGTGCTCTACCCCTACGTCTACCTGCTATCTCGCGCCAGCTTCCTGGAGCAATCCATGAGTATCCGGGATGCCAGCCGAATCTTCGGTTGCTCCCCCCTGCAAAGTTTTTTCAGAGTGTCCTTGCCCATAGCCCGTCCGGCTATCGCTGTCGGCCTGTCGCTGGTTGCCATGGAGACATTGAACGACTTTGGCACCGTGGACTACTTTGCCGTTAAAAGCCTGTCAGCCGGCATTTACGATGCCTGGCTCAACATGGGCAACCTGGGTGCTGCCGCACAGATCGCCACATTGATGATGATGTTTGTGGTTCTGCTGATTTCCCTGGAACGAATTGCACGCGCCCGCCAGCGCCAATTCACCAATGCGGATCGGTTTGGCACTATCGAGCGCTACCGCCTCTCTCCTGCCAAATCAGCACTGGCTACTTTGTTCTGTGCCTTGCCGGTTCTGCTGGGCTTCCTGATTCCTTTTCTGGTGTTGGGCAGCTATGCGATACGACGCCTTGACCAGCTGGGTGAAGCGGACTTCCTGGCCCATGCCAGCCACAGTTTTACGCTGTCGGCCATGGCCGCCCTGCTGACCGTAGTTGTGGCTGTGATTTTGGCCTATAGCAAACGCCTCTACCCCGAGCGTCAATCGCTCACGCTGGCGGCACGTTTCAGCAGCCTGGGATATGCCCTTCCGGGTGCGGTACTGGCGATCGGGGTTATCATTCCGCTGGCCACTTTTGATAACAGTGTGGATGCCTTTATGCGCGAGCATTTTGGTTTTGGCACTGGCCTGCTGCTCAGCGGTACGCCCTTTGCCATTGTGTTCGCCTACTGCGTCCGCTTCCTGGCCGTATCCTCCGGCAGTGTAGACTCCTCTCTTGCCAAGGTTACGCCCAGCATGGATATGGCGTCACGTTCACTGGGTCAGAACCCGCTGCAAACGCTGCGTCGTGTTCACCTGCCATTGGTTCGAGGCGGACTGCTGACAGCGGTACTGGTGGTATTTGTAGATTCCATGAAGGAGCTGCCGGCCACGCTAATTCTAAGGCCGTTCAACTACGACACCCTGGCCACCTATGTGTACCAGTACGCGTCTGATGAGATGCTTGAGACCAGTGCTCTGGCCGCCATGCTGATTGTGTTGGTGGGTATAGTGCCAGTGATTCTGCTGAGCCGCTCGATCACATCCACTCGCAAGGGCCACTAAAAGAGCCTCAACGCCGAGTAACCGAAACTAAAAAAGGAGCCTGATTGCTCCCTTTTTAGTATCTGCGACCGGCCTTAATTCAACGCTTGATGGCGACGTAAACACCCTCAAGGCGCATGCAAACCTGCTCGCCACAGAGCACTTCTACCACCAGTGCCAATTTGCCTTTGCCCTTCTCCTGCACTCGCTCCGCAAGCGCATCAGCAGCGGATGCATCGGTTAACACAACACGGGTCACAAAATCGGACGTAACAGGCTTGAGGTACTGCAAGTGGCTATCCGCGATAACCACATCACATTCCAGACCTCGTTCCTTTAAACAGAGCGTCGTCAGGGTCCAGCCCGCTACGGTAGCAATCGCCGCCTGAGAGCCGCCAAAGCCTGTTCCCTTATCATTCACATTAGGCGCCAAAGGCGTTGGAACCTCCAAGGTGGTTCCATCCCAGTGCAACTGACTGATTCCCAGATGCTCCAGCAGCGGAATTTGCGTTTTCAGCCAGGTCAGAAAGTCGGCAGTATTGGTCATCATATCAACCCGCCTTAGCCATCCCAGCGACTGACAAACTGATCCATATCCAACTGAGGCGCCTCACGCTCACGGCTGGCCTGGCCCAAATAGATATAGCCAACAATACTCTCACCCTCGACCAATCCCAGCCCCTTTTCAACGTGGCTGTTGTAAGCCATATCACCGGTACGCCACATGGCGCCGAGCCCCTGTGCATAAGCGGCCTGAGTAATGGCATGGGCCGCACAGCCAGCAGAGATCAGCTGCTCGCTGACCGGTACCTTGGGATGCTCACGCGTCACCGCGATTACGGTGATAATCATTGGCGCGCGCAACGGCATGTTGCGACTCTTTTCCAGACGCATCTCGGAGGCTTCTGGGTCATTCGCCAGTACCGCTTCAACGAACAGCTCACCCATGCGTACCAGCCCTTCACCCTCTGTAATCAGGAAACGCCAGGGACGCATGGCACCGTGATCCGGCGAGCGCAGAGCCGCTTTCAACATGTTCTCCAGCTGTTCCTGGCTGGGGGCTGGCCCTTCCAGCTTGGGGCAGGATACGCGGTTGATCAGGGCATCAAGTGCCTGCATGAGTCTCTCCTTGGGTTTATAGCCTTTGATTACTGGCGCGAAAGTCGCAGGTTCTGTGGTGTGTCATTGATACTGGAGCGGTAGGGATTGATATCCAATCCGCCACGACGCACGTAACGGGCGTACACGCTCAGCTTCTGAGGACGGCAACGCTGCCAGATATCCATGAAAATATTCTCCACACACTGCTCGTGGAAGTCCCCATGTTCACGATAGGAAATCAGGTACGCCAACAGGCCCTTGTGATCAATCTGGGGCCCCTTGTAGCGGATCTGCACACTGGCCCAATCCGGCTGACCGGTAACAGGGCAGTTGGACTTGAGCAGATGGCTGACCAGTGTTTCATCCTGAACAACGCCTGATGCACTCAGCAGCTCAGGTGCCGGGGTGTAGTGCTCAACCTGCAGCGGCAGTTCGTCCAGACAAAGACCTTTGAGCTGCTGAACCTGAACCGGAGCATTCAGGGAGGTCAAAATCACCTCCACAGGGGCACCTGCGGCAGCAGACAAGTCGGCCTGCATGCGCGCACGAACTTCAGATTCATTGCTGAAGCGACTCAGGTTATAGGAGTTCAGATACAGCTTGAACGACTTGGACTCGATGATATTTTCCGAGCTGGCGGGAATACGGAATTCAGCCAAACGCACGACCGGCTTGCCTCCCTGATCCAGCCAGGACACCTCATAGGCATTCCAGATATCCAACCCGCGAAACGGCAGTGACGCTCGTGCAATACCCTTGGCCTGCCAGTTCAGATCACGGGCTATGGGGTACAGCAGCGAGGGGTCGTATTCGTTAACGTAAACGGTCTCCTGACCCAGAGGAGATGCCTTAACCTGATGATGTTCGCTCATTACTCACGAATCCCCTTGCCTGTGTTGAGCAGGTGCATGGCATATGCCCCCAGCAACACGATAAAACCGATAATCATGGCAAATGCAAAACCGATATCGATATCGCTGACACCCAGAATACCGTATCGGAAGCTGTTCACCATATAGAGTATAGGATTGAGCTGGGAAACCCCCTGCCAGAACCCTGGCAGCAGCTGAATACTGTAGAACACACCACCCAGATAAGTCAGTGGCGTCAGGATAAAGGTCGGTACAATAGCAATATCATCAAAGGTCTTGGCATAGACCGCATTGATAAAGCCGCCCAGCGCAAACAGGATCGCCGTCAGCAGCACCACCGCGATGGTGATGAACAGATGATGGATCTGCAGATCGGTAAAGAACAATGACAGGAGCGTCACAATAAACCCGACGCCCAGCCCTCGTGCTGCACCACCAATCACATAACCCGCCAGAATCACCCAGTTGGGGACCGGCGAAACCAGCAGCTCTTCAATATTGCGCTGAAACTTGGTGCCAAAGAAGGAAGACACCACGTTGCCATAGGAATTGGTGATCACGGACATCATGATCAGACCCGGCACGATATATTCCATGTAGTCGAACCCGCCCATCTCGCCGATACGCGAACCGATCAGATTGCCGAAAATAATGAAATACAGCGTCATGGTGATCGCTGGCGGCAGCAGAGTCTGCACCCAGATACGGGTAAAACGGCGGATTTCTTTCACCACTATGGTGGAAAAAGCGGTCCAGAGTAACCGGGTGTTCATGCATTCTCCTGCTTCAGGTTCTTGTCGACCAGAGAGACAAACAGCTCTTCAAGGCGGTTAGCCTTGTTACGCATGCTGCTGACTTCCATACCCTGCTCGGCCAGATGACTGAACAAGGCATTGAGCCCCTGCGCCTTGGGCACATCCACTTCCAGCGTATGGGCATCACGGGCACGAATCACATAGCCGTTCAGCTGTGGCAACTGCGTAAAATCATCTTTCAGATCCAGAATGAAGGTTTCGGTGTCCAACTGCTGCAGCAGTGCCTTCATGCTGGTGTTCTGAATAATGGTGCCATGGTCGATGATAGCGATATTGCGGCAAAGGCTCTCAGCCTCTTCCAGATAATGCGTGGTCAGGATAATGGTGGTACCGGCCTCGTTGATCTCGGTGAGGAAGTCCCACATGGAGCGACGCAGCTCGATATCCACACCCGCCGTCGGCTCATCCAGAATCAGCAGCCGGGGCTCATGCACCAGCGCACGGGCGATCATCAAACGACGTTTCATACCGCCGGACAGCATCCGCGCACGCTCGTTACGCTTTTCCCACAGGCCCAGCTTGCGAAGATAGACTTCGGCGCGCTCAGTTGCCTGCTTGCGCGGAATGCCGTAGTAACCCGCCTGGGTGACGACGATATCCAGCACTTTTTCGAACGGGTTGAAGTTGAATTCCTGAGGTACAACGCCCAGGCACTGTTTGGCTTGCGTCAGATGGGTATCGATATCGAACCCGAACACCTGCACCTTGCCTGATGTCTTGTTAACCAGAGAAGAGACGATGCCCAGGGTGGTCGATTTGCCGGCTCCGTTGGGTCCCAGCAGCGCAAAAAAATCGCCCTGCTGCACATCCAACGAGATCCCTTTCAGGGCTTCGAAGCTGTTGCCATAAACCTTGCGCAGGTCCTGTATCGATAACGCGGTCGTCATGTCCTGCCTTCGTATCTATATTAGAAGAAGCTACTTGATGAGGTCTGAACTTGAAAATTCAACCCAAGCCCTCCATTGTACTCCTTCCAGCGCCCGGCTTCCTGCTCAGGCGCTCTAGAATATTGCTTTAACCGACTGGAGTTTCGCGTGACCGATTCCCATGCTTTTCATCTCAACCTGCTGAAGATTGCCTATAACAACCTGACTCAACAGGCAGACTTTAAAGACGATCAGGTTGATCCGATGAATATCGAGTTTTTGAACCGGTTTGCCGCCCTGGTAGAAGCCTTCGAACAACACCAGCCTGAAGCCTTTGAGCTCGGCCAGGACTTGATGGTGCAGCTGGTGCGCAGCTACCCGCAGTATGTACACCTGATTGCCCGTGACCTGTTCTGGCGTTTCGGCGGCGAGTGCCTGCACTTCATGAGCGATGAAGAGATCGAACAGTTCCAGCAGCTGGATGAAGCCTTGGCAGAAACCGAAGCCCAGGATCACGCGATCGACTACCTGCAGCTGCGCGAAGCGGTTTTGGGTGAAGGCTCAGCAACCAAGCACTGAATTCAGGCTCATTAAGACACCCTGAGCTGATTACTGTAAAACAGGAAAGGCGGGAGGACCCTGCTCCACCCGCCCAAACAGAACGCTAGACGCGCTGATCCAACTCTTCGTACAAAGCCACAAACGCCTGCGTCAGCTTGTGCTGAGGCGCCATGTAGATCAGCGGCTTGGCTTCGTTATGCGATTCTTTCATCTTTACCGAGGCAGGCAGGCGCGTCGCCAGCACTGGCAGACTCTCTGCTTCCAGTCCTGCAACAATTTTCTGCGGCAGTGAGGCACGTGGCTGGAACTGGTTAACGACTATGCCCTCGATCTGCAGATCGGCATTGTGATCTTCCCGCGTCTCACCCACATTGTTGAGCAGACTGTAGAGTGCCTGACGCGCAAACTCGTCACAGTCAAAGGGAATCAGACAGCGCTCCGCCGCCACCAGCGCAGACAGGGTAAAGAAGTTGAAGGCTGGGGGCGTATCGATGTAGATCACATCGAAATTCTCCTTCAAGTCCAAAACGGCATCACGCAACTTGTAGATCTTGTGCTTGCTTTCCAGCTTGGATTGCAGATCACCCAAGTCCGGATGGGAGGGCATAATCGACAGGTTATCGAAGGGTGTATCATGCACAAAGGCGATCGGCGGCTGAGGCTTTAACTGAAAGCTCAGGGCCTGCTCAAAAAAGCCATAGGCATCAGACTCAGGGTTATTCGCATCATCACCCAACAGGTAATGGGTCGAGTTACACTGAGGGTCCAGATCAATCACCAGCGTGCGCTTGCCTCGGCTCGCCTCAATGGCGGCCAGGTTCACAGCGATGCTCGACTTGCCCACACCACCTTTCTGATTGAATACCACTCTGCGCATGATCAGTGTCTCCGCACTATTCCTTATCCCTGGGACAGAAGGTCACGCAGGTCGATAATCGCCGCGTTGGCGCGGGAAATATAAGATGCCATTACCAGTGAATGGTTAGACAGGAAACCAAACTCGGTACCGTTCAGGATCATCGGGCTCCAAATGGTGGACTGGGTTGCCTCCAGCTCACGAATGATCTGGCGCAGGCTGGCACGAGCGTTCTTTTTGTCCAGCGCATCACCGAAATCCTGCTCCACCGCCTCCAGCAGATGGATCAGTGCCCACGCGGTACCACGGGCTTCATAAAAGACATTGTCAATTTCCAGCCAAGGCGTTTTCACTTCCATTTCGCCAGCAGCAGCCGTGGATTGACGTCCGGCACTGTCACCGGCCAAATCAGTGTTGATACGGCGCTGGCCAACACTGGCACTCAAGCGTTGAGACATACTGCCCAATCGCGTTGAAACATCGCCCAACCAGTCGCGCAGGTTGTCGGCACGGGCATAAAACTGAGCATCCTGCTGGCTGGTATCACTCAAACGCTCACGGTAATCACGCAGCAATTTAAGTGCCTTGCGATACTCTGTCTCGGAAGAGGGCAAAATCCAGTTACGGTGATCGAAGTGCAGCAGGGGCTCCGCTTTTGCAAGCGACGGGTCTTCAGTGGACTGTGACTGCGAACGGCTGAAGCTTTTGCGCATGGCACGGCTCATGTCGCGGACCTGGACCAGCACACCAAACTCCCAGGCAGGCATGTTGTCGAGCCAAAGCCCCGGCGGGAACACATCATTACTCAAATAGCCGCCCGGCTTATCCAACAGCGTTTCAGTCAAATGAATAAGAGTACCTGTAGTATGTGTACCTATCACCGGCTTGCCGTCAGCCTGCAGCTCCGCCTGGGCGCGAACATCAAAGGCATCAGGTGCGCTGCTCCAATACATTCCCAGTACCAGTGACACCACCAGCCACAAAGCCAGGGCAACCAATGCAAATTGCAGTGACCGGGCTGAACAGCAGCGATCCCAGATTCCAAGCCAGATACGCTCCAAACGCTCCACACTAAACTCCTTGTTTTAGATCATCTGACCATCACTCATCGATAGCCGGATTGTTGCAATGCACTATGGCGAAATTCAGCATTGCGGTCAATCAAGCGTTTCATGAAACCGACTCGAACAGTGACTGCAACCCCCTTATTTAAGCCTAACTTCGTCAAACAAGCTGCTATCCGCCGATTTTTAACGGGTCGGCATAGACAGGGTTTCCAGTTTAATGCACACTAGCGACCTTAGTTGAACCCCCAGGCTGTCCCGCTTTTCGCGGCGCATCCATGGCCTGCACGGGGTGGCATAACCTTATATATAGATATACATCTGCCAATGTGTGGCTGCGTGTGAACTTTTTCGCCTGCGGGCCGGTCTGTCAGACAGCTGTGTGCCAAACGAGACCCCTGGCGGGATCGAGGACCAGGTCGGTCGATTCTCGACTGTTATGGATCCTGTTCATGAGCTGCTCAGTGCTGCAGCGACATTATTTGGCAGTTTTAAACATAAACACCTGAATCAGAGAAGCCTTCTTAGTATGGATATTCGCAAAGTCAAAAAACTGATCGAGTTGCTGGAAGAGTCCAACATCAACGAAATCGAGATCAAGGAAGGCGAAGAGTCTGTCCGTATCAGCCGCGGTGGTAGTGTTGTAGCAGCACCTGTAGCAGCACAGGCTCCTGTTTACGCAGCACCTGCAGCTCCGGCTCCGGTTGCAGCAGCTCCGGCCGCTGAAGCTGAAGCAGCGGTTGTTACCGGTCACGCGGTCTGCTCTCCGATGGTAGGTACTTTCTACCGTGCTCCGTCCCCCACCTCTGCTGCCTTTGTTGAAGTAGGCCAGAGTGTTAAGGCTGGTGACGTAATCTGCATCGTCGAAGCCATGAAGATGATGAACCAGATCGAAGCTGACAAGTCTGGTGTTGTTGAGAGCATCCTGGTCGAAGATGGCCAGCCGGTCGAGTTTGACCAGCCGCTGATCACCATCGCCTGATACCAGACCAAGGATATTCACTATGCTGGACAAAGTTCTGATTGCAAACCGGGGTGAGATCGCACTGCGAATACTCCGTGCATGCAAGGAGCTGGGCATCAAAACCGTGGCCGTGCATTCAACTGCCGACCGTGATCTGATGCATGTCCGCCTGTCTGACCAGGCGGTCTGCATTGGCCCAGCCCCCTCTCCGCAAAGTTACCTCAACATCCCGGCCCTGATCAGCGCTGCAGAAGTTACCGACTCTGTTGCGATCCACCCGGGTTACGGCTTCCTGGCTGAAAACGCCGACTTTGCCGAACAGGTTGAGCGTTCCGGTTTCACATTCATCGGCCCGCGTGCCGACACCATCCGCCTGATGGGCGACAAGGTGTCCGCGATTGAAGCCATGAAGAAGGCCGGCGTACCGACCGTCCCGGGTTCTGATGGCCCGCTGCCGGATGACAACGAAACCATCTACAAGATCGCCCGTCGCATCGGTTACCCGGTGATCATCAAGGCGGCTGCCGGTGGCGGCGGTCGAGGCATGCGCGTAGTCCACACTGAGGCACACCTGTCCAACGCTGTTCAGGTGACCAAGTCCGAAGCCAAGGCTGCGTTTGGCGATGCCACCGTGTACATGGAAAAATTCCTTGAGAAGCCACGCCATGTAGAAGTGCAGGTTCTGGCTGACGGTCAGGGCAACGCTATCCACCTGTATGACCGCGACTGCTCCATGCAGCGTCGCCATCAGAAAGTGGTAGAAGAAGCACCGGCTCCAATGATTGATCCAGACGCACGCGCTCGGGTTCTCCAGTCCTGTGTCGATGCCTGTATCGAAATCGGCTACCGCGGCGCAGGTACATTCGAGTTCCTGTACGAAGATGGTCAGTTCTTCTTCATCGAGATGAACACTCGAGTTCAGGTTGAGCACCCGGTAACCGAAATGGTAACTGGCGTTGATATCGTTAAGGAGCAGCTGCGAATCGCTTCAGGCCTGCCGCTGTCCTACAAGCAGGAAGATATCAAGCTGCGCGGCCATTCCATTGAATGCCGTCTGAACGCTGAAGACCCGAAAAACTTCATGCCCAGCCCAGGCAAGGTGACGCACTTCCACGCCGCTGGCGGCAACGGTGTTCGTGTGGACTCTCACCTGTACAGCGGTTACAGCGTGCCTCCGCACTATGATTCCCTGATCGCCAAGCTGATCACTTTCGCTGATGATCGTGAAACAGCCCTGGCCCGCATGCAGAGTGCATTGGACGAGACCCTGATCGAAGGGATCAAGACCAACATTCCGCTGCATCAGGACATCATGCGCGACACCAACTTTGCCCAGGGTGGAGTCAACATCCACTACCTGGAAAAGAAACTGGGTCTCTGACCTGCTACGGCAGCCCTGTCCGGGGCTGCCGTTTTTCTCTCCCTCCAAAACCGCTAGACATCTTTCTTTACCTTGCCCTCTGTCATCTTCCTGGGGTTTACCCGTCGCGGTTTTAGGACATAATGACAGCACTCAAAGACCGGAGTAACACCATGCCCTGGCTGCAGATTAAAGTATCCATTCATCCCGATCAGGCCGAAACCTACGAAGACCTGCTGCTGGCTGCCGGTTGCGGCGCCGTCACCTATCAGGATGCAGCTGACCAGCCGATTTTCGAGCCGGATCTTGGCACTACACCGCTGTGGAACAATACCGTTGTGACCGGCCTGTTCGATGCTGAACATGATTTGCAGGAAACCATGCAACTCCTGCAGCAGGCGCAACAGCAGATGGATACCCCGACCGACGCACCCACACCGGAATTCAAGGCTGAGATTCTTGAAGACAAGGACTGGGAGCGTGAGTGGATGGATCACTACCACCCCATGCAGTTTGGTGAACGCCTATGGGTGTGCCCGAGCTGGCGAGAAGTGCCGGACCCTAATGCGGTTAACCTGATGCTCGACCCCGGATTGGCCTTCGGGACCGGTACCCACCCCACTACCGCGCTCTGCCTTCAATGGCTGGATGGACAACCGCTTGAGGGTCAGCAGATCGTCGACTACGGCTGCGGCAGTGGCATTCTGGGAATTGCCGCCCTGTTGCTGGGTGCGAAACACGTACAGGCAGTGGATATTGATGTGCAGGCGTTGACGGCAACCATCGACAACCTGCAGCGCAATAACCTGGATGCTTCTCGCCTGGATACTTACCTGCCGCCGGACGCGCCACTGATCAAGGCTGACACTTTGGTAGCCAATATCCTGGCCGGACCGCTGGCCGAGCTCGCACCAACGCTGGCCGAGCGGGTTCGCCCGAACGGAAAAATCCTGCTGTCAGGTCTGTTGTCGCAACAGGCAGATGAGCTAACATCGGTGTATTCACGCTGGTTTGAAATGGACCCACCCGCTGAGCATGAAGGCTGGATACGCCTGAGCGGGACCCGTCGACAGGAGGACTGACGTCTTGGTCGTCACGCGCTGCCCTAATTGCCATGCCCGTTTTCGCGTCAGCGACGGTCAGCTCAAGCTGGCCGCCGGGCAGGTACGGTGTGGCGCGTGTCTGCTGGTGTTCGATGCCCTGCAACACAGCTTCACCCAAGCACAGCGCTCTTCGGCCAAGCCAACTCCCGAGCAAACAGTCGTTAACAGGCCTGCTCAGCAGAAGTCTGCACAACCGCTACCCCCATCTGTCCATTCTGAGTCTTCGTCAGCGGAGCCGGATGAAGTCCCCAACACGACATCACTCGAGTCGGTAACACCGGGTGGGGCGTCGCCATTGCACTACACGACTGCAATGGATAGACCACAGGATTCCCAGCCCCTTGCAACGCAGACTGAAATTCAGCCGGATACAACCGCTTCCGCCCAAGAGCCAACACCCGCGTCATCTCGGGAACAGGCATCCGCTCAGCCCACATCAAACACACAAGCAACACAGAGCAACAGCGATGCCGCTGGCGTGCTCAGCGGTTTTCGTGCCGAGGCTCTACAACTGAGTCACCCTGCTGAAGATGACCCCAACCCCGTCAGTACAACCGGCTGGTTACTCCTTTGCTTTCTGGCAGTTCTCGGTTTGGGTGCGCAATTGATCTGGTTTGAGCGAGCTCAGCTAGCCCGCTACCCTCAGCTTGGCAGCCTTTACGCGCTGCTCTGTGATCAGGTGGACTGTTCGCTCCAGCGCCCAGCATTGGACCTTATACATAATCACAGCCTGTTGTTGCAGCCACACCCCCAATACCTGGACGCTCTGACGGCTTCCATCCTGCTGGAAAACCAGGCACCTTTTGAACAGCCCTGGCCCGCTCTCAACCTTCGCTTTACCGATCTCAAAGGTCGCCTGGTGGCACAACGTACTTTCCAGCCCAACGAATATCTTGATGCATCGGTGATGGACCCCAAACATATGCCACCTGGCAGGTCCCTTCAGGTCAACCTTGAACTGGCTACCCCGGGACGCCGAGGCACCAGCTATGAACTTGAGCTTGTCGCACCTCTCTGACGCTTTTGCCGGTTAATTTTTCATCAGAAACGGTTGGCCCCCGAGGTCCGAAAGAGTATCATTGCCCACCTTCCGAAAGTTAAACCCTGGTTTGCTGCAGTAATGCGGCAGGCATGTGTTTCTTTTACCTTTTTGACGGGATGCGGCATGTTCAGAATCGGCCCATACAACATTGACAGTCGGGTGATTCTGGCCCCTATGGCCGGTGTAACCGACCGCCCTTTCCGGCAGCTTTGCCGTGAAATGGGAGCAGGGCTGGTAGTGTCCGAAATGGTCACGGCCGACAAGCGCCTTTGGCATACCCGTAAATCCAGTTTCCGTCTTGATCACAGTGGCGAAGCCGAGCCTCGTTCCATCCAGATTGCCGGTGGCGATCCGGAGATGCTGGCTGAAGCCGCACAACTCAATGTGGAAAATGGCGCCCAGATTATCGACATCAATATGGGCTGTCCTGCCAAGAAGGTCTGTAACAAAGCGGCTGGATCCGCCCTGCTGCGTGATGAAGCTCTGGTTGAAGAGATTCTGCACGCGGTAGTGGATGCGGTAGAGGTTCCGGTCACGCTTAAAATCCGTACCGGCTGGTGCCCGGACTCTCGTAATGGCGTTCGTATTGCCAAAATGGCTCAGACTGCGGGGATCGCTGCTTTAGCGGTCCATGGACGTACCCGCGCTGACAAATACCAGGGACAGGCCGAATACGACACCATCGCGCGCATCCGTGACGCCATCAGCATTCCCCTGTTTGCCAACGGCGATATCGATTCGCCCGAGAAGGCCGCTCAGGTTTTGCAACATACCGGCGCAGATGCCGTGATGATTGGGCGTGCAGCTCAGGGACGTCCCTGGCTGCTGGGTCAAATCGATCAGTATCTGCGTACCGGCGAGTTGCGTCCAGATCCAACACCCGAAGAGCAACATCGTATCCTGCGCCAGCATCTGGATGCTCTGCACAAGTTCTACGGGGATTATCTGGGCGTACGCATCGCACGCAAACACCTGGGCTGGTATCTGCAAAGCTGTGGCAACGACCAGGACTTTCGGCAAAGCTTTAATCAACTTGAAACAGCATCCGATCAGCTCGACGCCGTCGATCAATTTTTTGTTCAACGACGTACCGCAGCCTGATCCCTGGATTGGGTACAGAAGTACAGTGGATACCAAAGACGTGAAACAGACAAACAACAGCGCAAACGCACAGATTCCGCAGCAGACTCTGCGTGACACCGTGCACCAGTCACTGACCAGCTACTTCAAGCAGCTGGACGGTCAGCCTGTTACCGATGTCTACCAGATGGTGCTGTCTGAAATTGAGGCCCCGCTGTTTGAGAGCGTAATGGCGTACACCAAGGACAACCAGACCAAGGCGTCTGAAGTTCTGGGCCTGAACCGCGGCACTCTTCGCAAGAAACTCAAGCAGTACGGCCTGCTGTAAGCATTCATTTGGAACGGGAACCTAAAAGCATGTCTGAACAGAACAGCACCCCTGTCCGTCGCGCGCTCATCAGCGTATCGGACAAAACCGGCATCGTCGAATTCGCTCAAGCGCTGAGTGCTGAAGGCGTTGAAATCCTGTCCACCGGCGGCACCTACAAGCTGCTGTGCGACAACAACATTCCGGCGGTTGAAGTCTCTGACTACACCGGCTTCCCGGAAATGATGGATGGACGCGTCAAGACTCTGCACCCGAAAGTGCATGGCGGCATTCTGGGCCGTCGCGGCACCGACGACGCCATCATGGGTGAACACGGCATCCAGCCGATCGACATGGTTGTAGTAAACCTCTACCCGTTCGCGGCGACCATCGCCCGTCCGGATTGCGACCTGCCGATGGCAATCGAGAACATCGACATCGGTGGTCCGACCATGGTGCGTTCTGCTGCTAAAAACCACAAAGATGTTGCCATCGTCGTCAATGCTTCTGACTACGACAACATCATCGCCGAGCTGAAAAGCGAAGGCGGTCTGGTACACAAGACCCGTTTCGACCTGGCTGTTAAAGCATTCGAGCACACAGCAGCCTACGACGGCATGATTGCCAACTACCTGGGTGCAATTGTTGAAGGCGACGAAGAGGTTCCGGCCGAATTCCCACGTACTTTCAACACCCAGTTCATCAAGGCGCAGGACATGCGTTACGGTGAAAACCCGCACCAGCGTGCGGCCTTCTACGTCGAAGCCAACCCGAGCGAAGCCAGTGTTTCTACCGCTCGTCAGCTGCAGGGCAAGGAATTGTCCTACAACAACGTAGCTGACACCGATGCGGCACTGGAGTGCGTTAAGCCGTTCCAGGAACCTGCCTGTGTCATCGTCAAGCACGCCAACCCCTGTGGCGTAGCTGTTGGCAGCGACATTCTGGAAGCCTACAACCGTGCCTTCCAGACTGACCCGACATCTGCCTTCGGCGGCATCATCGCCTTCAACCGCGAGCTGGACGCCAAAACCGCTCAGGCGATTGTTGATCGTCAGTTCGTTGAAGTGATCATCGCGCCGACCGTTTCTCAGGAAGCCTCCGACATCGTTGCGGCCAAGCCAAACGTACGTCTGCTGGAATGTGGCCAGTGGGATAAAGAGCGCAAGCACAGCTTTGACTACAAGCGCGTCAACGGCGGCCTGCTGGTTCAGGACCAGGACCTGGGCATGATCGACGCTTCTCAGCTGAAGATCGTGACTCAGCGTCAGCCGACCGAACAGGAAATCCGTGACCTGCTGTTCTGCTGGGAAGTGGCCAAGTACGTTAAATCAAACGCCATCGTATACGCCAAAGACGGTCAGACCATCGGTATTGGCGCTGGCCAGATGAGCCGTGTTTACTCCGCCAAGATCGCGGGTATCAAGGCTGCTGACGAAGGCCTGGTGGTTCCGGGTTCCGTGATGGCCTCTGATGCCTTCTTCCCGTTCCGTGACGGTATCGATGCCGCTGCTGAAGCCGGTATCACTGCCGTGATCCAGCCGGGTGGCTCCATGCGTGACCAGGAAGTGATCGACGCCGCCGACGAGCACGGTCTGGCGATGGTCTTCACCGGCATGCGCCACTTCCGCCACTAAGCGCGTCATTAACAGAAGGACACTGAACATGAATATTCTGGTTATCGGTTCCGGTGGTCGTGAGCACGCTCTGGCCTGGACTGCCGCCAAGGATGCTGCTGTAGAACGCGTTTTCGTTGCCCCGGGTAACGCTGGCACTGCCACCGAGCCCAAGCTGGAAAACGTCGCTATCGATGTCATGGACATTGATGCACTGGTTGCCTTCGCCCGCGACAACAGCGTTGCTCTGACCATTGTTGGCCCTGAAGCACCGCTGGTTGCTGGTGTGGTTGATCGCTTCCGCGAAGCCGGTCTGGCGATCTTCGGCCCCACTGCCGGTGCTGCCCAGCTGGAAGGTTCCAAGGCATTCACCAAGGACTTCCTGGCACGTCAGCAAATCCCGACTGCCGAGTATCAGAACTTCACCGAAATCGAGCCGGCTCTCGCCTATGTGCGTGAGAAAGGTGCTCCGATCGTGGTCAAGGCTGATGGCCTGGCTGCCGGTAAAGGCGTAATCGTTGCGATGACGCTGGAAGAAGCTGAAGACGCCATCCGCGATATGCTGGCCGGCAACGCCTTTGGCGATGCAGGCAGCCGCGTTGTTGTTGAAGAGTTTCTCGACGGTGAAGAAGCGTCCTACATCGTGATGGTTGACGGCGACAATGTGCTGCCGATGGCCACCAGCCAGGACCACAAGCGTGTGGGCAATGGTGACACGGGTCTGAACACTGGCGGTATGGGAGCCTACTCGCCTGCGCCAGTGGTAACCGCTGAAATCGATCAGCGCGTGATGGACGAAGTGATCATGCCGACCGTGAACGGCATGAAAGCTGAAGGTAACGAGTACACCGGTTTCCTGTACGCTGGCCTGATGATCATGGCTGACGGTACACCGAAAGTGATCGAGTACAACTGCCGCTTTGGTGATCCGGAAACTCAGCCGATCATGCTGCGTCTGAAATCCTCTCTGGTCGAGCTCTGCCAGGCAGCGCTGGACAAGAAACTGGATCAGACAACTGCCGACTGGGATGAGCGCAAATCTGTTGGTGTTGTCATGGCTGCGGGTGGTTACCCGGGCGACTACGCCAAAGGTGACGTGATCAGCCTGCCTGCAACCTGTCCGGAAGGTACCAAGGTCTTCCACGCTGGTACCAAACTGGATGACAACGGCAACGTCGTCACCGCCGGTGGTCGTGTTCTGTGTGTCACCGCTTTGGGTGATAGTGTGACCGAAGCTCAGCAGCGCGCGTATGAGCTGCTGAAAGAGGTCAGCTGGAAGGATGCTTACTTCCGTACCGATATCGCTTACCGCGCTATCGCACGCGAAAACGCCTAAGTCCTGTCGAGTGTTGAAACAGCCGCCCGCGGGCGGCTGTTTGCGTTCTTGAGGTTTTCACATGTTACTTGAAGTCTGGATTGCCCTCCTGGGTACTGCATTGTTGATCAGCCTTTCACCCGGTGCCGGTGCCGCCACTGCCATGAGTGCGGGTCTGACCTACGGTGTCCGTGGTGCGGGCTGGACCACCCTTGGCCTTATGGCAGGTTATGGGGTACAGATGCTGATTGTGTCGGTAGGACTGGGAAGTCTTATTGCCACTTCGCCGGAGTTGTTTCAGGTTATCAAGTGGATCGGCGTAGGTTACCTGCTTTGGCTCGGCGTGCAGTTCTGGCGCCAGCGTCGAAGTGCCGATATTGAGTCCCATATCGCAGCACCCGGTCCAACACGGCTTTGGCAGGCCATCCTGGTTAACATCACCAACCCCAAGGGAATGGTGTTTCTGGTAGCGCTAATGCCTCAGTTCATCGACCCCGAGCTGCCACAGCTGCCTCAACTGCTGTTGATCAGTGCTACACTGCTGGTTATCGACTGGGGTATTATGACCGGCTACAGCAGCCTTGCAGCAACGCTCAGGCACCGCTTCGCCGACCCTGTCGCTATGATATGGCCGCAACGTGTTGCCGGCAGCGCACTCATTATGGCGGCCATGGCACTGTCAGTTGCAACGCTGTAGCACTAATTGGTTTAACAAGGAGCGTTATGTACTCAAAGCGGCTTTTTCTCTCTAGCCTGCTTTTTCTGCTGGCCGGTTGCAGCAGCCAGCCATCAACGCCTCCGGACGCCCCCACCGGCCAGGCCTATTGCCTTAGATCGGGCGAAACCCAGCTCTATGATTGCAGTGCACCTGCACTGGCAATCAACCTCGTACGTGACCCTCTTGCGCCAGGTGAAGAAATTTCGGATGAAGACCTGATGGCCCTGCTGGCAGAAATTCGCCGCTGGCTGGAATGGCGCCGTTTAACCTTGCTAGGAGAACCAATTCCCCCTGAACTGATACCGCCTGAAGAACGCCCTCCCGCTCTCAACTCGCCCGCTTTGGCCAACCCCGAGCAGCCACTTTGGCCCAGGGTTATGGACAGTATCTCCCGCCCTTCACTGCAGCGCAGCATTCCCTGACCCCTGTTACTCCCGCCACCGTCTTTTCTACTGATTCTGCCTTTCTTGTGCACCCGCACACAGCCGTTCAAAACCACGTAAATCTTTGATCTTAAAACTGTACTTTAGCCAACGCTGTGCTATCCAGAAGGTATGGGTATGAGGCTCAAAAGGCCTGTCGATGCCCCTGACTCTTACAACTTGTTTCCCATTTCGCTCAAGAACGGAGGACCCCGTCATGTTGAAGCAGATGGAAAACGCCGGTCTGACCGATCTGCACTTCGGCCTGGATTCGGCTAGCGGTTTAAAGGCAATCATTGCCATCCATTCCACCGCACGCGGCGCCGCCATCGGAGGTTGCCGATTTATCCATTACGCCCGCGAACAGGACGCCGTTACCGATGCTCTGCGTTTGGCCCGTGGCATGAGTTACAAGGCCGCTTTGGCGGGTCTCCCTCACGGCGGAGGCAAAGCTGTCGTGATCCGTCCCGAAGGGGATTTTGACCGCCATGCACTGATGCAAGCCTTTGGCCGCTTCGTGAACGAGCTGGGTGGACGCTATATCACCGCCATGGATAGCGGCACCGAAGTCAGCGACATGGACAGCATTGCCACCACCACTGACTTTGTCAGCTGCACCAGCGCCAGTGGAGACCCATCGCCCCACACAGCCCTGGGTGTGTTCGAAGGCATCAAATCGGCAGTTCGTCATCGCCTGAATCAAACCAGTCTCGCGGGGCTTAACGTAGCCATTCAAGGACTGGGACATGTGGGCTTTGCACTGGCTCAGCATTTACACGCTGCCGGTGCTCACCTGCTGGTATCGGATATTGACTCTGCCCGAGTGCGTCAATGCGTCGAAGTCTTCGGTGCCGAACCGGTTCACCCTGAAGCCATTTACGGGGTACAAGCGGATATCTTCAGCCCCTGTGGCCTGGGCGCAGTGCTGAATGCACACACCATCGCGCAATTGAACTGCAGCATCGTTGCAGGTTGTGCCAATAACCAGCTGGCAACTGATGAGGATGGCAATCGTCTCAGCGAGCGCAACATTCTGTACGCGCCGGATTATGTCATCAACGCCGGTGGCCTGATCCATGTCGCCTTGCATCGTACCGGTGCCACTGATGCCGAACGCGATGCAAAAATCATAGAGATCGGCTCGACACTGTCACATCTGTTCACCGAGGCCGATCGCCGTAACCTCTCGGTGCACCATGTAGCGGACCTGCACGCTGAAAGCCTGTTGGCTGCTGCGGGTCACCCACAGCCGGTGGAACAGGAGATACACCATGCATAAGGTCAGCTATCAAGGCGATATCCGTTTCACGCGATATCTGGAAGCAGATGGCTCTCCGGTGGAGGAAGTACCGGACTGGGCCAAAGGGGACACTCCCTGGGTCGACTACTACCAGCAGATGGTGCTGGCACGCCAGTTCGACACCAAAGCGATTAGTCTCCAGCGTACCGGACAGCTCGGAACCTACGCCTCTTTGCTGGGCGCCGAAGCCATTGATGTGGTGTGCGCCCGGCTGATGCAGGCCGAAGATGTGTTGGTGCCCTACTACCGCAACCATGCCATGCAGATGATTCGCGGTATGCCTATCGCCAAGCTGTTTCTGTACTGGGGCGGTGATGAGCGTGGTAGTGCCGCTGAAGAGATGAAACGGGATCTGCCCAATGCAGTACCCATCGCCACGCAGTGCTTACACGCCTGCGGTGTTGCCACAGCGCTGAAACTGCGCAACCAGCATCAGGCGGTGTTGACCATGATTGGTGATGGCGGCACTTCCAAGGGCGACTTTATGGAGGCCCTTAACGTGGCCGGAGCCTGGCAGCTGCCCGTGGTGTTTATTATCAACAACAACCAGTGGGCCATATCGGTCCCTCGCAGCAAGCAATGTATCGCGCCTACTTTGGCGCAGAAGGCAATCGGTGCCGGTATTCGTGGCGAGCAGGTGGATGGCAACGACGCCATCGCTTTGCATGAAGTGGTAGGCCAGGCACTGGAGCGTGCCCGTGCGGGCAAGGGACCTACCCTGATCGAGGCGTTGAGCTATCGCCTGTCCGACCATACAACCGCCGACGATGCCACTCGCTATCGCTCCTCCGAAGAGCTGAAAGACGCCTGGAAACGCGAACCTGTCGCACGGCTACGCAACTGGCTGCATAGCCAGCAGCTGTGGGATGAAGAGCGTGAACAAGCCTGGCAAGCCGAAACCCGTCAACTGATTGAAGCCGCCGTGGCCGACTATCAGGCAACACCGGCACAGGACGTCGACGAACTGTATAACCACCTCTATGCCGAATGCCCTGCAGGGCTGGCCGAGCAGCGCGAGCAAACAAAACTCAAACAGGCGCGTATGCAACAGGGAGGGCAGGATCATGAGTAACCAGGCTATTACCTTGCTGGAAGCCGTTAATCTGGCTTTGGCCCATGCGATGGAAGAAGACCCTGATGTGGTTCTGCTGGGCGAGGATATCGGCACTAACGGCGGGGTTTTTCGCGCCACTGCCGGCCTGAAGGATCGTTTTGGTGAGCGCCGCGTTATTGATACGCCACTGGCTGAAACCATGATTGGCGGCCTGGCTGTCGGTATGGCAACCCAGGGCATGCGCCCCGTGGCCGAAATTCAGTTCATGGGGTTCATTTTCCCGGCCTTCGAGCACCTGATCGCCCATGCCGCTCGTATGCGTCACCGTACCCGCGGCCGTCTGGGCTGCCCCATGGTACTGCGAGCGCCCTTTGGTGGCGGTATTCATGCCCCCGAGCACCATTCAGAAAGTACCGAAGCCCTGCTGGCACATATTCCAGGCCTTAGAGTCGTCGTGCCGTCCTCACCGGCTCGTGCCTATGGACTCCTGCTGGCGGCCATTCGCAGCGATGACCCGGTCATTTTTCTTGAGCCCAAACGCATCTACCGCGCCAGCAAAACCCTGATCGAGGATAACGGTGTCGCCCTTCCGCTGGATAGCTGTTTCACCCTGCGTGAAGGCAGTGATATCACCCTTATCAGCTGGGGAGCCATGGTCAGCGAAACGCTGACAGCCGCAGAAGCTCTGGCAGCGGACGGCATCAGTTGCGAAGTGATCGATGTCGCCTGCCTGAACCCTATGGACCACGCTACGTTACTGGCGTCGGTCAGCAAGACAGGGCGCTGCGTCATTATCCACGAAGCCCCTCGGCACGGTGGGCTTGGCGGTGAAATTGCCGCAACACTCAGCGAGAAGCTGTTCACCCGACTGCAGGCACCGCCGCGCCGTGTCACGGGCCATGATTGCATCATGCCCTACTATCGCAACGAGCTGCTGTACCTGCCGGATACCGAAGACATCATCGCAGCTGTCCACGAAACCATGGAGTATTCAGGATGAAATATTTCAAATTACCCGATCTGGGCGAGGGCTTACCCGAAGCAGAAATTGTGGAGTGGCACGTCAATGAGGGTGACCGGGTAGAGGTCGACCAATTGCTGGTGTCCATGGAAACCGCCAAGGCGATCGTCGAAGTACCCTCTCCTCAAGCAGGAGTGATTGCTCACCTGTTCGGGGCACCCGGCGACACCATTCACACAGGCGAACCTCTGGTTGAATTTGATACAGACGAAGACGGTGATACCGGCACCGTAGTTGGCGAACTGAAACAACAGCGTGGCAGTGGTAGCCAGCATGAAGACTTTATTGTCGGTGCTGCTCCCAGTAGTCGTGCAGCCTTGTCGGCACAAAGCACAGCTGCAACCCGCTCGCTGGCCAGTCGCCTGGGCGTGAACCTGGATGCACTCAGCGGTTCAGGTCCTCAGGGGCGTGTCACCGCAGACGATGTTGAGCGCGCGGCCAGTCTCAACAAATCCTTTGGTGCTGCAGAGCCACTCAAGGGTGTACGTAAACAGATGGCGCGCACCATGGCACTGGCCCAAGCCGAAGTGGTGCCGGTAACCCTGTGTGAAGACGCTGATATCGATCATTGGCCCAAAGGCACTGATATCACCATGCGCCTTGTTCAGGCAATTGCGGCTGCCTGTAAAGCGGTTCCCGACCTAAACGCCTGGTTTGACGGTCAGGGGATGAGCCGACGTTTGCACACTCATATTGATCTGGGGGTGGCCGTCGATACGGATCAAGGCCTGTTTGTTCCCGTATTAAGAAACATCGGTGAGCGCACCACAGAGGATCTGCGCACCGGACTCAACAATCTACGAGCAGATGTAAGTGCCCGCTCCATCCCACCGGCTGAAATGCAGGGAGCCACCATTACGCTGTCGAATTTCGGTACTTTGGCAGGTCGCTATGCGAGTCCAATAGTGGTGCCGCCTCAGGTTGCCATTATTGGCGCCGGTGTAATCCGCAAACTACCGACTGTCGTTGGAGACAGTATCAAGGCACACCGTATTATGCCTTTGTCTCTGACCTTCGACCATCGAGCGGCAACCGGCGGTGAAGCAGCCCGTTTCATGCAAGCACTGATCGAAAGCCTTTCCAACTGACGTAAATTTGTCACTGAACCAATTCGGTCAGTACGGTCATAAAATATGAGAAGGCAGTAAATTAGACTTTTTTACTGCCTTCTCTTTCCTTGACTATCGCCAATCTGGACTACACTGAAATTAACCGTTAACGCCATCCACTGGTCCATAAGCGGTTGAAATTTCAGTGGCTAGCGCAATGAGCAGGAAGGTGAGCATGAGTATCTTTGATCACTACAAGGCACGCTATTCAGCGACCCAGCAGGAAGAAATGAGCCTGCAGGAGTATCTCAGTCTGTGCAAGGAGGACCCCAAAGTATACGCCAATGCGGCAGAACGCATGCTCGACGCCATCGGTGAACCCGAGGTCGTAGACACGGCTTTGGACCCTCGTTTGAGTCGAATTTTTTCCAACAAGGTCATCAAACGCTATCCGGCTTTTTCCGAGTTCTACGGCATGGAAGAAGCGATTGAAAATATCGTTTCCTATTTCCGACATGCTGCTCAGGGCCTTGAGGAGAAGAAGCAGATTCTTTATCTGTTGGGTCCTGTTGGCGGTGGTAAATCCTCTCTGGCGGAACGCCTTAAACACTTGATGGAACGTATACCTTTTTATGCCATCAAGGGTTCTCCCGTATTCGAATCACCCCTTGGGCTGTTCAACCCGGCAGAAGACGGTGAAATTCTGGAACAGGAATTCGGCATTCCTCAGCGCTATCTTCGCGGCATCATGTCACCCTGGGCGGTGAAACGTCTTCATGAATACGGTGGTGATATCACCCAGTTCCGCGTGGTCAAATTGTACCCGTCCATCCTGGACCAGGTGGGCATTGCCAAAACCGAGCCCGGCGATGAAAACAACCAGGATATTTCCAGTCTGGTGGGTAAGGTTGATATTCGTAAGCTGGAAGAATATCCACAGCACGACCCTGATGCTTACAGCTTCTCTGGCGCACTTTGCCGTGCCAACCAGGGTCTGATGGAATTTGTGGAGATGTTCAAGGCTCCGATCAAGGTCTTGCACCCACTGTTGACCGCAACTCAGGAAGGCAACTACAACAGTACCGAGGGTATGGGTGCCATTCCCTATGACGGTATTCTGCTGGCCCACTCCAACGAATCCGAGTGGCAGACATTCAAAAACAACAAAACCAACGAAGCCTTCATTGACCGTGTGTATATCGTCAAGGTGCCTTACTGCACACGTGTGGCTGAAGAGGTCCATATCTACGAAAAACTGCTGGAAAACAGCTCGCTCAACGAAGCACCTTGCGCACCGGATACCCTGTTGATGCTGGCCCAGTTCAGCGTACTGTCGCGTATGAAAGAGCCGGAGAATTCCAGCATTTATTCAAAAATGCGTATCTATGACGGTGAGAATCTCAAGGATACCGACCCACGCGCCAAATCGTTGCAAGAGTACAAGGACAACGCGGGCGTTAACGAAGGTATGGACGGTTTGTCTACCCGTTTCGCGTTCAAGATCCTGTCCAAGGTGTTCAACTTTGACCCGACTGAAGTTGCCGCCAACCCCGTGCACCTGATGTACGTGCTGGAACGCGAAATCAGCCAGCAGCAGTTCCAGACCGAGGTTCAAGACCGCTATCTGGGCCACTTGAAAGAGTACATCGTACCCAAGTACATCGACTTCCTTGGCAAGGAAATTCAGACCGCGTATCTGGAATCCTATTCTGAATACGGTCAAAACATCTTCGACCGCTATGTTACCTATGCCGACTTCTGGATCCAGGACCAGGAATACCGTGATCCCGAAACCGGCGACATTCTTGACCGTCAGTCCATTAACGAAGAGCTGGAGAAAATCGAAAAACCTGCCGGCATCAGCAACCCGAAAGACTTCCGTCATGAAATCGTGAACTTCGTGCTGCGTGCTCGTGCCAGCAATAACGGCAAGAACCCGGCCTGGAACAGCTATGAAAAAATGCGTTCCGTGATCGAGAAAAAAATGTTCGCCAACACCGAAGACTTGTTGCCGGTCATTTCCTTCAATCCTAAAGCGTCCTCCGACGATCAGAAAAAACATGGCGAGTTCGTTAAACGCATGATCCAACGTGGCTACACCGAGAAGCAGGTGCGCTTGCTGTCCGAATGGTACATCCGAGTACGCAAGTCGCAGTAACCCGTCGTAAGGGAGCCGTAACCCGAAGGACCTGAATCGCGGTGGCCCACACCGGGCACCGCTCTGGGAGCCGATACATGAGTTATATTATCGACCGCCGGGAAAATGCGAAAAAGAAAAGCACCGTCAATCGTCAGCGCTTCTTGCGTCGCTATAAGCAACACATCAAGCGCGCCGTAGAGGATGCGATCCATGACCGCTCCATCACCGATGTGGATCAGGGTGGGCAGGTAACTATTCCCAAACGGGATATCTCCGAGCCCATCATCCATCATGGCGAAGGCGGCATCAGGCACAAAATTTTCCCTGGAAACAAGGAGTTTGTTGAGGGTGATGAGTTCCGTCGCCCGGAAAATGGTGGCGGCGGTGGCAGCGGCCAGGGCAAAGCCAGCAACCAGGGCGAAGGTGAGGATGAGTTCACGTTCAATATCAGCCAGGATGAGTTTCTCGACTTCATGTTCGAAGATCTTGAATTACCCTGGATGGTGCGTAAGCAACTCAAGGATGCCACCAGTTTTGAAACCCGCCGAGCCGGATTCACCAGCACGGGTTCACCCGAAAAGCTGCATGTGGTTCGCTCGCTCCGCGCCGCCCATGCTCGCCGAATTGCGTTGACCGATAAAAAGGACCGCGATGTGATTCGTGCGCTTCGCAGGGAGCTATGGGCACTGGAGGAAACACCGCCGTCCCTCGAACGAAATGAAAAACTGGATGCCCTGCGCAAACAGATCAAAACGCTGCAGAGAAGCTCCAGCAAGCTGCCCTTCCTGGATGATTTCGACCTGCGCTTTACCAATCTGGTACGCGTACCCGTTCCCTCCAGTAAGGCTGTAATGTTCTGTGTAATGGACGTCTCCGGCTCCATGACTCAAAGCATCAAGGATATGGCCAAGCGCTTCTTTATCCTGCTTTACCTGTTCCTGAATCGTAACTACAAACAGATCGAAGTGGTGTTCGTGCGCCACCATACCCATGCCAAGGAAGTCGATGAGCAGGAGTTCTTCTATTCCCGTGAAACCGGCGGCACCATTGTCTCCAGTGCTCTGGCACTGACGGCCGATATTATTGATGCCCGTTATCCACCCAATGATTGGAACATTTACATTGCCCAGGCATCCGACGGTGATAACTGGGATGGTGACTCTGCCACCTGCAGCAAGCTGCTGATAGACCGTATCCTGCCCAAAACCCAGTACTACGCCTATGTGGAGATCACCAATGGTCCCCATCAAAACCTTTGGCATGAGTACGAACAGGTGCGTGAAGCCTTCCATCAGAACTTCGCCATGCAGCAAATTACCGACGCCAACGAGATCTATCCGGTCTTCCGACGTCTGTTTGAGAAACGCACGGAGGGTGCCCATGAGTCCGCGTAAAAAAAAGAAGGAACCCATCTCCACCGGCTCCGACTGGACCTTTCCGCTGATCGAAGCCTACGACCGCGAGATTGGACGCGTTGCCGCCGAATATGGCCTGGATACCTACCCTAACCAGATCGAGGTGATTACCTCGGAGCAGATGATGGATGCCTACTCTTCCGTAGGCATGCCGCTGAACTACAACCACTGGTCTTTTGGCAAACAGTTTGTTGAGACCGAGCAACATTACAGCCGTGGTCGCATGGGTCTGGCCTATGAAATCGTCATCAACTCGGACCCCTGCATCGCCTATCTGATGGAGGAGAACACCATTACCATGCAGGCATTGGTCATCGCCCATGCATGCTATGGCCACAACTCCTTCTTCAAGGGAAACTACCTCTTCCGCACCTGGACCGATGCCAGTGCCATCATTGACTACCTGTTGTTTGCCAAGAACTACATCCGCGAGTGCGAGGAAAAACATGGCGTTGACGAAGTAGAAAAACTGCTCGATTCCTGCCATGCCCTGATGAATTACGGCGTTAATCGCTACAAACGGCCACGTCCTCTCACTGCCGCACAAGAGCGTGAGCGCCAGCGTGCGCGTGAAGAGTATATCCAGCGTCACTTGAATGACCTCTGGAACACGACGGTTCCCAAAAAGGCCGATAGTGATGCCAGCGAAGCCCCTCACTTCCCGCCCGACCCGGAAGAGAACATCCTTTACTTCATCGAAAAAAATGCGCCCTTGCTGGAACCCTGGCAGCGGGAAATTATTCGTATTGTGCGCAAAGTCGCCCAGTACTTTTATCCACAGAAGCAAACCCAAGTCATGAACGAAGGCTGGGCCTGCTTCTGGCACTACACCCTTTTGCATCACCTGTACGACGAGGGGCTGGTCAATGACGGCTTCATGATGGAGTTTCTTCATTCCCACTCCAGCGTGGTCTACCAACCCCCCTTCGACAGTCCGTACTTCAACGGTATCAACCCCTATACCCTCGGCTATAACATGATGCAGGACATTCGCCGCATCTGTGAAAAACCTGAGCCGGAAGATCGAGAGTGGTTCCCTGAAATTGCCGGTAGCAACTGGCTGGAAACCCTTGATCACGCCATGCGCAATTTCAAGGATGAGAGCTTCATCCTGCAATACTTGTCCCCACGGTTGATGCGCGAGCTCAAACTGTTCTCCATTACCGATGACAGCAGCCGTCCCATGCTAAGAATTGATGCCATTCACAATGAGCGTGGCTACCGTCAGCTTCGAGAGTCGCTGTCAGCCCAGTACAACCTGGGCAACCGTGAACCCAACATTCAGGTGTACAACGTCAATGTGCGGGGCGACCGCTCGCTGACTCTGAGACATTACATGCACAACGGCCAACCGTTGGGCGAAAGTACCGATGAAGTTTTGCGGCATCTGCACCGTCTATGGGGATTCGATGTCTACCTGGAGTCTGTCAAACCCGACGGCGAGGTTACAAAACGGTATGCATGCCCACCGAAAGAGTCTGTTGAGGTAGCCTGAACCCGGTCGTTATACTGAGGCACCAATTGAGGAGATGAGTACCGGTTATGGATTGTTTGTTCTGCAAAATCATCAATAAGGAAATCCCGGCAGAGGTTGTCTATGAAGATGACAAGGTGCTGGCATTCAAGGACATCAACCCTCAGGCACCCTTTCATTGCCTGATCATTCCACGCAAACATATCGCGACCCTGAACGATATTGCCGACGATGAATGCGAACTGGTTGGCCATATGATCCAAACCGCAGGCACTATCGCCAAAGAACAGGGCTTCGATCAGGACGGCTACCGTACCGTGTTCAACTGCAACACCCACGGCGGCCAAACGGTTTACCATATTCACCTGCACCTGCTGGGTGGCAAGCCAATGGGCTGGCCTCCCTATCAGGACACCTTGAAAACTCCGGTATAAGGTGGTCCGGGCAGCTCCAATCGGGGCTGCTCTCTGTTTTATCTTGCCTCCCGTCAAACACTGGTCTGATCCGGGCAATTTATGTTGCACTGCGTCATAAAGTGTTCATTATGGACAGGTAGCGTTGCCGATCAGAATCGTGGAGGGAGCTCTCATGTCACTGAAAACCGACTTGCCAAACGCCTCGGCCAGCACCAACAGCCCGCCGATGCACGACCAGCTCGAATTTTTTATCGAACAGGCTCGCAAAGCCGGACCTATTCGTACCGCTGTGGTCCATCCTGTTGACCACAACAGCCTGCTGGGTGCCATTGAAGCAGCGGAACAAGGCCTGATCGAACCGCTATTGGTCGGCCCCGAGAGCAAGATCCGCGCCGCCGCTGAAATTGAGAACATCGACCTTTCTCCCTACGAAATCATCACAACCGAGCACAGTCACATGGCGGCAGAGCGTGCCTGTGAACTGGTGCGTCAGGCGGAAGCCGTCGCGCTGATGAAGGGCAGCCTGGGCACTTCCGAGCTGCTCAGTGCTGTTGTACACAAAACCAAGGGCATACGCACCGAGCGCCGCCTCAGTCACGTGTTCGTATTTGATGTGCCGAATTACCACAAACCACTGGTGATCACCGACGCTGCCATTAACGTGGTGCCGGATCTGATGGTGAAGCGCGATATCGTGCAGAACGCCATCGATTTCTGCCAGTCATTGGGTAACAAGCAGCCGAAAGTCGCCATTCTGGCGGCAGTAGAGAAGGTCAAGCCGACCATGCAAAGCACTCTGGACGCTGCGGCGCTGTGCAAAATGGCTGACCGCGAACAGATCAAAGGTGGCATCCTCGATGGCCCTCTGGCCTTCGATAACGCCATCTCCCTGCAGGCGGCCATCGACAAGCACATCAAATCACCGGTATCCGGTGATGCCGATATTCTGCTGGCACCGGATCTGGAAGCCGCCAACATGATTGCCAAACAGCTGATCTACCTGGCCGACGCCAAATCAGCGGGCCTGGCAGTGGGTGCACGCGTGCCGATTATCCTCACCAGCCGTGCTGAAGGTACCCTGGGTCGCCTGGCATCCTGCGCTCTGGCCTCCCATATGGTCCAGCACAGCAAAGGAATCAGCTGATGGATACTATATTGACCGTCAACGGTGGCTCCTCCAGCCTCAAGTGCGGCCTTTATGCTGTCAACAACAACGAGCTGCAATGCCTGTTTCACCTGAAGGTGGAAAATCTGCTGGGTGACAGCGTTCAGTTCAAGGTCCGCGACGAGCAAAACCGTGTGCTGGATTCCCATATTCTGGACTGCCAGGACACGGCTTTGGATGAGCGCCACCAGCGCGCCCTTCAGGAGGTACTGCTCTGGGTTGATGAGCATCTGCCAGAGTCTCATTTGATCGCCACCGGCCACCGAGTAGTACATGGTGGCGACCTGTTCAGCGAACCGGTCCTGCTGGATGATAACAAGCTGTCACAGCTGCACCAGTTCATTCCGCTGGCACCTCTGCACCAGCCCTACAATTTAAAGCTGGTCCAAGCCTGTCGTTCACTGGCGCCTGAGCTGCCGATTGTGGCCTGCTTCGATACCATGTTTCACTCCAAACAGCCTCGCATTGAACGACTCTATGCTCTGCCCAGACACTTGGTCGACAAGGGTGTGCACCGTTACGGCTTCCACGGTCTGTCCTATGAATATCTGCAGCGCCAGCTGAGCCAGGCCGGTGCGGGAACGCTTAAAACCGTGGCCTGCCATCTGGGAGCCGGCGCCAGCATGTGCGCTATCGGCAATGGACAGTCCATCGCTTCCAGCATGGGCTTTACCGCAGTTGAAGGTCTGCCGATGGGTAGCCGAACCGGCAACCTGGACCCGGGCGTTCTGTTGTACCTGATGCGTGAAGAAAACATGGATGTAGATGCGCTGGAAAAGCTGATCTACAAGGAAAGTGGCTGGCTGGGTATTTCCACTATCAGCTCAGATATGAAAACCCTGCATCAGGCTGATGATCCCAAAGCGGAAGAAGCGATCGATATGTTCTGCTACCGCGTTGCCCTGGAGATGGGACGTTTGGCTGCTGCGCTTGAAGGCGTGGAACAGGTGGTCTTTTCAGGTGGCGTGGGTGAAAACGATGCCGATGTGCGTGCCAGAGTACTTAAGCGTTGCGGCTGGCTGGGCATCAAGCTGGAGGAAGAGGCCAACCAGCGTAACAGTGGCATTATCAGTACAGCTGATTCAACCGTCACCGTGCGCGTCATGCCGACCAACGAAGAGCTTATGATTGCCACTCATGTGGATGAGCTGCTGCACTGAAGCAACAGCCGTTGGTGCAGAAGTTTAACGACAGGCCGGTATCCACCGGCCTGTTTCGTTTTAGCCCTGGGCGGCAGCCTTTTGTTGACGCTGACGTACCATCTCAAACAGGCACACACCTGTCGCAACCGATACGTTCAGGCTGCTCACCTCTCCCGCCATGGGAATGCTGATCAGCTGATCACAGTTTTCACGGGTCAGACGACGCAGGCCCTTGCCCTCGGCGCCCATCACCAGTGCCTGAGGACCTGTCAGGTCAACCTCATACACGCTGCCATCCGCCTCTCCAGCCGTGCCGGTAATCCAGATACCGCGCTCCTGCAAAGACTGCAGCGTACGCGCCAGATTCGTCACCTGCACATAGGGCACTACCTCGGCTGCACCACAGGCTACTTTAGCCACTGTTGCATTCAAAGGCGCCGACTTGTCTTTAGGGGCAATCACAACCGTTACGCCAGCCGCATCGGCGGTGCGCAGGCAGGCGCCCAGGTTATGTGGATCGGTCACACCGTCCAGCACCAGTACCAGCGGAGCTTCCCCGGCGAAGTCCAGCAGTGGACCCAAGCCCTTTTCGTTCAACGCTTTCAGCGGCTCACACTCGGCAATCACGCCCTGATGACGACCACCGCCTGCACGCTGGTCCAGCAGCTGACGCGGCTCTTCAACGACCTTGATACCCTGAACTGCCGCCTTATCCAGCACGGACTGCAGACGCTCATCACCACGTCCCTGCTGTACCAGCAGGCGGCGGACACGGCCGGGGTTACGGTTAAGCAGGCTGGTAACGGCGTGCAGACCAAAGATATCGGTTTGGCTCATGGGGCTCCCGGGTATTCAGATAATCGCTGTGGTGAAAAATTCAGGACTGCTTATTATGCGGTAAAACCGTGCAAATTGCCGCCCATCTCAGCATCTAAACCCATTACAGGACATAAAAAAGCACGACGCTGTACCAGCCGTCGTGCTAGAGGCAAAAACGTTTTAATCGAGGTCAGGACAACAATTGCGCCAGCTGCAGGCTCGGCTGCTCAAAGTCCGTCGCCATGGCAATGCTCAAGGCCGTGATGGTAACGATGGAGAACATGAACACCTGACGTGCCCAGCCATCATCATCCATATCCAGTGCCCAGCCTCTCAGCGCCATGCCCAGCCACCAGAGACTGGTGGCACAGGCCACTGCAAGAAAGCCATAGCCGGCATAGCCAAGCACCGTAAGCAGTACCGTTGCCAGTCCAAAGGCCAGGATATACAGCACAATATGCATCTTGGCCTTGGATACACCTTCCACGACCGGTAGCACCGGGATATTGGCCGCAGCATAATCCTGATAACGGAAGATGGCGATGGCATAGGAGTGCGGCATCTGCCACAGGCTGAACATCAGCAATAACACGGCAGCACCCGTATCAAAACTGTCACTCACGGCACAATAGCCCACCACTGGTGGCACCGCGCCAGACAGGCTGCCAACCAGGGTGCCATACACGGAGTGACGTTTCATCCAGAGACTATAGATGCCCACATACACCAGATAGCCCAGCGCCGCGAACGACAGTGCTACCCCATTGGTAGTGGCCAGGGTCGAAAACCCCATAATCCCCAGTACCACCCCATGCCAGAGCGCGGCCTTCAAAGACAGCTCTCCAGTGACCGTTACCCGATTGCGGGTGCGCTGCATGCGACTGTCGATATCCCGATCGATGCAGTTGTTGAACACACATCCAGACGCCACTACCATTGACAAACCAACCAGGGTTGTCAGCAGCAGGATAAAATCCACACTGCCACGGGAGGCCAACAAAAAGCCCCCCGCTACCGAGATCAGGTTGCCCATGATGATGCCTGGTTTTGTGACCAGCAAATAGCGTTTAAAGTTCACAATAAGACCTGCCCGCTAGTGCATCATCATGGCGTTGGATGCGTAGATGATCCAGATCGACAGCCCTACGACCAGCACAATGATCAGCGCCGAGAACAGGAAGGTCAGCGTATTCAGCCTGCCCTCCCCGTTCGTCAGCGTCAGGTGCAGGAAGTATTTCAAATGCACCGCAATCTGAACCACCGCGAACAGCAGAATGGTAATGACCGTAGTCCATTTATCGAAGCTCCCCGACATCACCAGCCAGAACGGCACAACGGTCAGCACTACCGACAGCAAAAACCCCACGGCATAGGACTTAACACTGCCGTGTGCGGCATCATGATGACTGCTCATTAGACGCTCCCCATCAGATAGACAACTGTAAACACACAGATCCAGACCACATCCAGAAAGTGCCAGAACAGGCTCAGGCAGCCCAGGCGCGTGCGGGTGCGATTGCCAAGCCCGCGCTTACTCACTTCCAGCATCATCACCAGCATCCAGATCAGGCCTGCAGTCACGTGCAGGCCGTGCATGCCCACCAGCGAGAAGAAGGCGGTCAGGAAGGCACTGGTCTGGGGGCCATGACCGTGCACGATCAGGTGATTGAACTCATACACCTCCATGCCGATGAAGACCGAACCCAGACAGAAGGTCACCGCCAGCCACAATAGCGTGGCCGAACGGTTCTGCTTGTGCGCCGCCAGCATGGCAAAGCCGTAGGTGATGCTGGAGAACAAGAGTGCAAAGGTTTCCACCAGCACAAAGTCCAGCTCGAAGATGTTCTTACCGGACACTCCGCCCGCCGTGTTCATAAACAGCACCGCATAAGTGGCGAAGGCCGATGCGAACAGCAGGCAGTCGGTCATCAGGTATAGCCAGAAACCGAACAGCGTGTTACTGCCGGTGTCATGGTGCTCATGATCATGACTAGGGTCATGTGCATGCGCCTGTTGAGGCGCCAGCCGCACAGGGGCTTCAGGTGTCAAAACAGAAGTCGACATAATCAGGCCTTCAGTGTGTTATCCAGTTGCACGGCGGTCAGATGCGCATCCTCGATCCGCTCGATCTCGTCCGGCTGCACGTAGTAGTCCACATCGTTGTCGTAGCAACGCACCAGGAATGCGGCCAGCGTGCCCAGCACCGCGGCAATCACCAGCCACCAGATATGCCAGACGGCGCCGAAACCGGCAGCGGTCAGCAGCATGCCCATGACAAACCCCACGCCGGTATTTTTCGGCATGTGAATCGGTGCATAAGACTCTGGACGATGGTAGGCATGCCCTCTTTCCTTCATTTCGGTGAAGGCATCGATATCGTCTACTTTGGGCTCAACGGCAAAGTTGTAGAACTGAGGCGGTGAAGCACTGGCCCACTCCAGGGTGTGGCCGTTCCAGGGATCACCGGTCAGGTCCCTGTTCTGTTCACGGTTGCGGTAGCTGACATAGAGCTGGATCAGCTGACACAGAATGCCAAGCGCGATAATGAAGGCACCGACGCAAGCGATGTACAGCCAGACGTTCCATTCAGGCGTATCGCTGTGGTTAAGGCGACGGGTCATGCCCATGAAGCCCAACACGTATAGCGGCATGAAGGCGCAGTAGAAGCCGATCTGCCAGCACCAGAAAGCACGCTTGCCCCATTTTTCATCCAGGGTGTAGCCCATCGCTTTCGGGAACCAGTAGGCGAAACCCGCCAGATAACCGAACACGGCACCACCGATGATGGTGTTGTGGAAATGCGCGATCAAGAACAGGCTGTTATGCAGGACATAATCAGCGCCCGGAACGGACAGCAGTACCCCGGTCATACCACCGATGGTAAAGGTGACCATAAAGCCCAGCGTCCAGAGCACCGGCGTGGTAAATCTCAGACGGCCGCGGTACATGGTGAACAGCCAGTTGAACAGCTTCACACCAGTGGGCACGGCGATGATCATGGTTGTTACGCCAAAGAAGGCATTTACGTTGGCACTGGAGCCCATGGTGAAGAAGTGGTGCAACCACACAATGAAGCCCAGTACAGAGATGGCACCACTGGCCAGCACCATGGACTTGTAGCCGAACAGACGCTTGCCGGTGAAGGTCGAGATCACCTCGGAGAAAATACCGAATGCCGGCAACACCAGGATATACACCTCGGGGTGACCCCAGGCCCAGAACAGGTTGATGTACATCATCGAGTTCCCGCCCAGGTCATTGGTGAAGAAGTGGAAATCCAGGTAACGGTCCAGCGTCAACATGGCCAGTGCGCCGGTCAGGATCGGGAAGGATGCCACGATCAGAATGTTGGCCCAGGTGCAGGTCCAGGTGAAGATCGGCATGTGCATCAGCTTCATGCCCGGGGTGCGCATCTTGATCACGGTGGCGAGGAAGTTCACCCCGGTCAGCGTGGTCCCTATCCCCGATATCTGCAGCGCCCAGATGTAATAATCCACGCCAACACCGGGACTGTAGTTAAGCCCTGACAAAGGTGGATAGGCCACCCAGCCGGTCTTGGCGAACTCCCCCACACCCAGTGAGATATTCACCAGAAGAGCACCTGAAACCGCCAGCCAGAAGCTGAGGTTGTTCAGGAACGGGAAAGCCACGTCTCGAGCGCCGATCTGCATCGGCACCACAATATTCATCAGACCAATCATGAACGGCATCGCCATGAAGATGATCATGATGACACCGTGGGCGGTGAAGATCTGGTCATAATGCTCAGGCGGCAGATAGCCTTCGGCCCCATTGGTCGCCAGCGCCAGCTGAGTTCGCATCATGATGGCATCGGCAAAGCCGCGCAGCAGCATCACCAGTGCCAGAATGATGTACATCACACCCAGACGCTTGTGATCCACTGAGGTGATCCATTCACGCCAGAGATAGCCCCATTTGTTGTACTTGGTCAGCGCTGCCGCCAGCAGCAGCCCCACCACTCCCACAACCGCCAGCGTGACTACGATGATCGGCTCATGATAGGGGATGGCGTCGAGCGTCAATTTTCCCAACATGTGTTATTCCTCGACGGCTGCATGCGCTGCAGCCTCATTGTGTTGCGCCTGATGCGACATGTGCTCCATGGCACCTTCAGACATCACCAGGGGTGTACGGCCATGGTGCTGCATGTACTTCATCAGGATTTCATCGAACAGACCGGTTTTGACGCTGCCGTAATAGGTCACGGGGTCGTCTTCACTGGGCTCGGTCAGTGCGGCATAGGTTTGACTATCCAAGGTCTGACCCGAAGCCTTAACTTCAGCGACCCAGGCTTCAAAGTCAGACTCAGAAGGGGTTGCTACCGTGTCGAACTTCATGCCGGTAAACCCGGCACCACTGTAGTTGGCAGAGATGCCCTGATAGGTACCCGGCTCATCCGCAATCAGGTTCAAGCGAGTCGCCATGGCCGCCATGGTATAGATCTGGCTACCCAGCTGAGGAATGAAGAAGGAGTTCATGGTCGACTCTGAGGTCAGGCGGAACGACACCGGCCGGCCTGTCGGAATCACCAGTTTGTTGACGGTGGCAACACCCTGCTCCGGATAGATGAACAGCCATTTCCAGTTCAGTGACACCACCTCAACATCGAGTGCCTCCTTCTCATGTTCCAGCGGCTGATAGGGGTCCAGCCGATGGGTCGAGATCCAGGTAATGGCGCCCAGGATGACGATGATGATGCAGGGAATCAGCCAGACCACCAGCTCAATACGAGTCGAGTGCGACCACTTGGGCGTATAGATGGCGTCCTTATTGCTGGCGCGATACTTCCAGGCGAAATACAGCGTCAGGAAAATTACGGGGATCACCACAATCAGCATGAGCCCTGTGGCGATGATAATCAGGTTTTTCTCGTCGATACCGACCTGTCCCTTGGGATCGAGGACACCGCCCCCACACCCCGACAGCAACAGTCCGGCAACAACTGAGAGTCCTCCCGCTAACCGGGAGACCTTGCTCTGTTTCATTTCGCAGCCTTACAGCAGTTATAGAAAAGCAGGCAGGCCGGCAGTCGGCACGCCAATAAAGGGATTACTCCCGAGTGCTTGCTTCAGGCGCGATCAGAGACAGGCCGGAACACAAGACTGAAGATGAAACGAGACAACACCAGCAGACGCCATACAGCCTTAAACAGGCGATATGGGCCGACTGAAGTCAGGAACTCGTTCAGTAGAGGTTTTCAGCAGCTATGGGGTGGTGCGCGGCTGCCGTGGTCAAAGAGAAGCTCTTTGTTCGGCAGGGCAATAACACGAGGTACTAACGGAAGAGTGATCGCACGCAGCAGATCACCAATTAAACGTATCAGCAGGCAGGTAAGAAGAATGAAGACCATTGCATCCAGCGCGTTTACCACGCCGCTGTCTTCAAACAGGGGGAGTTCGATCAGGCTAAGCCATTCAGGATTGAGCTCACTGGTAGAGACAGCCACACCCAATACCGATGCGAGCACGCACAGCAGGAAGCAGACCGTTGTAAACCAGCGAATGAAGGGTGTGTAACTCAAACCTGAAACCGTGTAGCCAAGAGTGAAAGCTGAGACCTGGGGGGCTGATGCATGACCAAAGGCTGTCATCAAAGACCCAAGCTATATGAGGCATTACAGATATAAATCAATGTATGCGATCAGCTAAAGTGGTAAGGGATTCTAACACAAATGACTTCGGCGGCAGCCCATTGAAACAGGGTTGGTCGTCGTTATGCTGCAACGCTGTGTTGCCACAAATAGCCCTGCAGACATAAAAAAACCGGAGCGCTTCTAGGGCACTCCGGCTTTCACGATATTCTCACCGGCGGGCTTCAGAGCCTGTTGCCGGCGATGCAGCTTAGCCTTCCAGGCCAGCGAATACCTTGTTACGGATATCGTCTACGCTACCAACACCCGCTACGTATACATAGGCAGGAGCCTTGGCTTCACCGCGCTCGTTCCAGCCACGGTAGTAAGTGATCAACGGCTCGGTCTGCTCGTGATACACATTCAGACGCTGACGTACGGTTTCTTCCTTGTCGTCTTCACGCTGTACCAGCTCATCGCCAGTCACATCATCCTTGCCTTCTTCCTTAGGCGGATTGAAGACAACGTGGTAAGTACGACCAGACGCCGGGTGAACACGACGACCGCTCATGCGCTTGATGATCTCTTCATCAGCCACATCGATTTCTACAACCGCATCGATGTCTACACCGGCTTCTTTCAGGGCGTCAGCCTGAGGAATGGTGCGCGGGAAACCGTCAAACAGGAAACCCTTGGCGCAATCCGCTTCAGCGATACGCTCTTTCACCAGGCCGATGATGATGTCGTCAGACACCAGACCACCTGCATCCATCACTTCTTTGGCCTGCTTACCCAGCGGAGTACCCGCTTTCACAGCCGCACGCAGCATGTCACCGGTAGAAATCTGGGGGATGCCAAATTTCTCGGTAATGAACTGAGCCTGAGTGCCCTTACCCGCGCCGGGTGCTCCAAGCAGAATAATGCGCATCTGGTTGTCTCCTGAAAGTTATAGTAATCGATAAATCAGAGCCGCCCAGACCCGAGTCTGGGCAACGGAATTCGTTTATTCGGGAATAGCTCAGGCTATAGGCCTGACCCCGCTATCGACAATTCGACATTAGACCTAGCAACCTGCTACCCACACACGGCCAACAGGCGTGGGAACCTTTCTATCCTGGTAACAGATATGCGGCCCAGACGATTTTTGCCTGCCTTTGTGGCCCTTCCTGGCCCAATATCAACGTCATCTCGCAGGGCAAAAACGCCACACTGAATTGGTCAGACTGTCGACAAAGGCATCGAGATTACGCAAACCTCGATGCCTATTCAACCCCCTTATGAGTCTTGTGGAGACTAGCCGGTGTTACGCATGCCGGCGGAAATACCCGCCATTGTGACCATCAGTGCCTGCTCCAGCCGTTGATCAGGCTGATTGCGATCACGGAACAACAGCTCTGCCTGGAGTACATGCAAAGGATCTATGTAAGGATTACGCACATCGATAGACTGACGAATCACCGGATTGTCGACCAGCAGACGCTCTTCTTCCTTAAGCAGACATAACTGATTAACAGCTTCTTTCAGACGCGACCGGAGACTGGAGCCCAGTGCGTGCAATTCCGGCGACACCAATCGCTGTTCGTAGTACGCCGAAATATTGACATCACTCTTGGCCAGCACCATTTCCAGCATATCGATCCAGGAACGGAAGAACGGCCAATCCGCATACATCTGACGCAGCAGCGGAAGATTGCCACCGTCAATCGCGTTTTTTAGCGCCTGGCCCGAGCCCAACCATGCCGGCAGCATGAGTCGTGTTTGCGTCCAGGCGAAGATCCAGGGAATAGCGCGAAGGCTTTCAACTCCACCATCCACCTTACGCTTGGCCGGTCGTGAGCCGAGCGGAAGCTTGGCCAGTTCCTGCTCCGGCGTCAGTGCACGGAAATAGGGTACGAATTGAGGCTCTTCCCGCACCAATGATCGATACACCTTCATGCCGCAATCGGCCATGGTATCCATTACATCTCGCCACTCAGGATCGGGTGCAGGACCCGGGTCCAGTGAGGCTTTGAGTACGGCAGCGGTGTACAGCGACAGGTTACGTACCGCAATCTCTGGAATGCCAAATTTGAAGCGAATCATCTCGCCCTGCTCAGTAACGCGCAGTCCGCCCGCAACCGATCCCGGCGGCTGTGCCAGAATCGCAGTATGGCTGGGGCCACCGCCACGGCCCACAGTACCGCCACGGCCATGGAACAGGGTTAGCCGAACGCCCTCTCGCTGACAGAGTTCGGTCAGTGCTTCCTGAGCACGATACTGCCCCCAGGCTGCGGCCAGCTGACCCGCATCCTTGGAGGAATCGGAGTAACCGATCATCACTTCCTGATGACCGTCGATATAATCGCGATACCAGTCGATCGCCAGCAGATCGGCAATACACGCAGGCCCATTATCCAGGTCGTCCAATGTCTCGAACAAAGGTGCTACACGCATGTTGTGCTCGACACCCACCTCCTGCAACAACAGGTTCACCGCCAACACGTCGGAAGGCTTGCCCGCCATGGAAATGACATAGGAGCCGAGACTGTGTTCGGGGTTAGCGGCGATAACGCGACAGGTGTTGATAACCTCTTTTACTTCGTCAGAGGGTTGCCAGTGGTGCGGTAGCAGAGGACGTTTCGAACGCAGCTCCTTGAGCAGGAAAGCCTGCTTGTCGGTTTCGCTCCAGTCGGAATAACGTCCCAACTGGTAAAACTCGGTCAGGGCATCAAACACCTCGGCATGACGCTCGGCATTCTGGCGCACATCCAGTTTCACCAATGTCAGACCAAAACAGGCTAAACGTCGCAACAGGTCTTCCAGGCCCCCAGAAGCGATACAGGCCATTCCAGACTCAACCAAAGAGCGATGACAAATCAACAAAGGCTCACGAATTTCAGCCAGGTCGCTGATCCACTCATCAGGGTCAGCCCCCTCCCCTTTCAGGTAACGCTCTATACCCGCTCGGGTCGCCAAGAGGCGTTCACGCAGCTGACCCAAAATCTCACGATAGGGTTCAGGGTGGTTATTCGTCAGCTGGCGCAGCTCCTGGTTGGCCTGATGCATCGACAGTTCGGCACGCATCTGGTCCACATCTCGCGCATAAAGGTCGGCTGCCATCCAGCGCGCCAGCAAGAGTACCTCAGAGGTCACAGCCGCTGTCACGTTCGGGTTACCATCCCGGTCTCCTCCCATCCAGGAAGAGAAGCGTACAGGGCTGACATCCAGCGGTAAGGCAACACCCAGTGTCTGCTGCAGACGCTCGTCCAGCAAGTGCAGAAAGCGTGGAATGGCACTCCAAAGCGAGTTTTCAATGACGGCGAAGCCCCATTTGGCTTCCTCGACGGGTGTAGGACGATGCTGGCGAATTTCGTTGGTATGCCAGATCTGACTGATAAGCTGGTCCAGGCGGTCTTCAATCTCTTCGCCGCGATCCTGCTGCTTCAAGGCATCAGCAACAGCATCGTATTTCTGAATGAGTGTACGGCGATTAACTTCGGTCGGGTGGGCAGTGAGGACCAGATCAATGTTCATCTGGCGCAGGCACTCGAGCACCTCAGCCCCTGTCAGATCTCCGTCAGCCAGATCGGAAAAGACCTCATTGATCAGGCATTCATCTTCATCGCCTTCAAGGTAGCGACGCACACGATGGTGCTCTTCGGCAATGTTGGCGAGATTCAGGAACTGACTAAAGGCGCGTGCGATGGGGAGAACCTCATCCTCACTCAAACCGTCAAGAGCTTGCCGCAGCTGATCCTGGCTGCTGTTTTCCGCCAGGCGGGCCGCCTTGGCACAGTGACGAATTGATTCAACACGCTCCAGAAAGCCCGAGCCAAGATGGGCTTCCATCGTCCGCCCCAGACTTTCACCCAGCATACGGACATCATCACGCAGTGCTTCATGCAGGTCGCTCATGCCACCTCCTCCATTCAGGTTCATACCCTGATGCTACCCCATTCGGGCAGAACACATACATAGTCAAAGGTATGATTCTGCACCGTCGGGGTGACAGAGAAGAGACAGAATTTGAGCTCGAATCAGGAAAGGCTTAGGCTAGAGCCCCTTCGCCTTGGCGTCGTCCCACCACTGATCCAGTGTCTCAAGACTGAGCTGTTCCCAGTCCTGGCCACTGGCCTGAGCCTGGTGTTCGACATAGTTGAAGCGGCGTTCAAACTTGGCGTTGGTGTTGCGCAAGGCCTGTTCAGGGTCGACCTTGAGATGACGTGCCAGGTTCACCTGTGCAAACAGAAGATCGCCAAGCTCTTCACGAGCATGAGCTTCATCCCCGTTTTCAAGGGCTTCACGCAGCTCGGCAATCTCCTCTTCGATCTTATCCAGCACACCGTGGAAATCAGGCCAGTCAAAACCAACACGTGCAGCACGCTTCTGCAGCTTGGCTGCACGGCTAAGGCTGGGCAGGTTCAGTGGCACATCAGCCAGAACACCCTTCTGAGCCTTATCCGCGCGCTCCTGCTGCTTGATTGCTTCCCAGTTGGCATTCACGGTTTCCACCGCAACCGCTTGGGTGCCACTGCCATGCAGTTGCCCATTGGGAAACACATGCGGATGGCGTCGCACCAGCTTGGTCACCAGCTGGTCGATAATTTGATGCAGATCGAACCAGCCTTGCTCATTACCCAACCGGGCGTAGAACACCACCTGGAACAGCAGGTCCCCCAGCTCATCCTTGAGATGCTGCCAGTCTTCACGTTCGATACAGTCAGCCACTTCATACGCCTCTTCCAGCGTATGCGGGACGATACTGGCAAACGTTTGCTGCAGATCCCAGGGGCAGCCGGAGTCTGGGTCGCGAAGCGCGTCCATCAAACGGATAAGGTCATCCAGGGTGTGCATACCTAGCTCCCACTGCGCTCACGGTGAACATCCAGTACGTTCGGCACCTGGTTGATCTTGTCCATCAGACGACCCAGACGCTCGAGGCGTGGAATTTCCACGGTCAGCATCAGACGCGCCATGTTGTTCTTGCGATCAGTCAGCGTATTGGCCGCCAGAATGTTCAGTTTCTCGTTGCTCAGCACCAGCATCACATCACGCAGCAGCCCCGGTCGATCAAAGGCCTCGATGATCATATCCACCGGATAGGTCTGCTCATTATCCTCACCCCAGTCAACGCTGATAACGCGGTCGGGTTCGGTCTCACGCAGGTTCATCAGGTTAAGACAGTCTTCATGATGTATAGAGATGCCGCGTCCCTGAGTGATGTAGCCCATAATGGGGTCACCGGGTACAGGTTTACAGCAGGTGGCCAAGGTGGTCATCAGGTTGCCGATACCCTGGATATTGATGCCGCTGCCACCACTGCGCGGTTCTTTGCCGGCAGCCTGGGCCTGAGCCGAAAGCCCAAGATCAAGCTGGCTTTCCGGACGCTGAGGCTCAACCTGATCCTGAGCGGCGTGAATGATCTGGGACAAGCGGACATCACCGGCACCCAGAGCCGCACAAACATCTTCTGCCAGCTTGTAGTTTAGGTCCTCGGCGATACGATCCAGGTTGATCGCATGAGGGTCCAAGGCCAGGCGGCGGAACTCACGCATGATGATATCGCGCCCCGCTTCGGCGTTCTGCTCTTTCGCCTGCTGCTTGAACCAGTGAGCCACTTTGGCTCGCGCACGCGAGGTGGTGACAAAGCCGTAGTTGGTATTCAGCCAGTCACGCCGCGGCGACTCTTCCTTGGAGGTCAGAATTTCGACCTGATCACCTGTGTGCAAGGGCTTGTTAAGCGGAATAATGCGCCCATTCACCTTGGCACCGCGGCACCGGTGACCCACTTCAGTATGCACACGGTAGGCAAAGTCGACCGCCGTGGCGCCCTTGGGCAGGTCGATGACATGGCCATCCGGCGTAAAGACATACAGCCGGTCCTGCACCACATCACCGCGCAGCATGTCACTCAGGGCTTCAGTATCGCCCAGGTCATCATGCCACTCCAGTACCTGACGCAGCCAGGCGATCTTCTCTTCGTAACCATCGGCGCGAGTCTTGGTATCCGTGCCCTTATACAGATGGTGAGCGCAGACACCCAGTTCCGCCTCGTCGTGCATGGCGAAGGTACGAATCTGTACTTCGAGTACCTTGCCCTCAGGCCCGAAAACAGCGGTATGCAGAGAACGGTAGCCGTTCGGCTTGGGTGAAGCGATATAGTCATCGAACTCGTGCGGGATGTTGCGCCAGAGTCCGTGCACGATACCCAATACCGTGTAGCAGTCGCGAATTTCAGGCACCAGTATGCGTACGGCGCGAACGTCGTAGACCTGATTGAACTCGATGCTCTTGCGCTGCATTTTGCGCCAAATGCTGTAGATATGTTTGGCGCGCCCCATCACTTCGCCATCAATATTGGCGTCGCTCAGACGGTCTCGCAGCATCTCCACCACTTCATTGATGAACACCTGGCGGTCCAGTCGTTTCTCATCAAGCAGGCGGGCGATGTGCTTGTAATCATTAGGTTTCAGGTAGCGGAAGGACAAGTCCTCCAGCTCCCATTTGATATGACCGATACCCAGACGATGCGCCAGCGGTGCATAGATGTCGAATACTTCACGCGCAACCAGATAACGCTTCTTGCGGTCGGTATTTTTGACGCTTCGAATGGCACAGGTACGTTCGGCAATCTTGATCAGGGCAACGCGAACATCATCGATCATCGCGACCAGCATCTTGCGCACGTTGTCGATCTGCGCGGTGCTGGCACCCAGTACACTGTCTTCACTACGAGGGTTTTTGCGGCTGCCAATGGCGGCCATCTGCAACACGCCATCAATCAGGCCTGCAATGGTGTCACCAAAGCGTTCCTTGACGCGAGACAGGGGAAGCTTTCGCTCACGCACAGAGCGATAGAGAACAGCGGCAACCAGGGTTTCCTGATCCTGTTGCAGCTCGGCCAGAATCTGGGCCATCTCCAGCCCGGTCAGGAAGCTGCCCAGGGTATCCTGTGCCCAATCATCATCACTTTTCGCAACTGCAGCTCTGGCCTCCCTGGCCAGTTCGCACGCTTCACGCAGCTGGTTGATATCGGTGATCTCGACCTGCTGCTGCAGTCGCAGCAGCCAGAGATCCAGATCCACACTGCCATCTTCACGAATCGGATGGTCTTCTCGAACCTTTACCATGGCGTCAAGCCACTCCTGTCTTGTCTCCGGCAACGATGTGCGTCACTGCAAGACCGTGAAACCACCGGTAAGTCACGGTCATCGGTTTCGGGATGGGCACACATTCTAGTCGCTTGGGCCGCCAAGTGCGAGTGCAAGCCCGCCAAAGGGCGATTAGCTGTTGAATACACCGGTCGACAAGTAACGGTCACCACGGTCGCAAATGATGCACACGATGGTGGCATTTTTTACCTGCTGTGCCAGCTGTAGTGCACCGGCAACCGCACCACCCGAAGACACGCCACAGAAGATACCCTCACGTCGAGCCAGATCACGCATGCAGTTTTCAGCGGTTTCCTGATCGATATCGATCACCTGATCCACACGGGGGCGCTCAAATATCTGCGGCAGATAGGCTTCAGGCCAGCGACGAATACCCGGTATCTGAGAACCCTCACGAGGCTGCAAACCAACGATCTGTACATCTTCGCTCTGCTCTTTCAGGTAGCGCGATACGCCCATGATGGTACCGGTAGTGCCCATGGAGCTGACAAAGTGCGTAATCGTGCCATGAGTCTGCTGCCAGATTTCAGGACCTGTACCACGGTAATGGGCCTCGGGGTTATCCGGATTTGAAAATTGATCCAGCACCTTACCTTCACCGGCTGCTTGCATTTCCAGTGCCAAGTCACGCGCACGCTCCATACCTTCTGCCTGAGTGACTTCGATCAGTTCAGCGCCATAAGCAGTCATGGCGGCCTTGCGCTCGGCACTCATGTTATTCGGCATGATCAGCTTCATGCGGTAGCCCTTGATAGCAGCAGCCATTGCCAGCGCAATACCGGTATTGCCGGACGTCGCTTCGATCAGACAATCCCCGGGCTTGATATCACCTCGGGCCTCAGCCAGGTTGATCATGCTCAGTGCAGGACGGTCTTTAACGGAGCCCGCCGGGTTGTTGCCCTCCAGCTTGCACAGAATGGTGTTGCCGTTGGGCACTTCTATACGCTGCAGGCGCACCAGCGGGGTATGACCGACATAATCTGCGATAGTGGGATAGTCTATGGACATGACAACTCCGGGAGAGGAAAAGCTATAAAAAAAGAGGTATTTATTCCTGATAAATATACTCGGAATAATAGCAGTCCGCCTGACCGCAAACAATCTCAGCGCTGTTCGGCGATCACAAACGCACTGACGAAATCTCGTTCGTCGGTGTAACTCAGATGCCAGTGGGTGATGCCCTGCTGGCGAGCAATAGCCTGGGCGCCGGCCTCGACGCGCAACTCTGGACGACCATTGGCATCATGACCGATTTCCAGGTGTTGCCAGCTGACACCACGACCAATCCCCGTGCCCAAAGCCTTGGCCGCCGCTTCCTTGGCTGCAAAACGTTTGGCCAGGAAGCGGGCAGGGTCGGTAGCGGCTGCAAAGCCCTGCCGCTCCAATGGAGTAAGTATGCGCTCACTCAGACGCGGCGTGCGCTCAAGCGCCGCCTGAATCCGAGTGATTTGCAGCAGATCAGTACCTATGCCGATGATCACGAGCGGAGTTCGTCTCGCTTGGTCTGGACACGCTGCTGCACGGTCATCATGAGATCACGCATTTCACGCACAGCTTCCTTCAGACCAACCATCACCGCACGGGCAATGATGCCATGTCCGATATTGAGTTCATTGATCTCGGGAATTTCTGCTACCGGTTCCATGTTGTGGTAATGCAGACCATGGCCTGCATTGACCACCAGCCCTTGCTGCCAGGCGTGGCGAGAGGCAACTTTCAGTCGCTCCAGCTCTTCGTTGCGTTCAACCAGAGTTTCAGCATCGGCATAGTTGCCGGTGTGCAGCTCAATCACCGGCGCGCCACACCGTACAGCCGCATCGATCTGCATTGGATCCGGGTCTATGAACAGGGACACTTCACAGCCGACATTAGCCAGACGCTCGCAGGCAGCTCGGATAGATGCTTCCTGGCCGACAACATCCAGACCGCCTTCAGTGGTTAGCTCTTCACGTTTTTCAGGTACAAGACATACATGTGCCGGGCGAATGCGCTCAGCCAGCTGAAGCATCTCTTCGATGACAGCCATTTCCAGGTTCATGCGGGTCTGCAAGGTCTCCGCCAGCACCTCTATGTCACGGTCCTGAATATGTCGACGATCTTCGCGCAGATGCACAGTAATGCCGTCGGCTCCCGCCTCTTCCGCCAGAGCAGCCGCCTGAACAGGATCAGGGTAACGGGTACCGCGCGCCTGACGCAGCGTGGCAATGTGGTCAATATTGATGCCCAACAGCAGGCGATCCGGATCAGTCATCCTTCGTTCCCTTACGTTTCATAAATAGTTCACGACTACGCAATGGCTTCTCCCCCAGCAAGGGGGCCAGGCGTAATCGCATCAATTGTTTGGCACTGCGGCGCACAGCAGGGTCATCATACTGGTCCTGCTCTATCGCCAACAGATGGCTGCCTGGCCATCCAGAGCTCATGCCTTCAACCACTACCAGACCTCGCTCTTCTGACCAGACGTAACGCCTCTCAGGCTGTAAAGCGCCAGCATTCAAGGCGAAGCCCAGCTGTTCCAGCAACTGACGCTCAAAGGTTCTCAGAGCACCTTCGATATCCTGAGATAGTTTCAGCTCATTCAGAGCATAGCGAAAATAGACAAACAGGCGGGGATGAGGGTCATGAGGCCTGAGCAGACGCTGCAGTAACTCGTTAAGATACAAGCCACACAATAGTGCTCGCCCCTGCAGCATACAGCTGGTTTCTGTTGCTTCAGCCGAGCGGAGGTTTTTTAACTCACTTCGACCTTGCCAGGCGACCTGAAGAGACTGGAAAGGCTGTAACAGTGCACGTAACCGGGAACCCGGCTTACGCGCACCTCTTGCCACCACGCTAACCAGACCATGCTCAAGCGTGAACAGGTCGATCAGCAAACTGGTTTCACGATAGGGGCGCGCGTGCAGCACGTATGCGGCAGCCGCATCGACCCGCTGATCCATTATTCATGCCTGTAGCCAAGGCTCTGCAGGGCACGCTCGTTATCAGACCATCCACGTTTAACCTTAACCCAGAGGTTGAGCATCACTTTGGAATCAAACATGCGCTCCATATCCAGGCGAGCATCACGGCCAATCGTTTTGATTACATCGCCCTTGTCGCCAATCACGATGCGCTTCTGACCTTCACGCTCTACCAGAATCAGAGCGCTGATATTGAGAATACGGCCATCATGGCTGAATTGCTCAATCTCTACGGTGGTGCCATAAGGTACTTCATCACCCAGATTACGCATCAGCTTTTCACGTACCAGTTCCGCCGCAACAAAGCGGGAACTGCGATCCGTGATCTGATCTTCCGGGAACATGTGCATGCCTTCAGGGATACGTGACTCAACCTCTTGCTGCAGGCGTTCCACGTTGTGCCCTTTCTCGGCAGAAATCGGCAGAATGGCATCGAAGTGACGCTTGCTGGCCAACAGGTCCAGCTGCGGCAATAGTGCATCCTTATCCTTCAGCTGGTCGACCTTGTTGACGGCCAGAATGACCGGGCAACGTACATGCTGCAGTTTATCCAGCACGATCTGATCTTCATCGGTCCAGGCGGTACGGTCGACGATGAACACAACCAGGTCCACATGACGCAGAGCTTCAGATGCGGTCTGGTTCATAAAGCGGTTCAGCGCCTTACCCTTGTCATCCTTATGCAGTCCGGGTGTATCCACATAGATCACCTGAAGATGATCCTCAGTGTGAATACCCAGAATCTGGTGACGTGTGGTTTGAGGCTTACGCGAAGTAATACTCAACTTTTGACCCAAAATGCGGTTCATCAGGGTTGATTTACCAACATTGGGTCGGCCCACAATGGCAACATACCCACAACGTGTAATGGCTTCGCTCACGCTCCGCTCTCCTGTCCCAGTTGCTTAAGCGCCTGAGAAGCAGCTTCCTGCTCAGCCTGGCGACGACTGCTACCCTTACCTTCGGTAGCTTGTTCCAACAATTCAATCTGACAGCGAATATGGAAAGTCTGGTCATGAGGTTCACCCTCGACCGAGATCAATTCGTACTGAGGCAAGCTGGTACGGCGTGACTGCAAAAACTCCTGCAGACGTGTCTTGGAATCTTTCAACGACACCTTCAAATCCAGTTGCTGAAGATGCTTGTCGAACCATTGCAGAATGAAAGCCCGTGCCGCTTCAACACCCTGATCAAGATAAACAGCACCAATAATGGCCTCGACACTGTCAGCCAGAATGGAATCGCGACGATAACCACCACTCTTGAGCTCACCGCTGCCAAGACGCAAATAGTCGCCAAGGTTCATCTCGCGAGCAATCTTGGCAAGGGTTTCCCCCTTGACCACACGCGAGCGCAGGCGGCTCATCTGCCCTTCACGGGCATCAGGGAAACGTTGATACAGCGCATCAGCGACAACAAAACTCAGGATCGCATCACCCAGAAATTCCAGGCGCTCGTTGTTACGCTTACCACAGCTACGATGGGTAAGCGCCAACTCAAACAAGGTTTCATCGGTACAGGGGTTGCCCAGCTTACGGGCCAGTTCAGCAGAAGGTTTAATCAAGGCAGTACAGCTTCGTAGTGTTCTTCAAATTTAACCATCGCATCGACATTGTAGAACATCGGTACGCGTTCTTCGTAGACCAGGTCGAAATAAAGCACCCCTTCCTCTTCACGAATCGCGAGAGAGTCACGGCTTGGCAGCTTGACCTGGTTGATCAGAAAACGCTTATCCAGGCCCGTGCGTATATCACGGATGCTGCCGGAAATGGCTTCCTGATCCGCCACCATATTGCTGATGATCGAATCGATGGTGGCGTGGTCTTTATAAGGGGTAAACAGCTTGAAGCCTACCGAAAAGAAAATCCCGGCCACGATCAAAGCGATCAAGGTTGAGAGTAAAGAAGCACCACGCTGGTATTGAGCCACACCTGTATTCATCGCAATCATCCTCTAATTGATCTGACGTACTTCACTAAAGTCGGGAATACTGAAAAATCCGTTCCAGTGCATCCATACCGCTGAGGCCTTGCCGACCAGCAATTCCTCAGGCACAAAGCCCCAATAGCGGCTGTCTTTACTATTATCACGGTTATCGCCCAGTACAAAGTAATGCCCCTCGGGCACTTCCCAAGTACCGTTCATAACAGGTCTGTACACATCGCGGAAAATACGATGCTTGTCGCCATCCAGGTTCTCACTCAGCAAAAGCTTGGTCGGCTTCGCAGGTGGCAGTTTAGCCAGCAACTCTTGCTGCTGAGGTTCACCATTAACGAACAGCACCTTGTCCTGGTAAGTGATCACATCGCCCGGAATGCCGACCACACGCTTAATGTAGTTAATGCTGGTGTCTTCAGGATAGCGAAACACGATAACATCGCCACGCTCAGGCTCATTATTATCAACCACTTTAGTATTCAGTACCGGCAAGCGCAGCCCATAGTGGTACTTGTTGACCACGATGAAGTCGCCCACTTCCAGTGTCGGCAGCATGGACTCAGACGGGATCTGAAACGGCTCATATAAAAACGAGCGCAACACCAATACCACAAACAACACGGGAAACATGGAGCGAGCCGTATCGGCCCAACCTGGCTGCTGCAACAGGGCTTCGCGCTCCTTGCCTTCCAGCGGCTTGCCTGCAGAGGCTTCGGCACGCTGCAAAGCAGCGGCACGCTTGGGAGCAAAAACCAGCTTGTCGACCAGCCAGAGAACACCCGCCAGTGCAGTGACAAGCACCAACACCAAAGAAAAGTCGAAGTTCATTAATCCGCCTTAGCTGTCTACCTTGAGCACGGCAAGGAAGGCATCCTGCGGGATTTCAACGCGGCCTACCTGCTTCATGCGTTTTTTACCTTCTTTCTGCTTCGCCAGCAGTTTCTTCTTACGGCTAACGTCACCACCGTAACACTTCGCAGTTACGTTTTTACGCAACGCTTTAACCGTGGTACGAGCAATAACTTTGCCGCCAAGCGCCGCCTGGATGGCCACGTCAAACATCTGGCGTGGAATCAGCTCTTTCATTTTTTCACACAGCTGACGACCACGGTATTCAGCATTATCACGGTGCAGAATAACAGCCAGAGCGTCCACACGCTCACCGTTGATCAGAATATCCATGCGTACCAATTTTGCTGCTTCAAAGCGCTGGAAATTGTATTCCAAAGACGCATAACCACGGCTGACTGATTTCAAGCGATCAAAGAAGTCCAGTACCACTTCGGCCATCGGCAGCTCGTAAGTAACCTGCACCTGCTTACCGACGAAGTGCATGTTTTTCTGAACACCTCGTTTCTCGACACACAGCCCGATCACCTGACCCAGATATTCTTCCGGGACCAGAATATTGGCCAGGACGATTGGTTCACGCATTTCGCGAATGCTGCCCGGATCCGGCAGTTTGGAGGGGCTGTCGATATGCACGACATCACCGTTGTTCAGCAGAATCTCGTAAACCACCGTCGGTGCGGTCGTTACCAGATCCATATCGTATTCGCGTTCCAGGCGCTCCTGAATGATCTCCATGTGCAACATGCCCAGGAAACCACAGCGGAAGCCAAAGCCCAATGCATCAGAACTTTCCGGCTCATAGAAAAGCGACGCGTCGTTGAGGGTCAGTTTTTCCAGTGCTTCTCGGAAATCTTCATAGTCATCGGAGCTAACCGGGAACAGGCCTGCATATACCTGCGGCTGTACTTTCTGGAAACCCGGCAGGCTTGGAACTTCAGGGTGCTTGGCCGGCACCAGAGTGTCACCCACAGGTGCACCGTGAATATCCTTGATGCCGGCAACTACGAAACCTACTTCACCGGCTCTAAGCACACCGGTTTCGGTACGTTTAGGGGTAAAGATACCCACAACATCAACCTGGTGAACCTGACCAGTAGACTTGATCTGGATCTTGTCTTTCTTGTTCAGCGTGCCCTGCTTGACTCGTACTAGTGAGACCACGCCAAGGTAGTTATCGAACCAGGAGTCAATAATCAATGCCTGCAGCGGAGCATCCACATCGCCTTCGGGCGGCGGAATCACGCGCACCAGCTCTTCAAGCACATCTTCCATCCCCAGGCCGGTCTTGGCTGAACAAGGGATTGCATGAGAAGCATCGATGCCGATTACCTCTTCAATCTCCTGACGAACGCGGTCAGGATCAGCCTGCGGCAGGTCCATCTTGTTCAGGACAGGCAATACTTCGAGGTCCTGTTCGAGCGCGGTATAGCAGTTTGCAACCGACTGAGCTTCCACGCCCTGAGCCGCATCAACGACCAGCAACGCACCTTCACAGGCATAGAGAGAACGTGAAACTTCATAGGAGAAATCCACGTGCCCCGGGGTGTCGATGAAGTTGAGCTGATAGGTTTTGCCATCACGAGCGTTGTAGTTCAAGGTCACGCTCTGTGCCTTGATGGTGATGCCACGCTCGCGTTCCAGTTCCATGGAGTCGAGGACCTGAGCCGCCATTTCACGGTCACTAAGGCCGCCGCAGATCTGAATGAGCCGATCCGAAAGGGTAGATTTTCCGTGGTCGATATGGGCGATGATCGAGAAATTACGAATATGATCCAGGTTACTCACGATAGGGTTACCCGACTCCAGTTAAATAGGGTTGCAGAAAAGTGCGCATTCTACCCTAAGACCCCTTTAAGGTCATCAGAACGGGTGCCACCAGAACAAAACAAGGGGGCCAAAGCGCCCCCTTGTTTTAGTTGATTACTGCAGTTTCAACGCAATGAACAGCGGACTGCCACGGCGAACGATGCGCATGGGAACCGAGCGCCCTTCCGGCAGTTCAGCAACCAAACGGTTAAACTGTTCGATAGTTTCAACCTGTTGACCGTTCAGCATGGTAATCACATCGCCACGTACCAGGCCAGCACGGGCGCCGGCGCCTTCACGAACCTGTTCTACGATAACACCCGAGCGCAGGTTCCACTTCTCACCCATCTCCTTAGGCAAAGGCGCTACTGTCAGACCCAAACGATTGCTCTCAGCGGGTTGCTGTACCGGCGCATCGGCTTCGCCATCCTCATCCGGCAAACGTCCGATGGTTACACTCAGAGTCTGACGACGACCATTACGCATGATTTCGACTTTAGCGGCTTCACCCGGCTTGATGCGACCCACCAAAGGCGGCAGATCAGAAGACAGCTCAACATCCTGGCCGTTGAACGACAGAATCACATCACCTTCTCGCAGCCCAGAAGCGCCAGCAGGACTATCCGCCATTACTTTCGCAACCAAGGCACCGGCAGGTTTGGACAAGCCAAAGGATTCAGCCAGATCACGGTTGATGTCCTGAATAATGACACCCAGCCAGCCACGCTCAACGAAACCACGCCCTTTCAGCTGCTCTGCGACATCCATGGCAACATCGATTGGGATTGCAAAAGAGAGCCCCATGAAGCCACCAGAACGCGTGTAGATCTGCGAGTTGATGCCGACCACTTCACCGTCCAGATTGAACAGGGGACCACCTGAGTTACCGGGGTTTATCGCCACGTCAGTCTGGATAAATGGAACATAGGACTCGTTCGCGAGAGCACGCTCAGTAGCACTGACGATGCCTGCCGTTACACTGTGATCAAACCCGAACGGAGAGCCTATTGCCAGCACCCACTCACCGACCTTTAGATCAGCCGATTTGCCAAGGTCCAGTACTGGCAGATCATCGGCCTCGATCTTCAAGAGCGCCACATCAGTTCGCTCATCGGAACCAATGATTTTGGCCTCGAGCTCACGGCGATCGTTCAGGCGTACCATCACCGTGTCAGCATCTTTGATCACATGATGATTGGTCAGAATGTAACCATCATGGGAAATGATAAACCCTGATCCCAAAGACTGAGGCGCCTGCCGTGGGCGCTCGCGAAACTGAGGCATATCACGGAAGAAATGACGGAAAATTTCCGGAATCTGTTCACCATTAGGGCCCTGAAACTGGCCAAACGGCGAGGCAACCTCTGCCTCATCCCGGTTTTGAACCGTACTGATATTCACCACACCAGGGGAAGCTTTTTCAACCAGTCGGGTAAAATCAGGCAGTTCTGCATTCACCAAGGGTGAAAGCAGCATGACAAACATGACACTCAAACAGATTTTCACGCATCTCATTGGTCTAGACCCTCAAGTTTCAAGGACTTTAAGCAATACGGGTTGATAATCAGCCTTAACGCCTTGCCGCCGGGTGTATCTCTTTACACCCCAGAAGCCTGCAAGCATTGCCGCTATAGAGACAAGTACTTGTACCGGCTCACTCGCCCCCAAAGAATTAGTAATAACAGCAGCCATAATCAGGCCAAGTAGTGGAATACAGTAGAGCAGGAAAGAAGCGCGCATCAGGCTACCTTCCTCCAGGCCGATAACAACCTGGCTCCCCACCGCTACAGCAAGCCTTTCAGGGTTGAGCACATCAATTTCGACAAGTTTTTCTTTTCGCCACTCGGATAACACGCCCTGAGAGCAGTTGGAACGGCTTGCACACTGTGCACAGGCGCTGTTGCGTTCAGCCGCTACCCTGACACCCTCGGGGCCTGACGCCGTTACGGTGACTATTTCTTCGATCACCGCGCGGGCTCTGGCTGCACAGCACTGGCAATGCGGTCGGCAATCATCAGCGGAACATCACCCACCACGGTTACAAAATGGTCGCCTCGGCGTTTGCCCACTGCAATATAGCCATCTTCCTGAGCAACACCTTCCGGCATGGTCTGATGCCCAAGCTCCTCAACGCTCACTGAGAAAGCATCACGGCCATTGGCAAAGACCATTACCTCACCATGCGGAAGCAGTTCGTGTCGCACGATGGAATATCCTTTTGGAAGCCATTGAGTGCTCCACTGGGGAACCTTTTGGCTACTTAACAAGTGCTGATGTTGGTCGATATATTTTTTCAAACCATCAGACAATCGGATCACATCCGCTGACTCGTAAGGCTGTGCAGGCATAGCACTTCCCAGGCGAGTTCGCATCAGATCAGAAGTCGTATTCTGATTTGGCAAATAGAACTGGGGTGACTCGGAAGCACCATCATTAAAATTGCCAGCCCCCAGGATGACAGCAGCTGTGACTGATGCCGCTACAGCCATACTAGTGAGAGAGCGCCACCAGTGTTGTGATCGAACAGCGGGCTTTATCTTGGCTTCAGCAGACTCTACCGATGGATGATACGTAGGCTCATCTTCCAGTGCGGACATGACAGCATCACTGATATCAAACTCTAGCCCAGCCTGCTGCTCACCTTTGAGGCAGGTTCTGGCCACATGGTAACGTCGCCATTGCTGCTGCAACTCGGCTGATTCGCTGGTCGTCTCGACCAGTCGTCGCAGTTCAAAGTCACTGACTTCACCATCTAAGAGTGCCGAAAGCGATTCTTTGGCCTTATGCATAACTCATCCCCAAGTATCTGCTAATGCAGTCTTAACCTAACGTTCAAGCAAGGGAGCAATTTCGTTATCAATTGCTTCACGTGCTCGAAAAATTCTGGATCGAACCGTACCTACGGGACAATCCATCACATTGGCAATATCTTCGTAACTCATGCCTTCAAACTCACGTAGCGTGAGGGCTACACGCAAATCTTCCGGCAAACGATCAAGCGTTTCACGTACCACACGTTCCATCTCTTCCCGGTACAAACTGTTTTCAGGTGTATCCAGGTCTCGTAGCTGGGACTCGGCACCCAGGTATTGGGCATCATCCACATCCACATCCACATCCGGAGGGCGCCGCCCCCGCGAGACAAGATGGTTCTTGGCCGTGTTGATCGCGATACGGTACAACCAGGTATAAAAGGCACTATCACCACGAAAACCGGGTAACGCTCTGTAAGCCTTGATAAAAGCTTCCTGAGCGATATCCATGGCTTCATGCGAGTCATAAACATATCGACCAATCAAGCCGATGATCTTGTGCTGGTACTGTTTGACCAGAAGATCAAATGCCCGTTTATCGCCTGCCTGAACCCTTTCCACCAATCGTTGATCAATAGCTGCCTGACTTTCGTTAGACACTCGGTTTCCTTAATAAGTCGATGCGACCTGCGTTCAGCGAAATGTTAAACGCACTTAAATTCGATGCAGTATGTATTGCCACCCTAATGCATTTCAACCTCGTGTCCAAAGCAGCCGTGCACTGGGTATGAACCTGAATACAGAATGAAGTTCCCGGATTTTGGTTTTATTGCCCGAATTCAGCACGCATAATACTCAGACTCTGAATACGGAACCTGAACATGAACAAGCAAGGCACTTCCACAGACTTCGATGTATTGGTTATTGGCAGCGGCGCTGCCGGCCTGAGTCTGGCATTGAACCTCCCCCAGCAGCTGAACATTGCGGTGCTCAGCAAGGCCGACTATTCAAGCGGCTCAACCTGGATGGCTCAAGGTGGAATTGCCGCTGTACTGGATTCTGCCGATAAAGCTGAGGATCACATTCAGGATACACTGATTGCTGGTGCTGATCTCAGTCGTCGAGAGGCCGTCCAGCATATTATCGAGGCTGGCCCGGAAAGCATACAGTGGTTAATCAAGATGGGTGTACCCTTTACTCGCGAAGGCAATGAATACCACCTCACCAAGGAAGGTGGTCATTCACACCGCCGGATCATTCATGCTGCTGATGCAACCGGGCGAGCCGTACACGAGACTTTGCTGGAGCGAGCACAAGAGCGTAGCAATATCCACCTGTTCGAACAGCATATCGCCATCGACCTGATCACGCGCCGCAAACTGAAGCTGCCACATAACCGCTGTGTAGGCGCATACGTGCTAAACAATCACACCGGGCATATCCAGTCTTTTCGAGCCCACAGCGTTGTTCTCGCCACTGGTGGAGCGGCTAAAGCCTATCTTTACACCAGTAACAGTGACGGTTCTACTGGAGATGGTATTGCCATGGCATGGCGTGCCGGCTGTAGAGTCGCCAATATGGAATTCAACCAGTTTCATCCCACCTGCCTCTATCACCCCCAGGCAAAATCTTTCCTGATTAGCGAAGCTGTTCGCGGTGAAGGTGGCCGTTTGCTATTGCCCGACGGCAGCCGCTTTATGGAGCGCTTTGACGAGCGTGCTGAATTGGCTCCACGCGATATAGTTGCAAGGGCGATCGACCACGAAATGAAGCGCCTGGGCTGCGACTCTGTCTACCTGGATATCTCTCACCGGGACGATGATTTCATCAAATCGCACTTCCCCACTATCTACCAGCGCTGTCTTGAATTGGGTATCGATATTACCCGCGACCCCATTCCTGTTGTTCCCGCTGCACACTATACATGCGGTGGCGTAATGACCAATGAAAATGGTCAAACCGACCTGGAGGGGCTCTACGCCATTGGAGAAACCGCTTTCACAGGTCTGCATGGTGCGAACCGGCTAGCATCAAATTCATTGCTTGAGTGTATAGTGCTGGGCTGCAATGCCTCCAGGCAGATTGCACAGGAGCTATCGAACCCTGACTTTGAATTACCCGCAGTGCCTAACTGGGATGAATCTCTCGTAACCGACTCCGATGAAGATGTAATCATTTCTCACAACTGGGACGAACTGCGCCGTTTCATGTGGGACTACGTGGGGATTGTACGTACAACGAAGCGTCTGCAACGCGCACAGCATCGAATTGAGTTGCTGTTACAGGAAATTGCCGAGTACTACAGCAACTACCGTGTCAGCTCTGACCTGATTGAGCTGCGCAACTTGGCCACAGTTGCAGAGCTCATCATTCGAAGCGCTATAGGCCGCAAAGAGAGCCGAGGGCTGCACTACACCCTGGATTATCCTCATCTGGGAGAGGAACGCATGGATACAATTCTTACTCCGGCCAACTATCTTTGGCAGGACGCGGTTCGAGAGGAGCGCTCCAAGTAATTGCCACATGCAGGCGCCTTCGGTCATCAGCGCTGAGGCGATCAGGGGTGATGACTATGCGCGTGGGCGCGTAGCGATCGCTACGCTGCACCAAAAGTATCTGCAACAGACCAGGAAACGAGCAGGCTTGCTCAATACGGTCTACCCCTATCCAGCTTTCGCTACCTGTTTTAACAGCGAGCCGACGATGCTCAACATCCCAATGCAATGCCGTTATTTTCTCATCAGCAGGCAGATGGATGTCACGCCAGATCAGTATAGATAAAAGAAGGCTATAGGCACTGAAGGACAACCATACCGCTTGAGGTGGAAGATCCGTGTGAAACAGGCCCACAGAACCCAGCAGATAAGTCACCAGATACAAAAACAGCAGCCATCGGCTGCTGTAAAGTTCAATTCTAATTGGGCTGAACGCGTTCAAGGATAATGCCCACAATACGCTGCAAATCAGGATCCTCAGACTCACCCCGCTGCATAAACCACACGAACAGATCCTGATCCTCACAATCAAGCAGACGTACAAAACGATCCTGATCGTCTTTAGGCAGGTCGCGGAAGGCTTCCTCCATAAAGGGCACCAATAATACATCCAGCTCCAACATGCCACGACGACATTGCCAAGTCAGTCGACGCACATCATCTTCTGTATACATCTGTTTATCCCAATGCGTTAACGATAGAAGCGAATCTTACCGGTTGCATCCAACATCCACCATCCCTAAGACATTGATACCGGCAGCTGAATCGGTAATTTTTGACATGATCCCATAACGCAAAAACCCCGATCTCAACGAGACCGGGGTTTTCACTTAATTAGATGCTTGGCGATGACCTACTCTCAC